>DASVTY010000090.1:0-62245 GCA_036387315.1 Pyrinomonadaceae bacterium
GTCAACCTCAAGCTGAACAATCGAGCCGGGATTGTAGAACTCGTTTCGCTTCATTCCGTTTAAAACGTTTTTGAGCGGCAGCTTGAAACGATTGATCGCCATTTCGCAACTGTCGTCAAAACAGATGAGCTTGCCGCCCGCTTCGACAAATTTTCTTAGATTTTCAACGCCCGCTTCCGTCATTCCCCCAATAAATTCGTCCGGGTAATCGCCTTTTTTCAAACCATTGACAATCTGGTTTTCAGTTTGCGAAGGCAAAACTATCACATCGAAACGCGCATTTAAATCGCCTTTTCTGACATCCGCATCGAAAAGCGAATTGAACGGAATCTGGAAAGAATCGAAAACAAACCGCGTCCAGCCTTCGTCCATCGAGGCGTTGTAAGATTTGTACAAACCGATTCGCACGCTTTTGTTCAATGGATTCGGCAATTTGGCGAAAGATTCTTTTGCCGCCGACAAATTCAAAGCGGCGCGCGCTTGATTGATGTCGGCAATTTTTCTCGCGGCGCTGAGCGGCGCGGCGTCTTTGAATGACTGAACTGCGGTGGTTTTGACGCCCATTTGCAAAGGCAAAGTCCAGCCCGCGACATCGTAAGGCACCTCCGCTTCGCCGTTGGCGTTCAGACGGTTCGGATAAACCTGTCGTTCAAACAAAGCCTGAACGTTGTTTCGCTGCGGCTGGGCTAGAAAAACGACAAAGCTTCCCGCCGGAATTTCAGTTTCGTCGGTGTGCAATTCTCTGATTAATTCGTGAATTTCGACGCCCTGCGCGAGCAGAATTTCAATCAGCCGCGAAACGCTTTCTTCGTTCGCCTGCGCCGCGTCAATCACGTAAGCGACGGGCTGTTTATCATTCGGCTGGAGATTTTGGCGGTTGAGATTGTAAAAATTTTCGAGATATTCCTGCCGGAATTTCGCGCCCATTTTTAAAACAGCGCGAGACGCAACCATTTCGATTCGGGCGATGTCGCCGGGCGTCCATGTGCCGCCCGTCCAGGGATTCGGATGATTGGTCACCGTTTGCAGAGGCGATTCCAAACCGCGCTGTTTCGGCGATTTTCGCAAATCTTCTTCGGTTATTTTAATCGGCGACATCAAGCGTGCGCTTGCGGCTTCGGACAAAATACCGATTGAATTGTGATAATACGGCGACGAACGAAAACCGCCGTGCCACCATGTATCGAAATAAGCGTTCGTCGCGACGCCCGCGATATTTTCGGCTTGTAAATCCGCCGCCATTCGGTAGCCGACAGCGCCGACTTCGCGCAAAATCGCGGGCGGAATATTCGGATTCGGCGGATCGAAAAACGGCGGAATGATAAAACGCGCGCCGTTTGAACCCATCTGGTGAACGTCGTAAACAATGTGCGGATACCAGTTTCGCCAGAAAAGATCGGTCACCAGACGAGTTTCTTTGAGATTGAGCATAAACCAGTCGCGGTTGTTATCGTGTCCGGCGTAATAATGATAAAGCTCCGGCGGCGCGCTGCCTTCGGCGGAAGTGTTCAGAGTTTTGCGATACCAATCGGCGACGATTTGCACGCCGTCAGGGTTCATCGAAGGGATTAACAGCAAAATCGTGTTGTTTAAAATTTCGAGCTTTTCCGCATCGCGCGCCGTCGCCAATTCATAAGCCAGATTCATGGACATTTGCGAGGCGACAATTTCGGTCGAATGAATCGAGCATGAAATTGCGACGACCGATTTGCCTTGCGAAATCAAAGAATTAAGATCGTTCTTGAGATTGCCTGAGGCAAGCTGCGCGTTTATTTGTTTATATTTATCAAGCTGCCGTATATTTTCCGGCGAGCTGATAAAAGCTACAATAAAAGGCTTTTTCAAAGTCGTTTCGCCGAGCGTCTGCACCGAAACGCGGTCGCTCGCGCGGTCGAGCTTTTGGAAATAATCTGTAATCTGCCGCCAATCGGCGATGGTTTTATCGGTTGTCGGTTTAAAACCTAAAATTGATTCGGGTGATGGAGCAGCCGTTTTTTGTGCTAAAACAAAAGCGGGCGCGAAAACTAAAACGACGAACAAAACAAGAAGATGTCTGAACATTTGACTGAAAGTTTCTCCGATAAATTAGCGAAAAATAAAAAAATTGTTTTCTCGGAGCAAAAGTTTAACACGAAGCGCAACTTCACCGGGCGGCTTTGGTATTTCTGGTCAATGTTGGTGGTTGCATTTATGGTTCTCCTCATTGCGCCGCCGATTCTGCTCGTTCTCGGTTTAATTAACCGCCGCGAATGGTTTTACCCGTTTGCCCGGTGGGGCGCGCGCTGGTGGCTGCGTCTGAGCGGCGCTCGCATTGTAATGAAAGGTTTGGAAGATTTAGAACCGAACAAGGCTTACGTTTTCGCCTCAAATCACCGCTCATACCTCGACACGGCGGCGATGTTCGCGCACACCGGCAAAAAAATGGGACTTGTTGCGAAAAAAGAGCTTTTAAAAGTTCCGGTTTTCGGTTACGGAATGCAGTATGTAAATATTCTGCCGATTGACCGTTCAAACCCGGAACGCGCTTCCCAAACTCTCGAAGCCGTCCGCCAAAAAATCGCCGACGGCGTTTCGTTCGCTATTTTCGCCGAAGGCACGCGCGCTCTACCCGCCGAATTATTGCCTTTCAAACGCGGCGCTTTTTCAGTCGCCATCGAAACCCAAACTCCGATTGTCCCGGTCGCCGTCAAAAATTCTGATTATTTAATGGGCAAAAAAACGGGCGTCGCATATCCCGGCACAATCGAAATTGTCTTTTTGCCGCCGATTGAAACTGCGGGCTTGACGGTCGAAAACGACATGGAAACACTACGAGATAAAACGCGCGCTTTAGTAGCGGGCGAACTGGCGAAATGAAATTGTGGAATCTTTCTCAAATATGTTTGTCTGTATAAAATTATAGGAGAATTGATATGGCTAAAGGTGCTTTGTTCATTGGTTGGGGGGCTTTAATTCCGGGAAGAGAAAAAGCGGCTAAGAGCGTTCTTAACGACGCGATGCAATTCTGCATCAGGCTTCAACAGGAAGGAAAGATTGACAACTTCGAAGCGGTTGCGCTTGAACCGCACGGCGGTGATCTGGAAGGTTTCGTTCTAGTCAAAGGAGATAAGGAAATTCTTGGTGAACTGCGGTTGGATGAAGAATTTGTGCGAATAATTGTCGGAGTGCAGCTTGTGCATAGGAAAGTAGGGGTAGTGGGCGCTTATATTGGAGCCGAGATGCAATCATTATTTGAAATCTGGGATCAGCAGGAAGAAAAGTTAATTTAAAAATTGCAACATTCTGTTGGTATCAAATAGGAGAAAGTAAATTTCACATAGAAAAATTGGGTTGAGCAATCACTATCAATAGTGATTCATAAGATTTGCATGAACCTTGGGAAAATCCGCTTGCGCTACCGACGCAAAAAGTTAAAATAAACTGTAAATGAGATTTAAACTGCCGGAAATTCCGCCGCCGCAATTAATCTCGGCTTTACGCGGGTTTAATTTGCTGCCTGCAATAGTTTTTTTGCCGACGCGAAAGCGATGCGACGAAGCGGCGCAGGAAGTCGCGCTTGTGGCAAAAAATTTCAAAACACAGGACGCTGAACGGGCGGAAAAACGCCGCCGTTTTGTCCGCGAATACACGGAAGCGCATCCCGAAATCGCTTATCACAAACATCGCAACACGGTGATTCGCGGCGGCATCGCTTCGCATCACGCCGGGCACATTCCAGCCTGGAAATTGCTGGTCGAAAAGCTGATGGCTGCCGGGCTTCTCGACGCGATTTTTGCCACTTCAACCGTCGCCGCCGGAGTTGATTTTCCCGCGCGGACGGTTGTTATCTCAAACGCCGACACGCGCGGAAACGACGGGTGGCGTCCGCTTTTTGCGTCGGAATTACAGCAAATGACCGGACGCGCCGGGAGACGCGGGCGCGATAACGTCGGTTTTGCCGTTTTAGTGCCGGGCGTTTATCAAAATCCGCTCAGAATCGCTAATTTGCTGCGCGCTCAGCCCGATGCTTTGCAAAGCCAGTTTCGGGCGACTTATACGAGTCTGTTAAATCTGCTCGACGCTTACGGCAGTTTTTCGCAGGTGCGAGAAATTGCCGAACGCTCTTTTGCATTTCGGGAAACTGCCAGAAAAATCAGCAAATTGGAGCGCGAGCGCAGCCGGACTCAAAGTTTTATCGAGCAAAATTTAAAGGAAAGCGGTTTTCAAATTTCGGTTGATGATGTTCGCGGTTTGGAGAGATTGGCGTCGGCACGGATGCGTCTGCACGAAAATCTGCCCGACACGCGCGCCGAACTGCGTCATCGCTGGCTGACCGACAACGTTCAGCAAGGTCGCATCGTATCTCAGGGGCGCAGCGGTCGGCGTTTCTTTTTGGTCTTGCAAAAACACGGCGAGAGAGTCGTGGCGATGCGCGAAAACGGGCAAGGCGTGACGCTTCAGCTCTCGCACATCACTCGCATTTACTTTAAAAAATATCCGCTTCATGAAAACTCGCTCGATGACGCTTTTCACGATATTCACGAAGGCAAAAATCCCGCGATTGACGAGCCGAAATTCTCGCGCATCGAAGACGAAAACACGGGCGCGACCGAATTAATCGAAGATTTGATTCAGTCGCTGCCGCCGTCGGGTTTGAGCAAGCCTGAGCGCAACGGCTGCTTGCAGGTTTTGTGGAATTTTCTGGAAGACGCCGATTCGCTCGAAAAATTCTCGCGCGACATTGACGTTTTGCGCGGGGAAATCTGGCAGCCTTTTGAAAATCGGGCGAAAGTTCTTGATTCGCTCGGTTATCTCGATTACGTCGGGCAAAAAGTAACGGAAGAAGGGCGCTGGCTCGCCGACGTGCGGGTTGACCGCCCGCTACTTGTCGGCGAAGCTCTGCGGCGCGGATTTTTTACCGATTACGAATTGCCGCAAACCGTTGCGCTGATGGCTGCGCTGGCTTCAGATTCCGACCGCAATTACGGCGAGCTGCCGCTCGAAGACGACATTTTGAAAATTTTGGGCGAGTTTGAAACCGTCGCTTTTGAAATCGCCGGACAGGAATGGCGTTTTGAAGTCGAGCCTGCGCCGGAATTGAATTTTAGCGCCGCGGCGACCGCCGCTTTTTGGGCAAACGGCGCTGATTGGGGCGAATTGGTCGAGGAATCGGGCGCTGCCGAAGGCGATTTGGTGCGGCTTTTATCTCGCACAGGCGAAGCGTTGATGCAGGTCGCAGGTCTCGGAAAATCGAATCCGGCAGTTGCCGACGTTGCCGCGCGCGCCGTCGAAATCGTTTTGCGCGAACCGATTCGCTAAGTTTCAAGTTTGCGCGCCGTTTGTTAAACTATTCACGAAAGTTAAAGAGCTTTCATTATAAATTATGCAAGTTTTGCTGGCAGATGAATTCGGATTTTGTTTCGGCGTCGAGCGCGCCGTACAGATGGTTGAAAAGGCTATCGGCGAAGGCGACACGGTGCGTGCGCTCGGACCGTTGATTCATAACGCTCAGGAAATGGAACGGCTCGAAAAAGAAGGCGTGGCGACGATTTCCGAACCCGTTCAAATCAAGCGCAGCGAAACCGCCGTGATTAGGGCGCACGGCGTCACGCCCGAAGTCGAGCGCGAGCTGCGCGAGAGCGCGGCGAAAGTTGTTGACGCGACCTGTCCGTTTGTGACGAAAGTGCAGCGCCTTGCTTCGCGCGCTGCGGCGCAGGATCGTCACGTCGTCGTTGTCGGAAACCCGGATCACCCGGAAATGATCGGTGTCAAAGGCTACGCTCCGGCGCACGCTTTTATCGTCAAGGATGCCGAAGAAGTTAAAACGCTGCCGCGTTTAAATAATCCGCTCGTCGTTTCGCAGACGACAATTAAACTAAAAACTTTTCTCGAAGCCGCCGAAGCCGTCAAAGAAAACGCCAATGGCGAAACGCAAATCGTCAACACGATTTGCTCGGCGACGCGCGACCGGCAAGACGCGGCTCGTGCTTTGGCGGGCGAAGTTGACGCTTTTTACATCATCGGTGGGCGGCACTCGTCCAACAGCCGCAAGCTGCTCGCGGTTTGTCTCGAACAATGCCCGAAAAGCTTTCTCATCGAAACCGAAGCGGAAATTAACCCGGAAGACCTGCGCGGCGCGGAGCGAGTCGGAGTGACAGCCGGCGCTTCGACGCCTAATTGGTTGATTGAACGAGTTATCAAGAGTTTGGAAGAAATCGGCGCGGCGCAGGAGAAGCAATTAGCGACGGTTTAAAATTTCAAACAATCGGAATGGAAAGGGGGACAAGATTTTGTCTCCTTTTTTTACGCGAAAAGGCAAGCTGCAAACTATGCGCTGTGAACTATAAATTGTTTGGCAGAAAAACTTTGATTCTTTGCAGGACAGTTTATAGTTGAGAGTTGATAGTTTACAGTTCTTGCGGATTCTTCTCTTTATTTTCGGCGAGCAATTCGACGATCATTCGGTTAGTGTCAAACAAAACCTGCTGATAATTTTTATTTTGGGTAAACGGGCGCACGGCGACGGTCGTGCCTTCGCGGATGACTTCGAGAATGCCGATTTTGGGAGCGGGAATTGTTAAAACATTCGGTATTTTTGCCAGATTCGCTTCGATTCTTTTCATTACATCGAGTGTGTTTCGTTCGGGCGGAAGCGTCAGGCGCGCGTCAATGCGGCGATATTCGTTGGCTGAGTAGTTTTGAATATTGTCGGAAAATATTTTGTTGTTGCCGATGTAGCTGATGATGTTGTCGAGAGTGTCAATGCGCGTAGCGAACATTCCTATTTCTTTAACGATGCCCGTTACGCCGCCCGCTGAAATCGTGTCGCCGAGCTTGAACGGGCGGAGCACGACGAGAAAAACGCCCGCCGCAAAATTTGACAGCAGACCGCTCCAAGCCGCGCCGATTGCCACGCCGACGCCCGCCGCCAAAGCCGCAAAAGTCGTAGTTTCAAATCCGAAAAATCCGAGAATGCTGACTATTAAAGCGATGTGCAGCAAAACCGAAATCAAAGCGCCGATGTAGCTGTTTAAAGTCGGTTCGGGAACCTGAAGCTCCAACGCTCTGCGCGCCAGGCGGACGACGAACCGAATAATCCAGCGCCCGACGACAAGCGCGACGAGAGCGCCCAAAATTTTCAAACCGATGTTTAGACCGGCTGTTTCCAGATAATTTAAAAGCTCTTGGAAATTCATAATTTGAGCGGAGATTTTAAAACGAAAAAAGCGGCGTGTCCAAACGCCGCTTTTTTTGGAAAAATATTAATCGAGCTTTACGGATTCGTCGCGTCGTATTTCGGCAGGCTGATTGACTGATTCAACATTACGCCGAATTCTGTGCCGGAATTAACTGCCACGTCGCCGCCTTTGGTTTGATTTTCGGCAATCGCACCGCCGATTCCGCCGATAATGGCACCGATCAAAGCGCCTTTGCCGCCGCCGACAGCCGCGCCCAAAATCGCGCCGCCAGCGCCGCCGCCGCCGATAAAGATGATTTTGCGGTTTTTCATTTTATTGCGCGAAACGGTTCCTTCATTGTTGCTTTCTCCTCTTTCCGAATCTAAATCCGTTAGCGAGCCGTTAATTGAACGGCTCGTGCCGTTCGGCAAGCGAACGGATGTGAAAGAAACGTCAATCGAACCGGGCTTCCCGCCTTTTCTTGCCGCCGTTACCTCGTCAACGCGCCCGACGATTCGGCTGCCTTCGGGAATCACGACGACTCCGTTGGTCGAATAAACCGGCTCAACCGTTCTGGTTTCGAAAGTATCGCCGACGCGGGCGGTTTTGGAATTTAATTCCTGTTCGAGCCGGACGCGAATACGTTCGTTTGCCGGAACTGTATAATAAACGATTCGAGGCGCGGCTGGTCTGGCGACGGTTCTCTTAACGGTTGTTTTCTTTCTCACAACCGGTTTCTTGCGCCGCGTTTGCGCGTCGGCAAATGAAACCGTTCCGAACACAAAAAATGCCAGCAAAAACAGAATCGAAAATCTCACACTCAGTTTTGATTTTTTAAATTTCATCATTTTTATTCTCCTTCTTTCGACGGCAAAAGCCGCCTGTTTACAAAACGTCGGGGAGACCGTGCATTTTGAAGTCAAACGCCCGCGACAAGTTGTCGGCGAATTTTAAATGCAAATGCTCCCAGACAGTTAATTTCAGTTAAAATGCCGCTATTAAAAATAAAAAACCGTCAATTATAAAATTAACACCTTTATCGCAGGCTTGGAACAATATTTTTTTGCCGTTTTAAAATTGAGCCGCAACCGTTTTTTGCGTTATGCTATCAAAGTATCTTGCAAGCGCATCCGATTTGCGGATAAACTCGCCTTTCAAACGGCTATTCATTTTAATTAGAGGAAAAGAATATGAAATTTTTAAGCTGCATTCTTGCATTGCTCATCTGCAGCCTTCCGGCTGTCAATGTCTCAGCCCAGGAAATAAGTAAGGGAATACTGGCGCAAGTTGCTCCAAAAACTAATAATCAGCCGCCCGTTTCGACCGGTTACAAGATCAGTCCGGGAGACGAGCTGGAAATTAAGGTTTTGGGCGAGCCGCAATTTGATGGCAGATATACGGTCGACGATGACGGGAAAATTGTTTTGGCGTTTGTTAACCAGCCGATTCAAGCCGGGTGCCGTAGTGAACGGGAACTTAAAGACGATGTTTCCAAGGCGCTCGGAAAGTATTTGAAAAACCCGCAATTCAGCTTGCGCGTTGTCGAAAGGAACACCGCCCCGGCGGTCGTTCATGGTGAAGTTCGTTCGCCGGGAAAAATTGAGATGATGCGCCGGGTGCGTCTATTGGAAATTCTTTCATTTACCGGAGGCTGGACGGATAAAGCCGGCGGCACTGTTCAAATTTTCCGCACGCAGCCGATTCAATGCGCGGAACCGGGTGAAGAGCTTGAGCCGCAGCCTTTGGCGGACGGCTCAAACGTGCCGTTTAAAGTTTATAAATTAAGCGAGCTTAGTTCCGGCAAAAACGAAGCCAATCCGATAATTCGTCCGGGCGATGTGGTCACGGTGCAAAAAGCGCCTCCAATTTTTGTTGTCGGTGAAGTCAGAAATCCCCCGGCGGCAGATACGTTAACAATTCCCGAAAGCGGTATGATGTTGACCGACGCTATTTATCGCTCCGGCGGTTTGACGCGCGAAGCGAAAAAGAAGGACGTTAAAATTTATCGCCTCAAAACAGGCTCGCCGGATCGCGAAATTATTTCCGCGAACCTTGATCAAATCAAAAAGCAAAAGCAGAAAGACATTGCGCTTCAACCGTATGACGTAGTTGAAGTGGAAAAAGCTCCGAAAAGCATCGGAGATTATTTGAGGGAAACTTTACAGGGCGGTTTAGCGACTTTTGGAAACACGCTGCCGGTTCGTATTATGTATTGAAAATCAGTTTATTGATTTTTAGGCGCCGAGTTTTTTACCGAAAACTCGGCGCTATTTTTTGCCCGTAACACCGTTAAAGAAAACGTCTAAAACGGCGTCAGACATCGGCGCTAATTCATATCCTTTTTCCGATAAAATCCAATTCGTAGCCATTTCGTCTAAAGCGCCGTAAAGAATTTTCGCGCAGGTTTTCGCGTGCAAATCTTTTCTGAACACGCCCGCCGCCTGACCTTCTTCAAAGATTTGGCGAATCAAATATAGATATTCGCCAAACCCGGCGGCGGAAAATTCTTCCATAAACTTGGTCGAGCCGCGCAGCTCTACCTGGAAAACAATCGCCAAATCACGGTCTGCGCCGAGTCTGGCGAGATGGAGCTTTGACAAGCAACGCAATTTTTCCTGCGGCGTTCGACATTTGGCAAGCTCAATGTTCGCCTGTTCGATCCCTTCTGCCATCGTCCGGTCGAAAATCGAGTGGAGAATTTCTTCCTTGCTTTTAAAATAAAGATAAACCGTGCCGTCGGCGACTCCGGCGGCTTTGGCAATATCGGAAACTTTCGAGCTGAAATAACCGTTGCGCGCGAAAACTTCGGTCGCCGCTTTTAAAATCGCTTCGCGTTTATCCGTGGAATTTGTGCGAGCTTGAGTCATAAAAAGCAAAAGGCTGAATGACGATTCATTCAGCCTAAAAAAGTAACCTAAAAAATTGTAATTCGCAATTTGAGATTAAAATGGCGGAGGCTGAGGGACTCGAACCCCCAAGCGATTTCTCGCGGCAGTTTTCAAGACTGCTGACTTACCAATTAGCCTAAGCCTCCGCACAACAAAAGCGAAAAACGAATATAGCTTAAATTTGCCGCGCAAGACAAATGCGATTTTTTCTTTTATTCCGTCAATTCGGCGAGTTTTCGGCGGACGGCTTTGACACCTTTTGTTCCGAGTTCGTTGACTTCGACGATGCCTTGTTTGTTGATGACAACGTGCATCGGAAACGGGAGGTCGAAAAATCCGTTACCGATTGGTCTGCCGTAAATCGTCATCATTTGCTGTAAGCTGGCGGGGAAAATTTCGTATTTAAACGGATTTCTTTGCAAAAATCTCTGCACCTTCGGTTGAGCGTCGTGAGCGAAGGCGAGGAAAACGACATCTTTGTTTTTGTATTCGTCAACCATCCGGTTTAAATCCGGCGTTTCGTGTTCGCAAGCCGGACATTTGATTGACCAGAAATTTAAAACAACGATTTTTCCTTTCAAATCCGACAATTTATATGTTTCGCCGCTCAAAGCGGTGGCGACGAAATCGGGCGCGCTGTTTAAAACCTGCGCCGGATAACCGAATTGATTCTTCTGGGCAAACGCCGCTGAAGACAGAGCAAGGGAAAGGAACAGACAGAGTCCGAGATAACGCATTCGAAGTCTCCTCAAGTTTTGAAAGTTTTAAAAGGGTGGAATTGTTCGCAAAGAAACAAACTCGCATAAATCTTGTAGCATTTTTGCGCCGCGAAAACAAGGCGTGAAAATTGAATAAAAAATGATTTTTATTCGTTTGAAAACGGCATAAAACTACGTTTTTGTGGTATAATTTAGCAATGTTGCTGGAGTCGCTGGAGCTGCAAAATTTCCGCAACGCGAGCGGAAAAATTTTTTGCGGCGAGAAATTAAATATCATCACCGGCGATAACGGACAAGGCAAAACAAATTGGCTCGAAGCGATTTATCTGCTGGCGACAACGAAAAGTTTTCGCACCGCGAAATTATACGAAGCGATTCGTTTTGACGAAGAACTGGCAATAGTGCGCGGAACGGTGCAGCAATCGGCGGAAATTCATCGCGCGATGCAAGTCGCTTTACAGGCGAATTCCAAAACTCTGACCGTCAACGGCAAGCGCGAACCCGTCACAAGATATTTGGGACAGCTTCACGCGGTTGTTTTTACGGCTTCTGAATTAGAGATTGTGCGCGGACAGCCCGAAGCCCGCCGGAAGTTTTTAGACGGCGGAATTACGGCGATTTATCCGGCGTTTGTGCAAACGCTGGCGGATTACAACCGCGTGGTCAAGCAGAAAAACTCGCTTCTGCAATCGGCGCAGGAGAATGGTTTTTCGGTTGAGAAAACGCGCGAGCTGCTTGAGCCTTGGAACGAGCAATTAATTGCTCTGAGCGCGAGAATTTACAAAGCGCGCGTGCGTTATGTCGAGTTGCTGCAAGCGGCGCTCGAAAAACGCCTTTTTGAAAAAGAAACCGTCACGATTCGATATGTTTCGCAGCTCGAAGGCAAAGGCGATTTATCGGATTATAAAGGTCTTTTGAGCGAAAGATTGAATTTGCGCGTGCAGGCTGAATTGGCATCCGGTTATAGCTTGATCGGAACGCACCGCGATGATTTGGAAATTTTGTTTGACGGGCGCGATTTGCGCACGTTCGGGAGTTCCGGTCAGCAGCGGAGCGCGCTATTAATTTTGCAGCTTGCGGCGATTCAATTGTATTTTGAGCGCAATAACGAATATCCGCTCTTTTTGCTCGACGACGTGGACGCCGAACTGGATCGGAAAAGAACGGGTAAGTTGTTGGAATTTCTAGAAGATAAAACCCAAACGTTCGTAACGACATCTAAAGAAACACTGGTTGAACAATTCAAAAATCGCGGGCGAGTTTTCACAGTTGAAAACGGAATTGCGATTGTTCAAAACGAGGAATAAAGCTAATGAAGCATTCGGAATTGATTGAGCGAGATGTTGAGAAACTCGGCGGGACGCCGGTTTTTCGCGGCACTCGCGTTCCGATTAAAAATCTTTTTGATTATTTGGAAGCGGGCGACGGTTTGGATGTTTTTCTCGATGATTTTCCGACAGTTTCGCGCGAACAGGCAATCGGCATTTTAGAGCTTTTTAAAGTTAAGCTGCTCGAAGAATATGAAGTTGCTGCTTGACGAATGCGCTCCTCGCAGATTGAAAAATTACTTTGTCGGACACGACGTTTCGACAATCGAACAAGCAGGTTTTAAAGGTTTGAAAAACGGCAATTTGCTCCGTGCCGCCGATGGCAAATTTGACGTTTTAATTACCATTGACAAAAACATTGAATATCAACAAAACACGGCAGCACTGCCTTTGGCAATCGTGATTTTAGCGGCGACGAGCAATCGTCTCGAATCGCTTTAGCCTTTGACTCCAAATGCTTTGAAAGTTCTGGAAACGATAAAAACAGGCGATGTTGTGCGGGTTTCAAAATAAGCTAAAATTTACACGATAAACAAAATTAGAGGACACAAAATTGGCTACACCAGAAAAAGAAATTAAAGCAAAGAAAGAAAAAGCGAACGGTTACGGTGCGGAACAAATCACCGTTCTGGAAGGGCGCGATGCCGTGCGGACTCGTCCGGCGATGTACATCGGCTCGACCGGCGATATGGGATTGCATCACCTTGTTTACGAGGTCGTTGACAACTCGGTTGACGAGGCGCTCGCCGGTTACTGCGACACGATTGAAGTCACGATTCACATTGACGATTCAATCACCGTCGTTGATAACGGGCGCGGGATTCCGACCGATATTCACAAGCAGGAAGGGCGTTCGGCGGCGGAAGTCGTTTTGACGGTTCTGCACGCGGGCGGCAAATTTGACTCGAACGCTTACAAAGTTTCGGGCGGTCTGCACGGCGTCGGCGTGTCTTGCGTCAATTTTCTTTCCGAGTGGTTGAAATTAGAAATCTGGCGCGACGGCAAAACGCACGAGCAGGAATATAAACGCGGAATTCCGGTCGTGCCGCTCAAGCAAACCGGCAAAACGCAAAAACGCGGTACGAAAATCACTTTTAAACCGGACGGCGAGATTTTCGACACGACCATTTTCAGTTTTGAAAAACTGTCGGAGCGTCTTAGGGAAAAAGCGTTTTTGAACAAAGGCATTCGCATTTTGATCAAAGACGAGCGCGAAGAAATTGAGAAATCGCACGAGTTTTATTACAAAGGCGGAATCGCCGAATTCGTCAAGCATTTGAATAAAAATAAAAGCGTGCTGCACGACGAGCCGGTTTATGTCGAAGTCGTCAACGACACGCTTTCGATTGAAGTTGCGATGCAGTATAACGATTCTTACGACGAGAAAGTGTATTCCTTCGCCAACAACATCAACACCGTTGACGGCGGAACGCATCTTTCGGGTTTTCGTTCGGCGATTACGCGCACGATTAACGCTTACGCACAATCTTCGGGTTTGGCGAAAGATTTTAAAACATCGCTTTCAGGCGACGACGTGCGCGAAGGATTGGTCGCCGTTATCAGCGTCAAACTGCCGCAGCCGCAGTTTGAAGGGCAAACTAAGGGAAAGCTCAATTCGGATGTTAAAGGCGCTGTCGAATCGTTTTTGAACGAACATCTCGGCGAGTTTTTTGAACAGAATCCGGTTGTCGCGAAAAAGATTATCGGCAAAGCGGTTGACGCCGCCAGAGCGCGTGAAGCCGCCAGAAAAGCGCGTGAAATTGTCCGCAAAGGCGCGTTGATGAGTTCGACACTTCCCGGCAAATTAGCCGATTGTCAGGAAAAAGACCCGGCGCTCTCGGAAGTTTATATCGTCGAAGGAGATTCGGCGGGCGGTTCGGCAAAGCAGGGGCGAGACCGTAAAAATCAAGCTGTTTTACCGCTCAAAGGTAAAATTCTGAACGTCGAAAAAGCGCGTTTTGACCGGATGCTCGGTCACGGCGAAATCAAGGCTTTGATTACCGCGCTCGGAACCGGAATCGGCAAAGACGATTTTGATGTCAACAAGCTGCGTTATCACAAAATCTGTTTGATGACTGATGCCGACGTTGACGGCTCGCACATTCGGACGTTGCTTTTGACGTTCTTTTATCGTCAAATGCCCGAATTGATTGAACGCGGTTACATTTACATCGCGCAGCCGCCGCTTTACAAAGTCAAACGCGGCAAGAAAGAGGAATACATCAAAGACGAGCCTTCAATGACGAAATATCTGATTCGTCAGGCGACGAACGAAATGAAAATTCGCTCGGCGGTCAACGACAAAGTGATCGAAGGCAGAGAGCTGGGCAAATTGCTCGAACAGGTGGTCGCCTTAAAACGCTATCGCGATAAATTTTCTCGGCGCGTGGGAAACGATGTCGAGTTGATGAAAACCTTGATTGCGGCTTTTGCCGGGCGCGACGGCGTAATGTTCACATCAGGCAAAAAGATGCGGCAGATTTTCGACAGTCAGGAATTGATGGCTGGAGTCGAAGGCAAAATCGCCGCTGCCGGTTATCACACCGACATCGAGCAGGACGAGGAACACGGTTTGTGGGAAATCAAAATCGGTTTTCACGGCGGCGGTTCTGTTTTGTTCGATTGGAATCTGGCGAGCCTCGCCGAGTTTCAAAAATCGGTTGAAATTTATTCGGCTCTCGAACGCGAAATGCCCGCGCCCTTCGTCATCGGCGAAGAAAACGCGCGTGAAGAAATCCAAAGCCGCGACGAGCTTTTAGAGCGAGTAATGGGCGCTGCGAAAAAAGATTTGGCGATTCAGCGCTACAAAGGTTTGGGCGAAATGAATCCCGAACAGCTTTGGGAAACGACGATGGATCCCGAAAAACGCACGCTGCTGCAAGTTCGAATCGAAGACGCGGTGGAAACGGATGAGATTTTCACAGTTCTGATGGGCGATGCGGTCGAACCGCGCCGAAAGTTTATCGAATCAAATGCGCTCGATGTGCGTAATTTGGACGTTTAATCTTTAGACCGATAATTCGGAAATTGTTCATTTCAAATAAAAGGCTCGATGAAATTAATTTCATCGAGCCTTTTATCTTTTAAAACAAAAACTTAACGCTTCTTTGCTCATTGCTGCGAGCGCTGTTTTGTCAGCAAGCGTACCGAACATTTTCCGTTGCGGAAATAAGATTTTCAATAAACGTAACCGATTCTTCTTTTAATCGAAGCGATTCGATTTCAGCCGAATTTGGTTTTTCTTCAGCGCTGAAGAATTCGATTAAAAGAAGTTTTGAAAAGATTTTGCTCTTACATTGATAACAGTGAACAAAATTGCTTGTTCAAATACCTGAGAAGGAGAAATAATAATATGTCACCACAAAAAGAACAGTTTATCGCCTGGTTGAATGACGCTTACAGCACCGAATTGGCGTTGATGCCGGTTTTGAAAAATCACGCCGCAGACGCCGAAGAATACCCGGAAATCCACGACCGCAATATGCGGCACCTCGAAGAAACGCGCCGTCAAGCCGAACGGCTCGAACAATTGATTACCAGCCTCGGCGGTAAAGTTTCGACCGCCAAATCGCTTTTCGGCACGATGCTCGGTCAGGGACAAAGCATCAGCACCGAATTTTTCCAGGATGAAATAACCAAAAACTTCCTTGCGGATTACGCCGCCGAGCATTTTGAAATTGCTTCGTATAAAGCGTTGATTGAGACGGCTCGACAAATCGGAGAACATCAATGCATTCCGGTTTTGGAAGAAATTCTTCGAGAAGAAGAAGCGATGGCGCGCTGGATTGAAGAACATCTGCCGCTCGCCATTCGGATTGGCTTGGAAAAAACAACTACGTCAAACGGCGGACGCCGGAGAAGAAGCAGCGGTTTTTACGGAAAATTACAGCAAAATCAGGCTCTGAGCACGGTTGTCATCGGCGGAGCAATCGGGGCGGTGGCGCTTTACCTGATGAACGCCAACAAAAATCAACCTCAAACGCGCCACGTTCAAAAAATAAGACACATCCCGCATCGAGAAGTCGAAGGCACAGCCGGACGGCACATTTCGACTGGGACAACTGAAACCGGCTCGATAGCGACGGATGAATCCGGCAGCTCGACGGCTGAAATTCGGACTTCGGATAATTTGACCAGAGCGGCAAAAGGAAATTCTCGATGACCGATAAACGCAGACAACATCTTGAATTAGTAGCGGCGAGCTTGACTCAGGCTTATTATTCGGAGCATACCGCCGCTAGCCGCGATTACCGAGAGTTGCTGGATACGTTTAGTTACATTTTGGAGGCTCTCGTCGAAAAGGACAGTTTGCCTCCGGGTCATTCGCCGCTAACGGCAAGCGATTCGCTGGCTAATCCGCTAACCGCCGATTCAAGAGATTAAGTTAAAAATGCCTGTTTCGTCGCGACGAAACAGGCATTTTTTAAAAGGCAGTTAAAAACTATTGCTTAGCCGGATAAACCAATCTCGGATCAACCGTTTTGCCGTCAATTCGCACTTCGTAATGTAAATGCGGTCCGGTCGAGCGCCCGGTCGAGCCGACCAAACCTATTTGCTGACCGCTGACAACCGTATCGCCGACTGAAACATCGTACCGCGCGAGATGCGCGTAACGAGTCGTTACTTTTCCATCGGCGTGTTCGATGATAACGACGTTGCCGTAACCGCCGTCCCAGCCGGAAAAAGTAACCGTTCCTTTGGCTCCTGCAACAACGGACGTTCCCATAGGAACTGCGACATCCAAGCCTGAGTGAAACTCTACAAAACCGAATTCGTCAAACGGATTACTGCGAACTCCGTAACCGCCAGTAATTCTACCGCCGTGAACCGGGAAAATCGGAAATAAAATTCCCGCGCTCGCATCTTTGCCATTGCGGTAAATGCCGGCTTCGGGTCTTTTCATTTGCAGCGACTGCACTGAACTCAATACCTTATTTACGCCTGCATTGTCAGCCAAAACAGCGGCAGAGTTGATTGAATTCGCGCTTGGTCCTTGCGACCAGATTGTCACGGCGTTAACCGAGTTATAGACGAGAAACGCAGTGGCGACCAGAAAAACCGACGAAACCAGAAAAGGCGTGGCGGCGCTTTTAGCCTTATTTTTTAAAGAGAGTTTATTTTGTTGATTAAAAAAGCCGTTTAATTTAAGAAAAATTGCGGCAAAACTATTAACTTTCATTTCTTATCAGTATAAATATTTGAAAAATCAAAACGTGCAAAAATATAAAACGTTTTAGATATGGTAAAAGGTTCGCAAAAGAAGCGTCAACCAAGGTTAATTTTATTGATTCAGGGTTTGGATGAAGATAAACGCTCGTACGCTGTATTCAAATTTCATAATCTCCAACAAGGAAATATGTCGAAAACCTTAATTCTTTCAATTAAAAACGAGCCTCGACGCCTTTGATTGAACGAACTGTGTCGCGGGCGATCAACAATTCTTCGTCGGTCGGGATAACATAAGCGGCGAGACGCGAATCACGTTTGCTGATTAAACCTTCCGCGCCTGCGGTGTGAGCGGCATTGGATTCCTGGTCAATATTAAGTCCCACCCATTCAAGATTTCGGCAAATGTTTTCCCGAATTTCCGGCGAATTCTCGCCGATTCCGCCCGTGAAAATAATCGCATCGGCTCCGCCCATCGCTGCTAAATACGAGCCGATGTATTTTCGCGCCCGGTAACAAAAAATCTCTATCGCCAATTTTGCGCGGCGGTCGTCGTTTTCCTTTGCTTCGGCAATCAGCTCACGCATATCGTTGGTCAAACCGGAAATCCCCAAAAGACCGGATTGTTTGTTGAGCAGAGTTTCGATTTCCTGAACGCTCAATCCTTCTTTTCCGACCAGAAAATCTACAATCGAAAGGTCTGCATCCCCCGAACGAGTTCCCATCACCAAACCTTCGAGCGGCGTCATTCCCATCGAAGTGTCAATCGAATTGCCGTTTTTAATAGCTGCCGCCGAACAACCGTTGCCGAGATGCAAAGTGATGACGTTTGTTTCGTCGCGCGAAATTCCGCGCATTTGACGATAACGATATGCGACGTAGCGATGAGAAGTTCCGTGAAAACCGTAACGACGGACGCGATGACGCCGATAAAGCTGATACGGCAGCGCGTAAAGATAAGCGTAATCGGGCAAAGTTTGATGAAACGCGGTATCGAAAACCGCTGCTTGCGGCAAACCCGCGCCGAGAACTTCGCGGGCGGCGATAATTCCCTTGATATTTGCCGGATTGTGCAGCGGAGCAAGCTCGATACAATCTTCAATTCCGCGCAGAACTTCGTCTGTAATCAAAACCGAACGGGTAAAATGCTCGCCGCCATGAACGACTCGGTGTCCGACCGCCTGAATGTCCGAAATGCTTTGTACCGACTCAATACCGGCTTCGGCGGAAATCAGCCAGCGCAAAACCAATTCGACCGCCGCGCGATGGTCTCTGATTGGAGCCGCCGAACGCTGCGCCGCTTTACCTTCGGCTTGCAGATTGATTAAACTCGCGCCGCCGATTCGCTCGATAGTGCCGCGAGCCAGATGCCGGTCGCTATTTTGTTCGATGCGTTCGAGATCGGTATCAATAAGTTGAAATTTGAGCGACGAGCTGCCGCAATTTAGAACTAAAATGTTCATCCCGCTAACAGATTACCGCTAACTACCGTTGATGTGAATCGCACAGTTTTATTGACTACAGAAAATTAAAAAACGGTTAAAACCATTTACGCTAATTTGGAATTTGGCGGATAAATTGCTAAACATAACCGTTGAGTTTTTGAAAGAAGGTATGAACGACGGAAAAATAGAAAACCCGCGGGCGGAAATTGACCGGATTGATACCGAACTGCTCGGTTTATTGAACCGCCGCGCCGAAATTGCTCTCAAAGTCGGCGCGGCGAAAAAACAAGTTGATACTTCGCTCTGCGATCATCATCGCGAACACGAAGTGATTGAGAGATTGTGCAGTCAAAATCCGGGACCGCTCGGCGCTGCAAACGTCGCCAGTATTTTTCAACGAATAATGGATGAATGTCTGCACATTCAACAGAACGCATTTCAAGCTGCCGCGAAAACTGATAACGCCGAACCGACGCAAATGGGTTTGGACAAAAAAGCGCGTATAGCTTTTCTCGGTGAACGCGGGACGTTCAGCGAAGAAGCCGTAATTGGGCTTTTGGGCGAAAATTGCGAGCTAGTGCCGCGCCCGACTTTTGAAAATCTTTTTGCGGCAATTGGCGACGCCGACGCGGATTACATTTTAGTTCCGCTCGAAAACACGCTCGTCGGCTCGGTTCACCGTTGCTACGATTTATTGTTGGAAAGTTCTTTGAGCATCGCGGCGGAAATAATTCTGCCGATTTCGCATTTTTTAATCAGTTGTCCGGGCGCGTCTCTGGAAACGATTAAAACTGTCGAATCGCATCCGGTCGCGTTGGCGCAATGCGAGCGTTTCTTTGCCGCACATCCGCATTTAAATCGAATCGCAGCCGACGATACGGCGGGAAGCGTCCGCCGCGCAATCGAAAGCGGCGATTTAACCAGAGCGGCGATTGCCGGAAAGCGGGCGGCAAAAATCTACGGCGGAGCGATTTTACAGGAGCATCTCGAAGATCACAGCGAAAACTTCACTCGTTTCGCTTTGCTCTCCGTCGATTCAAACGTTTCGACCGAGGGCAATAAGATTTCGCTCGTCATACGTTTGTCACATCGTCCGGGCGCGCTTCACGATGCGCTGCGTCCATTTGTGCGGCGCGGAATTGATTTGCTCAAAATTGAAAGCCGTCCGATCAAAGGGCGTCCTTGGCAGTATAATTTCTATCTCGATTTGCAAGCTCCTGCGCGCGAAAGCGAACTGCGCGGCGCGCTTGATGAAATCCGAAGTCAGGCGGAAGAAGTTCGTTATCTCGGAAGATATTCTTCGGTTGAAATATCAAACAACAGATAAATTTTCAATCCTGAATTTTGTGATTTTGGAGAAGACCGAAATCGGTAGTAAGGTTTTTACTTCACGTCCTTCGCGTTCAAATCTTCGCGTCCTTTGCGGTTAAATTCCGCAAAATGAGAAAATAACCGCAAAGGACGCGAAGATTTTTTATTCTTAATGAGCGTTATTTTAAAACAGTATGATTCTGATTCTTAAACCACACGTAACCGCCGAAAGCCGCGAATACGGGCAATTGCTCAGTCATCTCGAAAGGCTGCAAAATATCGAGCTGCGAGTTCACCGCGTACAAGGCGCGGAACAAACTCTGACCGAAATATATTTAATCGGTCACACTTCAACGCTTTCCATCGAAGATATGCGCCGTTTGCCCGGCGTTGACCACGCTGTCCGCGTTTCGGAAGAATATCGCGTGCTAGGGCGTCACAAAAACGACAACCGAACCGCACATTTCGATTATCAAGGCGTGCGCTTCGGTCAGGATAATCTAAATGTTTTCGCCGGTTTATGCGCGGTTGATTCGCCCGAAAGCGTCGAAGGAATGATGCGCGCTCTACGCGACAACGGGCAGGTTTGCACCCGGATGGGAGCTTACAAACCGCGCACCAGCCCGTATTCATTTCAGGGACACGGCAAAAATTGTTTGCCGTATGTTTTCGACCTTGCCGGAAAATACGGAATCCGCGTGATCGCAATGGAAGTCACGCACGAATCGCAGGTTGAGGAGATTAACGAAGCGCTTCATCAAACAGGAAACCCGACGGGCGTGATGCTGCAAATCGGGACGCGCAACACGCAAAATTTTGAGCTTCTAAAAAGCGTCGGGCGGCAGCAGGAATTTCCCGTTTTGCTCAAACGCGGTTTCGGAATTACGCTCGACGAATCCTTAAACGCCGCCGAATATCTCGCCAGCGAAGGCAACCACAAAGTCATTTTCGGGCTGCGCGGAATGAAAACCAACATCGGCGATCCGCATCGAAACTTTGTGGATTTTGCGCACGTTTCGGTCGTCAAACGCCTAACGAGAATGCCGGTTTGCATTGACCCTTCGCACTCGGTCGGCGCGCGCAGCCGCGGACCTGAAGGAATTCTCGACATCATTCACGTCACCGCGCAGGGCGTTATTGCGGGTGCGAATATGATTCTGGTTGATTTTCATCCCGAACCGACCAAAGCATTGGTTGACGGAGCGCAGGCGCTTCTCTTAAGCGAGCTATCGTATTTTCTCGAAGACGTGCAGATTGCTCGCGAAGCGTATGAAAAACGCTTATCTCGATTTCAACGTAGTTCGGACGTTTAATTTAGCTTGATTTACAGCGGTCTTCAGTTAATGCCGTTCAAGTTATTGCACAATTTGTAAATTACGACGCCGACGAGCAGAGATTCACGCGGCATTTGCCGAAACTTTTTATTGAGTTTTGTGAAATCAATCGAAGTTTCCTCGAAATAATCTATTTTGGCAATCTCAACCGCAAGCCCCGCTTTTTCAAAGGCATTCATAAATTCGTGATGCCTGAGACGGTTCGGCGTGCCTCGGTTCGAGCCAGTCAAACGCCACAAATTGTCGGGAAACTGCAAAAACGTCAGCGGGTCTTCATACCAAAACCAGCAATCGTGCGGACCGAAATCAACGCGATGCAGCGCAGTTCCGCCCGGCTTTAAAAGACGTTTGTTGATTTCCGCGAAAGACCCAAGATTTGAAATGTGCTCGCCGACTTGAAACGAGCAAACGATGTCGTACTTTTTTCCCGTCTTTGCGGTTTCAATCGGTTCACGAATCAGCTCGATGCGGTCGGAATATTTTTCGGGAAAATCGTCGGCGCGCAAATCTTTCGCCCAGGCGATTTCAGGATAAAACCGCGACCAGTTAACTTCGATTCCTCGATACCAATCTTTTGCAGTCGCGCCGGTGTAATCGCCTGGAAAGCGGTCAATTACCGTGTAAGATGCCGCGCCAGCCGCCAAAATCGCCAAACCGGAAGTCAGATAATCGCCCGCGCCGATTTCGCAAACGTGCTTGCCTTCGACGGTTCCGACATATTTTTGCAGCAGATTCAAACCCAAAAAAGCGTAACGCTCCAGTTCTTCATCCGCGCCGGTAAAAAAAGCACCGGCGCGCGGGCGTTTTAAACGCCAGCGCCTGAACGCCGGAATCCCCATCAAAAAGTTTTTCCCGGCTTCTTTAAAAACATCTTTGGCAACGTTTACGCGCCCTGATTTGGTTCGATCCATTTTGTTGATTTTAACCGCAAATCTGTTTTTGCCGCAGAATCAATAAAAAAAGAGGGCTCAAAAATTGAAGCCCTCTTTTTTTCGATTTAATTTCCGTTATTCGCCGACTGCTTTAGCGGCGTTTAAACGTCCCGCGTTCTCGATTTTGCCGTCAAGCGCGTCCAATTTATCAACCGATTTTAAAAGCCGCTCGCGCAAATCTTCGACGCTCAAATTCGGTTTGACCGCCAAAACAAGTGCCGCTACGCCGGAAACTTGCGGAGTCGCCATTGAAGTCCCGGAGGCTTCGCGGTAATTGCCTTTGAGCCAGGTGCTCATAATTTCTTTGCCCGGCGCGGCGATGTGAACCGATTTTGCGCCGTAATTTGAGAACGAAGCGAGAGCATCGAATCTGTCCAAAGCCGCGACGCTGACGACGTTCGGCAATTTATAGCTCGAAGGATAATGCGGAAATTTATCTGTATTCGCGCTCGAATTTCCGGCGGCGGCGACAAATAAAATGCCTTCTTCTCCGGCTTTGCGAATCGCGTCTTCCAGAGCGCGCGAATACTGCGTCGAACCCCAGCTTGCGCTGATGACGCGCACGTTAACGCCCGCTTTTTTCCGGTCAATCGCGTAGTTGATGGCTTCAATCGCGTTTTTCGTCGAACCGAAACCGCCTTTGCCCAAAAACTTGAGCGGCATTATCTCGACGTTCCAATTGATTCCGGCGATTCCTTCGTTGTTATCGCCGACCGCGCCGACCACTCCGGCACAGTGCGTTCCGTGACCGTTATCGTCCATCGGATCCCCGATATTTTCCGCCGAATTAAAACCTTGTTTGTCGTCGAATGTTCCCAATTCGTCGTCTTTGTAAGCCGGAACCGAATCGGGACGCTGCCAGATGTTTTCGATTAAATCCTGATGGGTGTAATCAACGCCGCTGTCGAGAACGGCGACGACGATTTTGCGGCTGCCTTTGGTTTTCGCCCAAGCATTTATCGCATCAATGTCGGCTTTTTCCTTGCCGTTGTTTTGCCCGTTGTTTCTGAGCGCCCATTGCGCGACGAAATACGGATCGTTCGGAAGATTTTCGCTATCGTCGGCTGACGGAACAACGGTTTTGTCGCTGCTGTCGGGCGGAGCGAGCTTGATTTCAAAATTCGGCTCGGCGTATTCGACCATTTCGCCGAGTTGCCGGTATTCTTCGGCGACTGCCTCGGGCGCGCGATTGTTTAAATCGTCAATCGCCACTAAGTTTTTGACCGATTCGATTTCGTCTTCAACCAAATCGTTTTTGCGGTCGGCGATTTTTTTGATTTCCGATAAGGAAACATTCGGTTTGAATCGAACCAGCACTTCCGGCTCGCGTTCGGAGCGCGAGCGCGACATTGCACAAGCCTTTGTTGATTCGGGTTTAGCTGCTGCTAAGTTTTCGTTTTGCTGAAATTCCCAGCGTCTGATTTGTCCGACAACTGCGGCGATAACAATTAATGAAGCCGCGATTGCAAGATGAAGCCAAATATTTTGACGATTCATTATTTTCGAGTCTAGCGAGTCTAGCGAGTCTGGCGAGTCTGGCGAGTCTTTATAATTACGGACTCTGGACTCACTAGACTCGCTAGACTATGTGATTAGCGCCGTTGAAATTGAAAAGACGCAGAGATTCTCCTGCGTCGTCGGCGCGATATTCGTAATTTTTTCCCTTTGCATTTAGTCGAATGCGATGCCCCGAAACAATCATCTGTCCGCTCATCTCGTCATTGACGGGTGCGCCGAGAGACATATCGGGAAAATCAGCCGATTCAACCGTACTTTCCGAAATTTCGTTTTCCGCGATTCCAAGCCGCTTTGCCAAATCCGATTTGGCGCGGGTGAGCGCGTGTTGTTGATTATTCGCCATCCTTAATTAATTCGGTTTTAAGCGCAACGATTATTTTGCTCTCGTTCGAGGCGATTCGTCAATTCGCGAACAGCCTTTTTATCCGAAATTTCGGATTTTTTGCCCGAAGTTTCATTAACGCAAATCTCCAAACAAATGTTGCAATAAAGCAACTGTAACAATTGCCGCCGTTTCTGCCCGCAGAATCCTGCCGCCGAGCGTCACAATTCTAAAATCTTCGGCACGCACCAATTCGATTTCCCGCTCGTCCCAACCGCCTTCCGCTCCGACGACGATTGTTAATTTTTCAAAATCCTTGCTCGGTATTTGATTCAATTCCGTCCCGCCGCGTTCGGCGAAAAAGATGCGCTCGCCCGAACTCGTTTTGACAAAATCTTCAAATCCAATCGGCTTTTCAATTAAGGGAACAACAGCTCGCCCCGATTGTTTCGCGGCTTCGAGCGCAATGCGCCGCCAGCGTTCGAGCTTTTTGGCGACATCTTTTTCGTCTTTGATTTTTACGTCGGCGCGTGCGGTTTCGAGCGGCAAAATTTGTTTCACGCCCAACTCGGTCGCTTTTTGCACGACCAAATCAAACTTTTCGCCTTTCAAAAGCGCAACGGCAAGCGTTAAATTCAAATCCGATTCCGGCGACGGCGCATTGATTTTTTCCAGAATTAATAACGAAACAGATTTTCGCTCGATTTGTTCAATCGAACATAGAAACTCGTTTCCCGCGCCGTCAAAAACTGCAACCTTTTCGCCGACTCGCAAACGCAAAACATCGCGCAAATGACGAGATTCGTCTTCGTTTAACCGAATTTCCTTTTCGCTGAAATTTTCCGGCGCGGCAAAGAATCTACGCATTATTTATGACAATCGAAATCCATTCGCCCTGAGCTTGAATTTTGAAATCCGAAATTTGCAATTTGTTCAATTCGCCAGTCACCCAATCCTGCTGCTCGTGCAAAATTCCCGATAAAGCAAGCGTTTTAACGGCTTTCTCGACTAACAACGGCAGCAACGGCACAATCACATCAGCCGTCAAATTCGCGGCAACAAAATCAAACTGCGGCGTTTCCGGTTTAATCGAGCCGACGTAAAACTCGATTTTGTCGGCAACTCCATTTATTTCGGCATTTTCCGCCGCAATTTTCACCGAATCAACATCGGTGTCGCAAGCCGAAATAGTTTTGCCCTTCGCCATTCGACTTTCGCCTTGCAGCTTTGCCGCCGCCATCGCCAAAACGCCGGTTCCGGTTCCGACATCGAAAAAACTCATTTCCGGCTGATAATTTTCTTCGATTGCCTGCAAACAAAGCCGCGTAGTTTCGTGCGTTCCGGTTCCGAAAGCCATTCCCGGCTCGATTCTTAAAACGATTTTGTCTGTCGTTTCAATTTCGCTCCAAGTCGGCGCAACAATAAATTTTGCGGTTTCGGTCGGTCGCCAGTGCTTTTTCCATTCCGCCAGCCAATCGTGGTTTTCAACTTCGCGCAAAGCGATTTCGTTTATTGAATCAAATGGCAAATTGTAAATCGAAAGCGAGTTTTTGATCTCGTTTTCGATTGTTTCCAGATTCGGCTTTTCATCAAAATAACCGACAACTGAAACCGTTTCGCCGATTTCTTTTTTGCCGAGCGTGCTATATTCAGTGCCGTTTGCGCCTGCTTCGTTCAATCCGGATTCGACCGCCTCGACCGCTGCCGGCTTGATAAAAACGTCAACCGCAAACCACGTTTTTTGATTTTCCATCAATTAATTTTGCAAATCGGCAATCGCTTGCGTCAAATCGTTTTTCATCGCGCTTGCCGAAACGAAACGATTTTCCGGTTCGCGCGCCAAAGCCTTTTCAAAAAACTCGGTTAACGGTTCGTCCGGTTGTAAAACCAATTCGTCGTTCATAGCACGCACCAGTTCTTGATAACTGCGCCCGCGAAACGGTTTTTCGCCGTGCAAAGCCTCGTAAATCATCACGCCGACTGCGAAAAGATCGCTGCGTTCGTCGGTCTGCTCGCCGCGCAATTGTTCGGGCGGCATATATCCGAAAGTTCCCATAATCGTGCCGGGCGTTGTTACTCCCGCCATCTCTTTTTCGCTGAGCTTTGCCAGTCCGAAATCCAAAATGCACAAACGAAATTCGCCCGCTTCCGTGTGCGACACCAGAACATTGTCAGGTTTCAAATCTCGATGCACAATTACGGCTTTATGTGCGGCTTCGACGCCGTTTAAGATTTGCGAAAACCAATCGCTGATTGTCTTTAGATTTAATTTGCCCTCGCGCTTTAAAACCTCTTTCAAACTCTCGCCGGGCACCAATTCCATCACGAGAAACGCGCCTTCGGTCGAGAGCGTGCCGTAATCGAAAATTGTGACGACGTTGCGGTGTTGAAGCCGTCCGGCGGTTTGCGCTTCGCGCTCAAAACGCCGCAGAGCTTCGCGGTTGCCGAAACTTGCGCCGCTCAAAATCTTGAGCGCGACGGTTCGGTTAATCCGCAAATCCGTCGCTTCGTAAACCGCGCCCATTCCGCCTTTGCCGATTAGTTTTTCCAGGCGATAACGATTTTCGATTGTTCTTTCAACAGGCAAAGTGAAAATCAACTCCGCATTGTCCGCCTCGCATTTTTCCACGTTTCGGTCATAGCATCTGCCGCAGCGCGGGCATTCTTTCAAGAGATTGATGTTGCCCTCGTCGAAACGCGAAAGAACTTCGGTTTTAATTTGCTGCTCACGCCTCACGCGATCTTTTAGGCTGAGATTTTCGTGAACGAGCGCGATTTGATTTGCCAGAGTTCCGAGTAATTGTTTGTCGCGCCCGGTGTATGGAATTTCCGACATCTTTTCTCCGAGAGAAAAGAATCCGGCGAGCTTGCCGTCAGTGCCGTGCATCGGGACGAGCAGATTTGCGCCGATTGAACGCAGCCAATCAGTTTCGCGGCGCGGCAAATCTCCGCTGTCATCGTCCAAAGGAAATTCGACCGCGCCGCGTTTGGTTTGCATAAAACGCAAAAGCGGCGAATCGGCGGCGAGCTTCAGATTCGCAGAGTTTTCGCTCGTCGTAAAACCGACGCTGAAATCGCTGCCGCCGCGCTGGTCTTCGTAAAAAAGATAAACGCTCGTCGGGTGCAAAGCGGATTGAATGCGGCTGCTGACGAGGCGAGAGAGCTTCGGCATCGAATCCGACTGTTTCACGTCGTCAATCAGCGCGCCCAGGATGCGTTCCTGGTCATACTGCTCGCGGAAAAATCGCCGGTCAATCCATTCATTCAAACGCGAGCGCATCAGCAAAAAATCAATTACGGCAATCGCGATGCATAAGTAAAACAACAGAGAATTTTGGAAAAGAATCTCGGCTAAAGTGCGATTCGGATTCGATGCAATATTCCAGACGATTCCGGCGACGGGCAAAATGAGCAACAGGCGAAGCGCGTTTTTCGCTAAAAGATATTGCAGGCTGCGCCGCACAATAAATGAAACTGGGATGACTCGATGCCGCACAATTGCGTAAGCGAAAGAAATCGGAATCAGGAGAAGCGGCAGAAGAATAACAATTGATAACCAATCTCTGCCTTCCGTCTGAATTTCAATTCCAAAAATCGAAGCGGCAATGACTGTCGCAACTACTAACAACGTCGGCGCAAATGCGGCGATTGCACCGGCGACGACAACATTTAGTTTCCGGCGCGCCGCTCCGCTCGCCCAAAAATAATTGAGCAGCAGCATCACCAAACCGCCGACGAGATAAAAGAGAGCCGAAAAAAGCGAAGTGATGGAAACCAGTAAAATCCTGATCCATTCGTTTGCCGGAAACCAATTTTCCAATCCTAGATAGTGAAACATTATCCCCGGAATAAAAAGCAGCGCGGGCAAATACAACAGCCATTCGATTTGAGGAAAACGACGAACGAAACGCGGACGTTCGGGGAACACGAGCGCGAAATGAAAAAAGAGCGCGGCTGCCGGGGTGGTAAAGATTGAAAAGAAAAATCTGAGGTTTTGGAAAAGCTCCGGCATCTCGGCTCTCAAAGGCACTTTGCCGATTCCCAAAGAGAGACCGCAAAACATCAAAGCCGTCAGAAGCGCCATTTGATCGTTCGGCTTAAGCAGAAAAATCAACATCCCGACCAGCAAGAAACTCGCCGGAATAAGAACCGTTTCCAAAAAGCCGACGAAACGGTCAGTTGCAGACAGCGGCAAAGTTACGAGTTGAAAATCACGATTTTCCTCGCCGCGTTTTACTTGAATTTGAAAAGCCGTTCCCGGTTTCTGTTGAATCGTGGCTTTTTCGATTTCCTCATTCTTGTCAACAGTTAGTTCGTTGATGCTGATTATTTCGTCATTTACCTGAAGCGGCGAATTTTCGTTCAGCAATAGAGCGACGCGGACCTTGTTTCCTTCGATTTTGGTTTGCCATTCGACCGCGCTGCTGTCGAAGAAAAAATATTGATAAGTTAGCGCACCAAAATCAGCGAGAAGCAAAGCGAAAAGCAGGCAAATCAGCGCGAACCGCAGGCGATTCGGACGCAGCGCGTTTTCATCTCCCGGCTCAATTATATTGTGTACAGTTTCGCCTTCGTGTAGCTCAGTTGTCGCAAGCTGTGTCGGAGCGGTTTCAGGCGAATGTTGAAGTATCGTTTGCCTGTTTTCCGCAGACGATTCGTCAAGCTTGAGCGTTGGTTCGTCCGGCTCGCCGATTATCTTTGTAGTATCTTCATTCGCGTTTGGCATCTTTGAATTTAAATTAAATAGTAGTTACGCGGTTGGAGGCAGAAACACGACCGTTAGGGAGTGTGTAAGAATAAAGCCCACTCCCTAACGGTCGTGTTTCTGCCATTTTGCATTTTAACTGCGTAACTCATATTAAATTTGGTTTTAATCTGCCGATAAGAGCTTGTAATGCGCGCTGCAATGTCGAATTGCCGCTCAGGTTCAGGCGCGAGATTGCGCAGGAAAAAATCCTGGAGCTTCGAATCCAATTCTTCAAATGATACCTAATGTGTCGCTCTTTTTCATATTGAATGTTTGCGTTATGAATAATTTAACTTTTCGTTTGTCGCAGAAATCTTGATTTACGTCCGTTCGTTTTCTAAGATTGAGAAAACCTGAAAGGAGTTCGATAAATGGCAGATAGAAACGATAAATGCAAACACGCGAATTGTAGCTGCCGTGTGAACAATGATGCGGAATATTGCAGCGCGGCTTGCAGAAGCGCGGGTGAACAGGACATTACAGGAATCGCTTGCGAATGCGGTCATCCGGGATGCGCCGGGGAAATTGACCAATAAACGACTAAATAATGTGAAAAAGCGGGCTTGAAACATTCAGCCCGCTTTTCTGATTTTCCGGCATCTAAACTAAATCGAGCCGGTTTCGTATTAACTACAATTTCCGTCTTCCTATAAATGAATTTTTCCGAAACTTTAAAACTCGCTTTTTCCCAAATCTGGGCGCATAAACTGCGCTCGTTTTTGACGCTGCTCGGAATGATTATCGGCGTCACGGCGTTTATGGTCGTGTTATCGCTGATTCAAGGCTTTAATAGCTACGTTGACGAAAAAATCGCCGGAATCGGCTCGAATTCGTTTTCGATTCGCCGTTTCGATCCGTTCAACGATTTCAAAGACAGCGACACGATTGCCGCCGCGCAGAGACGCAACAAAGATTTAACTCTCGACGAGATGGAGTATATCCAAACGCGAGCGCAGTTGATTGACAAAATCGGCGCGCGGGCGGGCGGCAGCCGCACACAGGTCAAGCGCGGGACGCAGGTTTTGGAAGACATCGGAGTTTCCGGCGCTGAACCGATTGTCGCCGACATCGAAAATATAGACATCGCCGACGGCAGATTTTACACCGACACGGAAAACGATGCGGCGATGCGCGTCGCTTTTGTCGGCGCGGACGTTGCGGACAAACTGTTTCCTTATGGCGGCGCTGTCGGCGGAGAAATTTATATTCGCGGCGTGCCTTACCGAATCGTCGGCGTGGCTCGCGCCAAAGGCACGGTTTTCGGGCAGCCGCAGGACAATTTTATTATGGCTCCGCTCAAAACTTACGGCAGCCAGTTCGGCGGTTTTATCCGCAATCGTGGATTGTATTTTGTAGTTAAAGCAAAATCGGACAAATTTTTTAAAGATGCCGTGGACGAAGCTCGTGTGTTGATGCGTTCAAAACGTAAGCTCGGATATTTGGAAAAAGACAATTTCGGCATTATCACGCCCGATGCAATTACCGGAATTCGAGACCGGCTTCTCGGCACGATTTCAATTGTCATTTTAGCCGTTCCTTCGATTGCGCTCATCGTCGGCGCAATCGTGATTATGAATATTATGCTCGTCGCCGTGACGGAAAGGACGAGGGAAATCGGAATCCGCAAATCAATGGGCGCGCGGCAAGTAGACATTTTGCGGCAATTTCTGTTCGAGTCTTCGATTTTATCGGCAATCGGCGGTTTTATCGGATTGTTAATCGCGCTGGCAATAGGTGTAATAGTTTCCCGCCTGTTTATCCCGACGCAAATCTCGCTTTTTTCCGCAATTATCGCCATCGGCGTCTCAGCCGCAGTCGGCATTATGGCTGGACTTTTTCCGGCTTGGAAAGCCGCGCGGCTCGATCCGATTGAGGCTTTGAGAGCCGATTAAAATTATGTTTAAAGGAATTACGACTTTTTTTCGCAACCATATTTACGAGAATCTCGTGATGGGTTTAAATACGCTGCGCGCCAACAAATTGCGCTCGGCTCTGACAATCGTCGGAGTCGTCATCGGCGTGATTACGGTGATGCTGATTTCGTCAATCATCAGCGGAATAGACGCGGCTGTGAAAAAGGAAGTCGAATCTTTCGGCACGCGCTCGATTTTTATCGCCAAGTTCGAGCCGGGAATCCGCACCGGAAATCTGACGCGCGAGGAACGTTTGCGAAAACCTTTGACCGAAGATGACGCCGAAGCGCTCAAACAGCTTCCTGCTCTGGAAACCGCAGTTCCGATTCTGGACATTTCGAGCAATTGGTTCGGTCAAAGAATTATGGTTACGGGACCGAACGGGAAAACCACTTCGAACGTCAATATGCAGGGAACTTACCCGGACATCGAAAAAAGCGGCTCGGAAGTTATGCTCGAAGGACGCTGGTTTACCGATTTTGAAGCGACGGAAAATCAGAAAGTCTGCGTTATCGGAGCGCAGGTCGCCGATAATTTTTTTAATTACGGCTCGCCGGTCGGACAGGAATTAGAAATCGGCGGCGAGCCTTATCGCATTGTCGGTCTGCTGCAAAAACGCGAGCAGATGCTTTTCGGCGGCGGCTCGGACGATTCAAACAACACAATTTACATCCCGTTCGGCGTCGCGCAAAAATTAAAACCGAACGCTCAGGATTTATTTATTCTGGCGGTCGCCAAATCGGTCGGACAAATGGACGTGGCGAAAGACCAAATCACAGATATGCTCCGCGTCCGCCGACAAGTCGCTTTCGGTCAGCCGAACAATTTCGGGATGGCGACATCCGAATCCATCGTCGAACAATTTCGCGCCATCACGGGTGGCGTGGCGATTGCGATGATTGTTATCTCGTCGGTCGGTTTGATGATCGGCGGAATCGGGGTGATGAATATTATGCTCGTTTCCGTGACGGAAAGAACCAGAGAAATCGGAATTCGCAAAGCTATCGGCGCGCGCCGCTCGGATATTATGCTCCAATTTTTGATCGAAGCAATGACTTTGACGGGCTTCGGCGGTCTGCTCGGTCTGGCAATCGGCTGGGGATTGACGTTTTTGGTGCGATTGGCGATGCCGTCTTACGTTCCGCTCTGGGCGCCGATTGTCGGTTTTGTCGCTTCGGTCAGCATCGGTTTGTTTTTCGGTTTGTTTCCGGCTTGGAAAGCCGCTCGCTTAGACCCAATCGAATCTTTACGTTACGAATAATTAAAACGCTCTGCCGCATTTAGTTTAAAAAAATGAGCGAGTCAAATAATAAATTCCGACGCCCGCAGCACCGAGCAATAAAATTAAAACAACGGCGACAGCGGCAATTGTTAATTTGAATTTGCGGTAACGGTTCGGATCGGGCGGCGAAAGCTGACTTTGCGGAAAATAGGGTGGCGGATTGTTTGGCATTGTAAATAAATTCCTTTCTTCAATTAACGGGAAAAATAAAAAGTGCGGATTGCATTATACAATCCGCACTCCGCATTCAGAAATCCGCATTTTGTTTACGGGTTCAGAGCCGTCTGTTTGCTTTTGACCAATTGCGCCAGCTCGCGCGCTTTCGGCAGGAGTTCGATGCCGCGCATAAGCTGCGGATCGGCTTCGTTGTAAGTTTGAAACGCGGTGGTCGAGCCGAAAGCCGCCGTTGATAATTCAAACCGAATTTGTCGCCCGATAAAATCGCGTTCTTTGTCGAGCTGCGCGGCGGTCAGGTGTTTGTACTCCGGTTTCGACGCGACATATTTTTTAAACGCCGCGAAAAGCTGTTCGTTGAACGGAAAATCCGTCGCTTTCAAATCGTGTCCGAATTCGATTGCGCGGTCAACCTTGTAGCTTTCAAATCCCGGAATGCGACCGGCTGCGACTTCGAGAGCGAAACCGAAAACCGGATAATTCAAGCGTTGCTGAACCGGAGTCAGCAGCGCCGGTTTGACGGCTTCGTCCGGCTGAATTCCGCCGCCTTCATAAACTTTGCGTCCGGCGTCGGTCGTCTTTTCGGCTCCGGCTGGTTTTGCGGGTTTGCGCTCGTCACGCAAAGTTCCGCCCTGATAGTAATAATCGTAAAGATTGCCGTTTGAATAATCACGTTGAATGCTGCGTCCCGAAGGCGTTTGATATTTGGCAATCGTCAGAAGCAGCGCCGAATTATACGGCAGCATAAACGGATTTTGCACCAAGCCTTTGCCGAACGTGTTTTCGCCGACAATCAAAGCGCGGTCGTGATCCTGTAGTGCGCCCGCGAGAATTTCAGACGCCGAAGCCGTGTTGCGATTGACGAGAACGACGAGCGGCGTTTTATCCGGCGAAGGATTTTCGGATTTGAAATAGCCTTCGCTGCCCGGAATCCGCCCGCGCTGAGTGAAAATAACTTGTCCCTGACCTAAAAACGCTTGCGCGACCTGATAAGCTTGACCGACGAGACCGCCGCCGTTGCTGCGTAAATCGAGAACGAGCTGCTGCATTCCGTCCGACTTTAATTGCCGCATTGCTTCGCGAAACTCGCCCGCCGTGGTTTGATTAAAACCGCCGGTCATCGCAATATAGCCGACACCCGGACGAATCATATACGCTTCAGGCACTGAAGGTTGGGGCACGGCGTCGCGTGTGATTTCGACGGTGCGTTTTTGTTTTGTCAGATTGTTTTCAACCGTGATTTTAGCGTTCGTTCCGCGCGGACCGCGCAGGAAGTTTCGGACTTCGACAAAAGTTTTGTTTTTCATCGAAGTGCCGTTGACATCAACGATTTTATCGCCGTAACGAAGACCTGCGCGCCACGCCGGAGAATTTTCAAACGTCGCGCGGATAAAAGTCCACGTCGTCTCGCCGTCTTTCAAATCGCCGATGGTCGCGCCGATACCGAAATATTCGGAACGCTGTTCGGTGCGAAACTGTTCGAATTCTTTCGAGTCGAAATAATTCGAGTGCGGGTCGAGCGCGTGGAGCATTCCGTCAATCGAAGATTTGAAAAGCTCGTTGTAATCGAGCTTTTTGCCGTTAACGTAATTTTCTTCGATAACGCTCAAGGCTTCGGAAACATCGTTTTCGATCATCTCGCCCGTGACCGCTTTTTTGTTGTTCACGACCGGCGCGGACGACGAGCGTTCGATGTTTTTTGAAGTTAATTTAGAAGAACCGTTTCCGCTCTGGGCGAAAACGAATGATTGCGAAATTAGAGAAACGACGAGCAGTAAATTTAAAACTAAACTTTTTTTCACGCTTGAATTACTCCTTGAAATGGGCGCGCTTCGATAAAAATGTCTCCGGCAATGAACGGTTGCGAAGGCGATTTCCGCCTATGCGTGCTAACCTTGCGTTTGCTGTGCTATTTTACGCTTCGGTAAAGAGCAAGGTTTCACTGCCGATATTAGCAAGACTTGGAAGAAAATGCGACAACTCCGGTTGCCTTGCCGATTATTTTGTGCGGCGCAAACTTTTCAGTTGTGTTTCCGTAAATACTTCAACTTTAGTAATCGGACTCAATAGTTTTAAGGAAAGTTTAAGCTGGGAGCGCGGATGTCCATATCCGCATCGCCGCGCGAGCGGCGAGAATCTAACACATAAATCTCGTTTGCTGGCGCAAACGGGCGGATGTGGACATCCGCGCTCCCAGTTATTATTTTGTCTCGTTACTTTGAATCTGAAAATATGAAAAAACAAGTTCCCGATTTTTTGACGATTAATTACCGAATTCTTTTCAATGCGATTTTCCTGCTTTGTCTGTTTGCGCTCCCGGTTTTGGCGCAAACCAAACTTTTACGTTTTCCCGACATTGCGGGAGACCGCGTGGTTTTCTCTTACGCTAGCGATTTGTGGACTGCGCCGACGGCTGGCGGCACGGCAACTCGCCTGACGGCGCATCCGGGAATGGAAGTCTTCGCCAAATTTTCGCCCGACGGACGCTGGATTGCTTTCACCGGGCAATACGACGGCGACGAACAGGTTTACGTAATGCCCGCAGGCGGCGGCGAGCCTAAACAATTGACGTTTTATCCGGCGCGCGGACCGCTGACACCGCGCTGGGGCTACGATAATCAAATTATGGGCTGGACGAACGACGGCGCGTCAATCATCTTCCGCTCGCAGCGCGATTCGTGGACGCTGCCGCAAAGCCGTCTGTATAAAGTTTCGGTTAACGGCGGCTCGCCCGAAGCATTGGCGATGCCCGAAGCCGGTTCGGGCGATTTTTCCGCCGACGGAACGAAAATGGTTTATTCGCCGCGCACGCGCGATTTCCGAACCGAAAAACGCTACGGCGGCGGTCAGGCAAACACGCTTTACATTTACGATTTAAACACAAACGACGCGCGCAAAATCTCCGAAGGCGTTCGCGCTTCACGCGATGCAATGTGGATCGGCGATAAAATTTATTACAACTCCGACCGCGACGGGAAATTTAATCTTTACGCTTACGACACCGGAAACGCGAAAACCGCGCAGGTGACAAATTTTAAAGATTGGGATGTTCGCTGGGCTTCGTCAGACGATAATTCGCGAATTGTTTATGAGCGCAACGGCGAGCTTGAAATTCTCGACACGAAATCGAATCGCCCGACGAAATTAAATATCAGCGTCCCGGATGACGGCGTTCACAAACGCTCGCGCACAATCAATGGCGCGCAGTTTATTCAAAACGTCGCGCTCGCGCCGAAAGGCGAGCGGGTTTTGTTTGCAGCTCGCGGCGACATTTTCAGCGCGCCGGTTGAAAAAGGCGGCACGCGAAATCTGACACATTCGTCAAACTCGCACGACAAATTCCCGCGCTGGTCGCCCGACGGTCGCACGGTCGCTTTTATTTCCGATAAAAGCGGCGAAGAAGAAGTTTGGACGGCGGCGCAAGACGGTTTGAGCGAGCCACAGCAATTAACGACCGGAGGCGGCGCGCAGCGTTACGCGCCGGAATGGAGCGGCGACGGAAAACGCATCGCATTTTCCGACAAAGACGGCAAAGTTTATATCGTAACAATCGCCGATAAAAAAATGCAGCAAATCGCTGACGCGCCGCGCGGACAAGTTCAGGATTACGAATGGTCGCCGAAAGGGAATTATCTCGCCTTCAGCTATTCGGGCGAGAACGGTTTTCAATCGGTTTACATTTACGATGTGAACGCCAATAAATTGAACCGCGTCACCGATCCGATGTACGGCGCGTTTAATCCGGCGTTCGATCCGTCGGGCGATTATCTCTATTTTTTGAGCAATCGCGAATTCGCGCCGCAGATTTCGGGTGTCGAATTTAACTACGCTTCAAACCGCTCGACGCAAATTTACGCTTTGCCGCTTCGGAAAGACGTGAAAAACCCGTTTCCGCCGGAATCGGATGAAGTGACAATCGCGCCCGAACCGTCGCCTTCGCCGACCGACAGATTAACGCCACCGGACGAAGCGCGCCCGCGCCCGGTTGATGAAAAACAGCCGCAGCCCGGCGCTTCGCCCTCGCCGACTCCGGCGGGAACGCCTCCGGCTGACACGGCAAAGAAAAACGTTCCTTCGGCTCGACCGGAAACAATTGATTTCGACGGCATCGTCGCCCGCGCGACCAGAGTTCCGCTGCCGCCGGAAAATTACGGCGGTTTGACCGCCAAAACCGGGCATCTCGTTTATTTCGTCGGCGCGCCTTTTTATTACGGACGCGCAGCAGACCGCCAGCCTTCGGTCAGAATTTTTTCAGTCAAAGATCGCAAGGAAACGACTTTGCTGGAAAACGTCAATTCATATTCGCTTTCCTCCGACGGCTCGAAGCTCATCATCGGACAAGGACCGACTTTTACCTTGATGGACGCGACGCCGCAAGGCGCGGCTTCGCGCAAATCCGTTTCGACCGCCGGGTTGCAAACCGAAATTAATCCGGTCGAGGAATGGAATCAGATTTTCAACGAAGTCTGGCGGCGTTACCGCGATTGGTTTTACGTTCCGAATATGCACGGTTACAACTGGCAGCGCATTCGTGACGATTACAAAGCGTGGCTGCCGCACATCGCGCATCGTTCGGATTTAAATTACGTTATCGGCGAAATGATTGCCGAACTGACCGTCCAGCACGCCTACATCGAAGGCGGCGATTTCAATTTGCCGACGCGCGCCCGCGTCGCTCTGCCCGGCGCGCGTTTCGAGGTTGATCGAGGAGCGAATCGTTATCGCATCTCGAAAATTTTCGACGGGCAAAACGAAGAGGAAATCTACCGCTCGCCTTTGACCGAATTCGGCGTTAATGCGAAAGTCGGCGATTACATTTTGCAAATCAACGGCGAAAACGTGACGGCGGATAAAGATATTTATCAATATCTGCGAAATCTCGGAGACGCCCCGGTGATTTTGACCGTCAACTCGACGCCGAATCTGCAAGGCTCGCGGCAGACTTCGTATCGCCCGATTAACGATGAAAGCAATTTGATTTATCTCGATTGGATTACGGCAAACCGCAACCGCGTTTCGCAAATGACGAACGGGCGCGTCGGCTACATTCACGTGCCGGATATGGGCGCGAACGGGATTCGGGAATTCATCAAATATTTTTATCCGCAGCTCGACAAAGAAGGGCTTGTCGTTGACGTTCGCGCCAACGGCGGAGGAAACGTTTCGCGGATGCTGATTGAACGCCTCAGAAGAAAAGTTTTGGGCGTTAATTACTCGCGCACAAGCGATCTTCCGAACACTTACCCGGACGGCTCTTTTTACGGTCCGATGGCGGCGATTTTAAACGAAAATTCGTCGTCCGACGGCGACATTTTCCCGTATATGTTCCGCGAAGCCGGTCTTGGACCTTTGATTGGCAAACGCTCGTGGGGCGGTGTCGTCGGCATCTCGAATCGCGGCGGTTTGATTGACGGCGGCGGCGTCAGCGTCCCTGAATCGGCGCTCGTCAATATGAAAGGCGAATACATTATCGAAGGCTACGGCGTCGACCCGGACATCGAAATCGAAAACGATCCGAAATCCGTTATCGCCGGAAAAGACCCGCAACTCGAACGCGCCGTGCAGGAAGTGATGAAAAAACTGACCGCTCCGGTCAAACTCCCTGCGCGTCCCGCTCCGCCTGTTAAAACAAACTAACCTGCAAAAATGAAAACGAAAATGGCGCGTCAAATCTGACGCGCCATTTTCGTTTTTGAGAATCCTTAATAAGAATTCAAACTGTTCCGTAAACACGGCTGATGAATTTGCCGTTTAAAAAATCGTCCGGTTCAATCTGGCTTTGCTGGACGACGCCTCTATATTTTCCAGAAAGAAGCATTGCGGCGCATTCGACGAGCGGCGCGGCGGTCGTTGTTTGAATCGCGCGCAAAGTTTGTCCGCCGATTTCGATGGCGTCCATCCGAAAAGATTTTTCCAGGCGGCGGCGAACGCCCGCGCGGTCAAAGCCTTCGACCGAAGCGTGAACCAAAACGAAATCTTCTTCGACGTGCGGAATCTCGCGCTGCATAATTTCCAGCAGACGCAAAGGGCGCGTTTCATCGTTCGGCAATTCGCGGATTTGCAGCCGCGCCCAATCGAAATGTCCGGGATGACGCAGAGTTTTGTAATCCAAAGAACGCACTTTTCCGGCGAAAAACTCAGTCAGATTCGCCGCGCCGCCGCTCGTTAAATCGGCTTCGTAATCGCAGCCGTTAATGCGGATTTGTTCGGTTTCGCTCAAAGCGGGCTGTTCGCTGATTTGAAAATTGCGGATTGTCCGGCAAGGTTTGACGTATTCGGTCGCCACGCCAATCGGCGACCACGTAAAACCGTAAAAATGCGGCGCGTGCGCGTAACGAGTCATCGCGCCGACTTTCATTCCGACTCGTTCGAGTTTTTCCGTTTCAAATTCACGGACAAATTTTCGATACAGAGACATCGCCAGAATATTGTTAAAACCGGGCGCGAGTCCTGTTTGCAAGATAAATCCGGTTTCGGCGTCTTCGGCGAGTGCGACAATTTCATCCGTCTGCGCGACGTATTCGGTCAAATTTGCGTAATGCAAACCGAATTCTTTGCAAAAACGCGCCATTCGCGGCGCTTGCTCGCCGGGCAGACAATCGAGCAAGACTTCGCAATTTTGCAAAGCTGCCTGCAAAGCTGTTTTGTCCGCCATATTAATCGTTTCGACCAAGCCGTTTCTTTCTGATTTGGCGGTTAAAATTTCTTTTGTTTGCCGCAAATTGTTTTCGTTGATGTCGCCGATGTATAAATCGGTTTCAAAATCAGCCCATTCGCGCAAAAGCAGACCTGCCGCCTGACCGATGCCGCCCGCGCCGGCGATAAAAATTTTATGTTTTGCTGTTGTCATAGATTAGAAAAGAGTTATTAAACCCAATGTAGTATCGGTTTCAAATTGCTTAATTGTAATGAAATTATCACGCAAAATTTGCTCAATATCCGATGTGCCGCAATTGCCCCGACGAATCCAGATTATATGCGGAGGAAAGCCACGCAGCACGCTCATATCGCTAAAATCAGCATCTTTGGTCACTAAAACAAAATCGTTTTTGCGTGCGAACTCCCATATTTCCGAATCTTCGGCGGCGTCTAATCCGAGTGGGAAAACGTGGTTTGAATTTGGGAATAAATCCGCCAAACGAGCAATAAGATGAGGAGAAAGATTTTGATCGAAAAGCAGCTTCACGATTATTGCACGACGAGCAAGCTTTTTTCTCGATCAGCCGCAAAAGCCAGGCAAGCGGCGATGTCTTCGCTCGTTAAATAAGGAAAATCTTCGAGAATTTCTTTCGGCGTCATTCCCGAAGCTAAATATTCAAGTACATCGTAAACCGTGATTCTCATCCCGCGAATACAAGGCTTGCCGCCGCGTTTATTTGGCTCAATCGTAATGATGTCTTTGTAATTCATAACCGAGCAACGATGGAATTTTAACAGAATTCTGTTCGATTTACAGCCCTTGCGGGCTTTACAAAATTGTAATGGAAAGTTATATTTGCAAATTACATCAGGAGTCGCCCTTTACATTAGGGCGGCGGCAACCGGGCAAGAGACACCACGGTGCTTCGAGAAAAAATCAAAAAAAACTCGGATGTGCGACATTAGAAGTCGAAACCAAAGTCTCAAGCAAATAAATATTTAGGTCAAGCCGTGCGTTTTCTGATGTGAAAAACGGACGGCTTTCGTCATTTTAATACATTAATTTTGGAGTTGGAAAAGTTTATGAGTTATCAATATACCTTTACTTCCGAGTCGGTTTCGGAAGGGCACCCCGATAAAGTTTGTGATTTTATCGCCGATTCGATTCTCGACGCATATCTCGCGCAAGACCCGAAATCACGCGTCGCCTGCGAAGTTTTAGTCAAAGAAAACACGGTCGTTATCGCCGGAGAAATCAGTTCCGACGGCAAAGTTGACCACGAAGAAATTGCGCGCGAAGCGATTCGTCAAATCGGTTACACGCACGACGGCGAAGCGTTCCACGCCGATACGGTCAACATCATTCAACTCGTCACGAAACAATCGGCGGAAATCTCGCAGGGCGTGACCGAAGGCGAAGGCTTGCACGCGGAACAAGGCGCGGGCGATCAGGGAATTATGTTCGGTTATGCGACAAATGAAACGCCGGAATTAATGCCGCTCCCGATTTCTTTGGCGCATCGCCTCGCGTACAATCTGGCGCAAATCCGCAAACAAGGCGAAGTCTCGTGGCTGCGCCCGGACGTGAAAACGCAGGTCTCCGTCGTTTACGAAAACGAAAAACCCGTTCGCGTTTCCGACGTTTTAGTTTCGACGCAGCACACCGAAGCGGTCGAACACGACGAAATTTTGCAATTTATTTCGCAGCAATTAATTCCCAGTTCTCTGGGCGAATGGTACAACGACGAAATTAAAGTTCAAGTCAACCCGACCGGCAAATTTGTTCACGGCGGACCGTCGGCGGACTGCGGTGTTACGGGGCGCAAAATCATCGTTGACACCTACGGCGGCGCAGGTCGTCACGGCGGCGGCGCTTTTTCGGGCAAAGACCCTTCAAAAGTTGACCGTTCGGGCGCTTACTTCTGCCGCTACGTCGCGCGCGAAGTCGTCAAAGCCGGTTTAGCCGACAAAGCCGAAATCCAGGTTTCATACGCCATCGGCGTTGCAGAGCCGGTTTCGGTCAAAGTTGACACCTTCGGAACCGGCGACGAGCAAGCTGCCTGCGATTTCGTCAAAAAATTCGATTTCCGCCCGGCGGCGATCATCGAAACGCTCGAATTATTGCAGCCGATTTATCGCCAAACGACCAACTACGGTCACTTCGGCAAAGCAGGCTTGAGTTGGGAAAGATAAAATCAAATTTAAATTTTTGAACTGAAAAGGCGAGCGTTTAATTGCTCGCCTTTTTCTTCTTGAAGTTGTTACTGGGATGCGAATTGACAGTTTACAATTCACAATTATTTTCAGAGCGCAGATACGTTCTATTTTGGCTTTTTATTCTTCTTCCTCAAGAGCCATTTCCGCGATTTTTCCATTTTTATCAACGGCAAATCGCCAGAGCATCAAACGCGCGGGCGTTTCAACGCGGTAACGGTAAATCCGATTTTCGCCCGCATTGTCGCTGCCGACGAGGACGAAATTTTTGATTGCGCCGAAAACGTTAACGCGGCGCGCCGTTCGTTTTGCCGATTCGCTTGTTAAAGCGATAAGCGCTTTTTCCGCAAACGAATCGGTTTCGAGTTTTTCGCTCAAAAACGAGCGCAGAGCGTTTTGCAATTGTTTGGCGATTTCGGCGTCCGCGCCGAATTGTTCTTTCATTTGACGCAAGCTGATTTCAGGCAAATAAATTTTCGCCACGCCGCGCGCAATCTGCCCGCCGATTCCGACCGTGCCTAGATTGGTGAGAACGATGACGGTTAAATCGTCGTTCGCATAACGCGAAATGGCGGCGGAAAAACCTGCGGTGTGTCCGGTGTGCGAAATGAGCTTGTGTCCGCGAAATTCCCCGACGTTCCAACCGAAACCATACGAATACGGTTTGCCGTCGTTCAAGACAAACGGCGTCCAAATCTGTTCTTTGCTCGTTTTTTTCAAAAAAGCGTCGCCGCGCAATCCCATTTCCCATTTCGCCAAATCGGCGATGGTCGAAACGATTGCGCCCGCCGCAAAAAGATCGGTCAAATCCCAATCGCGCCCGGTCAGACGATTGTTTTCCCATTCGTAACCGTCAGCGCGATTTCTAACGATAAATTGCGGATCACGGTCGGCGGTCTGATTCATTCCGAGCGGTATAAAAATGCGCTCGCGCAAAAAATCCCAATATGATTTATTGCTCGCCGATTCGATGATAAAACCCAGAAGATTATAGCCGGTGTTGCTGTAAATCCAGCGTTCGCCAGGCTCGAATTCGAGCGGAAGCGCTCCGACGGCTTTGATAAAATCGTCGCGCTTCGATCTTTTAATCAATTCAAAACCGGACAAACCCGTGTAATTTTTAATCCCGGAAGTGTGCGTCAGCAGATTTCTGACCGTAACTTTGTTCCAGCTTTCCGGCGTGTTCGGCAGATATTTCGAGATTTTTTCGTCGAGATTTATCTTGCCTTCTTCAACCAGCAACATTACGGCGGCGGCAGTGATTTGCTTGCTCACCGAGCCGATTTCAAAAACCGTGTCTTTCGTTGCGGGAACGTTTAATTCGACGTTTGCCAAACCATAGCTTTCGAGCTTAACGGTTTTGCCCGCTCTAACAACGGCGAGAGCAGCGCCCGGAATGTGCCGCTCGTTCATTTGCGCGCGAACGTAATCGTCAATTTTGTCGGCGCGAACCGATGACGAAAAGCAAAATAACGCGAGAAGAAGCAACGGGAAAAAACGCGAAAAAGTGAATTTCAAAATCATAAATTACAAATAAAAAGGCGCGCATTCGGAACAAATGCACGGCAACTTTTACGACGCTTTCCCCATCGTGTCAAGCGGCGGCGATAGAATATTCATTGAAGTAAACGGATAAAAATTTATCGCGCAAAAAGAAACCGAATCTTGACAAAAAAGTAAGGTTTGCTAAAATCTATTTGTGAGAACTTTTACAAGGAACGCTCGGTAAACGAAAAATGAAGATTTCGGCGCAGGAAGAATACGGTTTGCGGTGTCTCGTGCAGCTTGCTGCGTTACAGCCGGGCGAGAGCTTGACGCTTAATCAAATCGCCGAGCGCGAAGGGATTTCCGGCGCGAATGCCGGGAAGCTGATGTGGCTTTTGAGTAAAGCCGATTTGGTGCATTCGACGCGCGGGACAAAAGGCGGTTATACGCTGGCGCGTCCTGCGGAAGAAATTCTATTGAGCGACGTGATCAAAATTTTGGACGCCGACGCGGTTGAAAATCATTGTCAGAGCTACACGGGCGTTCTCGACGTTTGCGTTCACACGGGCGATTGCGGGATTCGCCCGGTCATTTTGGGTTTGCACGAAATTGTGCATCAGGCTTTGTCGAAAATCACTCTGGCGCAGCTCGTCGGTGAAGAGCGCAAAGTGAACGAAACTTTTTATCGAATTCAAAAATTAACTCAAAAAGTCGTCGTTTAAACGAAAGCGACTTTGAACCTTGAACTTGGAACTTTTAAAAAAATGAGTACAGCAGTTGAGCTTTTAGCAAACAGAGAATACAAATACGGATTTGTCACCGATATTGAATCGGACTCGATTCCGAAAGGTTTATCCGAAGACACCGTGCGGCTGATTTCCCAAAAGAAAAACGAGCCGGAATGGATGCTCGAATTTCGCCTCAAGGCGTTTCGTCAGTGGCTGACGATGAAAGAACCGAATTATTGGGCGAATTTTAAATATCCGAAGATTGATTATCAGGATATTACTTATTATTCCGCGCCGAAACAGAAAGAGCTGAAAAAATCGCTCGACGAAGTTGACCCGGAGCTGCTGAGAACATTTGAAAAGCTCGGCATTCCTTTGACCGAGCAAAAAATGCTAGCAAACGTCGCGGTTGACGCCGTTTTCGATTCGGTTTCGGTCGCCACGACTTACAGAAAAAAACTGTATGAAGCGGGAGTGATTTTCTGTTCCTTTTCAGAAGCGCTTAAAGATTATCCCGAACTTATCAAAAAATATCTGGGTTCGGTTGTGCCGGTCGGCGACAATTATTTCGCGGCTTTGAACAGCGCGGTTTTTTCCGACGGTTCTTTCGTCTTTATCCCGAAAGGCGTCAAATGCCCGATGGAACTTTCGACGTATTTCCGAATTAACAACGCCGAGAGCGGACAGTTTGAGCGCACGCTGATTGTCGCCGAAGAAGGCGCTTCGGTCGCATATAACGAAGGCTGCACCGCGCCGCAATTCTCGAAAAATCAGCTTCACGCGGCGGTTGTGGAATTAATCGCTTTAGACGACGCCGAAATCAAATATTCGACCGTTCAAAACTGGTATGCCGGAAACGAAGAAGGCGTCGGCGGTATTTACAATTTTGTTACAAAGCGCGGCGCGTGTCGTGGTAAAAACTCGAAAATTTCGTGGACACAGGTTGAAACCGGCTCGGCGATTACGTGGAAATATCCGTCGGTGATTTTGCAGGGCGACAATTCAATCGGCGAATTTTACTCGGTCGCGCTGACGAACAACGCGCAGATTGCCGACACCGGAACGAAGATGATTCACCTCGGCAAAAACACCAGATCAACGATTGTCTCGAAAGGGATTTCCGCCGGAAAATCGAATAACAGCTATCGCGGTCTGGTCAAAGTGATGCCGAAGGCGGAAGGCGCGCGCAATTATACGCAGTGCGATTCGATGCTGATCGGCGACCGCAGTTCGGCAAATACATTTCCGTATATCGAAGTGATGAACAACACGGCAAAAGTCGAACACGAAGCGACGACTTCGCGTATTTCCGAAGAGCAGTTGTTTTATCTGCAACAGCGCGGTTTGTCACAGGAAGATTCGGTTTCGCTGATTATCAACGGTTTTTGTAAAGAAGTGTTTCGCGAATTGCCGATGGAATACGCGGTCGAAGCGCAGAAACTGCTGGGCTTGAAATTGGAAAACAGCGTTGGCTAAATGATTGGAAGTTTCGCCGACAAGGAAACTGAAAAGATTTTCGGGCGGGCGTTTTCGCGTAAATTGCCCGCCGATATTCAAAGAATTGCCAGACGAAAATTAGAGATTTTAGATGCGGCGGAAAACTTGAATGATTTACGGATTCCGCCCGCCAATCGTTTGGAGAAATTATTGGGCGACCGCGAAGGTCAGCACAGCATTCGCATCAACGACCAATGGCGAATTTGCTTTGTCTGGCGCGAGCGGGACGCTTACGAAGTTGAGATTGTTGATTATCATTGAGGTTCAAATATGGAAAAACTGCCGCCGATTCATCCGGGCGAGATTTTGCTCGAAGAGTTTTTAGCGCCGATGAAGATCACGCAATCTCGTCTGGCAAAAGACATCGGCGTTGCGCCGCGAACCGTCAGCGAAATTGTACAGGGCAAGCGCTCGATTACTCCAAATACGGCTTTGCGTTTATCTCTTTATTTCGGTTTATCTGAGAGATTCTGGCTGAATTTGCAGTCGCGTTACGACCTTGAGAGCGAAAAAGACAAACTCTCAGAGCGTTTGCAGAGCGAAGTCAAAGTTTTGGCAACGGCGTAAATTTATTTTGTTGAAGCGCGGAAACTGTCGAACTTGAAATCGGAAAACAGCGTTTTGTATGACAAAGGTAATAAGTAAATAGCTACTAATGTTCGAGGAGAATCGTGCATTATGCATTGTCCTAATTGCGGATCGCGAAATAAAAAGAAGCAAAATTATTGTCGTTATTGCGGTTTGCATTTGCCCGACATTGAAAAACTGTTTTTGAGCCAGTTGGTTTTCGGCGAAGATACGAAACAACTGAAAAAATTGAGAAGCGCCAGAAAGCTGATTGATTACATTCAAATTTTACTGGTTTTTTTATTCGCTTTAGGGATTTTCCGGCTTGCTACTACCGATTTTGACGGCGGCAAAGATTTGGTCAAGCTCAGTCTAGTGTCTTTTATGTTATTGCTGGCGGCTGATGGAACTCTCAAATACTTTCAGCGTCAAAGTCTGAAAACGAACAGACGCGATGTCATAACAAGCGCCGAAGACGGAAAGTTTGAAACACGGGAAACGGTTAAGCTAATTGAAGAAAAACCGTTTTATCCGGTTTCGAGCGTAATTGATGCGTCAACCGAATTACTTTTTGTTGACAATAAATCCAATAGATCGGAATGAGATTTTTGGAAAACAAGATTTAGAAGCGATTGCAGAAACTTTTGGAATTGAAAATTAGGGGAGCGTTGGTTAGTGGAAATTGTGTTATTTGACTCGCTCGGATGGATCGGCGCGATTTTGCTTCTGTTGGCTTATGCGCTGGTTTCTTTTAAAAAGGTTGCTGCCGATTCGCAAACTTATCAATGGCTGAACGTGACGGCGAGCGTCTTGCTGGCGATTAATACGCTTTACCATCAGGCTTATCCATCGAGCTTTGTCAATATTACATGGACGTTTATTGCGGTTTTCGCCATTTGGACGATTAGAAGAAGATATGCAAAAAGTGCAGATTAAAAATGCGCCTGAACCGAAAGGACATTATTCACCAGCCGTTGTGCATAACGGCTTAATTTTTGTGTCGGGACAATTGCCGCGAGACGCCGTAACGGGCGAAGTGGAAACAGGAGCAATCGAGGCGCAAACGGAGCTTGCTTTGCGAAACGTCGAACAGATTTTATTGGAAGCCGGAAGCGATTTGAATCACGTTTTGCAGATGACGATTTACGTTTCCGAGATGGAGTTGTGGGACAAAGTAAACGAAACCTACGCGCGAATTTTGGGCGAACACAAACCGGCGCGGGCGATTGTGCCGGTCAAAGATTTGCACTTCGGGACGAAGATCGAAATTCAGGCGATTGCGGCGGTGAAAGATTAGAGAATGCAGTATTACGGAATTGATTGGCTGGCGACCGTTTGCGGGCTTTCGGCGGTTTATTTGCTCGGCAACAAAAATAAGGTTGGTTTTATTTTGTTTATGATCGGAAGCCTGAGCTGGGCAATTGTCGGCTTTCTGATCGCCAGCATAGCGATGACCGTTGGCAGTTTGATATTTTTCGCTCTGCATTTGCGCGGGTTTTTGAGTTGGCGAAAAACCGAAAAATAAAGGGGAATTTTAGAAAATGTTATTAGAAGTAAAAGATTTACACGCGGGAATTGAAAACAAAGAGATTTTAAAAGGGCTTTCGCTCTCGATTAACAAAGGCGAAGTCCACGCGATTATGGGACCGAACGGTTCCGGCAAATCAACTTTGTCGAAAGTTTTAGCCGGACATCCGACTTACGAAGTGATTTCAGGCGAAGTATTGTTTGAAGGCAAAGATTTATTGGAATTAGAACCGGACGAGCGCGCCCGCGAGGGCATTTTTATGGCGTTTCAATATCCGGTCGAAGTTCCGGGCGTCACGAATTCGCAGTTCTTGCGGCTCGCCTACAACGAGAAAATGAAGCATTTCGAGCAGGAAGAATTAGACCCGCTCGAATTTAACGATTATCTCAAAGAAAAAATGAAAATCGTCGGGATGCCGACCGAGTTTATCAATCGCGGCGTCAACGAAGGATTTTCAGGCGGCGAAAAGAAACGCAACGAGATTTTGCAAATGGCGGTTCTCGAACCGAAGCTCGCGGTTTTGGATGAAACCGATTCGGGGCTGGACATTGACGCGCTCAGAATTGTCGCCGAAGGCGTCAATAAATTACGCAATTCGGAAAACGCGATTATTCTCGTCACGCACTATCAACGATTGTTGAATTATATCGAACCGGATTTTGTTCACGTTCTGGCTGGCGGGCGAATCGTCAAAGAAGGCGGCAAAGAGCTTGCTTTGCAGCTTGAAGAAAAAGGCTACGATTGGATTAAAACTGCTGCGGCATAAGGAGAAAATGAGAAAATGACTTCACAAAAAACGGCAGTTGAAAATAACTACACGACGGCTTTCCGCCAAATTTTAGAAACGACCGGCAGCGAAGCGTCATGGCTGAGAATGCTGCGCGAAAACGCGATTGACCGTTTCCGCGAAACCGGCTTTCCGACTGTTAAACAGGAAGAGTGGAAATATACGAACGTCGCGCCGTTCGTCAAAGACGAGTTTGAGATTCGCACGAATTTGAGCGGCGACGAAAGCGAAATTGCCGAAAACGTTTTATACGCCGCTGAATCGGAAAACAGCACGCTCGTTTTTCAAAACGGCGTTTTTATGACTGAAAAGTCTTCAACTGGGGCGTTGTCCGAATGTTTCGTTGCGACGAACTTGCAGGAAGTTTTGGCGAATGAAAAATACGGCGAAATTTTCCGCCAACATTACGCGCGTCTCATTGAGTCCGAGCAAAACGGTTTTACGGCTTTGAATACGGCTTTTGCTGCGCACGGCGCGTTTTTGTTCGTGCCGAAAAACACTAGAATTGAAGCCCCGATTCATCTGCTTTTTCATTCGAGCGGCGAAGAAGCCGCGTTTGCAACGTTTCCGCGCGTTTTCGTTTTTCTCGAAACGGGCGCGGAAGCGACATTGATCGAACATTATTCGCGAGCTTCGGAAAATAAATATTTGACTAATTCAATTGTCGAAATTGTTTTGGAAGACAATGCGCGGTTGACGCATTACCGCGTCCAGCGCGAAAGTCACGCCGCTCTGCACGTCGGCTCAACAGGCGTGACTTTACGGCGCGATTCGTTTTACGACACGACCAATCTAAATTTCGGCGCGGCGCTCGCCCGCCACGACATCAGCGTCAAATTTAACGCCGAAGGCGCGGAATGTTTTGTTGACGGGCTGTATATGCTCGGCGACGCGCAGCACTCCGATACGCATTCGACAATCGAGCATCTGGTGAAAAACTGCAAATCGAATCAAACGTACAAAGGCGTTTTGAACGGCAAGTCGCACGCCGTTTTTAACGGCAAAGTTTTCGTTGCCGAAGGCGCGTCCGGCACGGACGGTTATCAATCGAACAAAAATTTGCTGCTTTCAAACGACGCCCGCGTTGATACGAAACCGCAGCTCGAAATCTTCAACGACGACGTGAAATGCTCGCACGGCGCGACCGTCGGGCAGCTCGAAGAAGAAGAATTGTTTTATTTGCTCTCGCGCGGTTTAAACGAAACTTTGGCGCGAAATCTTCTGACTTATGGTTTTGCCGAAGAAGTCATCAACAAAATCAAAATCGAATCAATCAAAAAGCAGTTGGACGAAGCTGTTTTGAACCGATTGGACGCAAAGATTTTGAAGGATTAATTATGGGTTTGACTTATATTGAAGGAAAAGTGATTGGAAACGGCGATGTTTCGGAAACAGTCAGCTTTTTAGTTGATAGCGGGGCAAACTATACGCTTTTGTCGAAAGATACTTGGGAGAAGCTCGGATTAAAAGCAAAAAAAACTCTTAGTTTCACATTAGCCGACGGAACGAAAATCGAACGTGCGGTTTCCGAGTGCCGACTTGAAATTCTTGGGGAAGATTTTCACACGCCCGTAATTCTCGGAGAAGAAGGCGATGAACCGCTGCTTGGCGCGGTAACGCTGGAAATCTTGGGCGTTGTTCTAAATCCATTTAACCGAACATTGCAGCCTATGCAAATGATGCTAGCTTAACAAAAAGGTTAGAAATTATGGCGACGCCAGAAAAAGTTTTACAAAAAATGAGCGATTGGGATGTTGAAAAAATCAGGCAGGACTTTCCGGTTTTGTCGCAAAAGGTGAATGGGAAACCGCTTGTTTATCTCGATAATGCGGCTTCGTCGCAAGTACCGCAGGTCGTGATTGACAGGGGCGCGAAATATTTGCGTGAAGAGCATTCGAATATTCATCGCGGGGTTCACTATTTGAGCCAGCACGCGACAACGGCTTACGAAGCGGCGCGCGAAAAAGTGCGCAAATTTATCAATGCGCGCGAAGCGAAAGAATGTATTTTCGTACGCGGCTGCACCGAAGGCGTTAATCTCGTTGCCAGCTCTTACGGGCGCAAATTCGTCGGCGAAGGCGATGAAATTATCATTTCGCAGATGGAGCATCACGCCAATATTATTCCGTGGCAAATGCTGGCAGAAGAAAAAGGCGCGCACCTGAAAATCATTCCGATGAACGAGCGCGGCGAGCTGATTTTGGAAGAATACGAAAATCTGCTCAATGAGCGAACGCGCATCGTCGCCGTTTCGCACGTTTCAAATTCTCTCGGAACAATTAATCCGATCAAGGAAATGATTGCGACGGCGCATAAATTCGGCGTTCCGGTTTTTGTGGACGGAGCGCAAAGCGTACCGCATTTTCCGGTTGACGTGCAGGATTTGGACGCGGATTTCTTTACTTTTTCCGGTCACAAAATGTACGCGCCGACGGGCAGCGGCGTGCTTTACGGCAAGCGCGAGTGGCTCGATAAAATGCCGCCTTATCAAACCGGCGGCGGGATGATTCGCACCGTCACCTTCGAGAAAACGACGTTTGCGCCGATTCCCGAAAAATTTGAAGCCGGAACACCGGCAATCGCCGCCAACATCGGACTCGGCGCAGCGATTGATTATCTGAACTCGATTGATTTGGCGAAAGCCGCCGAATACGAACACGAGCTTTTGGAATACGCGACCGAAAAACTGTCGGCAATCGAAGGTGTCCGCATTATCGGCACGGCGCGTGAAAAAGCGTCGGTTTTATCTTTCACAATCGAAGACGCGCACCCGCACGATGTCGGCACGATTTTAGACCAGTCGGGAATTGCCGTTCGCGCCGGACATCATTGCGCGCAACCTGTGATGCAATTTTTTAAAGTTCCGGCAACGGCGCGCGCTTCGTTCGCTTTTTATAACACGCGCGAAGAAGTTGACGCGCTCGCAAAAGCGGTGGAAAAAGTGATTGAAGTTTTCGCGTGAATTGGTTGTAAAAATGTCAGATAAATTATGGTCGCTGAATATACGACCGCTTGATATGTACAGTATTGAAAATGATAAAGAATATGATAGATGAGGAGAGCTTTGACAAATTAAGATTGGAAATATCCGTAAAAGCAAAAAATGGATTGGATTTCATTCTTTCAGCCGCTGTCACGTGGCTAGTTATCAGTTTCATTTGGACTCTGCCATATTCCTCTTATAACAAATCCGTTCTAACACTTATCAGCAGCAGCATACTGTTGCCGCTGGCGCTATTATTGTCTAAAGTATTAAAAACTAGCTGGACAATACAATCTAACCCGCTGCAACCTTTAGGACTTTGGCTGAATTTCGCACAACTGTTTTATTTTCCGATTCTAATTTTTTTGTTGCTCAAAATGCCGGACTATTTTGTAATGGGTTTAGCAATCATTACCGGAGCGCACTTTCTTCCTTATGCTTGGTTTTATAAAACTAATTCATACGCGATAATAGCGGGAATAATATCTCTCGGAGCAGTACTGATTTCATTAAACATAACAACTGAAAAAATGTATATCGTTCCTTTGTTTACAAGTTTCTCGCTGATGATTTTGGCAATATTACTTTATTTTTCTTATAAAAAAGCCAAACGTCAATAAGCTGATGATAAAACTGTTATAGCGACAGTTTGGTAAAGTGACGATTAACGGTTTTTAACTTGAATTTTAAAACACGCGTGGTGAAGTTGACGCGCTCGCCAAAGCGGTGGAAAAAGTGATTGAAGTATTTGGATAAAATAAAGAAATGTCAGAATTAAGCGAACTTTATCAGCAGGTTATCCTCGACCACAACAAAAAGCCGCGCAATTTCCGCGAGCTGGAAACGGCGAATTATAAGGCGGACGGGCAAAATCCATTGTGCGGAGACCAATTGACCGTTTTTCTCGAAATGGAAAATGACGCGGTCAAAGATGTGGCGTTTGTCGGTTCGGGCTGTGCAATTTCAAAAGCGTCGGCTTCGATGATGACGCAAGCGGTCAAAGGCAAAACGAAAGCGGAAATCGAAACGATTTTTGAAGAATTCGGGCGAATGGTGCGCGGCGAAATGGATGAAGAGCAGGAAGAAAATCATCTCGGAAAGCTCAAAATCTTCGCCGGAGTGCGCGAGTTTCCGGCGCGAGTTAAATGCGCCTCTTTAAGCTGGCATACGGTTCACGCCGCTTTGAACGAAGAAACTGAGGTTTCGACCGAGTAACTTACCGAATAATTTCAATGAAAAGATTGGCAGTTTTGCTGCAAAGAATTTTGCCGCCCGTTTGGTGCGGGATGGTTTTGGCAATTGCAGTTGAAGCGCCGCTTAAATTTAAAGCTCCGGGAATTACCAGAGAATTGGGTTTGGGCATCGGAAAGCTCGTTTTTTCCGCGCTCAACACTGCCGAATTAGCGCTGGCGGCGGTTTTAGCCGCTGCGATTTTTGCCTTTTCAAGCGCCAAAATCGCGCGTTTTGTTTTTGGCGTAATAGCTGTGATTTTGCTGGTTCAAACTTTATGGCTGATTCCGGTTTTGATGAATCGAGCCGACATTATCATCTCCGGCGAAACGCCGTCCGATTCTTCGATTCATATTTTTTACATCGTTTTTGAAGCCGCCAAAGTGATTTTGCTTTTGACTTTAACGGTTTTATTGCAATGGAGAGAGCCGTCGAAAACAGAAGGAATTTGAAGTTACAGTTATTGATTGCAAAAAGGCTTGAGTTTTAAAAACTCAAGCCTTTTTGCGTTGGTTTTGAATCAGAACAGCCCAATTTAGTTTAGGGAAAAGTATCCCGGCACATTCAATCGCAGAATCGTGGCTAGTGATTGCTGCATTTGGCTGCCGGTTTCGATTTTTGCTTTCTGCCTGTTCTGCTGCGTCACCGGCATCCAATCGCCGTTGACATCTCCGACTAAGATGGCTTCATAGTCTTGACCAGTCTGCGAACCGAGAAGGGGCGAATATGTCCGATTCGGAGGAACAAACTTCCAAGTTCCAACCTGTCCGGTGTTGGCACTCGGTCCTCCGCCAGCTATATATCTCAAAATCAGCGTTGCATCAAACGGAGTGATGTTTCCGTCGCCGTTTGTATCTGCGGCAATTTGTTGATTTGCGTTCAAGGCATTCGGTCCCTGTCCGTTAGCTGCGACGTGTCGCAACACCATAGTCGCGTCAAACGGAGAAATACCGTTTACATCTCCGCTCTTTGACGGCGTTACGGTGTATGTACCGCCCGGTACTAAGTTATCAAGTTGATAATTACCCGTCTGATCCGTCGTATCAGACTCTGTAGTTGGACCTACAGCAGTTACCAGTACATTGGCAACAGGCTTCGCAGGATTGTTTGACGGTACTCCGTAATTAACTTTTCCAGATATGCTGAAGCCTCCTCCCGAGGCGGTCACGAGCGCTTGTCCCGAAAATTCGGACGTGTCGCCGATTGCCTGCGCCGAACCGGCGGTTGTGGTTGCCGTCGCGGTGATGAATTGTCCGGCTGACAGTGACAATGGTGCCGAGTTAAAGCCAAATACCGCATTACCGCCGGAATCGGTCGTAGTTGTGGTCGAACCGATGTATGTTCTGCCTTCGCTGTTAACGCCGTCGGCTCCGGTGTTGCTGTAAAAATCAATTCTAAACGTCGTATTCGGCGTGCTGTTCAAAGTACCTGTGACGTTGCCGCTGGTGAGAGCAGAAGTAATAACCGGAAAGTTCTGCAAATTGTTCGGTCCGGTGTCCGGGTCTCCGGCGTCGTTTGCCGTTGTGCCCGGTGTGCCGAGGTCAATTCCGATTCCGGCATTGTTAAAGATCGAATTGCCACGAATCGTATTGCTTACGCCCGCCGTTTGGTCAACGTAAACTCCCGCTCTCGCGCTGAGTGAATTAGCGTCGCCGTTATTGGCGATTAAGTTGCACGAGTTATCGCAAGCGCCCGGCGTCACGCCCGCGCCGCCAATCGTGTTGCTCGCTGCGGTGTTGGAAATTTGAATGCCGTTGTCACGGTTGGCAAGGGCTGTCGTACCGTTTGCCGCAACGCCGATATAATTTCCGGCGATTATATTGCCGGTTGCTAAAGTTGTTCCGATAGAAACGCCGTTTGCCCTGTTGCCGGAAATCACGTTCCGCAATTCGACCGCCGAACCGCCGACCGTGTTGCCTCCGGCTTGAAGCACCACGCCGCTTCCATTGTTGCCGAGAGCTGCGGTGCCTGCGGCATTAACGCCGATATAATTGCCCTGTACGGCATTGTTTGACGCCGTAAAGCCGAAATCCGTAAGAATGGAAACGCCGTTTCCGTTGTTGCCGGAAATCACGTTGCCGTTCACATTGAGATCATTGTAATAACCGATTGTGCTCCCCGAAGAATTAACAATCTGGACGCCGTCCGAAGTGTTGCCTAAATCGCCCGAGCCGGCGGCGTTTGTGCCGATATAGTTGCCGCTGACAACCGCCCAGCCTCCGGCGGTAATTTCGATTCCGCGTCCTTGATTGCCGGAAATCACGTTGCGGTCATATTGCGGGTCGCCGCCGATAAAGTGCTGAGTAGTTCCGACAATCAAAATGCCCCGGTTAATATTTCCCAGAGACGTATCGCCCGCGAGATTTGTTCCGATATAGCTCGACCTGATGGCGTTTCGACCATCGGTTCCACCTGCGGGGATTACTCCGTCGCTGTCCATCCGAATTCCGGCTTCGGCGAAACGATTGATGGCAAATCCTTTAATTGTGCAGTCTCCGGCGCGAATCCATAAACCGATTGACGCCGCTCCGGCGTTTTGAGTCGCCTGACCGTTAAGCTCGATGGTCGGCGTATTGGGCGTCGCCGTATTATCCGTCTGTGCAACGTTAATCCCAACCGTACTCGTGATTGCCGGAAGCGGCGTAACCAGATTAATTGTTCCGGTCACAGCAAATCGGATTTCCCCTCCGCCCCCGGCGTTTGAGGCTATAATTGCTGCACGAAAGCTGCCTTCGCCGCTGTCATTTAAATTTGTCACGGTATAAAACGCAGCGCCGCCGAGGTTTTGAGTGCCGTTTTTCTGTGCTGTTGTAAGCGGAACCGAGCAAATGGTCAGGGCAAAGACCGCGCACCATGATAGGGCGCGATGCAGGATTCGAGAGAGTTGATTTTTATTAGCTGCTTGTGTCATTTCGATTTCCTCTTTCCTTCGATTCTTTTCAAATCTTTGACTAAGTTTTATTAAGCCGTAACCGCTGCGCTTTTCATTTATCATTTATCACCGAACACCTGTTAAATGTTGAATGATAAATGTTACTCGCTTTTCGAGTCGGCACCAGTCTTCGCCGGACGCGGTGTTTCGCCGTATTTATTAACCGCCGCAACGCGATAAGAGACGTTTTTGGCGCGTCGCATTTTCCGGTCAAGATACGACAAGACGCCCGGTTTGACTTCGCCAATCATCGTTTCACTTGAACTGCCCCTCCGCCCGCGATAAATGCGATAAGCGGTCAATGGAGAGCCGCCGTCGTCGGGCGTTGTCCATTTAATCCTGTTGCCTGTCCTTGTTTCCTCAACGGAAACCGGAGGCGGAAGCGGCGGAGGTGCCGGACCGCTCGGATCAAATGCCCCAAAAAGCCGCATACCGCTGCGCTGGCGAATAATCGTCAGCCGCGCGATTCCCTGATTAGTGCTGGTGTCACCCGAATTGTCGGTAATGTTGATGCAGGGATGATCGAAATTACAGCCGTCGGCATAAACCACCAGTATCCGACCGCGCGAATCCACTGTTATGTCATTAAAGTCAAGCAGATTGCGCGTATTAGCCGGGACTGCCGGTGGCGCAGGACAGGCTGTACCGCTGGTGCAAATGGGTCCTTGCTGAAGCGGATTCGGTATACCCGGATGAAGCGGATCATTGTCCGCCCGAACCACGCTCCACGATTTTCCGCCATCGCAAGTCGTAGCTATATAAGGAAACCAAGTTGCCTTAACGGTCGGAACGGAACCGAACGGATCACCCGGATCAGCCGTGCCGGTTCCAAGGAAAAACACGGCTGCGCGATTGTTATCTCCGGCAACAACCGCCGGAAACAGCCCTGCCTTAACAACATAATTCGCCGCCGCGCCCAGATTCCAGTCATCGTGCCAAGTCAGTCCCTTGTCGTCGGAGACCGCCACGCGGAGCTGTCTATCCGAGCTGGTGTATGACAAATATATCCTGCCGCCCGTGCCGACGCCGACTGACGGATCACTGATGCCGCCGATGCTGGAACTGGTCGGTACCGTGCGGATTTCCCAAGTCAAACCGTTGTCTTCGGAAACGACGACCGCCGCCTTACCGCCGCAGTTCTTATTCGGGAAATAAACCGTGCCGTCGGGCGCGACTTTAATATGCCCGTGGATTCCCCCGCACTGCACAATCGTGTAAGCGGGAATCGCCGGTCCGTAAGTTAAGCCGCCGTCAAAACTGGTCGCAACGGACGCATATCCGATTTGCTGTGAAGCGTAGTAGAAAAGATTCGGATAGCTCGTTAACGGCTGCCGCCCAATAACGCCCGGTTTGGGCGGTCCGCCGCCGATTGACTGGTGATCAAAGCCTTGCGACGCGCCGCCGGTTTGAAAGGTCGCCACAGTACTCGTTAAATCGTCATCGGAAATAATGCCGTTGGTTGCGCCTCCGGCGCCTTGCAGCTCTCCGGCGATTGTCCGTCCCGTAACGGAATCGGTGAACAAAATCGGATCAAGTCCGGTAACAATCGTTTGTATCTGCTTACTAAACCAGGTTGTTCCGGTTACCGGATCGGCAGGCGAGGTCGAATCATTGAATGTCACCCTGTTTGGTCTGAGGCGCGACATTGCCATCACGTTTCCGGTATTCCAATTGACGCCAATCGAAGGCTCACCCGAATTGTCGCGTCGCGGATATGGGACGCCCGGCGAAATTTCGGCGGGTGGCTGATAGTTGTCATAGCTCGGAAGATCGCAGGCGGATGGAGGCGGAATATCGCTGTCTCCTCCCCCGCCGGGAGTCGGCGTCGGCACCGGCTCGTTCGCGTCGAGAACAGGCATTGTTATCTTCGAGTCGCAAGCCCCGGAGTTTGCCGCCGTACAAGGTGACTGGGAATCGTAATAAATATGTGTGTTTTGCTGCCCGTCGATATAAACAGGATCAATGTGCAGCACGATCTTTGTATTGGCAGTGATGGCGATGGGAGTAGCGCCCGCACTAGGAGCCGGAATATTTTCTCTGAGAAATATGGTGGTCGTCAGGAGCTTCGGTACATTCGGCTGGTCAGGCGTCGCCGTAATCCGCTCTTCGAATTTCTTGACGCCATCAGCCCAAATGCGAATGGTCCAATCCGCCGGAAACGCTGCTCCGCACCCGCCGCATGATGCCCACCATTCAATCGTCATCGGACCGCCGAGCCGCGTAGGAGCCGAAAGATTCCAAATCCAATTCGGGTCATGGATATTGCGGTCGGTATTACCGGCAAGCACAACGGACGGATCCCAATGCGCCGCAGGATTGGTGGAAAGCACGCTGTCAGGTCTCAAAAAAGGACCATTGCATGGACCGGCTACGTCGCTCGCTCCCGTTCCGGTGCAGCCTTCTTCCGTATTGCCCTGAAAATGTAGCACGGTCGGCGTCACCAACGCGGGCGACGCCTCAACGGTTTGAAGCCCGCTATTTGTTGGCAGACTCAATGCAATAACTCCGCCCGTCAACCAAACCAGTCCAAAAAGAAAAATAAACCATCGGTTCAAACTCGCTTCTCTCAAAATTTGACCTGTTTTCTTCATCTAGCTCTCTCCACTGTAACCTTTCGCGGCGCGCTGCTATCGGGAGCGGCAATTTGTCAGCCTGCTTTCTACCTGACAATTGCCGCTGCTTATTTCATCATTTTAAGGTTATTCGCCTTTCGAGTTGGCAAAAACTTTTGCCGCGCGCGGGCTTTCGCCCAAGGCGTTAACCGCCGTGACGTGGTAATAAACGCCCGACGTGCGTCCTTTCACTTTTCGATCACGAAACGCATTGACGTTTGCGCGGACTTCGGCAATCATCGTCTCGCCTTGTTGTCCTCTGCCGCCACGATAAATGCGGTAGCTCTTCAACGGCGAGCCGCCGTCGTTCGGCGTCGCCCATTTGACTTGGTTGCCTTGCAGACTCGACTCAGCCCAAGCCGCCGGGGAAAGCGGCGGAGCCGTCGGACCTCCCGGATCAAAGGCTCCGAACAAACGCATTCCGCTGCGCTGTCGAATAAGTGTCAGAGTTGCAGTTCCGTCATTACCGAGCCTTGAAACGCTATGGTCAGCCAGACCGATGCAGGCGGCGGTTATACAGCCGTCGGCATAAGCGGCGACGATGCGCCCGCGCGAGTCAACAGTTATATCGTTAAAATCAAGCAGATTGCGCGTATCAACCGGCTCGCCCGTGTCTGGACCGGGACAAGTCGTCCCGTTTTTACAAACTACGCCTTGCTGCACCGGATTTTTTAAGCCCGGTCTGAGCGGGTCATTGTCCGCTTTGACAACCGACCAGCTTTTGCCGCCATCGCAAGTTGTGGCTATATACGGATACCAGGTTCCCTTAAAATCATCCGTTGTAACGTTAGGATTTGGACTGTTGGCTTCCTCACCGTCGGTTCCGGTCGGATCCGAGTTGTTTGTGTTCGGCGAATTGGTGGCTAGGAAAAATACCGCCGAGCGGTTATTATCGCCCGCCGTGGCTGTGGGGAATACCGAAGCGAGAACTCCGCCCGGGATGCCGTTGCTCAAGTCGAAATCGTCGCGCCACGTCAAGCCTTTGTCGTCCGAAACGGCGACATGCGGGCGTTTATCGGCGGCTGTGTAAGCTACATAAAGCCTGCCGCCGACGCCGATACCGATTGACGGATCATCCGATGCGCTGCTGCTGGTCGGAATGAGACGGATGCTCCATGACAATCCGTTGTTCTCGGAGACCGCGACCGAGACTTTTCCGCTGCAATTTCTATTTGGAACATAAACAGTTCCGTCAGAGGCGACTTTGATATGTCCGTGAATACCACTGCATTGTGCCAGGCTCCACATCGGAACATCCTGTCCCCAAGTTACACCTCCATCAAAACTGGTGGCGATTGATGAGTACCCGATTTGCTGCGAAGCGTAATAAACAAGGTGCGGATAGCTCGTTAGAGGCTGTCGTCCGACAATGCCCGGTTTGGGAGGTCCGCCGCCGATGGTCTGGTGGTCAAATCCCTGCGTTGCATTACCACCGAATACTGCTTGAGTAAAGTTTGCCAAATCATCATCGGAGATACCGCCGACTTGATGCCCGGCTCCGTTTAATTCTCCGCCGAAAGTGCGTCCCGTAACCGGGTCTGTGAACAAAATCGGGTCAAGCCCGGTGACCGTTAACGGCGTACGCTTGGCAAGCCATGAAACCCCGTTGGTCGGGTGCGCGGGCGAAGTCGAATCATTAAACGTTGCACGATACGAATACAAACGTGCTTGAGCTAAGACGTTGCCCGTATTCCAATTTACTCCCACCGAAGGCTCGCCCGCGTTGTCGCGGTTGGACATTCCCGCCGGCGGTTGGTAATTGTCATACTCCGGCGCAGTGCATTGGCTCGGCGGCAAACCGACCGGGACGGTGAAATATGCGGCGCTGCCATTATATTGTTCCTGCGGTCCGCCTCCGGCAAAGTAGAAAGCGCGGACATAGTAAATGCCGGTCCCGGAATCGCCCGGGCTGATAACGACCTGTTCCAAGGGCGTCGAACCGCCCGAATCACCGATTTTTGAGTCAGCAGGCGTCGTTCCGGTAGGGGCGGCTTGATAGCCCGGAATCCCGTTAGATTCTTTGCGAACAATCATATCGTAATCAATGGCGGGTGTAGCCCAGGTGAACAGCACACTGATACGTCCGCCGCTGGTCTGCCACTGAGCCTGCGTGCCGGTGACGGTGAGCGTAAAGGTGTCGCAGTTAATACCCTCCTGGCAAGAGGTCGCTTCATCTTGCGGCAATCCGCCGCCGGGACCGGTTGCCGAACCGACCCAATTCACCGTTGTCCCACCCGGACCAATCGAGCCGGCTGCCGGGAGAGCGGCTTTTGCCGATTCTTCAAACATAAAGCCGCCGATACCAAGGGCGATGGTGAAAATCGCCGTCAGCAATGCAGCCGGGCGTCTTACAAACAGTTTCCGGTCTTTGCTTAAATTAATTGTTTTCATAATGGAGCGTCCTTTTCTCATGAGCTGGCTGTTTTCGATTTATATTGTTTCGCGCTGTAAAAATGCTTTTCTCGTGAATCAAAAAAGAGTGTAAAACTCTCATTGCTTGTTCGGGCATCAAGAAATTACTCCTTTGATTCGCTGGCTGTAATCGTTTTATTCAATGAACACGAAGACAAAAACTCCGGCTCGCTGCCGTATGCGATTACAAAGTAACCGGGTTTGCCTTCAGTTGCCGGAACCTCCCATGTGTATCTGTGGTGCGGCTCGATGATTTCCTTTTTGGCTTTTGATAAATCGCCCAGATCGGCAAAGCGAATGCGCTCTTTCGCAAGGGCTTTATCAACAAAAGCCGTGATGTAACGAATCTGATTCTTCTCGTCGTAACCGACGGCGACATGGCTGTAGCGCGAAGTGTCTTTCATTTTCCAGACTTGCTGGCGTCTTCGCTCATCGCGCTCAAAAACGGCGATTTCCTGCAACCGCCTCGTTGCATCCTCTTTGTTCATTCCGATGCTGATTCCCAAAATATCGCGCGGCGGATTAGCTGCCGATTGGCTGTGTTTCGCACACTGCGCCATTGCCGCAACCATAGTGCCGAGACACAAAACCAGGACAAATTGACCGATATAAGAATCTCCAATTCTCATTCGAGAAATACTATTGCGCCGTACTTAGGGCAACACTAATACCTAAGTTATTTCTATTGGGGGATTTATTGAACTGAAATTATGTATCACAAAAAGACATTTAACTCAAGTGAAAATGAAAGAAACTCGAAAATAATGTCGCAATAACTTTTTATTTTTCAATTACTTTTATCTCAAACAGAAGTTGATTTGGAGAAAGCGAACATCAGGAAATGAAAAATAAATCGAATCAAAAAAGCGCGGGCGCTTTTTGCTGCGTCTGAAATTTGTTCGCGGAATATTTAGAAGCGTTTTCTCAATTCGCGCCACTGCTGCCAGCAATTATCGGGATCAATATCTTTGTAGCCGCGTTTTTTGTCCATCTCGGCGGCTGCTTCTTCCGACACCAGCATCATTGTTGACGAATTGCGAATCGCAATCACTTCATCTTCGGTCAACGCGCTGCCTTTGTCTTTTTCGGCGGCAAACAGCAGCGCCGCCAGACTCGGATTAAAAACCTGCACCAATTTCTTTTCGCTCATTAAAAATCTCCAATATTCCGAAATTCGTAATTCGTAATTTGAAATTCGTAATTGACTTTCAGCCATCGTTGCCGATTGCTTCGACGGGACAAACGTTCATCGCTTCTTCGCACAACTCCAATTCTTCCGGCGTTTGCGGCTGCCGGTAAACATAAGAATAACCGTTTTCGTCCTCGCGCGTGAAGTTTTTCGGCGATGTGTCGCGGCAAACGTCGCAATCAATGCAATTGCGGTCAACGTAAAATCCGCCCGGCACATTTTCGGGTAATTTGTCTTCAAGCTCAGCCATTTTTACAAAATTTTTTCACGCCGAAACTCGATTTCCTGCCCGTCGGCAACTGCAATTGAATCGGGGAAAATCCCGCGCGCTTCCGCCGCAAAATCTTCGATGTTCATATAACGCTGCGAAAAATGGGTCAAAACGAGTTGTTTCGCGTTCGCGTCGCGGGCGATTTCCGCCGCTTGCTGCGCGGTTAAATGCCTGTAATCAAACGCTTCTTTTGATTCGGATGACAAAAAAGTTGATTCGATAATCAGAAAATCAACATCTTCCGCCAATTTATACGCCGCGCCGCAAACACCTGTGTCCATCACAAACGCAAAGCTCTGTCCTTTTTTAAAAACGCTTGCGTCTTCACGTCGAACGATTTTGCCGTTAATTTCAATAGCGCCGGTTTCCTTCAATTTTCCGATGTCTCTGCCTGAAATGCCGAATTCTTTCAACTTTTCCGGCAGCATCGTCACACTATCCGGCTCTCGAAAACGATAACCCCAGGATTCGGTCGAATGTTCGAGTTTTCTTGTTTCGATAATCAAGTTTTTGTCTTGAAAAACAATGCCTTCCGCAGCAATCGGTTTTTCCACAATTTCAGCCGTCTTTGTATAAACGCTCGCGTTTTTCAAATTATCAAAATACCGCTGCCCGCTCGCCGGATAATAAATTTCGACCGCGTGAGCGATTCTGTCGAGCGACAAACGCTGCAACACGCCGGGCAATCCCAAACAATGATCGCCGTGAAAATGAGTGATAAAAATCTTGGTAATTTCCGAAGCCGAAACTCCGGCAAAAGTCATCTGCCGCTGAGTGCCTTCGCCCGGATCGAACAAAAAGCCCTGTTCGTCCCAACGCACGAAATAACCGTTATGATTTCGTTCTCTGGTGGGCACTTGGCTGGCTGTTCCCAAAGCGATGAATTTCCTGTGCGACACAGAATAATTAAACCACAGAGGACGCAGAGGACACAG
>DASVTY010000091.1:0-24979 GCA_036387315.1 Pyrinomonadaceae bacterium
GAATCAGATTACGGTTAAGTCAGGCAACGAGTCAGTACCGCGAACGGTAGTGAGCGGGTTTGTTAACAAACCCGCTCACTACCGTTCGCGGTACTGACTCGTTGCCTGACTTAACCGTAATCTGATTCCATAACCGCTCTAGTTTCTCCAAAAAAATAAAAATGCGGTCGTGAACATTGCTCACGACCGCATTTTTATTTTTTTCGATGGATATTTAAGGCATGAAAGCAGCCGGAGCAGGCGTGTCGCCGTCTGCGCCAAAATGTTGGGCATGGAATCCCGAAGTCGAGCGATTGATATACCAGGAGCTTTGCGACGGGCGGAAAACGGCGATATCGGTTTTACCGTCTCCATCGTAATCCGCTGCAACCGGCTTGTCTTCGGCAACGCCGAATTGTTCGCCGTAGAATTGATTGTCGGAGCTATTTAATCTGTACCAGCTTGCGGCGCTCGGACGGAAAACAGAGATGTCGGTTTTGCCGTCGCCGTCGTAATCCGCAGCGGTCGGAACGTCTTCCTGAACTCCGAAATTAACTCCGTAAAATGAATTATCCGCGCTTCGCAAAACGTACCAGGCGCCTGCCGACGGACGGAAAACTGTGTAATCGATTTTACCGTCGCCGTCGAAATCTCCGACCTGCGGTTTGTCGCCGTTTGAGCCGAATTGTTGACCGACGAATTGGTCGTTAGAGCTGTTTTTTCGATACCAGGCTCCGTCTGAAGGGCGAAATACGGCTAAATCGGCTTTTCCGTCGCCGTCAAAATCTCCGGCTACGGGAATGTCGCCGGGCGAGCCGAACTGTGCTGCGACGAATTGATTGTCCGAACTGTTTAAGCGATACCAGAAACCGGCGCGGAAAACAGCGATGTCGGTTCGACCGTCACCGTCGAAGTCGGCGGCGGCGGGCAAATCGCCGTTTGCACCGAATTGCGTGCCGCTGAATGAATTATCGGCGCTGTTTTGAATGTACCAACTCGCGGCGCTCGGGCGGAAAACCGCGATGTCGGCTTTGCCGTCGCCGTCAAAATCAAACGGAGAGTCTTTTTTACCGAGCGCTTCGAGCGCCTGCGCGATTTTGATTCTGGGTTTGGTAATGCCGTTGCGAGAGTCGGCGATGGGCTGACCGCTTCTGACCAGAGCTTTGATAAATTTGGAAACCGTTTCGTTAGGCGCGCGCTGTTTGAGAATTGCAAACGCTCCGGCGACGTGCGGCGCAGCCATCGAAGTACCGGAATAATTTCTGAATCCTTCGCCCGGAACCGAAGAGCTGATCCAGCGTCCGGGAGCGAGCAAAGTCAACTGCGCCGAGCCGTTTGAAAAGTTGGAAATGCCGTCGAGAGTCGTTCCCGAACCGCCGTCGTCGGTCGAGCCGACGCTGATGGCTGAAGAAATACAAGCAGGAGCGCCGAGCGCGCCGGTATAGCTGTTGTTGCCGGAAGAAACGATGGTTGCGATACCGAGCGAGCGCAGATTGTCAATCACGGTTTTGCGCGACCTTTGCGCGACGTCGCAATTGGAAGAGTATTGACCGCCGCCGAGGCTCATATTGACGGAGGCAATGTTCATTGTCGAAGCTAATTCCTTGACGCGCTCAAGAGCTTTTAACTGGTCGGAAGTATAAGAGAGAACGCAGGGCGCGGGCGTCGTGCCGCAAGCCGTGGCGTCGTCAACTTTTGAAAAAACCTGAATGGCAACGATGTTGGCGTCTTTGGCGACGCCGCTAAAATTTGCTCCTCTGCCCGCCGCGATTCCCGCAACGTGCGTTCCGTGGGCGCAGCCCGCGATGCTGGTCGTGCAATTGACGCCTGAGCCAACCTCAGTTGATTCGGTCACGCCGCCCGGACAAACGCTTGTCGCGTTGCCGTAATTCGACGAATAACACGCTTCGGAAACGACTTTGCCGCTCAGAAAGCTGTGAGTTTTATCAACTCCCGTATCTAAAATAACAACCGTTTGCCCGGCGCCGGAAAAACCGCTCATCCAAGCCTGCGGAGCGCCGATAACATTGGTGCTTTCAAACAGCGTCGGCGCGGCAAGCTCGTCTTCTTCGATTGTGGAAATTTGCGGATCGTTTTTTAGTTGTACGAGCGACGCGGCGTCTGTTTCAAACGCGAGGAAGGGAATTGATTTGAATTGATCCAAATCATTGGCGCGAAGAAATTGCAGGCGGCTTTTAAATCTTTCCTGCCCTTCTTTAATTTTCCCGCGCTGAACGGCTGTTTCCTGCCGACTCAGAGCGCCTTCGGGTTGAACGCTGACATCCAAGCCGACAATCACGCGAACTTTGCTTTTTTGTTCGGCTTTATTTATCAGCACTTCAAAGGCTTGCTGCTTTCGCAATCGTTTTTCCGAATTGTCGGGGTTTTGCGCGATGGCGCTCGTTAAAGAAAAGGTTAAAAAGGTGAAAAGAAACGCCGCGAAGGAAAAAGACAATAATTTCTTCATTTATTATTTTCTCTTTTGTTCAGCCGCACAAAACCTTTAAAAAAGAATTTTGGGAGAACTGTGAAATACAAAAATATTTCAGGTTTAAGTTAGAAAGTGAACGCTTAATTTTTAGTGGAATCTATTTATACAGATGTAAGCAATCGGCATTTTGGTTGGCAAGTTTTTTTTAGCTTGAAAAAAGTTTCACTTTCAATACAGCCGAATCAGACGAACGCCAAATAAAATTGGATTACAGCTTTGTGAGTTGGTCTGAGACTGATTTTCGGCATACAATAATCCAATCGAACGCACGAAAGTTACAATAATTTTATAAAGCGATACAAGTCGTTATTACCGAAACCTTCGATTAGCATCGGCGTATAATCACTGCAATTTTCTTCGATTAAAAACAAAACTCGGCTCATTTAGTAAATTTCTCAAGAAATTCGCCAAAGATTCATATGAAACAAAAACCATTTTTCGCTCTCGCTCTGTTGTTGGCAACAGTTTTTCAACTCGCCGCTTTACCGGCGTCGGCTCAGCAATCCAACAAAAACGCCAGCTCAGGGCAGTTTAATCGCGCTCAATATTCTATCGCGCACAAAAAATTTGTTCTCGACAACGGTTTGACTTTGCTCGTCCACGAAGACCACAGCGTTCCGATTGTCGGCGTCAATCTCTGGTATCACGTCGGTTCGCGTAACGAAAAACGCGGCAAAACCGGATTCGCGCACCTTTTCGAGCATTTCTTTTTCAACGGCTCGGAAAATTATCCGCACGGTTTCCGCGAAGCGATGGACGATCTCGGCGCAAACAATCGCAACGGGACGACCAATGTTGACCGGACAAACTTTTTTGAGGACGTTCCGGTTTCAGCCCTCGAACGCACGCTTTATCTCGAAGCCGACCGGATGGGTTTTCTGGCGGGAAACATTTCAAAAGCGATGCTCGAACGCGAGCGCGGCGTCGTCCAAAACGAAAAACGACAGGGCGAAAATCAGCCTTACGGTCGCGTCGGCGGCGAAATAGCCGGAAAGATTTATCCGTATTCGCATCCGTATTCCTGGTCGGTCATCGGCTCGATGGAAGATTTAAACGCGGCTTCGCTCGACGATATTAAAGAGTGGTATCGAACTTATTACGGACCGAATAACGCCGTGATTTCGCTCGCCGGAGACATCACGCCCGAACGCGCGCTCGAACTTGTCACGAAATATTTCGGCGGCATTGCGCCGGGACCGCCGCTTCCGCGAATGGAAAAATGGATTCCGACGCTTGACCGCAATCTGCGCGACGAAATGGAAGAGCAAGCGCCGCAAGCCCGCATTTACCGCGTTTATCACGCTCCGGCTTGGAAAGATGTGGAGTTACAGCATCTCAGACTATTTGCCGATGTGCTTGCGGGTTCAAAAAGCTCGCATCTCGACCGCAGGCTGGTTTATGAAAAGAAATTGGCAACCGATGTCGGCGCGGGAGCCGGCGGCGGCGAATTAGCCGGACGTTTTACGATTACGGCAACGGTCAGACCGGGCGTTAATCCCGCCGATGTCGAACGCGAGATTGATGCGGTCGTAAATGAATTGCTGGAAAAAGGCGTGAGCGACGAAGAAGTTCGACGGATGCAAAATCGAAATCTGGCAAATTTCCTGCGCGGCTCCGAGACGCTCGGCGGTTTCGGCGGGCGTTCGGACATTCTCGCCGAAAGCCAGACTTACGGCGGCTCGCCCGAATTTTATTTAAACCGTCTTGAAGCGATGGCGACCGCTACTCCAACCGATGTCAAAACGGCAGCAAACAAATGGCTGCGCGCTAATCACTACACAATGCTCGTCAAACCGTTTCCGAAATTGACTGCGGGAAAAACTGCGGTTGATCGTAAAATTCTGCCTGCTTTGGGCGGCGCGCCGGAAGTCAAATTTCCCGCGATTCAGCGGGCGAAACTCAAAAACGGTCTGAACGTCATTCTGCTCGAACGTCATTCGACGCCGATTGTCAACGTCGCTCTGGCGGTTGATGCCGGTTTGGCTTCCGATTCACCGGCAAAAGCAGGGGCAGCGTCGCTGGCGGTTGATTTAATGGACGAAGGCACAAAAACACGCGACGCTTTCCAAATCGCCAACGAGCTTGATTCGCTCGGCGCAAATCTGTTTACCGGCAGCGGGCTTGATATGTCGTTTGTCCGTTTGCAGTCGACGGCGGCAAATTTGCGCCCGTCGCTCGGAATTATGGCTGATGTCGTTTTGAATCCGTCGTTTCCCGCCGATTTATTCGCCATTCAAAAGCAGCGTCGTCTATCGCAAATCGGACAGGAAAAAGCCGACCCGCGCAGTCTGGCAACGAGAGTTTTGCCGAACATTATCTACGGCGCAAATCACGCTTACGGAAAACCGGCGTCCGGCTTTGAAAAATCGGTCGAAGGAATCACGCGCGAAGATTTGATGAAATGGCACGCTGACTGGTTCAAACCCGGAAGCTCGACTGTCGTTGTCACCGGCGATGTGACAATGGACAAACTGCTTCCGGTTTTGGAAGAAAATCTGGGCAATTGGAAATCCGGCACGGCTCCTGCAAAAAATCTTCCGACGGTCGCCAAAACTGTGGGCAAAAAGATTTACCTAATTGACAAACCAAACGCCCCGCAATCGGTTATAGTCGCCGCGCATATCACCGAAACAAGCGGGCAGCCTGAAGATTTGGCGCTCGAACCCGTGATGACAAACTTCGGCGGAATTGCGACATCGAGATTGAACCGCAATCTTCGGCTCGACAAACATTGGAGCTACGGCACGCAGGGACAAGTGACAAACGCGCGCGGTCAAAGAATCTTTCTCGTCGTCGCACCCGTGCAAACCGACAAAACTAAAGAATCAATGACAGAAGTCGTCAAAGAAATCAACGATATTGCCGGAACGCGCCCAATCGGTGGCGAAGAATTTACGAGCATTATGCGTAATATGACTTCGCGTCTGGCGGGAAGATTTGAAACGTTGTCGGCGCTCGAATCGGCGGCAATCAGTCAAATCAATTTCAATCTCCCCAGCGACTATTGGTCGAATTATTCAACCAATCTCCGTTCGTTGACCGAACCACAGCTCGCCGCCGCAGCCAGGAAATTCGTTCGTCCGGGCGAAGTCGTCTGGATTGTCGTCGGTGATTTGAGCAAAGTCGAAAACGGAATCCGTGAACTCGGATTCGGCGAAGTCATCAAGCTCAACGCAGACGGAGAGCCGATTGGAAATTAAAATTTTGATTGTTTCTTCATGGAGATTATCGAAAAAAGCCTGACAATAAATCGTCGGGCTTTTTTCGATAATGTTTGCTATAACTGCGATCTCAATTTACTGTGTTTATTTCCATAAACAAAATAGATCACCACACCGAGCACCATCCAGATAATCAATCTCAGCCAGGTGTCGAGCGGCAAGCTCGCCATCAGCAAAATGCTTGTTATCGCTGAAAGAGGCGCGACGATCCAAACCGCCGGAACTTTAAAGGGACGCGGCAAATCCGGTTTTGTTTTTCTCAAAACCAGAATTCCGATTGAGACAATGACAAACGCAAACAGCGTCCCGATGCTGACAAGCTGTCCGAGCAAACCGATTGGAACAAATGCCGCCATTAAAGACACAATCGCGCCCGTCACCAGAGTCGTAATATAAGGCGTGCGATAACGCGGGTGAATTTTTGCAGCCCAGGGCGGGAGCAAACCGTCTTTTGCCATCGAATAGAAAACACGCGGCTGTCCCATCATCATCACGACCATCGTCGAGCTTAAACCGAGAACCGCGCCGAATTTGATGATGAAAGAAAACGATTTGAGAATCCAAGCTGTAAACGTCCCTTCAGCCGCTTGCTGCGAAGCGGCGTCAATCGCCACGGCAATCGGCGCGGCGGCTTCTTTGAGCTGCGTGTAATAAACCAGACCGACCATAATTCCCGACACCAAGATGTAAAGCACGGTGCAAATCAAAAGTGAGCCGATTATTGCTTTCGGCATATCGCGCTGCGGGTTTTTAGCTTCCTGCGCGGCGGTGGAAACGGCGTCGAAACCGATATAAGCGAAGAAGATCACAGCCGCGCCGGTAAAAATTCCGCTGATTCCGAATTCCCCGAAAACTCCGGTATTGGGCGGAATAAACGGGGCGCAGCCGCTTTCGCCCGCCGCGCAGCCGATACCTAAATTATGCGTGTTGACATAACCGATTCCAGCGATGATAAACAAAATGACAACTGCGATTTTGACCATCACGACAACCGAATTAAAATTCGCCGATTCCTGAATTCCTTTGACCAGAAGCAGCGTGATGGCAATCGAGATCAAAAAAGCGGGAAGATTGAAAATTGCTGTTTCGACTGGAGCAGTTATCTGTTGCTGTGAGATTGCGGCGGCTAATTCGCCGGTTAAAATGTTGTAGCCGCTAGTGGGCTGCAACACGGTTTCGCCGATTTTGACGTTGTTTAGCTGTTGAGCGAGAGAATCGGTGAGCGCCACAAATTTTGTTCCCGGCGCTGCGCTGAGAGTTATCGGGAATTGAATACCCAAATCGTTTAAAAGACTTACAGCATTTCCCGACCAGCCGACGGCTACCGTCGCCGCGCCGAAAGCGTATTCCAAAATCAAATCCCAACCGATAATCCACGCGACGAATTCGCCCAAAGTCGCGTAACCGTAAGCATAAGCCGAACCGGAAATCGGCACGGCGGAAGCAAATTCCGAATAACACAAAGCCGCGAAAAGCGAGACAATTCCGGCGATGACCATCGAAATTACAACCGCCGGACCAGCGTGTCTCCCGGCAGCCTGCCCGGTCAAAACAAAAATTCCGGTTCCGATAACCGCTCCGACACCGAGCAAAGTTAAAGCGCCGCCGCCAAGCGTTTTCTTTAAAGAATGCTCGCCGGATTCTTCAGTCTCGGCGATAATCTCATCAATAGGTTTGGTCGCAAAAAGTGACATTTCATCTCCAAAAGAAGTTAATGGATTTCCTCTTTGCAGATTAAATTCGGATTTGAAGATGAGTCCTTAGACGAAGATGAAATTTTGTGAAATTTTATTTGGAGCCGGAACTCTCCGCTGCCGCAGGCGGTTCCGGTATTGATGCTTTATTAATTTGAGCTAATTTGATAATTCCTCGCGCAAAACGGAAACAATTTCCTCTGAAATCGCTTCCTGAACATTTAATGCGTCCGAAGCGTTTTTCTTAAACACTTTTGCCCAAATTTGACGATTATTTTTTACGTCCCACAAATGAACAATGATCTGGACGCTCTCGCCTTCGCAGAGAGTCGAGCCGGTTAAAACGGCATCTACATTATTATCGCGCCCGACTGCTACGATGTTTTGCTCCTGCCCGTAATATTTTCCCGCAGAATCAATCGGGCGGACAATCATATTCGGAATATTTCCAATTTTAGCAGTGACATACGAAGGAATCCCATCGCTGAAAATACTGCTTTTTTCGTTGTTGTCAAGCGATTTAAAAGGCAAAATGCAAATAGCGGGTTTTTTGGAACTAATTAACTCTGAGAAAAAAAAGACGGGCAAAACGACAATCAGCAACAGCAAAACTAAAGATGCCATTCCTAAAGATTGAAAGGACGGCGAAAAATTCCGCGCCTTTACTAAATTACTTCCGTTTTTTTCGATTTCGGTTGTCCGGTTAATATCAATCGAAGCGATTGATTCATCAATTTCCTGCAAACCGATTTCCGGCTCAAAACAAAAGCTCTCCTTAACAGGCGCAATAAAACTGTAACCCTGACCGGGAATTGTAATAATAAATTGCGGCGCGCGAGCTTGTTCGCCAAGCGCTTTGCGCAAAGTCGAGATTTGCTGAGTGAGATTATTTTCTTCGACTGCCGTATCAAACCAGACGGCATTCATCAACTCTTCTTTGGTAACGGTTTCGCCTCGCTGCCGAACCAAAAACAAAAGCGTGGCAAAGGCTTTTGACGTTAAGGGCAAAACCTGCCCATCGCGCAATAACTGACGTTTTAAAGTATCTATCCGAAACGATTCAAAATCATAAAAACAACTTTTTTGTCCGTCCATATTAACCTCTCAAGAAAACTTTCAAAGCCCGGCAATCTGCGTAAAGAGCGTCTTAAAGGTTTGGACATTATAAGGTAAAACCGAATTAATATTGAAGGTTTTTGGGAAAGGAAATATTAAAAACCTGTGATTTCATAAGATTTCACAAAATTTCACAAAAATGGAATTGAAGCCTTTTAAATAATATAGACAGTAATTGCATTAAGTCATTATTGTGCTGTTGCAGTTAAATCGCTGCAATAAATTCATCAACAGTTAAATTTGCTGAACGAATCAGACTCCGCAAAGTGCCTCTTGCGACTTCTTTATGGTCGGGAACTGACAAAGTAACGATTTCATTTTCCTTTGTCATCACAATATGACTGCCGCGTTGACGCGCAATAGTCCAACCAAATTTTTCAAAAACTCTGACTACTTCACGCCCGCTTAAAATGGGGAGAATTGAACCCATTACGCCGCAACCTCAATATCTCTGGTTTCGATTGTCAGCGGCAAACCCTTTTCGGCTCGGACTTCAAGGCAAAGCTCAATCGCTTCCTTAATATTTTCTAATGCCTGCTCCTTTGTTTCGCCTTGACTGACACAGCCGGGAATAGAAGGACATTCAATAATCCAAACACCATCTTCGTCGCGATCAATTGTTACTATGAATTTCATTTGGCTCTTTGATTATTTTCCTTGGTACTTCTCTAAATTGCCAGCTTTTCTCCTTAATAAATTCGGCTATCAATTCATTGGCTGATTTAACATAATTTGCTCCAACTTTGCCAATTTTCCCTAAAATGTCACGAAAAATTCTTTCCTCTTCTTCATTACTAGCAGGCTTCCCAACTATATAATTTAGTGAAATTGCATCAGCAAGATTATAATAAACTTCACCACTCTCATAGCCTGCACTAGCAAGAAATTGATAAGCATCAAGTTTCAAGACTTGAATTGTTTCTTCAATCGGTTGAGAGTCAATATGAAATACAATACCATTTCGCATTTTGTTTAAAACATTCTCTCTTAAATAATGAGTGTCTTTGTCTTTCCACAATTTTGCGAATCCGTTTTTATAAGATTTATAAGATGAGAAGTCTTTACCGAGAGGTCGGATAAACTTTAAACCTTCATAAAGAACACCACACGAAAACAAAAAACTATTTAAATACTGTCTCTCTCCAGCAGGTGTTTTATAGTTTGTGGAAGATAAGAGAACGTCAAAACAAAAATTAAGCTGATTAACAATTCTTGCCAATCTTATCAACATCAAAAAACGTGGTTCAGAACGAACTTGTTCAAATTCGTCTGTTGTAAGATATATTTCCAAGATTTTAATTTCATTAGACATATTGAATCTTAACAATTAAAAAGGCTTCGCTCTATTTCGAGCGAAGCCTTTTCGTAATTCGTAATTTGAAATTCGTAATTTCAGATTACATTCCCATTCCCATACCGCCCATTCCGCCAGGCATTCCGCCGCCAGCGTGGTGGTCGTCTTTTTCCTGTATTTCCGAAATCATTGCTTCGGTTGTCAACATCAAGCCAGCGATTGAAGCGGCGTTTTGCAGCGCGGTGCGCGTTACTTTCGCCGGGTCAATGACGCCTGCGGCAACGAGGTCTTCAAACTGTTCGGTTTGAGCGTTGAAGCCGAAGCTCGGATTGGTTTCGGCACGGATTTTTTCGACAATTACCGCGCCTTCCTTGCCTGCGTTTCCGGCAATCTGGCGAAGCGGTTCTTCGAGAGCGCGACGGACAATCGAAACACCAATTTGTTCGTCAGTGTCGGCTTCGTTGGCTTGGAAAGTGTCGAGAACCTGACCGGCGCGAACCAAAGTAACGCCGCCGCCGGGGACGATGCCTTCTTCGACCGCAGCGCGCGTGGCGTGCATTGCGTCTTCGACGCGGGCTTTTTTCTCTTTCATTTCGGTTTCCGTAGCCGCGCCGACTTTGATAACGGCAACGCCGCCGACTAATTTAGCCAGACGCTCTTGCAGTTTTTCGCGGTCGTAATCCGAAGTCGTGGTTTCGATTTGGTTGCGAATCGTTCCGACGCGACCTTGAATAGCACCTGCATCGCCTGCGCCTTCGACAATCGTCGAGTTGTCTTTGTCAATCACAATGCGCTTGGCTTTGCCGAGGTCTTCGAGCGTCACGCTTTCGAGCTTGATGCCCAAATCTTCAGTGATAACTCGTCCGCCGGTCAAAGTCGCAATGTCTTCGAGCATCGCTTTGCGACGGTCGCCAAAGCCCGGAGCTTTGACGGCGGCGACGTTTAAAGTGCCGCGCAGTTTGTTGACAACCAAAGTTGCAAGGGCTTCGCCTTCAACGTCTTCAGCAATAATCAAAAGCGGGCGTCCCATTTTGGCGACTTGTTCCAAAATCGGGAGCATATCGCGCATATTCGAGATTTTCTTTTCGTTGATCAGAATCAGCGGTTCGTCCAAAACGGCTTCCATTCTGTCGGCGTCCGTAACGAAATACGGCGAAAGATAACCGCGATCAAATTGCATTCCTTCAACGACTTCGAGCGTCGTGTCCATTGTTTTCGATTCTTCAACCGTGATCACGCCGTCTTTGCCGACTTTGTCCATCGCTTGAGCAATCAAAGTGCCGATGGTTTTGTCGCCATTTGCCGAAACTGTGCCGACCTGGGCAATCGCGTCGCCGGAAACCGGGCTGGCGAGATTCTTGATTTCGTTGACGACTTGTTCGACAGCTTTGTCAATGCCGCGTTTGAGCGCCATCGGATTAGCTCCGGCGGCAACTGTGCGAACGCCTTCTTTGAAAATCGCCTGCGCCAAAACTGTTGCGGTTGTCGTGCCGTCGCCAGCAACGTCCGAAGTTTTCGAAGCGACTTCGCGCACCATTTGCGCGCCCATATTTTCAAGCGAATCTTTTAACTCGATTTCTTTCGCGACTGTCACGCCGTCTTTGGTGATCGTCGGCGAGCCGAATTTTTTGTCAATAACAACGTTGCGACCTTTTGGTCCGAGCGTAACTTTAACAGCGTCGGCGAGCTGATTAACACCGCGCAAAATCGCAGCGCGCGATTCTTCTCCGTGAATAACTTGTTTAGCCATATATTTCCTCCAATTAAATTCTATTAATGATAATTCGTTAAGCAGCAGCGCCTGCGCGTTCAATTACGCCGAGAATTTCGTCCTCGCGCATAATCAGGAATTCTTCGTTGTCCAGCTTGATTTCCGAGCCGCTGTATTTGCCGAAAAGAACGCGGTCGCCTTCTTTGACATCAAGAGTTTGGCGCGTGCCGTCTTCTTTATACTTGCCTTCGCCGACGGCGATGACTTCGCCTTCTTGCGGTTTTTCTTTGGCGGTGTCGGGAATGTAAAGCCCTCCACGCATATTTTCTGTTTCTTCGATACGTTTCACGATAACTCGGTCGTGCAACGGTTTAATTTTAGTAGCCATTTCGATTTTTGCTCCTTTCGATTGATAAATACTGATGAATTGATTGTTGTTGATTATATGTTAGCACTGTTCGCCAACGAGTGCTAATTTACCGGATGCGAAAAGTTTTGTCAAGAGTTTTAGAAAACTTGATAACAGTATTGTTAGATTTTGAGGCTTTGATTTACTGCCGGGAAGAGCGCGATAGCAATGGTTTTGGAGTTTTTGTCGGCGCTTGATAGGCGGCAACTTTTTTGGATAACGTGTTGCGGTGAATGCCGAGCGCGTCGGCAGTTTTTGAAAGGTGATTGTTGTAGCGTTCGAGGGCTTTTTGAATATAAATTTTCTCAAATTCCTCGCGGGCTTCGTCGAGCAAAATATGCCCGTCCAGCATTTCATTAATCAATTTTTCAAGACGTTCGCGCATAAGCATTTTAGATTTAAATTTTAGATTCAACTCCGATTTGCGCCGGATAAACCCAAAATCTAAAACAAAAATTAAAGAATTTTTTCGGTTAAAATTTCATAAGCCTGTAAATATCTTGCGGTTGTTGCCGCGGCAATTGATTCGGGCAAGCGCGGCGCAGGCGGTTGTTTGTTCCAATTCAAAGTTTCCAAGTAATCGCGCACGAATTGTTTGTCGAAAGAGGGCTGCGATTTTCCCGGCTCGTAAGTTTCCGCCGCCCAAAAACGAGAAGAGTCGGGCGTTAAAACTTCGTCAATCAAAATTATCTCGCCGTTTTCATTGAGTCCGAATTCAAATTTTGTGTCGGCAACGATAATTCCACGCGTGCGGGCATAATCGGCGGCGAAATTATAAATCTTGAGCGTCAGATTTTTCAGCCGTTTTGTATTTTCCGAACCGATTATTTCAGCCATTTTCGCTTCGCTGATATTTTCGTCGTGCCCACTTGTCGCTTTGGTTGCAGGCGTAAAAATCGGCGCGGGCAGTTTTTCGGATTCTTTCAAATTCTGCGGCAGGTTGTGTCCGCAAATTTCGCCGGTTGCTTGATAATCTTTCCAGCCCGAACCGCTCAGATAACCGCGCGCGACACATTCAACGGGAAAAACTTCGGTGCGTTTGACGAGCATTGAGCGCCCGCGCAGCGTTTCGGCGTATTTTTTGAGCGTCTGCGGCATTTCTTCGATTTCGGTCGTAACCAAATGATGAGAAACGCCGATTTGTTCCAGCTTTCCAAACCAGAAACGCGAAATGCCGGTCAAGACTTCGCCTTTCCGCTCAATTGGAGTCGGCAAAATGCAGTCGAAAGCCGAAATGCGGTCGGTAGCGACGATTAAAAGATGTCGGTCGTTGATCTCGTAAACATCGCGCACTTTGCCGCGCGCCGCGAGCTTTAAATCTGGAAAATTTGTTTCCGAAACCAGCATCGTTAGTGAATCGTAAATCGTGAATCGTAAATCACCAAAAAGCAAATTTGATTCACGATTTACGATTCATTTATTAAAAGTTCGCGAAGGCGGCGAATCTGCTCGGCGTGTCCGTGCGCGTGGGCAGCGTAAATTTCGAGCCATTTTTCGACTGAATAACGACCTTGCTCTGTGTGCCAGCCTTCGCGCTGCCAATCTTCTTCAGATAAATTTTGTAGAATTTGCAGACTCGTGGCGCGTGCGGCGCGAAAAGCGTCGAGTGCAGGAGCTAGATCGCGTTCGTTATAGCGCAGGCGTTCGGCGTAATTGTCCTGATCGTAACCGTGAATCACCGGAAAATCTTCGGTCAGCAATTTTCTCAGACGAATAGCGCTTGTCATTTCGCTATCGGCGAGATGCTGAACGATTTCCGCGGCGCTCCATTTTCCGGCGAGCGGTTTTGCCGTTAATTTATTGGACGGAAAATCTGCAAGCGCGGATTCGACTTCGGAAAAACCGTCGCCGTATTTATTAATTAATGTGTTTCGCTCAATAGCGTTCATAATTTTAATAAAAAGATTGAATTTAAAAACATGCGATAGTCTTAACCGACAAGCGCCGGTTCGTCAAATTCAAAAATGCAAATCGGAAAAAGCAAAAAAAAAGTGACAAACAAAGTTAAAAAGTTGCATAATGATTTCGCGCGCAAATTTTGCTTCGCGCAGCTTTCCTTTTCCCCAGAATGAGAAATCTTCTGTTTCCCTTTAACTTCTTGACGAGAAAAAAAATGAACACCAAATCGAGGATGCCTTTTTTTTACTTTCCGAAACAAATCCTACCGAAACCCGCAGCTCGCATTTTAAGTTTTGGAGGCGGCAAAATTGCTTACTATTGTGCCGTCGTTTCGGCTTTTTCAACCGAAATCTTCGGACAGAGTTTAGCCGAAGACGACTCATCCGGTGATTATACAGTTCTTTATCTCGGATTAGTTGCCGTCGCTGCCGCCGTCGGCGTTATCTTTTGGTCGCGGGTGAAAAAGAAAAATCAGGAGCGTTATCCGAAAAGCAAAACGGAAACCACCATTCGACGCGCGGGTGCGCGCCCCGTTTCAAACAACGGCAAAGACCGGAAAGTTGACGATTGGATTCAAGCCGGTTCCCCGGAAAATAAAAAGCGACCAACCGGGATAAATAATTTAAACGGCTCGGCGAAAAAATCTAATTCAAATGGAGCGAAGAAAACTTTTGAAGATTTCCAGAGTTCCAAACAAAACGGCTTTGCCAAAGAAAAAGCGCCGTCCGGCGAACCCGCCGTTGATTTAAGTTTCTGGCAGCTTACGACGCCGCAGCCGGTTCCGCCGCTGCCGAGCGGCGCGCACGACGAATCCGTGATGGACGCGCTCGAACAGCTTAAAGAAGACGACGATGATGAAATGATGCGCTCGCTCGCAATCCGCGTTTTGACCGCCGCAAAAACGCGGGAATCAATTGAAGGCTTGTCGCAGGTCGCGCTCTACGACGCCAGCGCGAGACATCGGATAGAAGCAATTATGGCTCTCGCCGCTTTTGACCACGAATTGGTTTTTGAGCCGATTTTGCTCGCCGGCGCAGACCCTTCGAGAGAAGTTAGGGCGGCTGCGGCGCGCGCTCTGTCGCGTTTGAGCTTCGACCGCTCGGACGCTTTCGTCCGCGTTATCGGCAGTCACGATGTGGAACGTTTAAGATTGGCTGCGCTCGCCTGCGTCGAATCCGGTTTTGCCGCGCGCGCTTTCGAGCGGCTTTCTTCTTCCGACGGAAAACAATCTTACGAGGCGTTTGCGATTTTGACTTTGCTGACTAAAGCCGACGAATTTCGTCCGATTTTGCAGACAATCGCCGAACATCCGAGCGTGCAGGTGCGATTGGCGACCGTCAAAGTTCTGCACAATTTAAATTCGAGCAAAATGACGCCCGCGCTTTACGATCTGTCTTTAAAAGAAGATTTGCCCGAAGAAGTGAAAAACGCTTTGAAAGAGCTGTTATTTCATTTTAGTACGACTGTCTAATCAACAAATCGAAAAATAAAAAAAGCTGCCGGTTATTTTTCACAATAACCGGCAGCTTTTTTTATTTTTCGGCAAGCTCGGCGACAATCGCGGCAAGCTCGGCGGTTTCAACCGGCTTGGCAACAAATGTCTGAAATCCCGCCGCCAAAATCTGTTTGCGATCTTCGATTCCGGCGTAAGCGGTTAATGCCGCCGCCGGAATATTGCCGCCTTCATTCGGACTCAGCGCGCGAAGTTTATTGATCAAAGAAAAACCGTCTTCGTCGGGCATTCCGATGTCGGAAATAATCACGTCCGGTTTCCAATGCCGCAATATTTCGAAAGCCTCTCGCGCGGAAGCGGCGGTTTTGACTGACGCTCCGTATTGCGACAAAGCCGCAAAAAGCAATTCGCGCGCATCCGTTTCGTCGTCAATGCAAAGAACTCTTAAGCCGTCAAGTTTTGATTCAAAGCCGCGCGCGAGATGAAAGTTCGGGTGTGCCGTATCAAGCGTTTGTGTTTGCTTGACCGGAAGTACGATTTCGCTCTGAAGAGCAGTTATAGGCAAAGTGACTGTAAACATTGCACCGCGATTTTCGCCTTCGCTCTCGGCTGAAACCGTGCCGCCGTGCAGCTCCGCTAAGTGACGCACAATTGCCAAACCTAAGCCAAGACCGCCGTGAAGCCGCGTCGTCGAAGCGTCGGCTTGGCGAAAACGGTCGAAAACGTGGGGCAAAAATTCCGGCTCGATTCCTTTGCCCGAATCCCGAACTACAATCTGAACGTGAGAATTGATTCGTTGGAGCTTAACGCCGACAACACCGCCTTTCGGCGTAAATTTGATGGCGTTTGAAAGCAGATTCCAGATGATTTGCTGCAAACGATGCGCGTCGCCGTTGACGTGCGCTTTGCTTTGGCGCAGCTCGGTTTCGAGCTGGATTGATTTTGCTTCGGCTGACGGTCGAACCGATTCGATTGCGGCTTCGATCACCTCAGCTAAATCGAACGGCGCGATTTCAAGCCGCAATTTGCCGGTGATGATTCGGGAAACGTCTAAAATATCTTCGATAATCTGCTGCTGCGAACGAGCATTGCGCTCAATGGTTTCCATGGCGCGCGTTTGCATTTCGGTCGTTAAGCTCCCGTTGCGAATGAGATTCGACCAGCCGAGAATCGAATTGAGCGGCGTGCGTAATTCGTGCGAGACGGTCGCCAAAAATTCGTCTTTGAGGCGATTGGCTTTTTCCGCCGCCTGGCGCGCTCGTTCGGCGGATTCAAAAAGTCTGGCGTTGTCAATGGCAATCGCGGCTTGACCGGCGAGTCCGACGACGATTTGTTCGGCGCGTTCATTGAAAACGTCCGATTTTTCGTGACCGAAAAACAAACCGCCCAAAACCTCGCCCGAACGCGAAATCACCGGAACGGCGAGATAACTGGTGACCGGCAAATGATCTGCGGGCATTCCGAAATACGGCGAGTTTTTGGCGAAACGCTCGTCTTTGCGAACATCTGAAATTCTGACAACGCCTTCGCCGCGAAACGTCGGACCGAAAAGCGCGGTGGCGCGCGGCATCGGGAAATTTTCAAAATGACTGCGCGGCACGCCGGAGATCGTGTAAAGCGTAAAAGACGCGCCGCGCTCGTCCAAAACATTGTAGAAAAACGCGCCGAATTGCGCTCCGCTCAGTTCCGTCGCGGCGTCGGTCAGAGATTGCACCAGCCTCTGCAAATCAAGCTCGCCGGAGAGCAGCTTGCCGATTTCGTTGATTGAACGTAGAGCTTCGGTTTGGTCGCGCAAAACGTTCTGGATTTGTTTTTGGGCGGAAACATCCTGAACGATGCCGATTATTCCGACGGCTTTCCCGTTCTCGTCATAAAACGCCCGCCCGCGAGCCGAAACCCAGACTTGTTTTCCGTCTTCGTGATTGACGCGATATTCAAGGTCGTATTCGGTTTTTTCGGCGACGGCTTTTTCAACCGCCAGACGCGCAGGCTCGCGGTCGCTTTCGACTAAATGTTCGCGCAACTGCACCCAAGTCAAATTCGGATGCGGCTCGATGCCGAAAATTTCGGCTGTGCGCGGCGAAAGAGAGACAAAATCGGTTGCCGCATCCCAGCTCCAATCCCCGAGCTGCGCCGCGTCGAGCGCGAGATTTAATTTGTCAGAACGCTCGCGCAGCTCTTCTCTCGTTTGCTTTCTAATCGAAATGTCTCGAACGTGCGCCGTAAAACCCAAAACGCGCCCGCTTTCGTTAATATCTGGAACGTAAGTGATCGCAACAGCGCGCGTTTTACCGTTTTGATAACGAAGCGTTGATTCAAATTCGATTCGCTCGCCGGACAAAACCTTTTCTAGATAAGGAAGAACTTTTTGAAACGCTTCATCGCCAACGACTTCGGCTAACCTTTTCCCAATCAGAGACTCGACCGGGCAATCAAACATCTCTTCGTAACCTCTGGTCAAAAAACGGTATCTTAAATCCGCGTCAATATAGGAAATGAGCGCGGGAACCGAATCAAGAACCTGTCTCAAAATCACATTGTCTGCGGAATTTGTATGTAAAAGCTGATTAATCTGCGTTTCGCCGTTCATAAATTTTTGAGGATTCGATGAGAAAAGACGGAAATTGGACTTTAAACTATGTTTGCTTCATCGTCAACAGGGCGAAGCACCGAATCATTCGGATAAGGTAAATAATTATAATCTAATTTTTGCGGACAAAGAAAGAATAAAATTAAAAAATAAGAAAAGTAAAATGCCCGACGACATTTCATCGGGCATTTTACTTTTCTTATTTTGAGAACCGTTAATTCGGCAGGCTTCTCTGCGGCGGAGCGATGTTTTCAGTGTCTTTTACGTTTTCGACTTTCTTTGGCTGCAATTCTTTACCCTTTCGCTGAACCGGCGGCGGGGGCGGATCTTCATCGTCGGGCTGTGATTGCTGCCTGCTTTTTTCGGCTTTATTTTCGTCCGCTGTATTCGCTGCTTCGTCTCCGGCTTCAGCCGTTTCCTGAATGTTTTCTTCGCCTTCTGCGCCGCGCCCGTTTTCTTTCATCTCTGCTTTTTGAATCGGAGCAAAACTGGTTGAAATCGAATTGATTTGTTTCAATTCTGATTTACCGTCAGCAGATTTAATGTTTTCGTTCAAACCGGCTCCCTTTTTGTCGGCTAACGAATTTTCTTCGCCTGTTTTAGCTGTTTTGTTTTCACTCGTCGAATTGGCGTAAGGCGAAACGTCTTCGGATGAATACGGCGCGGCGGATTCGGCGTAAATCGAGCGTTTATAAAGCTCGGCTCCGATTAATGCGCCCGCGACAATTGCCACCAAAAGCAAAGCCAAAGCCGCCGGAATCCAACCCCAGCTTCGATTGGGTTGAACCACAGTCGGCTGCGCGACGTAAACGACTTGCGGCTGCTGCGGAAAAGCTCCGAGCACTTCGCCCGGTACAGCAGCGACGGGAATTACCGGTTGAACCGGCGCGGCTTGTGCAGTCTCAAAATTCGGCGCCGGAGGCGGAAGCGATATTTCCGTGTCTTCATCGCTTACAAAAGTATCTTTTTCGTTAAGGTTTGTTTGGTTATCGTTGGTCATAGCGCACACCTCTTATAAAACACAGTGCAAAGCTCGTTCCACTGGATTTTAATTGAATAAACTTCTAAATATTACCGCATTCCCGCTTTCACCCGACAAAAGCGTTCTAAGATGTGACAATCAGCGTCTGCGAGCGATACGCGGCAGCGTAGTTTTTCAAAATGTTAAAATGCAAAAAATGGAGAGAAAAATATGAAACGCAGCCGTTTTGTCATTCACGAACATCACGCCACAAATCTTCATTTTGATTTTCGGCTGGAAATTGCCGGAGTTCTAAAATCGTGGGCTGTTCCAAAAGGCGTTTCGCTCAATCCAAATGAAAAACGACTCGCCGTCGCAGTTCCAGACCACGCCGTGTCTTACATTGATTTTGAAGGCACGCTCGCCGAAGGCACTTACGGCGCGGGCGAAGTCAGAATCTGGGACAACGGCGAATTTGAGATAGTCGGCGGGCAATTGGAAAAGGGAAAGCTGATTTTCAGGCTTTTCGGCAAAAAGCTGCAAGGCGAATTTGCGATTTTGCGAATGAAAGGAAACGAGCGAAACTGGCTGTTGATTAAATCAAAAGATGAATTTGCGAATTTAAATTGGAAGCTCGAAACAGTTCTTCCATCGAAAAACAAAAAGGCGAAAAGCTGAATCTCCAACTTTTCGCCTTCACATTTAAAACTTTGGTGGGTCGTACTGGGCTCGAACCAGTGACCCGTTGATTAAGAGTCAACTGCTCTACCAACTGAGCTAACGACCCAAAGCACAAATTAAAATACAACAAAAACCGTTTGGCTTCAATCGTTATTAATCGGCTTTTGTTCCGGTAAAGGATAATTCAGGAATGCCCGGTATTGAAGCCGTGACGCTGCCTTTCATCGAATTGCCTTCAATTGTGCCGTTGATTTTGACTTCGATTGATTGACCTTGAAAGCTAACGGCGCTGATGGCAGTGACTTTATTGCCGTCAATCGAACCGCCCGTGATGTCGGCGTTACCAAACAAGGGAGAGTTGATTGTGCCGCCCAGATTGCTGCCGTCGGTTGTTAAAGTCACCGAGATCGGCAAATCGCCTTGCGGAGTTGAAACGGAAAGATTCCAGGTTCCGTCAGCCGTCGTGTTTCCTGCGGAATTGTTCATAGTTTTATTAAGCTCCTTTGATTTTCCCGAAGCCTCGAAATATTCGATTTTCTCGGCGAAGGGTTTGATTTGTTCGCTGATTGCCGCAGCATCGCCGACGATGACGATTGCGAGCCGGTCGGGCATAATGTATTTTTGCGCGACGCGCTGAATGTCCGATGCGGTTACCGCATTGATATTTTCGCGGTAAGTTGCCAGATAATCAGTGGGCAGATCGTACAACTGCGTCGCCAGAATCTGTCCGGTCAAGCCTTCCTGCGTTTCGAGTCGAATGGGGAAAACGCCGGTCAGATAATTCTTTGCGTCTTGCAGCTCCTGAGCGGGCACTTCTTCAGTGCGAATACGGTCAAGCTCAGCGAAAAACTCTTTGAGCGACGCGCCCGTCACATCCGTGCGAACTTCCGCGCTCGCTTCAAACGCGCCCGCCGTTTTCCGCATATCAAACGACGAATAAGCGCCGTAAGTGTAGCCTTTCTCTTCGCGCAGATTCATAAACAAACGCGACGAAGCGCCGCCGCCCAAAATCTGATTCATCAATAAAACCGGAAAATAATCGGGACTCGTGCGCGGCAGAGCGATGTTTGCCAGAGCGATATTCGACTGCGCCGAACCGGGACGGTCAACGACGTAAATGCTGCGCTCATCGCGCGCCGGCGGAGACGGAAAGCCGGGATTTGCGGTTTCGCCTTTCTGCCAGTTGCCGAAAAGCGTTTCGACTTCGTGCATCATCGCGGCTTGGTCAACATCGCCGACAATTATCAGCACCGCGTTGTTCGGAACAAATATCTGCCGGTGACAAGCGACAAGCCGGTCGCGCGTCATCTGGTTGATTGATTCCGCAGTCGGCGCGACGCGACTGTAAGGATGCTGTCCGAAAATTACCTGTGCTACTTTCTCGTTCGACAGAAAATCCGGCTGCGAGCGTTGATATTGCAGATTTTGCAAAGTGTTTTGTTTGGCAAGCGCAAGCTCGTTTTCGGGAAACGACGGATTTAAAACAACGTCCGCCATCAGCCGCAGAATCTCCGGGGCGTAATTGGAAAGCGCCGAAGCGGAAACGGTCGTGAAATCAGCCGACGGCGCGGCGTTCAAGCTGGCTCCAATACGCTCGACTTCTTCGGCGATTTGCAGGCTCGTGCGAGTCGTCGTTCCTTCATTAAGTTGCGAAGCCGTCATCGCCGTCAAACCGTGCAATTCGGCGGGATCGTTTGCCGTGCCGGAGCGAAAAGAGAGACGGAAACTTGTAATCGGAAGCCGTTTGTCTTCGACAACGACCACTTTCAAACCGTTTGGCAAAACGGTTTCCGAAGGATTAGGTAAATTTATCGAGCGCGGCGCGAGAGGCGTGGGCGCGCTTTTGCGAAAATCTTCTGTTTGTTGGTTCATCTTTTTGTTTTTGTGACGGACGAAGCGAGTTTTATTCCTCGTCGGATTTCTCCTGTGCCGGAACGACATCCAATTCGGCGCGGTTTTCGGTGTTAAGGTATTTAGCGACCGCCGATTTGATTTGTTCGGGCGTGATTTTGAGCATTCGTTCAAGCTCTGTGTTGACCAGATTCGGATCGTCGTCGTAAAGAGCGGCTTCCGCGAGACGCTGCGCGCGATACATCGAGCTTTGGCGTCCGCGAACTTCGTCGTTGATCAAACAGTTGCGGAGCTTTTCCATTTCTTCCGCACTCGGTCCGGCAGTTGCCATTTGCTTGATTTCGTCGAACATAACCTGACGGATTTGCTTTACGTCATGTCCGGGTTTCGGAATCGCGCCGATTAAAACCGAAGAAGGTCCGCGTCGCTCGTCCGTGAAACCGAAAAGCTGGACGATTGATTCTTCACCTTTGACGAGCTTTTGATAAAGACGCGAAGATTCGCCGTCGTACAGCAATTTTCCGGCAAGCTCAAGCGCGGCAAATTCATCGGATCTGCGCGGCGGCGCTTTGTAGCCGATCAGAAACGCCGGAAACGGCGCGTGCGCGTCTTCGAGCGTTTTCTGCCGCACGGCGACTTCCTCAGGTTCATTGACATCAATCTGTGCGGGCTTCGGCTGCGACGGAATCGAGCCGAAATATTTTTCCACGAGAGCGAGCGCTTCCGTCGGCTCGAACGAACCGACAATCGTTAAAACGGCGTTGTTCGGCGCGTAATAAATTCTGAAAAACTCGGTCACGTCGTCAACTGTCGCGTCGTCCAAGTCGTCCATCGAACCGATGGTCGAGTGCGCGTTGGCAAAGTTTTTGTAAATCATCTCGGAAATCGTCACGAAAACCTGACCGTAAGGTTGATTGTCGTAACGCAGACGCTTTTCTTCCTTGACGGCTTCGCGCTGATTGTCGAGATTTTCGTGCGTCACTTTGAGCGAGCGCATCCGGTCGGATTCGAGCCAGAGCGCGAGCGGCAATTGACTAGCCGGGAGCGTTTCAAAGTAATTCGTCCGCTCGGTTGAAGTCGTGCCGTTCATCGTCCCGCCGTTTTTCTCGATAAACTGAAAATGCCCGGCTTTCGGCACGTTTTCCGAGCCTTGAAACATCATATGCTCGAACAAATGTGCGAAACCCGTACGACCTTGTTTCTCGTTGCGCGAGCCGACATCGTAATAAACGGCGACCGAGACGACCGGAATCGAATCGTCTTTGCTCATCACGACGCGCAAGCCGTTGTCCAAAGTGAACTGTTCAATCGGAATCGGTTGTAATTTCGGAGTTGTAGCTGTTGAATTCATTATTATATTTATTGCTGACGCGCCCGGCGCTTTCGCTGCCAATGCGCCGCCGAAGCGGAGGCTAACAGGGAAGCGACAAAGCGGAGCAGATTTTTTCGCATCTGCAAAATTTTCCTCAATTAAGAATGTAAGCGAAATTTAAGACTCTGCACAAATGGTTATACGTCAACCCGCCTAAACTGTTTGAATTGCTGCGGAATAAAAAAAGCCGAGCCTTTTAAGCTCGTCTGACAATTTTCTGCATCGTGTCAAAATATCTAGAGCAATTATGGAATCAGTGTCCGCTTAAGTCAGGCATCAGTCAGTACCGCGAACGATAGTGAGCGGGTTTGTTAATTGACCCGCTCACTATCGTTCGCGGTACTGACACGGATATACCATGTTGATTCGCTCTAAACGGTCAGTAGCGGCATAGTTTAAAGTATTTGGATAGTTCAAAATTTGCTTTCTTCCGTAAGTCATTTGTGGATTCTCTTTTTACAAGTATAATAGCTCACGCAAGTCTTTTAATTACTGAAAACTTAATCAAATTCTTAACTATTAGCTTTTCACAAATGCGGCGTAACCCGCTTCGCTTTTGCAGGCGTGAAGAGTATTTAGAGTTTTGAGTGAAATATGATTTCTATTCGCCCAGCCGTGGAAAATGACATTCAAGCTCTTTGCTCGTTTGACCTTATCGCGCAACAGGAAAATGAACGTCGGGAATTTATTCGTCGGGAAGTCTTTTCAGGGAATTGCTTCGTTGCTGTTATAGACGAAAAAGTTATCGGTTACGGCGTCTTAAATTACACTTTTTATTATGTTGGTTGTATTGATATGCTTTACATCCATTCCGACTACCGCCGGAGCGGTGCAGGAGCGGCATTGCTGCGGCATTTGGAGTCGCTTTGCCAAACGCCTAAATTGTTCACTTCGACAAACCTTTCTAATTTGCCGATGCAATCGCTACTGGCAAAACTGGATTATGTTTTGAGCGGAGTAATTCATAATTTGGATGAAGGCGACCCGGAGATTGTGTATTTCAAGCAGCTTCGCTGATTTTTATTAGTGAAGCCAGGATCAATATGACAAAGTACTTCTTAGTTTTCATTTCCAGCAAATTATCAAGCGCGAGGCGCAATCTGTTACTTTGATTTAGCCATCTCAATTGACGCTCCTTTCTTTTTTCCGGTAGAATCCGGCGCGTTATGGCTTTAATAAATTATTTGGAGCGTAGATAAGATTTATGCGTCATTTGAATGCTCGCCTCTTTGCATTAGCGCTTATTCTGCTTTTTAGCTGCTTAATTTATTACAACTGGTATCAGTTGAACGCAGAAGGCAGCTACTCGACGAAACTTGCCGCATTTGCTCCTGTCGGATTGGTAGGCGGGATTTTTCTGTTGTTATTTCCTGATAAAATGGGGAAGCCCGAAACAACGAAAGATAAAATCGTTGTCCTGCTGGTATTCGGAATCGGATTATTGGTCGGATTATATAACTGGTATTTGATGGAGCCGGGATTCTTCGGGAGATAAAACCGGAATCCGTTCCAGCCGGAAGCCATAATTCTCCGTTTGTATTAGCCGTCACGTTCGTTGTGTGCCGATGAGTCTGATGATTTGATCCGCTTCACAATCTCATCAATACAAGGGATGTATTCATCATCTGTCGAGACCTCGATTGTCGGGACGTTGAATTTCGGCGGCGTGTAACTGGCGGGAAGTAAAAACTCGCCTGTTTTCCTGTAATGGACAACACGGTTATCGCTGTGATAAAACTCCCGATTCGGATTCTCCAAGCCTCTTTGGAGATGGCGTCTGGCGGCAATTACATCATCAACTGAGCATAGAACAATCAATGGCGATGCCAACTCAAGAATCTCAGGCATTCTGTACTCCCAAACCTTGTGCTGAAATGCCGCCTCGATGACGACAGAGATGTTACCCGCCAGATATTGATTCACTATACAGAAGAAAAAGTCGGTCACGAGACCATCCGTATCAGGCGGAAGCTCATCGTGTTTGATCCCGTAGGTGTTGACGTAGCCCTCTTTAATCTGATCGCGGCTTATCACCGGCATCCACAGACGTTCCCCAAGCTTCCCGGCAAGAGTGGTTTTTCCCGCTCCAGCCCTGCCTGTAATGATGATGCACTTTGGTTTTCTGTTCATATTTCCGGACTTCCCGTGGGCAGATTCCTTTTAAAGTTGCGCGATACGTTAAAAGCAATCCGCAATACTAAAGCGACGTATCGCTCGCCGTCGTTTCGGGTGAGCGATACGCAACCGACCGTGCGCG
>DASVTY010000092.1:0-24768 GCA_036387315.1 Pyrinomonadaceae bacterium
GCAGAAACTGACATTAAAGTACGGTTTGCGTTACGACTATTTCACCAATCCATCTGAAATGTACGGTCGTCAGGCAAATTTTGACGTAACAACCGGGCGTTTGATTACAGCCCGCGACGGCAGCGATTCGCTGACTAATACAGACAAAAACAATTTCGGTCCGCGCGTCGGTTTGGCTTATGATCTGCGCGGCGACGGACGCTCGGTAATTCGCGGCGGTTACGGGCTTTTCTACTTTTTGGATCGCGGCGGCATTGACAATCAATTGGCGCAAAACCCGCCGTACAGCGGATTTTCTCAATTCAATTACACGGACGGTTTTCGCATCACTCTATCGGGACGCGCGCCGAACGGCAGTCTCGATTCACGTCAGGCAACCGGCGCTTTGCCGCTCGGAAGCGTTGACAGCGTTAATTTAAACAATCCGCAAAACGTCACCGTTTTGGCGGTTCTGCCGGACAACAAGACTTCAAACGTTCAGCAATTTAACGTCCAGTTCCAACAGCAATTAACAAGCGACACTGCCCTCAGCGTCGGTTATGTCGGAACTCGCGGGCGCAATCTGGTGCTTTATTACAACTTGAACGGACGCATTATTGAGCCGGGCGCATCAATTTCTTGCCCGCGCAGCGGCGGCGCGGCTCCCGGAACAAACTGTTTTGCCAACGGCGGGAACGCCAACGTCCGCGACGATAACGGCAGATCGCAGTACGATTCTCTGCAAGTTCAGCTTGAGCGCCGTTTCTCGCAAGGCTGGCAATATCGCGCGGCATACACTTTCTCGAAAACTAAAGACAATGGCGAAGGAGCGTTTGATGCGCTCGGTTCCACCGCTGAAAACAACCTCAATCTTGTAGAGCCGTTTACGACTTCGCGGATTGATTTCCCGCACGTCTTTTCGTTCGAATCGGTTCTCGATATTCCGTTCGGTCGCGGACGGCGATTCGGTTCAAACATTCCGCGTATCGCGGACGTGATTTTAGGCGGCTGGCAATTAAACGCCATTTTCCGCGCGCAAAGCGGTCAGACGTTTGATGTCAGACGCAACGGCATCCGCGTTGATTTGGTCGGCGATCCGTACACCGGCAAGGACACTCCGTATCTTAATTTTGCGGCGTTTAAAGATGCGCCCGCCGGACGATTCGGCAACTTGGAGCGAAACAGCCTGCGTTCACCTTCGACCAGACAGTTGAACTTAGGCTTGACGAAAAATTTCGGTAACGAGCGCGTCAAAGCTCAGTTCCGCACCGAAATTTTCAACGTTTTCAACACGCCGCAGCTCGGCGTTCCGAACACCAATTTGAACGATGTGCCGCCAACGACTCCGAACGGCAACTTCAATTACTTCGGCGCGATTCGTTCGACTCAGCCGTTTTCCAATCGTCAAATCCAGCTTGGTTTGCGATTGCAGTTTTAATTTATAATCAAAGCCGTTCACGAAAAGCGGACGGCTTTGATCTTCGGGCGGAAAGTGAAAATTGAATTTATGAATGACCGGGAACATTTTTCGTATTTTCAGTTGGCGCTTTCCGCTCTTCTCGTTTTCGTTGTGGTTTCGCTTGCGTCAGCGCAGCCGAAAATCTCCAAAATCGAGCCGCCTTCGTGGTGGGCTGGACACACAATCAATCCGGTTCGGCTTTTAATTCGCGGCGAAAACCTCAAAAACGCAACTGTTAAATCGGCAAATAAATCTTTAAAAACTTCAAGCGTTCGCGTTAATGAACGCGGCGATTATTTGTTTGTTGATTTAACAGTTGACAAAAACTCGAAACCCGGAAAATACCCGCTTGCAATTGAATCGCCAAACGGCAAAACCTTTTTCGATTTTGAAATAAATTCCCCGCTCGATTCACGCACGAATTTTCAAGGCATAACGAACGACGACATTATTTATTTGATAATGCCCGACCGTTTTGCCAACGGCGACACTTCAAACGACGCGCCAGCAGACGCTCCAACTTCGGCAAACGGCAGACAAAATCCGCGCGCGTGGCATGGCGGCGATTTTCGCGGCATTAAAAACAATCTTCCGTATTTAAAAGAACTCGGCGTCACCGCAATTTGGCTGACGCCCTGGTACGACAATCCGAACCGGGCAAACGAATGCGACAAACCCTGGTGTCCGTACACGAATTATCACGGTTATCACGCCGTTGATTATTACGCCGTTGAAGACCGTTTCGGGACGATGGCAGATTTGCGCGCGTTTATAGAAACCGCTCACCGCAGCGGCGTTAAAGTAATCCAAGATCAGGTTGCAAATCACGTCGCCGCCCAGCATGTCTGGATGAAAAATCCGCCTCTGCCGAACTGGTTTAGTCCATTCGAGCAAAATTCATTTAACAACTCTGTTTTGCTTTCTCCGAACGGTTCCGTCATTGAAAGAAACAATCTGCTCAACGGCTGGTTTAACGAGCTGTTGCCGGATTTAAATCAAAACGAGCCGGAAGTTGCGCGCTACGAAATTCAAAACGCTCTCTGGTGGATCGGAACAACCGGAATTGACGGGATTCGGCAGGACACAATCCAGTATATGCCGCGCCCGTTTATCCGCGATTGGTCGGCGGCGATCAAAAAACAGTATCCGAAGTTTTGGATGGTCGGCGAAGTGATGGTCAATGATTCCGCCCAAACAGCCTTTTTTCAAGGCGGAAAAACCGGTTGGGACGGCATTGATACAAATCTGCCGTCGGTTTTCGATTTTAATTTATGGCGCGCCTCGCTCGATGCCTTCACCGGAAAAAAACCGATGAGCGCGCTGCGCGACGTTTTGAAATACGACGGACTTTATCCGAACGTAAATAACGTCACGGCAATTTCAGGCAATCACGACACAGACCGTTTTATGTCGCTCGAAGGCGCGAGCGTTGAGGGAGCAATGCTGCATCTCGCGTTTTTGCTTTCGACGCGCGGCATTCCGCAAATCTATTACGGCGAAGAAATCGCAATGCGCGGCGGTTACGATCCCGATAACCGGCGCGATTTTCCCGGCGGATTTCCCGGCGACGCGCGCAGCGCGTTTATACGAGTAAGCAGAACGGCGGAAGAGCAGAAAATGTTTGACCATGTGCAAAAATGGCTCGAAATGAGACGAAAAAGCACAGCGTTGAGACTCGGCAAGACAATTGATTTGCAGTATAACAACGACATTTATTCTTTTGCTCGGCAGAACGATCAAGAAACGGTTATTGCGGGATTCAATCGGTCAGGTGAAGATAAATATATTGAATTTAATGAAAGCACAATCGGCTTAAATAATGTAATTTACAGCCCAAACGGAAGCGGAACTGTTGTTAACATCAGCAATCAAAGCGCAATTAACGGAAAAGCAAAACTTCCGCTGCCGCCGAAAACAGCTATCATTTATAAAGTTATTAAAAAGCAATAAATTGTTAATCTCAAATTATGAATTTTCCAAGAGCAAGCGGCGTTTTGCTTCATCCGACATCGTTGACGGGCGGTTTCGGAATCGGCGATTTCGGCGACGACGCGTATCAATTTGTTGATTTTCTCGAAAAAAGCGGGCAAACGTACTGGCAGGTTTTGCCGCTCGGTCCGACCGGATACGGCGATTCGCCGTATCAATGTTTTTCGGCGTTTGCCGGAAACACTCTGCTGATTTCGCCCGAAAAGATTGTTGCGGACGGTTTTCTCAGTGTCGAAGATTTACAAAACGCGCCGAATTTCCCCGCCGACAAAGTTGATTTCGGCGCGGCGCTCGATTACAAAAATGCTTTGTTAAAAAAGGCGTTTGAGAATTTTCGGAAAACCGATGATCGGGAAATCGCCGAATCGTTTCATCAATTCTGCGATTTTAACGGCTTCTGGCTCGAAGATTACGCCTTGTTTCGCGCGATTAAATTGTCGCAAGAGCAAAAATCCTGGCAAGAATGGGACGAAGATTTGAAACTGCGCCGACCGGAAGCTCTCGAAACTGCTCGGCGCGAGTTGGACAACGAGGTTTTCGCCCAAAAGTTTTATCAATTTCTGTTTTTCAAACAATGGGACGCTTTGAAAACTTACGCGAACGAAAAGGGCTTGAAAATCGTCGGCGACGCGCCGATTTTCATCGCGCTCGATTCGGCAGACGTGTGGTGCAATCCGCAGGAATTTAAATTAAATGCGGACGGCTCGCCGCAGGTCGTCGCCGGAGTTCCGCCTGATTATTTTTCGGCGACCGGGCAGCTTTGGGGAAATCCGATTTACAACTGGGACGAGATGCGGCGCGACAATTTTCGCTGGTGGATTTCGCGCGTCCGGTTTACTTTGCAAACGGTTGACATCGTGCGCGTTGACCATTTTCGCGGCTTTGCGGCAACGTGGGAAGTTCCGGGCGGCGACAAAACCGCCGTCAACGGGCAATGGGTTAATGTTCCGGGCAAAGAATTGTTTAACGCGCTCGAAAACGCCATCGGCGATTTGCCGTTTTGGGCGGAAGATTTGGGCGTGATTACACCGGATGTCGAAGAATTGCGCGACAGTTTCGGTTTTCCGGGAATGCGGATTTTGCAATTCGCTTTCGGCGGCGACGCGAAAAATCTGGATTTGCCGCACAACTACATTAAAAATTCCGTCGCATACACCGGAACGCACGACAATGACACAACCGTCGGCTGGTTTCATTCGCACGTTGGCGCAGGCTCGACGCGCGACGCCGGGCAAATCGGCAAGGAACACGATTTTTGTCTTCGATATTTAAATTCGGACGGCAAAGAAATTCACTGGGATTTTATCCGCGCAATTTGGGCGTCGGTCGCAAACACGGCGATTGTGCCGATGCAGGATTTGCTCGGTTTAGGAAACGAAGCGCGAATGAATTTGCCCGCTTCGAGTTCCGGCAATTGGTTCTGGCGTTGTCGGGAAGGCGATTTCAGCGAAAAGATTTCTCAGCGATTGCGCGAGTTGACTGAAATTTATGGGCGTATTTGATATGAAAGCAGATTTTTCAACGCAGAGACGCAGAGACGCAGAGGTTTTTATAAAAGAGAAAGGGTTTTTATCTTTCTTTTTCTCTGCGTCTCTGCGTCTCTGCGTTTCAATTTTATTTCTGGCGGTTGCGATTTTCGCGCAATCGCCAAAAGTTGAAAAAGTCGAGCCGTCGAATTGGTGGGCGAATCATTCGATAAATCCGGTGCGATTGCTGATTCGCGGCGAAAATTTGACGGGCGCGCGGGTTGTTTCAAATTCGAGAGATTTGCGCGTCGGAAATTTTAGAACCAGCGCAAACGGGCATTATCTGTTTGTTGACATGACAATTGACCGCAGCACGCGCGTCGGGAAACACGATTTACGAATCGCGACGCAAAACGGAAACACCGATTTTCAGTTTGAAGTATCTCAAAAAATGCCGCGCGAAAATCGTTTTCGCGGTTTTACGCCGGACGATGTGATTTATTTTTTGATACCGGATCGTTTTGCCGACGGTGACCAATCAAACAACAATCCTGCGAAATCGCCCGGTCTGCTCGACCGTTCAAAAGGGCGGCATTATCACGGCGGCGATTTGCAGGGCGTTATCAATCATCTCGATTACATTAAATCTTTGGGCGTGACGGCGATTTGGACGACGCCGGTTTACGATAACAACGACCGTTTCGACACCAAAGAAGTTTATCCGAACGTGCCGGAAACGACCGGCTATCACGGTTACGGCGCGATTGATTTTTATGCGGTTGAAGAGCGTTTGGGCGATATGGCAAAACTGCGCGAATTTGTCCGCGTCGCGCAAAGTAAAGGTTTTAAAGTTATTCAAGACCAAATCGCCAATCACACCGGACCGTATCACGTCTGGGCAAACGATCCGCCGACGCCGACCTGGTGGAACGGGACGGCGGAAAATCATCTGTCGAACAACTGGCAAAAATGGACGACGATGAACCCGCGCGCAACTTTTCAAACGCAGCAGAGAAATCTTGACGGCTGGTTTATAGACATTCTGCCTGACTTTAATCAAAACGACCCTGAAGTCGAAAAATATCTGATTCAAAACACGCTCTGGTGGGTTGAAATGGCGGGTTTCGACTCGATTCGAATGGACACTCTACCGCATGTTCCGCGCTCGTTCTGGGCGAAATGGATGGCTGCGATTAAACGCGAATATCCGAATCTGAACGTGATGGGCGAGCTTTACGACGGTGATCCGGCGCTGCTTTCGTATTTTCAAAAGGGCAAACGCGGACACGACGGAATTGATACCGGAATTGACACGCTCTACGATTTCGCGCTTTTTTATGCGATTCGCAACGCTTTTGGGCAAGGCAAAAACATTCGTGAAGTCTCGCAAATATTTTCAAAAGACTGGCTTTATCCGAACCCGGATGTTTTGGTAACGTTTCTGGGCGTTCACGATATGCCGCGTTTTATGAACGAGCCGGGCGCTGGCATAGAAGGCTTAAAGCTCGCGCAAACGCTGATTATGACCTCGCGCGGAACGCCTTTGCTGTATTACGGTGACGAACTGGCAATGACTGGCGGCAACGATCCCGATAATCGGCGCGATTTTCCCGGAGGTTTCGCGGGCGATCCGCGCAGCGCTTTTCTCGCTTCGGGTAGAACGATTCAGGAAAACGAAGTTTGGAATCATCTAGCGAAACTGGGCGCGCTGCGACGCGAGTTAGAGCCGCTGCGACGAGGCAAAACGCTCGATTTATACGACGCCGAACAGCAAACGGCTTACGCGCGCGTCACGGAAAAAGAAGCCGTGATTGTCGTTTTTAATAACGATTCCAAAAATGCCGGAGTGCAGTTTGATTTAACTGACTTAAAACCGATTCCGGCAAACGCGATTTTGATTGACCGACTAGGCAAGGTTGCAGATGTCGGAATCGAAAACCGGATAATGAAAATTAATATGCCCGCGCGAACAGCGAGCATTTTTACGGTGAAACGATGAAACCGCTTTCTTTGATCGCGCTGTTTATGGCGGCTGGGCTGTTGATTATGGGCTTTGTAGGGAGAAGCGGCTCTGGGAGAATTTTGTCAAATGCAGTAATCGTAGCCGCATCATTCATTATTGTTATGGTTGCAGCGGTCTGGATCATCGCATTTCTAAAAAACAGAAAGTGATTTCGAGCTGGTTTAGTCAGTCAAGAATCAATTTCTTTGCGTTCTTTGCGAAAACCTTAGCGTTCTTTGCGGTTTAATTCTATAGAAAACTTAACCGCAAAGGACGCTAAGGTCTCGCAAAGGGCGCGAAGAAGAATTCAATTTTTAGGTTCTACTCCTGATTTGCAGGAATTTCTGAAAAGCTATGGAAAATAAACCGCGACTTAGTTTTTGGCAAATCTGGAACATGAGTTTCGGATTTTTGGGAATTCAATTCGGCTGGGGCTTGCAGATGGCGAATATGTCGCCGATTTACAAATATCTCGGCGCGGACGAAGCCTCGCTGCCGTATTTGTGGCTCGCCGGACCGCTGACCGGATTGCTCGTCCAGCCGATTGTCGGCGCGATGTCGGATCGAACCTGGACGCGGCTCGGTCGCCGTCGCCCGTATTTTCTGGTCGGCGCGATCTTGGCGAGCATTTGTTTGATTTTGATGCCGAATTCGTCGGCAGTCTGGATGGCTGCCGGGCTGCTCTGGATTATGGATGCTTCGATCAACATCACGATGGAGCCGTTTCGCGCTTTTGTCGCCGACAAATTGCCGGAAGAACAGCGCACTTTGGGTTTTGTGATGCAGTCGTTTTTTATCGGCTTCGGCTCGACCTTAGCAAACGCTTTGCCCTGGCTTTTGGGAACTTTGGGCGTCGTCGGAACTTTGGCGAGCGGGATTCCTTATTCGACTTACATTGCATTCATCGTCGGCGCGGTTTTCTTTTTGACGGCGGTTTTGTGGACGGTTTTTTCAACGGGCGAATATCCGCCCGAAAATATGGAAGAATTTCGCCGCAAACAGCAGGAAGGCGGAATTGTCGGAAATATTTTTAAAGAAATCGGCGAAGCGCTGCGCGAAATGCCGACGACGATGAAACAGCTCGCGGTCGTGCAGTTTTTTACGTGGTTCGCGCTGCCGTTTATGTGGCAATTTTACGGCATCACTGTCGCTCGCCACGTTTTCGGCGCGCCGGACGAAAAATCGCCGCTCTTCGCGCAGGGAACGGAATGGGGCGGTTTGTGTTTCGCGGTTTACAATTTCGTCTGTTTTCTCGTCGCGTTCGCCATTCCGCCGCTCGCCAAAGCGACGAGCCGCAAAGGCGTTCACATTATCTGTCTGACGCTCGGCGGACTCGGTTTGCTTTCGACTTATTTTGCGACAAGCCCTTATTTTCTGTTTATCGGAATGATCGGTGTCGGCATCGCCTGGGCTTCGATTCTCTCGATGCCGTATGTGATTTTAGCGGGCGCGATTCCCGCCCAACGCATCGGCGTTTATATGGGAGTTTTCAATCTTTTCATCGTCATTCCGCAGATCATTCAGTCGTTTCTCACGCCGCAAATCTACAAACCGCTGCTCGGTGACAACCCGCTCAACGCAGTGATGCTCGGCGGTTTGAGCATGATCGTTGCGGCGGCAAGCGTATTGATTGTGAAGGACATCGGACAGGAAAAACTCGCGGGCGACGCAATTACTGTCGGCGCGGGACATTAAAGAACAAACGAAACGTTTAGCGGCAAGTTCACCCGCCGCCAAACAATTCGAGATTTTAACTTAATTATGAAAAATAAAAATCGCATTGTTGCCTGGCTCTCTTTGTTTGCCATCGGCGCGGCGGCATTTGCGTTAATTGCCGTTCCGGTGTTTTTGATTAAGCCATTTTCGCCGCAAACCGAGCGAGATTTGGCGATTTCGTTCGCGCTTAAAAGCTGGTCGCCGATTGCAACAATTATTTTGGCAATTTTGGCGCTGTTTGTTGCCGCTTATATTTGGAGAAATTCGCGGCGCTGGTACGGCAAAGCGTTTTTGATTGTGCCGCTTTTCGTTTTGGCGATTTCGGTTTGGTTCGCGCGCCAAAATCATTTTGAATGGATGTTTAATCCGCTCGCAAATTCGAGTTATGCCAAAACGAATGATGCCGATTTTGTCTCCGACGACGAGATGGTTCTGGCGATTGAATTAAACGGCGAAGCCGCGGCTTATCCGGTTCGGCAGATGGCTTATCATCATCTCGTTCACGATACGGTGGGCGGCGTTCCGATTGTGGCGACTTATTGAACGCTCTGTCACACCGGTCTGGTGTGGGAGACGCGAGTGAACGGGCGGCAACTGAATTTTCGGCTTGCCGGAATTAACAATCAGAATTTTATTATGCGCGACGAGGAAACCGGCTCGTGGTGGCAGCAGGTTTCGGGCGCTTGCATTCAGGGCGAATTAAAGGGAACGAAGCTCGCGCCGGTTTTCCACGACGAGCTGACATTCGGATTGTGGCAGCGCGAAAAACCGAATGGGCGCGTTTTGCGTCCCGACGAAAAAATTCTGGCGGCTGGAAAATACGAGTCGGACTGGGAAAGCCAGATCGGCAAAATGCCGGTCAATGTTTCGCAGCAGTTGGACAAAACGCTCGAACCGCGCTCTCTGGTCGTCGGAATCAAAGTCAACGGCGAATCAAAGGCTTATCCGATGTCGGCATTGGAAAAACAAAGTCCGATTATTGACCGGCTCGGCGACAAACAAATCGTCGTTGTCCTCGGTGCTGACAAAAAATCCGTGCGGGCGTTCGACGCCGAGATTGACGGGCGCAAGCTGGAATTTTTTATCAAACCGGACGCGCCGGATTTTCAGTTGACGGACGCCGAAACCGCCAGCGTTTGGGATTTTTCCGGTAAAGCTGCGAGCGGAGAGCTTGCCGGAAAACAGTTGCAGAAAATCGCTTCGCTTAAAGATTACTGGTTCGATTGGAAAATCTACAATCCGAACACAACGGTTTACGACTTGGGCAATCGGTAATTTGATTCTATGAGCTACAAAATTTTGCGCGATTTAATGACCAAAGGCGTCATCACGACGCTTTTGATTTCGACAATGCCGCACATTATCGCTGCGCAGCACGCAAACACGCGCGATTTTTCCAAAGAAACGGCGCGTCCAAGTCAGGATTGGGTAAAAGATGCCGTGATTTACGAAATCTTTCCGCGTCAATATTCCGCGAAAGGCGATTTTAATTTTATTACTGCGGATTTAGACCGTTTGAAAGAAACCGGCGTGACTGTTTTGTGGCTGATGCCGATTCATCCGATTGGACGGGAAAAATCGAAAGGCACAATCGGTTCGCCTTACGCCGTGCGCGATTATTACGCGATCAATCCCGATTACGGCACGAGCGCGGATTTCAAACGATTCGTTTCGGAAGCGCACAAACGCGGAATGAAAGTGATTATTGACATCGTGGCAAATCACACGGCTTGGGATTCGGTGATGATGAAAACACGCGCTTTTTACACGCAGGACAAAGCCGGAAACATTATTCCGCCGATTCCCGATTGGGCTGATGTGGCGGATTTGAATTATGACAACCCGGAACTAAGAAACTACATGATTGACGTTCTCAAATTCTGGGTGCGCGAATACGATCTGGACGGCTATCGTTTAGACGTTGCCGGATTTGTGCCAACCGATTTTTGGGAAAAAGCGCGCGAAGAAGTTGATAAAATCAAAAAAGACACGATTTGGCTGGGCGAATGGGAATCGCCGGATTTGCTTGTCAAAGCCTTCGACCTTGATTATTCGTGGGCGATGCACACGGCTCTGACCGAAGTTTTTCAGGGCGTAAAACCTGCAACGAGAATCCGCGAAACGTGGGAAGCGGACAAAGCTAAAATGCCGAAAGGCGCTCTGCGAATGCGTTTTTCCGACAATCACGACGAGCGCCGCGCGATTGCGCGTTTCGGCGAACGCGGCGCGCTCGCCGCTCAGGCTCTCGTTTTTACGCTCGACGGCGTGCCGATGCTTTACAACGGAATGGAAGTCGGGGACACGTCTGAATCGGGTTATCCGGCGCTGTTTGAAAAAGTGCCGATTTTCTGGCAAAACGAAGTCCGCCGACCCGAATTTCCGCGTTTTTACAAAGGAATGACCGCGCTCCGAAAATCATCGCCCGCCTTACGGCGCGGAGATTTGACGTGGCTCAGAAATTCCGACGAAAACCGCATTCTGACTTTTTCGCGCCACACCGGAAACGAAGAAATTCTGGTTGCAATCAACACTTCCGGTCAGCCGTTTGTCGGAACAATCGAAGCCGCCGGAAATTTTGAAGACGTGACGCCAAACATCGGCGCTCCGCTTCTTCCGGGACAAAGCGCGTCGGAAACGATAAAAAAAGCAAACGTAGCGCTTCCGGCAATCGCGCTCGATTCGTGGAGTTACAGAATTTTTAGAAGAAAGAGCTAACCGCAGATGAGCACAAATAAACGTAAATTAAAAAATCGCAGAATCAAAAAATCATTCGTTTTCATTTTGCCTTTTTACTTTTTACTTTTTACTTGTTTGAGCGCTGCTCAAACTCTCGCGCCGGGCGCGCCCGGAAAAGACGCGCAATGGGCGAGTGCCGGAAAACAAGGTGTCGGAACTTCGGTCAGCCTGGAATCAAAAATCTGGTTCACGTTGCAAGGCGGCGCGCTGACGGAAGTTTATTACCCGGATGTCACTGTCGCTAACGTTCATCTGCTGCAATTTGTCGTGGTCAATCCGAAAACGAAAAGAGTTGAAACCGAGCGCGACGATGCGGTTCACAAAGTCGAAGCGACGCGCCCGGATTCTTTAACTTTTCGCCAAATCAACACCGCGAAATCCGGCGAATGGAAAATCACAAAAACTTATGTCACCGACCCGGAACGCGCTTCGGTTTTAATTGACGTTCGATTTGAACCGAAAAATAAAGATTTGAATTTGTATGTTTATTACGACCCGTCGCTCGGCAACAGCGGGATGGGCGACAGCGCGACGTTGAAATTTGGATTGACGGCGACCGAAAGTTTTGAGAAAGGCGGAAAGTCTTCGTTTCTTCACATCGAAAATCCGGCTCTCGGAGCGGGCGATGTCATTATCAAAGAATGGACGGTCGGCTTTTATCAAGTCAGCGACGGGTTTGAACAGTTAAGAACACACGGAAAAATTGTCACGCAATACGTTGATGCAAAAGGCGGAAACGTTGCGATGATGGGGAAAATCGAAAAGCCTGAGCGCTTTACGGCAATTCTGTCCTTTGCCGACAGCCACGTCAAAGCCAAACAAACCGCATCAGCAACAAAAGACAAAGGTTTTGCCAAATGTCTCGCCGAATATGAAAAAGGCTGGTCTGATTACGTTAAAACAGTTCGCCGGGTCGAGCCGAAATATCAGGCGCAGTTCAATATGGCGGCGATGCAGCTAAAGGCGCACGAAGACAAAACGCATCGCGGCGCAAACATCGCTTCTTTGAGCGTGCCGTGGGGCGGCGGCGAGAATGCGAACGAAAACACGGTCGCCGGTTATCACCTCGTTTGGTCGCGCGATTTATATCAGGTCGCCACGGCTTATATGGCTTTGGGCGACAAAGAAGCGGCAATCCGCGCGCTCGATTTTCTTTTTCGAGTCCAGCAAAAACCGGATGGCAGTTTTCCGCAAAACTCTTTTCTCGACGGCAAACCGTTTTGGGGTTCGCTTCAACTCGATGAAGTCGCCTATCCGTTGATTCTGGCTTATCAGCTTGGCAGAAACGACCGCGCGACTTGGGAAAGTCACGTCAAAAAAGCCGCCGATTTTATTGTCAGAAACGGACCCAAAACGCCGCAGGAGCGTTGGGAAGAAGAAGCCGGATTTTCGCCTTCGACGATTGCAGCGGAAATTGCCGGTCTTGTTTGCGCGTCAGAAATCGCGCGGAAAAACGGCGACGAAGCCTCAGCGACAATTTATCTGGCGACCGCAGATGATTGGGCGCGCAAAATCGAAATGTGGACGGCGACGACGACCGGAAAATACGGTGACGGCAATTATTATCTGCGAATCACCCAAAACGGCAAGCCGGACGCGGGCGGGAAAATCGAACTCAACAACGGAGCGGGATTTTTCGACGAGCGCGAGATTGTTGACGCAGGCTTTTTGGAGCTTGTGCGTTTGGGAATTAAACCGGCGGGCGATCCGCTAATTGCCAAATCAGTCAAAGTCATTGACCAAATCATCAAAGTCAACACGCCGAACGGTGAAGGTTTTTATCGTTACAACCACGACGGCTACGGCGAAATGGACGACGGGCGGCGTTGGAATTGGGACGGGAAATATACGGGCAAAGGCGGACTTTGGGCTTTGCTTTCGGGCGAGCGCGGACAGTATGAAATTGCGGTATGCGGTATGCGGAATGCGGATTTAAAAGCCAATGAGCAATGCTTGAGCGAAGCAAAATCTCGACTTGATGCAATGCTCGCTTTTTCCAATGAAGGCTTGATGATTCCCGAACAGGTTTGGGATTCACCGAAAGTTCCGAATGCAGATTCGCAATTTTCGCCAAACTTAAAATTCGGCGAAGGCACGGGCAGCGCGACTCCGCTCGCCTGGTCAATGGCGCAGTTTATCAGGCTCGCGGTTAATTTGCAGGCGGGCAAAAATCTCGAAACGCCTGATGTAGTTTTTGAACGCTATAAAAATGGTATTCCCGGACAGGCGAGCAATTTCGGCGGAATGGACATAGAAGCTGTAGTTCCAGTCAAAGCGGGCGAAAAATTCAGCTTTTCGCGCAGCACCGTCCCGAATGCGAAAGTCGTATTGTCATTCAAAGGCGTTACACGGATGCTCCCGGTTAATGAAAAAGGCGAGTTTCCCATCGAGATTATCGCACCGGAAAAAGAAGAAATCGGACTTCTTGTCGTCCAAACGCCTGACGGAGCAACCGCTTTCGAGCGCGTGAGAGTAATTTCATCGGACAAAATCAAGCCGCAGGAATTTTCCCCGGAAACAATCGAAAAAATCAAAAACGCCAAGCAAAGTCCGATCATTGAAAACGGGAAAGCGATTTTGTTTTATCGCGGCGCGGCGAAACAAATCAACGTCGCGGGCGATATGACGAACTGGAATTCAGCGCAGATTTTTATGCAGCCAATCGCAGAAAATCTGCACGCTATTCAAATTGATGTGCCCTCCGACACTCGCGCCGAATACAAGCTGGTAGTTGACGGCAAATGGATTCAAGACCCGCTTAATCCGAACAAACTGGATAACAGCTCGCCCGAAAGCAACAGCTTTTTCGCGATGCCGGAATACAAACCGGCAATTTTAGACACGGGCGGCAATGATGTTGTAGAAAAAATTGATTTTAAAAGCCAAGCTCTAAACAATGTGTATCCGGTGCAAACTTATGTTCCGGGCGAGTGCGTCCGAAATTCCTGTCCGGCTCTCTATCTTCAGGACGGCGGTGATTACATCAAGCTCGGCGGAGCAGTTCAGATTCAGCAGAATTTAGTCAAAGCCGGAAAAGTAAAGCCGTTTATTATGGTTTTCATCAGCCCGAAAGAGCGAACCAAAGAATACTGGGCAAGCGATGATTACGCGCGCTTTTTGGCGACGGAAATCGTTCCCGCGATTGACGCGAAATACAACACGATTAAAAACCGCGACGGGCGCGCGATTATCGGCGCTTCTCTGGGCGGCGTGACGAGCCTTTGGGTCGGTTTAAAATATCCAGACAAATTCGCTCGCATCGGCGGGCAAAGCTCGTCGTTTTGGATTGACAACGAGCGAGTCGTTAAAGAACTCGCCAGGCTCGATCCGGCTAAAACCAAATTCACTTTTTATCTTGACGACGGCACATTTGAAGGCTCGGAAGACACGCGCCGCGTTAATGTGATGCTGCGCGGCAAAGGTTACCCGGTGGCTTATGTCGAAGGCGCGACCGCGCATAATTGGACGAGCTGGCGCGACCGTTTGGCAGACGCTTTTATCGCTTTAATGAATTGAGGCGAAAATGCGAGCTGGCGGAATTAAAACCATAATTCAGCTTTTTATTCGTTTATGACTACGGAAATAACGCTCGCCGCCGATTTGGGCGGCACAAATTTGAGAATGGCTGCTGTTGACGCAGACGGCAGCATTCTTTATCGCACGCGGCGGGAAACTCCGCGCGGCGAGCGCGCCGACGAAGTTGTCTGCGCGATTGTCGAAGCGGCGGAAGAATGCCGCGCAAACTGCCGGGAATTTAAAATCAAAGCGCTGGCGGCGGCTGTTCCGGGAACAGTTTCGTTTGAAAGCGGAGTCGTGATGCACGCGCCGAATGTCCCGGCGATTAACGGTTTTCGGATGGGCGCTTCGCTCGAACACGAATTAAATTTGCCGGTTTTGCTCGAAAACGACGCCAATGCGGCGGCAATCGGCGAGGCTTGGCTCGGCGCATCGCGCAGCGTCAAAAATTCGATTTTGGTTACGCTCGGAACCGGAGTCGGAGGCGGAATAATTATTGACGGAAAGATTTTGCGCGGCATTGACGGAACGGCGGCGGAAATCGGACACATTTGCGTCGAACCGTTCGGCGCGCCGTGCGGGTGCGGCTCGCGCGGCTGCGTCGAGCAATACGCCTCGGCGACCGCGATTGTACGGCTCGTGCAGGAAAACGCTGCGCGCTATCCGAAATCGAAATTGCCGGGCAAACTGCGCTTAACTTCCGAAGATGTTTACGAAGCCGGAAAAGCGGGTGACGAATTGGCGCTCGAAGTTTTCCGGCAAATGGGTTTTTATCTCGGTTTGTCGCTCGCCGGGCTGGTTAATGTCCTAAATCCTGAGATGATTATCATCGGCGGCGGCGCGGCTGCCGGGTGGGATTTATTCATCAGGCATCTGAAAGAAACCGTCCGCGAGCGCGCTTACCGCGAACCGACGGAAAGAGCAAAAATCGAACGCGCCGTGTGCGGAGACGACGCCGGAATTTTAGGAGCGGCGCGGTTGGCGTTCGGCAAATAAATGTATTGACAGAGAAGGTTTAAAAGAATTACCGAAAAAACAAGCGGTACATCATCAGCTTTTCAGAATCAATTTACTCCATTATTTAATATGCTTTCGTTAAATCAACGCCGGAGTAATAATGCTTGATAATTCGGTCGTATTTGACGCCCATTTTTGCCATTCCGTAAGCGCCGTATTGACACATTCCGACGCCGTGTCCCCAGCCGCGTCCGGTGAATGTATAGCCGATGACACTGCCGTTTACGCCGTAGCGTTTGTTTAAAACAAAAAGCTGTTCTTTGAGCCGGAGAGCTGAGCGGATTTTGCCGCCTTTTAAAGTTTTGACGCCGTTTGAGCCGATGATTTCAAGTTCGATTGCGCGGCGCGAAAAACCGCGCCGTTTGACGTTGACATCAATCAAATTGCCGATGCCGCGTACAAACCGCGAAAGCCGCGATTGCACCGCGCCGGGCGAAAGACTGACGTTCCAGAAAGCGAGCGGCGACATTTTCTCGGCGGTCGTGACGTTTGTTGTCGGGCGCACTTCGAGATAATCAACGTTTCCAGCCGCGTCGGTGTGAAACAAAACCGGCTCGCCACCGACGAGCGCGGTTTCTTTGACCTGAAACGCCGCGTCGCCGAATTGCCGAAACAGAAAAACGTCCGGGCGCAGATTTAAAGTTCTCGTCGTTTTGCCCGATTGCAAAATGAGCTTGCCGAATTCGCTTTGTTTCGCCGTTCCTGTTTGTAGCGCGGGAAGCCATTTTTTCTTGTCGGCGAGCCGCAAAATGATGCTTAAAATGCGCGCGCGAGACATTGATTTGTCGGGGCGCAAACTCGCGTCGGGCATCAGCGAGAGCCAGCCGTCGCGCAACAGAATTGCGACGTTTGCGCGCTGATTAATGGGGATTTTTTCAATGTCGGCGACTGGCAAATTATAATTAACGTCGGATGCACTCAACATTGTGTCGGCATAATCCGCTCCGTAAAGCAGCGTTCCTAAAATCTGCGCGAAATTGGCGGGTTTGGCGGTTTCAGAGTTTACTTGCGCCGGAAAAGTTTGCCCCAAACGGGCTGAAATCTGGCTCATCCAGGTCCGCAATTCGGTTTCGCTCGGCGATGATTCAAACCAATCATCGGAAAAGCGCGGCGTGGCGATTTGGAAATTATTGACGGCTAGAAACGCCGCTTGTCTGGTCATTTCGACAAACGCTTCTTTTTCGATTTTCGGCAATTCGCGCGAAGACTTCACCAAAAACGGCTCGAAATGCTGTTGACCTTCGAGCGAGCATTCGACGCCGCGCAAATACGGTCCGCTTTCTTTTTCCTCAAAGATATTTTCACCATTTTCCGTCCGCCCACCGCACGTTGAAGTGTAATAAGCGATAATCGGTTTGCCCGCGTAAGTTGCAACGACTCCGCGAGTTTCGTCAACAGCGCGAGTTCCCATCGCCGCTTCGGAAGAAAAGCCTTTGTAAACTTGCGAGCGTGTTGTCGGCAGCATATCGAAACCCTGCGTGGCGAATTGACCGATGTTTCTGACGGCGTAAGTGCGCGCGGCGACAGCCTGCGCTTTTTGCGCTTCGAGCGAAGGAAAACCAAGCTCGTTCGGCACGACGCCGCGCAGATAATCTTCCATTTTGACGACGTTAACGACCGTCAAACTCCCGCGATTGTTGACGAAAACTTCGATTCGCCCGCGATATTTTTTGCCGTTGACGCTCACCGGAACGGCGCGCTCATTCGTCGAACCGAATGCGACGGGTTTGAGCGAAGTAAAATTTGCCGTAAAATCCGCGCCCGAAACGACGACTTCGCGCAAATTCGGATCGAGAATCGAGGCTGTCGGCTGCACCAGATTTGGAATTGCAGATTTTTTCTGCGACAACGCAAGCGCGTCTGCCGAAGGCTGCAATTTCTTTTCGGTGACAATCTGCGCCGCGTCAAAACCTTTTTCGCTCAGAGTCGCTTTAAAGTCGGCAGCTTCTTCGGGCGTCGGGCGCGAATCGCCGATGCGAACGCGCCAGGTGTTTGCGGTCGTATCCGGCAAAATCAATGTGTTTTCGCCGACGGCTTCTTTAGCATCTTTGGCGATTTGTTCGGCTTCTTCGCGCGTCTGGATTCCGGCGATTTCAAAATTAAAAACCTCGACTTCCGGCGGGCGATAAGCGCGCGCCAGAGCCGTGATTTTTGAAACCGCCAGATATTTCACCGGCTCTTGCGGGCTGATTGCGGTTAATTGCGAATCTGCGGTGGAAATCGCCACCGAACGCGCGTCAGTCGCCAAACCGATGCGGATTGTCGGTTCTTCGGCGAGATAAAAATGCGCCGGTTCGTTGGCAAATGAGTTAAAAGCGAAGACGATAAACGCGGCAATAATCAGGGAAAATCGAAGCATAGCGAGGCAATTTTAACATATTGCCTACTTTGACAAAGGAAATTTCACCGCCGAGACGCAGAGACGCCGAGAGAGGAAAAACAATAAAATAACGTCAGTTCGAGATAATGAAACAATAAAAGCTTGGTTAAAATCAATTCTTTGCGCCCTTTGCGAAAAACCTTTGTGTCCTTTGCGGTTAATTCCGCTTTTTTAACCGCAAAGGACGCGAAGAAAAGTCGCAAAGAACCGCAAAGAAAATTCTGTTTTAAGTTAACTCTTTCATTTTCAACGGTTCTTATCCCAAATTGACGTTAAAATAGCTGTTGTTTTCTCTTTTGATTTAAAACTCGGCGTCTCTGCGTCTCGGCGGTGAACATCACTTTCCATTTAGATAATGATTAAAACGCAGCAGCTTGTCCGGCGGGAAAAACGACGGCTTGATTGCCTTCGGGCAAATCGAGCTTGCAGAGCCATTCGTTTTTCAATTTTTCAATGGCGATTTCTTTGTGTTTGGCTTCGATTTCAATCCATGGCGCGTGGCGGAAAACGGCGGGCATCGCGGTTATCACGTCGCTGTGAGAGCGTTCATTAAAACGCTCGCGCCCGTTTGAAATATGGACTAATTGCCAATCGGGATTTTTCCACGTTTCGCGCGCCGCCCAGAACGTTTCTTCGACGCTCTTGTCGTCGTAAGATTCCAATTTTTCGTGGCAAACGTGGTGATGAGCGTCGAAAACAAACGGAACTTCCGCGCGGCGGCAGACTTCCAAAATTTGAGCCGAGCTGTAGGCGTGTTCGTCGTTTTCAAACGTGATGCGCGAGCGCACGTTTTCCGGTAAATTCAAAACCGTTTCGATTAATCTCTCGGCGCGGTCGGATTTGCCGCCGTGAATGTTCATCAAAGCCCATTCGGAACGCGGCTGTTCGAGCAGATCGAAGATTTCGGCGTGCATTTTCAAAATCTTGATGCTGTTTTCAATCACAGTAGGAGAATCGGAACTTAAGACGACGAATTGATCGGGATGTAGCACGACGCGCAAACTGTTTTGGAGAGCGCGTCGTCCGGTTTCTGCTAGCTGCGTTTTGAATTCATGCAAAACTTCGAGTCCGAAAGACTCATCGGCAAAAGGGAAAAGCCCGCTGGTCAGGCGATAAAGCCGGATGCCGTTTTCCTTGCAAAAAGTGATGGCATTATTAAATCGTTCGAGATTTGCGGCGTAAAGCTCGCGCAGTTTTTCGCGCTGCGTCTGCGCGTCAAATTCAAGCAGGCGTTTGCGCGTGATTGTTCGATAACGCACGGCTTCCGACGCCGTAATGCAGACCAAACCCAATTCCGGTTTTACCTTTACCCCTTGTTCGTTCATAAATTCTCAATTCATCAGTGAATTAAAGATGAAGGAAAACCTTTGACAAGTTTGCCTTTCGTCACTTAATCGAATTCTCATACTGACTTAATATTTTACCGTATTTGTCCATCGCGCGAATTTTAAAATTGCCTTTTGAAAGCATTAAAACCGGAGTTTTCTGATTCGGCTCCAAAATAATTTGGTCAAAAGGAACGGCGTCCGCGCTTTCTTCTGCGATTAATGCTTGAATTAAAACAGGTTCTTTTCCCGTAAACATTTGATTGTTTGATTCGAACTTTAATTTCTTTAAATCCGCCTTTTCGGCTTTGCGAATTCCGTTCATTTCGAGAAAAGCCGCTCGACCGTTTTTATAACTGAGGCGCGGGTGAAAAATGAGCATATCGTAACCCATGCCCATATTATAAAATTTACCGTTTGACGCCTGATAAACGCTCGGTTTTTGCAAGATATTTTCTTTGGTTAGCAGGCGATAAAGCGGTTGTTCGAGCGCCGGATTGCGGCGTTCGCTGAAACGAAGCTGGTCAATCGTAAAAGGTTCAATTTTACTTAGTTGCTGAAAGTAATAAGCCATAAAATTGAAGTTTTCCGAAATCGCGGCTTTTGAATTATGACCGCGACCGACGTGGACGAAAATCTTTGCCTGCGGGTCTTGTTTCAAAATTCGGTCGTATAAATTCTGCGCTTGCCCGCGCTCGCGTTGGTCGTTGCAGAATTCCGCGTTGTTTTCGGGCGCTTTACAAGTTTTATCAACGCTTTCGTAAGGCACTATTTTGTAGCCGATTTTTAAAGCCGCGCGAATTACATCCGCGTAAACCGGATCAGCCGTGTAAAATCCGGTGTTTTGCGTCGGATAGCCGCGTTTGGTAAGTTCCACGTCCGATTCATCAACGGTTTCAGCGGCGAAATAGCGAAAACCTTTGGCGTAAAGCTTTGCCAGAAGCTCAAGCGTCAGAGCGCGGTGAAAAGGCGTGCGATGTTCTTCGTTGATCATTATCACCTGCCGGCTGTCGGCAATCGAATCAATCGCGGCAACGGCGTCGAGCATTTTATAGTCGGCAATCGGCGAGCTTTTTATGTCCGAAATGTCTTTTTTAAGTTGCTCGATGATATTTTTCGTCGAAGGAAAATCGGCGTAAAGCATATCTTCGTAGCGATACGCTTCGTCGTAATTGCCGACATAGCTTTCAAACTGAATAATCGCTTCGAGATATAGAGACTTCATACCGGGCGACGCGAGGTATTTTTCTTCCAGCGCCTTTAATTCGAAAATCGGCGTGATGTAATTGTTTTGACTGAGATATTTTTTCCTGAGCAGAAACGGATTCTGCAAACCTTCAGCCGATTGATTCGGAATCGCCTGCGCTTGAACGGGCATTGAAAATCCGAACAAGCTAATTATCAACATTAAAAAAGAGGTGTAGATTGTGACCATCATAATTTTAAACTTTCCTTCGCTTTGAATTTTTCGGAAAAAAGGCAAAGAAATCCCGTTTCCTCTGTGAAGAGGAGTTTTCTTTGCCCTTATTGTCGTTTGGAGAATCTTACTTAATCAGTTCTTCTAAAAACCTTAAAACTTCCGGGTCTTTGCTGTTTCTGAGCGCGTGAATTGCTTCGATCCTGAGCTTGTCGGATTTGTCGTTTTTAGCTATGTCTAACAGTTTCCTTGAAGCCTGATTTTGCTTCATATTGGAAAGAGCCTCAATGATAGAGATTTTAAATTCCTCATTGGTTTCGCCGTCATAAAGCCGCGTAAGCATCTCAACGGCTTCGTTATTAGCCGACCAGCCCGCAAATCTCTGCAAATTAGTAAAAGCAGCGCGAAGCAGCTCGACATCTTTCTCCATGTGGACGATGTCCATCAGTTTGTCGAAAGCGATTGTTCGAGTCAGGCTGCCATTTGAAGCCGGATCAATCAAATACTGCGCGGGGCTGCTAAAGGAATTGATAATCGCCTTTTTAATCTCTTTATCATTCTCGGAAGAATACAATTGCGAGAGATAATTGGCTGATTGCTCGTCGTTTATACTGGCAATCGCGTAAATAATTTCTTTGCGGATTTTAACGTTCGATTCGTTTTGAAAGCCCTTAACCAGAGTTTCTCTCAAGAGCGGCGTAAACTGACTGTCAACTCCGTTAGAGAAAAAGGTCATGCTTTGAGCTTTTGACATACGCGGGCTGCGAAACGCGCGCACCACTTCCATTTTGAAGCTCTCGCTCGCTTTTGAATTCGTCTTTAAAATTTCGCCCGCCGTTTCAATTCCTCTTTTCGGATCGGCGGAAAGGAGACTCTGGAAAGCCGCCAGTTTAATTTCGTCTTCGCGGTCGAGTTTAGCCGGCGCGATGCTGCTATAAACATCGCTAAGCGCAAGACTCTGTGTATAAGTTGAAGGAACTGTAGTTCCTTTTAAAGCCTCAACAGGCAGCTTGGATGTGTAAACGCCGTTTGGAACGCCGGGTCTCACGGTTACCGCCCCCGGCGTATAAACTCCGAGCGGCTGTCCTGTTTCGAGCTTCATCACTCTGGCGTCGTCAGCCCATGTGGAAGCCGGGAAATCTTTCAGCAAACGGTTGAGCGTCGCGTTTGCTTCCCTGAATAGCTTTTGTTTTTTGAAGCAGAAAGCGAGCCAGTAAAGCGCAGCATCAGTAGATTTATTATCGGGATATTTGCTGATAATTTCGTTAAATTTAGCCGCCGCTTTCGCCCATTCCTCGCGGTCAATCAAATCTCTTCCTTCGCGAAACTCTTTGTCGAAAGACTTGTCCTGAGCGGCAGCTTCTTCTACATAAACCTCTGGATTTAAATGGAAAGCAATGCCTGCCGCGGGCGCAATGGTCATAAAGCCGCTCGAAGCGATGAGCAGCGCGACAGCGCCTGATTTCAAGACTGATTTATTAATCTGTGCCAAAAATTTGGTGTTCATAATTTCTTTCCTTAGTAGATTTGCAAACTGGCAATAATGTTTTGATTCTTCACGCGCTCTTTAATGTCGCGCACTTTTTCAGAGGATGGATTGCCGTCAAGATTGGCAATATCCAGCAAATAAGGTTCGACCCGGCTCAAAATTTCTTCGGTGTATAAACTGCCGTAAGATTCGGCATTTCGCCTGAGCCGCACGTTTTTTTCGAGCAGTTTTCGAGCTTGTTCCTTTTCGTAAGCGACATCGAAAGCCTCTTCGCCTTCAGCGGAACGCGCATTTCTAAATGAGCGAAGCAATAACTCGACCTTTTCGACTTGTTTGGCAGCTTCGTTTTCCAGATTTCTGATCTGACTTATCTGCTGTTGTTGTTCGGTTGGTCGAGCAGCTTCCGCCGAATTAATTTTAGGAATTTCGGAAAAAGCTTTTTTCTTTATTTTTACGTCTTTAACCGCAACAATTTTAATGCCGCCGTCGGGCTTTGATTTAGGATTTGAAAACTTGTTTTTTGCAGCAGTGTTTTTTGGAGAAACTGGATTTTCGCCGTCATTCACATTTGCCTGTGAATTTACTGTTTCTTTCTTTCCAATATCGCCCGTTTTGAACTGGCTTTCCGCAAGAGAATCATTTTTCGGAGAGTTTTCATTCGACCACAAATTGAATAAAACGAAACCCATTCCGAGTAACAGGATCAACGCCGCACAAGCTAACGCCGGAGAAAAATGCAGAAATCCGAAGAAATTTCCCTTCCATCCGTTGATTTCTGCGAGTATTTTGGCTGGACGGGAAGTTTTAGCCGTTTCGGATTCCAGCTTTGTTTGAAACTTCGCCCACAAGTCGCTCGGTGGTTCTGCGGTAAACAAATAACGCGCATAAATCTCTTTTTCCTGCTTTAAATTTTCATAATGCGAAGCACATTCCCGGCAGGCGAAAAGATGCAAATTTACCTGTCTGAAGGTTTGCTCATCAAGCTCGCCTCCAATAAAATCGTCAATCAAATTCAGGTATTTTTCACACTTCATTTTTTCACCTCCAAATACGGCGCGAGCGCGGTTCGCATTTCATTTTTAGCGCGATGCAGATCGGTTTTTAGTTTCGGGACGGTAAACCCCGTAATTTCCGAAATCTCCTGATAACTCAAATTTTGCAGCTCCTTGAGCGTAAAAACGAGCCGCTTATCTTCGTCCAGTTTGGCGAGCGCCGAGCTGATTTTTTGATTTAATTCCTTGCTCAAAAATTCGTGGTCGGGCGGCAGATTTTTTTTATCAACCACGTCTAAAGATTCAATTTCGTCGCCGCTGTTCATTCCTTCTTTCCGATTCAACCGGAAAGATTTGTAAACAACATTTTTCGCTATCCCGCAAAGCCACGTTTTCAATTGCGCCTCGCCGCGCAAAGTGTGAATTCCTTTGTAAGCTCCCAAAAAAGTTTCCTGAGTCAACTCTTCCGCCAAGCTCTGATCGCCGAGCATCGCGTAAATAAATTTGTAAATAAACCGGGAATGATGCTCGAAAATCAGACCGAAAGCTTCGCGGTCGCCGCTCTGAACTCTGGCGATCAAATCATCGCAACTTTCCATTAAATTGTTTATTTCTACACTCGCTTGATAGAGCATCGGAAAATTACTGCGCTTTGTAGCTCTCAATTGCCTTACGAATGTTTAGTTCCCAAAACAGTCAAAAGGTTTCAAATTATTGTAAAAAATTTAAGGATTTTTGGATAAAAGCTGAAAGGAAAGCAAAGTCAGGCGCAAAAACTGTCGCCAAAGGCGACGAACATCCCCGCTTTGCCGCCCGGCGAGAACCGCCAGGTTTCGATAACAAAAACAATCCGACGCTGAAAGCGTCGAACAAATCAGCGCGGTTGTTGCTCGCTTTCAGCGAGCCATTGAATTATTTCCTACTAACCCAGCGATACTCGCCGGGCGGCGAAGCGGGGATGTTCGTCGCCTTTGGCGACTTAATCTGAGTTTTCAAACAGTTTCTTAGAAAATTTTAATGTGCGAGCGCATTGAAAACAAACGGAAACGTCGCCCACGTTTGCCCGCGATGCTGCGGACGAAAACCGAAAAGAACGATTTTCCCTCGTCCCATTTCGATTTCGGCGAGCGCAATTTTGCCGTTCAAATATTTTTCGCCGATCATCCAGCCCGACATCAAAGCATTTTTCTCCGCATAACGCGCCGCAACTTTTACTTTTGAATTGTCGGTCGCTTCAAACGCCGCGCTGTTGATGAAATACGCCGGAGTTTCGCGGCGCAAGCCC
>DASVTY010000093.1:0-6682 GCA_036387315.1 Pyrinomonadaceae bacterium
CATTCGATTCTTTCAGCGACACAGGAGCCAGATTTTCTCCCGACGGTCGCAAGCTCTATTTTCAACGAAACGAATCCAGTTCTTTTAATGCCGGTCAGCCTTCGGTACAGATTTATTCGGTTGCGCTGGAAAAATTAGACCGAGACCCGGACGACCCGGAAGAGCGCGCCGAACAGGAAGCCGCGCAAGCAGCAGCGCAGCAAACAGCGGGCGAAGCAGGCACGGCAGGCGCTGCGCCACGAACTAATCAAACGGCGACAAGACAGCCTACGAAACCGATCAATATTGATTGGGCTGGACTCAAACGACGCACTCGGCAGATCACGCGAATGCCTTTCGCCGTGACAAATTACAACATCTCGAACGACAGCAAAACCATCGTTTTTGTTTCGAGCGAACCGGCGGGATTAGCAAACGTTCCGGTCATTTATTCGATACAGGACGACGGCAAACGGCTGACTCGAATCGCCGCCGGAACAGCGCCGGGCGGCGAAGGAGCCGGACAACAGCAGCAGGGCGGACCGGGCGGAGGAATTTCCAATCTGAATGTTTCGCGCGACAACCGCACGCTTTTCTTTAAGGAAGGCGATTACGTTTATTCAGTAGCAATGCCGCCACCGCTCCCGCCGGGCGCGTCAGCCAGCTCTGCGCCACCGTCAAGTTCAGCTACAGCCGCGCAGCGTCGCCGGATCAATTTTACGGCGAAAGTCAAAATTGACCGTCCCGCTGAATGGGCTGAAATGTTTGACGATGCCTGGCGTACGATGAAATATCGCTTTTACGACCCCAAAATGCACGGCACTGATTGGGACGCGATGCGAGCCAAATACCGACCGCTCGTTGAATACGTCGGCGACCGTCAGGAGCTTTTGAACATCGTCAATGAGATGATCGGTGAATTGAATGCTTCTCACACCGGAGCAGCACCTCCTCCGGGCGGTCAACCGGGCGGAGCTTCGACCGGACATCTCGGTCTTGAATTAGAACCGGATACTCAGTCAGGTCGCTACCGCGTGACACACGTTTATGAAGAAGGTCCGTCAGACAAAGATTGGGTAAAAGTAAATGTCGGTGATTATTTAATCGCTATTGACGGAAAACCCGTTCGCGCCGGCGATGAATACTGGCAAATGCTCAATTACCGGCTCAATCGCAAAGTCGCCGTGACATTCAACAATAAACCGTCCGAAGAAGGCGCATGGCGCACCCGGATCGAACCGACTTCGATGGGCAACTATAGCCAGCTTCGCTATGACCGCTGGGTCAAAGAGCGTCGTGAAACGGTCAGCAAACTCTCAAACGGACGCATCGGTTATATTCATATTCAAGCGATGAATCAACCTTCGTTACGCAAATTTGAGAAAGAGCTGCGCGAGTACCGCGATAAAGAAGCGATGGTTATTGACCAGCGCTGGAACGGCGGGGGCAATATCGAACAGGAATTGCTCGCCATGTTGGTTCAACGTCAATATCAAGTCTGGCATCCGCGCGGAACAGAACCTACGACGCGTCCGAGCGCCGGTTTCTTCGGACCCAAAGTCGTTTTGCAAAACTGGCGTTCGGCTTCTAATGCAGAAATGTTTCCGGCTGGCTTCCGTGCTTTAGGATTGGGTAAAGTTATCGGGACGCCGACAATGGGAGCGGTTATCGGTACAGGCAGTTACACGTTGATAGACGGCTCGACGGTTCGCACTCCGGGAATTGGAGTTTATCTCGCGGATAAAGCGCGGACGAATCTCGAAAATACAGGCGTCCAACCCGACATTAAAGTTGATAATATGCCCGAAGACAACCTCGCCGGACGCGACCGACAGCTCGAAGTCGCAGTCGAAGAGCTGCTCAAACAACTCAAAGGCGGGACTTTGCAGGCTAATAAATAAAGACGCCGGAAAATCAAAAAGAAAATGGAGAGCTTTTACGGCTCTCCATTTTTCTTACGAAATTTTTATTAAAGCAAATTAAAATCTGCGAATCAAAACGACGCCCAATACAAGTAAAACCGCGCCGACAATTCGCAGAAAGCTGATTCGCTGAACCGGAAAACCGAGCAATCCGTAATGATCGAGAATTAAAGCCGTAATCATTTGCCCGGTTAAATTTAAAACCAGATAAGTCGCCGCGCCGAAACGCGGGACGAGCAAAATCGCCGAAATGACGAAAAACGCGCCGAGCAATCCGCCCGTCCAAACCCACCACGGAAAACCGATGATTTCCCCAAAATTCCAGCGAATTCCCTGCGGCAGTGCGACAATTGCCAGGACGAGCGTTCCGACTGCGAATGAAACGAAACCGGCTTGAATCGGATTGTTGAGACAAAATCTGAGCTGCGAATTGACTCCGGTTTGTAAAGCGACCGCCACGCCCGCCAGCAAAGCGAATAAAATAAATAACGCCTGTAACATCGTCAGCTACTTTAACGCACAAATTGCGATTGCGACAAAATGCTTTTGAGCGTAAATTGTCAATAACCCGGTCAAACGGCTGAAAGATGAATCAAAATCCGAACAAACATTTCACGCTTACCATCAACGGCGAAAAGCTGGTTTTCGGCGATTTGTCGCCGACAATGACTTTGCTTGAATTTTTGCGCGGAAGCGGGCGCGTCGGGACAAAAGAAGGCTGCGGCGACGGCGATTGCGGTGCTTGCACAGTGGCGATAATCGGCGAAAGCTCAAACGGAGTTCCCTGTTTTCAAGCCGTCAACAGTTGTTTGATTCCGCTCGGAGCGGTCGCCGGGCGTGAAATCGTCACGGTCGAGGGAATCGGCAACGGTAAACCGCATCCGGTTCAAGCTGCGATGATTGAAACAGGCGGCTCGCAATGCGGTTATTGCACGCCGGGTTTTGTGATGAGTATGTTTGCAGCTTATTACGACGGCAAAATCACCGACGCCGCAATCGAAGGCAATCTTTGCCGCTGCACCGGATATTTGCCGATTCGCCGGGCTGCTGAGCGTTTGACAAAATTTGAAGACCGATTCAGCGAAAAATTGAACGCCGCAAATCTCGAAAACGATTCGTTCGTTTATGAAACCGATAATCAAAAATTTTATCGTCCGACAACGCTTAAAGAAATTTTGGATTTGCTCGAACAATTTCCCGAAGCTGTTTTGGTTGCGGGCGCGACCGATTTAGGTTTGGAATTTAGCTGGCACACCAAAGAATTTCCAATTTTGATTTCAACCGAAAACGCTGCCGAGCTAAAAACGTTGATTCAAACCGAAGAATTTGTCGAAATCGGCGCGGCTGTTTCATTGACTCGCATTGAAGAAAAACTAAAAGGCGTGTTTCCAAGTCTTGATGAAATGCTTCATTGGTTTGCCGCCAGACAAATTAAAAACCGCGCGACTGTGGGCGGAAACATCGGTACGGCTTCGCCGATTGGCGATTTGCCGCCGGTTTTTCTCTCGCTCGACGCCGAATTGAACTTGGCGAGCGCAAACGGCGAGCGGACAATTTTATTAGCAGATTTTTTCAAAGGCTATCGGCAAACCGATTTGCGAGCGGGCGAAATTATAGTTTCGGTTAAATTATCGAAATTAATTTCAGATGATTCTGTCCACTGCCTTCAGCAATCTTACAAAGTGGGCAAACGCGGAACTGACGACATCAGCATTGTCGCGGCGGCGTTTGCGATTGATTTAAACCGGGAAAATCGAATCGTCAAAGCGCGTTTGGCTTACGGCGGAGTAGCGGCGATACCGGCGCGCGCTCGCGGTGTTGAAGATTGGTTGACTGGCAAAACGTGGAATCCGGAAACCGTCCGCGATGCCAAAGAACAATTGAAAAACGCTTTCACACCGTTGAACGACGTTCGCGGCAGCGCCGAATATCGCAAGCTGCTTGTGGCGAATTTGTTTGAAAAATTCTTTGTCGAAATGGAGACGATTCGATGAGCAAAGCCGGAGAGCCAATATCGCACGAAAGCGCCGCGCATCACGTTTCGGGCAGAGCCGTTTACACCGACGACCAGCGGCAGCCAGCCGGAATGCTGGCGCTTTATCCGGTTTTAGCGCCCCACGCGAGAGCCAAAATTTTAGCGATTGATGCGAGCGCGGCGCTTGAAATTCCGGGCGTTGTGACAATTTTGACTGCCGCCGACATTCCGGGCGAAAACGACACCGGAACGATTATTCACGACGAACCGCTGATTCCGATTGAAGAAATTTCTTATTGGGGACAAGCCGTAGTCTGGGTTGTTGCCGAAACCGAAGACGCCGCGCGCCAAGCCGCAAAACGAGTCGTCATCGAATATAAAACGCTCGCGCCGGTTTTGACGATTAAAGAAGCAATTGAAAAAGACAGTTTTCTGACAATTCCGACAATAATGAAACGCGGTGAGCCGGAAAACGCTGAGGCTGAATATTGGCTCGCGGGCGAAGTCGAAATGAATGGGCAGGATCATTTTTATCTCGAAACTCAAACGTCCTGGGCGCTTCCCGATACCGAAGGCAATTATCAAGTTTATTCTTCGACACAGCACCCGACCGAAACGCAAATCATCGTTGGGCGCGTGTTGGGCATTCCGGGCAATCGAATCAACGTCACGGTTTTGCGAATGGGCGGCGCTTTCGGCGGCAAAGAGTCGCAGGCTAATCCTTATGCGGCGATTGTCGCGCTGGCGGCTTACAAAACCGGGCGTCCCGCGCGTGTTCGTCTCCGCCGTCACGAAGATATGATTTTGACCGGAAAACGCCACGGCTTTTTGGCGCGTTATAAAGTCGGTTTTAACAGCGACGGAAAACTGATTTCTCTCTTGTGCGAGCTATTCGCCGACGGCGGCTGGAGTCTGGATTTATCGCCGCCGGTTTTGTCGCGCGCGATGGTTCACATTGATAACGCTTATTACATTCCCCACGTTGAGGTTCTTGGACGAATCGCCCTGACAAACAAAACTTCAAACACGGCTTTTCGCGGCTTCGGCGGACCGCAGGGAATGATTGTCATCGAAGACATTATTGACCGGATTGCGAGAACTTTAGATTTACCGCCCGAAGTTGTGCGCGAACGCAATTTTTATCACGGCGCGGGCGAGACTAACACGACGCCTTACGGACAAGAAATTTTCGACAACCGAATCGAGCGCGTTTGGAGCGAAGTTAAATCAAACGCGAATTTTTCCGAACGGAAAAAGGAAATCGTTGAATATAATCGCAGCAATTTTTATAAAAAACGCGGGCTGGCGATTACGCCTGTAAAATTCGGCATTTCGTTTAATAAAACCGTTTACAATCAAGCGGGCGCGCTCTTGCTGATTTACACAGACGGAAGCATTTTACTCAATCACGGCGGCACTGAAATGGGACAAGGCTTGCATACGAAAATGCTGCAAGTCGCGGCACGAACGCTTGGCGTTTCCGTTGAAAAAATTCGTATGTCGCCGACAGCCGTTGACAAAGTTCCGAACACTTCCGCTACGGCGGCTTCGAGCGGTTCGGATTTAAACGGGCAAGCCGTCAAAGACGCCTGCGAACAAATCAAAGCCAGACTAACGCCTGTCGCAGCTAAAATGCTCAATATCGGCGCTGCCGGAGATTTTGTTTTTGAAAACGATTGGATTTTTTCGCGCGATTACCCGTCAGACCGCGTTTCCTTTACAGATGCCGTGAAAGAGGCGTATCAACACCGCGTTAGCCTTTTGGCGACCGGGTATTACCGCACGCCGAATATTCATTGGGACGTAAAAACCAACACGGGCAGACCGTTTTATTATTTCGCTTATGGCGCTGCTGTTTCCGAAGTCGAAATTGACGGTTTTACCGGAACGTTCCGGTTGCGGCAGGTTGACATCGTTCACGATGTCGGCGAATCTCTCAATCCTTTGATTGATTTGGGTCAAATCGAAGGCGGTTTTGTGCAGGGAATGGGCTGGCTGACGATAGAAGAGCTTGTTTGGGACGATGAAGGACGCTTGCGGACGTTTTCGCCCAGCACATATAAAATCCCGACCGTCGGCGAGATTCCCGAAAAATTCAACGTCAACCTGCTCGAACGCGCGCCGCAAAACGGTGTGATTTACGGAAGCAAAGCAGTCGGCGAGCCGCCTTTGATGCTGGCGATTTCGGTGCGCGAAGCGATTCGCGCGGCGATTGCCGCTTTCGGCGAGCGAGTCGAATATGTTCCGCTCGCTTTGCCCGCCACGCCGGAAGCGATTTTGATGGCGATTGAACAAGTAAAAAACGAATCGCCGACGCCGAAACCGCCCGCGCCGGTTCGCGCGGATGAATTGGAATTAGTTACGCAGGACAATGGAATTCTTTCGCCGGTTGGCTGAAATTTTGCGGCAAAATCAAACGGCGGTTTTGGCGACTGTGACCGAGACAAAAGGCTCGACTCCACGCGAAATCGGCGCGAAAATGATTGTTTGTGAAACGGGGGAGATTTTCGGGACAATCGGGGGCGGCGCAGGTGAAGCAAAGGTCGTCGAAACGGCGAAAATTGTTTTGCAGAGCGGCGAAAAACAAGCGGTGGAGATTGATTTGACAACGCTGCAAGCCGAAGGAATCTGCGGGGGCAAAATGCGGGTTTGGCTTGAATGCTGGAATGGCGCGGAATCACTCCGACTCGTCAATCAAATTCTGGCAAATCTCGAAAACGGGCGAAGCGCGATTCTCGCTACTTCTTTCAATCAAAAACATACGCCGTATTTATTGACAAAAATTGAATTACCACCGGAAAACGCT
>DASVTY010000094.1:0-99785 GCA_036387315.1 Pyrinomonadaceae bacterium
TTGAAGGAGTAGAAAATCTACAGTGCAGAAATCATATTTAGTTTTATCAACAATTCTGGTTGCTTTGGCGGGAGTTTTTTCAACAGCTTGCGATTCGACCGTCGGCAGCGCAGGCGGCGCAGGGGCTGATTCTGCGGCAACCGTTAATGGAAAAGCGATCAAAAACGAAGAAGTCGAAAAAGTCATCAAACAGCAGTTTCAAGGGCAGGAATCAAAACTCTCGCCGCTGGAACTCGCTCAAGCTCGCCTTCAGGCTTTAGACGGCATCATACAGCAGGAAGTAATGGTGCAGAAAGCCGAGAAAGAAAAAGTCCAGATTTCAGATGAAGAAATCACACAGGCTTTGAACGAGCACAAACAACAGAGCGGCGTGACTGTTGACGAATACAACAAGCGGATGCAGGAAGCCGGCGAAAACGAAGCCTCCTGGCGCGAAAAAATCAAAAAGCAATTGATGATTAAAAAGCTCGCCGAGAAACTTGCCGCTTCGGTCGAACCGCCGAAAGATTCGGAAGTCGAAGCGTTTTTCAAAGGCAATCCCGAATTGTTCAAAAACAAACGCGGCGCATCGTTTGCGGCGGTTGTGATTGATCCGAAAGGAAACGGGCAAACCACGAAAACGCCCCAGGAAGCGGAAATCAAAGTCAAAGAAGTCGGACAAAAGCTGACCCAGCCGGGAATTGATTTCGCCGAAATCGCCCGCCAATACAGCGAAGACCCGCAAACGGCGGCGCGCGGCGGGGAATGGCAGTTTTTAGCCGAAGACGAAATGAAACAGTTGATGACGCCCGAATTGACCGATTTTATTATGAACAAAATGACGGTCGGACAAGTCGTGCCGCGAATTGTTCCGGCTGAAGGCAAATTGCTTTTCCTGAAACTGACAAGCCGTAATGAAAAAGACGAAGATTTGACGCTCAACAGCCCGAACGTCAAAGGGCGCGTCATTGAGCTTTTAACCGGCGCGAAAAAACAGCTTTTGAGCGCTGCTTTTCAAGCGCGTTCTTTGGATGAAGCGCGAGTTGAAAACTATTTGGCAAAACAAATCGTTGACAACCCGAACAGCTTGAGCGGAGCGCGTCCGGCTGACCCGAACGCAGGCGCGTCGCCCGCCGCTTCTCCGGCAGTTTCGCCTGCCGTCTCCCCGGTTGCAAACGCAAACACTGCGGCAAGCCCGGCAACCAGCCCGGCTGCCAAAGGAAACGCAAACCCGGCGAGAAGATAACAACTGGTTTAGAAAGGAAGAAGAGGAGAAAAGGAGAAGAGGATAATTTATCTTCGTCTCCTCAACTCCTCTTCTCTTTTTCTCCTTTTCTCTTTTTCTTTCAGCAGATGCTTTTCCGGCTTTCAGAAATAAATAAATCATACGGCGGGCGAGAAATCCTGCGCGGATTGTCTTTTCAGGTCAACCGCGACGAGAAAATCGGATTGGTCGGTCGCAACGGCGCGGGCAAAACGACCGTTTTTCGAGTGCTTTCCGGCGAAGAAGCGCCGGATTCCGGCGAAGTTATCAAAGCAAACAATCTAAAGCTGGGATTTTTAGAGCAGCACGTCGAGTTTTCCGCTGATTTGACGGTTCACGAGGCAGCGCTTTCGGCATTTGAAAAACTGCAAAATATAGAAATCGAAATGCGGCGACTCGAAACCGCGATGTCGGAAAATCCGCCGGATTTGGATAAAGTTCTCGAAAAATACAGCACGCTTCAGCACGAATTTGAACGCGAAGGCGGTTTTGAATACGCTGCCCGCGCTGAAAGCGTTTTGCAGGGTTTGGGTTTCGACCGTGAGATGTGGAATCAAACTGCGGATAAACTCTCCGGCGGTCAGCGAAACCGCCTCGGTTTGGTCAGATTGCTGCTCGCCGAGCCGGACGTTTTGCTGCTCGACGAGCCGACAAATCATTTGGACGTGAATTCGGTCGAATGGCTCGAAGAATTTTTGCAGACTTACGCTTCGTCATACATCGCCATCAGCCACGACCGCTATTTTCTCGACCGCGTTTGCAATCGAATCATTGAAATCGAACACGGAAAAGCCGTCAGCTATTCGGGAAATTATTCCGCGTTTTTGATTGAACGCGAAGAACGGCGCGAAGCGCAGCGGCGCGCGTTTGAAAATCAGCAGCAATTAATTGCTAAAACCGAAGACTTTATCCGCCGCAACATCGCCGGTCAGAAAACTAAAATGGCGAAATCCCGCCGGAATATGCTCGAACGCCTGGAGCGTGTTGATACTGTTACCGTAGATAAATCCGCCGGAGATTTTAAATTAAAAAACGTCGAGCGCGCCGGAAACAACGTTTTGATGGTGGAAGATTTGAGCGTCGGATTCCCCGACAAAACGCTCGCCGAAAACATCAATTTCACTTTGCGGCGCGGCGAATGTCTCGGGATTATCGGGGCAAACGGAACCGGAAAAACCACTTTTCTGAAAACGGTTTTGGGCAAATTGCGCCCGCTCGACGGCGAAGCTCGCTGGGGAACGAAAACCGAAATCGGTTATTACGCGCAACAGTTGGACGATTTGGACGACCGCAACGAAATCATTATGGAATTGCGCCGCGTCGCCGCTTCAACTGTGACAAACGGCGAGCTGCGTTCGTTTTTGGGCAAATTTTTGTTTACGGGCGAAGATGTTTTCAAACGAGTCGGTGATCTTTCCGGCGGCGAAAAGGGAAGGCTCGCGCTCGCTAAATTAATTTATACCGAATGCAATGTTCTGGTGTTGGACGAACCGACAAACCATCTCGATATTCCTTCGCGCGAAGCTCTCGAAGCGGCGCTCGAAGCATATCCCGGCACGATTTTGACCATCAGCCACGACCGTTATTTTCTCGACCGCGTGGCGACGCAGATTTTATTCTTTGACGGGAAAGGCAAAACCGAGCATTACAACGGAAATTACTCGGAATTCCACGAATGGCAAGCGTCAATCATCAGCCGCCGGTCGTCCGCCGCTGAAAGCGAAAAAGAAAAAGTCTCTCAACCCGGAAAAGAAAAACAACAAACTGCGAAGAAGGAACAACGAATTAAAACGAAACTCCGCGCGCCGGAAATCATTGAAGAAGAAATTGCTGCGATAGAAACCAAACTAGCTTTATTGACTTCGCAAATGAGCCAGCCGGAGATTGCTTCCAATCCGCAAAAATTTGCTGAAATCAGCGCGCTTTATCAAAAAGCCGAGAGCGATTTGGAGAAGCTGATGGAAGAATGGGAAATGTCTTCAACTACGGTCGGATAAAAGTTGGGGAATTATACAAAAATAAAAATGGAAGTTTCGTTACTTAACGAAACTTCCATTTTTATTTTTGTATTACAAATCAGCCTGGTTTATATGTCACCGTATCTGATATTCTTCGCTAACAATTACGGACAGGGCGAACCGAGCGCGAAAAGGCAGCGAGTCGCCCAAATGAAATCCGGGTTGCTCGCTGAATTAACGACGGGCGTGGTCGTTGTTTCGAGCGGCGTGATCGGGCGCAAACCATAGAGCCGCCATTTGCCCATTTGCGTTTCGTCAAAGGCGACGAATTTTGCCCTCGAATTTCCCGTAAAAGTGTAATCGGCGAGGGCGTGAAGCCTGCGCCAAACTCCCCAATAATCGAACGCATTGATTTCGGCTTCGTTGCCGCGATTGCCCGTGACCGGAATTCCGTGTCCGGCGGGCAGCAAACAGGTTGTCTGCGCCGCGCGAATCACTTGCCAGCGTTTTTCCGTGATTTGCGGCAGTCTGTTCCAAACGTCGTTGACGCCGATTAAATGCTGATTCGTTTCGTCATCCCAATAAACCTGCACAATCAACTTCGCCGAAGCCGGAATTTGCTCGTAATTTGTTCCCCACGAATACCAAGGTGCCATCGAAAACATAAACAAGCCGTTTGCGCCCCAACCGGATGCGACTCCGCGCCGCGCAAGCTCCGGCACAGCGCCCGCGCCGTAGCTGTGCCCGGCAAAACCTACGCGCGTCGTGTCCAAAACGCTGCCGAACTGCTGGACGGCGGCTTGAAAGCCAGCCCACATTTGTTGATAACGCGCCGTGTTGCTGGTCAACAGATTTGCGGTGTAAGGCGCGAAAACAACCGCGTAGCCGTTGCTCGCAAGCTGCCGCGAAAGCGCGTCGTAATATTGAAAATCCGTCCCGCCGAAACCGTGCGCGAAAAAGATTACCGGTACGCGCGTTTGAGTCGAAGCATTCGACGGCAAATAAACCGAAACCGGCGCGGGCGCGTTTGCTGTGGGATTGGCGATTGATTGGAGCGTTACGGCGAATTGTCCCTCACTGCCATAATCGCCGCGCGCGGGCAAAGTCGTGACTTTCAGATTTGTGCAAAGCGGAATCTGCGCTTTGATTGTAGAAACAAAAACCAGCAAAAATGAGAGAATCAAGAGTGAGAAAAGATTTTTAATCATCGGTTTTTATTGTGTTTACTCAACAGCTCCGCAATCGTTTTCTCGATCCGGCGAGTTCTGGTTTCCGCCCTTTTCGATTCTTCGATTGCACTTACAAATTCTTTTTTGTGAGTATAGCTTATTCGCTCCCATATTTCTTGAGCCGGTTGATTATCGTCCAAAGCCGCAAGCAAATCGGCTGGCGCTTCAACAACTCTCGGCGCGGTGTCCAGTTCAATTTCAATCCGCACCGTATCGCCCGCTTTCGCATTTGCCTCTTCGCGCAGCTCGCGATTAACGACCATAAATTGTTCGCCGTGCATTCTGAAAATCGTGCTCCGAAACGCCGTGCCGTTAATTGTTCCGCAAACCGGAACTCTTTTAGCGCCGAAAACCGTTTCTACATCAAAAGGAAATTTGATCGCTGTTGCCGAGCTGTTGTTGTAATCTGCAATCAATTCGGTTTCAAAAATTTGTTTGTCAGCCATAGTTTCTCCCATTTTGCGTGCGATTTCGGACTGTTGTAAAACAAAATCAACGATAAAATTACACGAAATATTATTTGTTACAAATTATGAAAATTAGAAAAGCAGTTTTTCCAGCCGCCGGACTCGGCACCAGGTTTTTGCCCGCAACGAAAGCGTCTCCAAAAGAGATGCTGCCGCTTGTTGACAAGCCTCTGATTCAATACGGAATCGAAGAAGCCGTCCAGAGCGGAATCGAATCAATTTTAATTATCACGGGGCGCGACAAATCGGCGATTGAAGACCATTTCGATATTTCCTATGAGCTTGAACAAACTCTGCGCGAGCGCGGCAAAAAAGAGCTTGTCGAGCAAATGCGAGCTGTCGCCGATCTCGCGCACATCGTTTACACGCGCCAGAAACAACCGCTCGGTCTGGCGCACGCGATTTATCAGGCAAAAGATTTTGTCGGCGACGAGCCGTTTGCCGTGATGCTGCCAGACGACATTATGGACGGCGAAACGCCCGCTTTGCAGCAGTTAATCAACGCCTACGAAAAATACGGCGCGTCGGTTGTCGCCGCGATTCAAATTGACGACGAGACGATTTCGCGTTTCGGCGTAATTGCGGGCGAGCAGATCGAGCCGGGCGTTTTCAAAATCAGCGATGTCGTCGAAAAACCGAAATACGAAGAAGCGCCGTCAAATATGGCTGTCATCGGGCGCTACGTTTTTGAGCCGGAGCTGTTCGGCGCGATTGAAAAAATCAAACCCGGCGCGGGCGGAGAATTACAAGTCGCGGATGCAATGCGGATTTTGCTCAAAGAAGGCTATCCGTTTTACGCCGTTACGCTCGACGCGCGTCGGCACGACGCGGGCGACAAGCTCGGTTTTTTGATTGCGACGGTCGAATTCGCCTTAAAACGCCCTGATCTCGCGCCGGAGTTTCTTGCATATCTAAAATCGTTGAAGTTATAAATCTCCGATACTCAAAAACTAAAAAGCCTCAATTGCTGAATGCGGTTGAGGCTTTTTAGTTTGAAAATTCAGTTTTCGCCTTAAAGCCGTGTATCGGTTAAACTTGAGTTGGTTTTATGAAAGACCGCGAATCTGTAAAAGCAAAAAAGACAAGGCGTTCGACAATCGTTTTTCTCGGCGTGTCGGTTTTCGTCTTGCTGGCGGCTCTCGTCCTGCTGCAATCAACGGCGGTGTGGCGTTTTCTGCAAATTGAAAGCGCGAGCGACACTTTAATTTTATACGCGCTTTCCTCGCTCAATTTTTTCGCTTTTATCATTTTCGCTTTTATTCTTTTGCGAAGCATCGCGCGGCTTTCTCGCGAGCGGCGCGCGTTAAAATTAGGCTCGCAACTCAAAACCCGGTTGCTGGTTTATTTCGTCGCCGTTAGCTTGCTGCCGATTGTGGCGATGGCGGCTTTTTCTTTTTTGTTTTTAAACCGCACGCTCGAAAAATGGTTTAGCGCCCTGCCTGAAACCGTCATCCGCGAGGCGCGGGACGTGCAAACAAAAGCGATCAATGAGCGCATTCGTCAATTCAACGAAAAAGCCGTTTTGTTTGCCGCGCTCGTCGAATCGAAAAATGAAATCAACGAACAGGATTTACGCGTAAATCTGACGCGCGGCAATTTTTCCGGCATTCAGATCGAAGCGCCGAACGGCATCGTTCTGGCTCGCGTCGCCGCAGAGGATTTGCCCGTCGAACAGCAGCAAAAACTGCGCGCAGCTTTTGCGCAAAACCCGGACGCGACAGAATTACAGGACGGAATCGGTTTCGACGCGGCGGACGTTTTTTTGTCGGACGGCAGGCGTTTGCGCGCGGTTTCCGGCTGGAACAGCGAAGCCGCATTTAGTCGGGAAATTTCCAATTCGCCGCTTGAATTTGAAAGCTTGAAACAACGGCAGTTGGAAGCGCGTTGGCTCGGTTTTTCAACTTTGAGCCTGCTCACATTTTTGCTGATTTTCGCCGCGTCCTGGGTGGCTTTTCATCTCGGCAGAAGCTTGACTCTGCCGATTCGCGCTCTCGGCGAAGGCTCGAAAGAAATCGCGCGCGGAAATCTTCAACACCGGGTTGAAGTCTTAGCCGAAGACGAGCTTGCCCTGCTCGTCGAATCGTTTAATCAAATGGCGGCTGATCTGGAAAATAATCAGCAACGCCTCGAAGAACGCCGTCGCTATATCGAAACCGTTTTGCAGTCGCTTTCGACGGGCGTTGTTTCGCTCGACGCCGAAAACCGCGTGACGACGCTCAACGCCGCCGCGCGCTCAATGCTGCGGCTAACGGAAAAAGAAACGGAAACTCTATTTTTATCCGATTTAATTGCCGATGAAGATTTCGTCCGCATCGAAAAACTAATCGCGCGCGCGCGCCGTCTGGGACACGCTTCCGAGCAAACCGTTTTGACGAGACAAATTGCGGACGTGAACGGCTCGATGACGGAAAACGGCAGCTTGCCGGTCGCGCTGACCGCTACCGCTTTGCGCGAATCGCCCGGAAAAAACGTCGGCGTTGTTTTGGTGATTGAAGATTTGTCCGAACTGCTTTCCGCACAGCGCGCCGCCGCCTGGCAGGAAGTCGCCCGCAGAATGGCGCACGAAATCAAAAATCCTTTGACGCCGATTCAACTTGCCGCCGAACGAATCGCTAAACGCTTCGGCGGAGAAGTTCAAAGTCCGAACGGCAGCCAACAACAAACCACGAACAACGGGCAAACGACAAAAGTCGTTAAAGAAAGCACGGAAACGATTTTGCGCGAAGTTGACGGTTTGAAATCAATGGTCAACGAGTTTTCGCATTTCGCGCGCCTGCCGCACGCGAGACTGGAAAACGGTGATTTGAATGAAATCGTGCGGCAAACCGCGGTTTTGTACGAAGACCGTTTGGAGGATGTGCGGCTTGAAATTGATTTGCAGGAAAGTTTGCCGCCCGCCATGCTTGACGCCGAGCAAATGCGGCGGGTTTTCGTAAATTTGATTGACAATGCGCTCGAAGCCTTCGACGGCGGGCAAAATGAAAAGCAAATCACAATCAAAACTTTTTACGACTCGGCGCGAGATTCGCTAATCGCCGAAATTTCGGACAACGGACGCGGAATTTCCGCAATGGATTTTTCCAAACTTTTTCAGCCTTATTTTTCTACCAAAGGGCGCGGAACGGGTTTAGGCTTGGCAATCGTCCAAAGAATCGTTCAGGAACACGGCGGGCGCATTAAAGCAATTGCAAATCAACCCGGCGGCGCGAAATTTATTGTAGAATTGCCGACGGGAAATGGTTAATTCAATTTTAATTGTTGATGACGAGCGCGGAATTCGGGAAACTTTGCGCGGCGTTTTGGAAGACGAAAATTTTGAAGTCGAAACCGCTAAATCGGGCGAAGAGGCTTTGGAAACTGTCGAGAGGCAAAGTTTCGCCTGCATTTTGCTCGATGTTTGGCTGCCCGGAATTGACGGACTCGAAACGCTTGCCAAACTGCGAGAACTTGGAAACGACGCGGCGGTTGTGATGATTTCCGGTCACGGAAACGTCGAAACGGCGGTGCGCGCGACAAAGCTCGGCGCGTTTGATTTTCTCGAAAAACCGCTGTCGAGCGAAAAAACAATCGTCACGGTCAAAAACGCGATCAAACAGCGCGAGCTTCAACGCGCCAACCGGCAGCTTCGACAATCTTTGGCGGAAGAATATGCGATGATCGGCGATTCGGTAGCGATGCGCGCGCTTCGCAAACAAATCGCAATCGTCGCGCCGACTGACGGGAGAGTTTTGATTACGGGCGAAAGCGGCACGGGAAAAGAACTCGTCGCTCGCGCAATTCACGAGCAATCGCGCCGCGCCGCCGCAGCGTTTGTCGAAGTCAATTCCGCCGCGATTCCCGAAGATTTGGTCGAATCCGAGCTTTTCGGTCACGTCAAAGGCGCTTTTACCGGAGCGACAGCGACAAAAAAAGGCAAATTTGAACAAGCCGATGGCGCGACGCTATTTCTGGATGAAATCGGCGATATGTCGCCGCGCGTGCAGGCGAAAATGCTCCGCGTTTTGGAAGAACAGCGTTTCGAGCCGGTCGGCGGCAATGCGCCGATTAAAGTTGATGTACGCGTAATTTCGGCGACAAATAAAGATTTGCACGAATTGATCGAATCAGGCTATTTTCGCGCCGATTTGCTTTATCGGCTCAACGTGATTCCGTTTCAAATTCCGCCACTGCGCGAACGACGCGAAGACATCGCACCGCTGGTCGAACATTTCAACCGCAAATTTTCCGCCAAATACGGAAAGGCGGCGAAGATTTTTGCGGAAGACGCAATCGAACAACTCACAAATTATTCGTTTCCCGGCAACGTCCGCGAACTTCGCAACACAATCGAGCGCGTCGTGATTATGAACCAGAAACAAGCGATCACAGCAGACGATTTGCCCACGCTCGGAAACGACGCGGATGTTCCCCTCGTCTCATTTCGCTTTCCGACTTTTAAAGACGCAACCGACGCTTATCAACGCGAGTTTATTTTGCGCAAGCTCGCCGAGTCGGAAGGAAACGTAGCCAAAGCCGCCGAATTAATGGGCGTTGACCGCAGCCATCTTTATCGCCGGATGAAAACTTTGGGAATTAATGTTGAAAAAACAAAAACAGAGATTTAAAAGTCGGCTGAAAAGCAGTTACGTTGTAAAAAAAGCATTGTGTGTGAAATTTAAGCTTTTTGCTATGCGGCTCGCGTTTTTCAACTTCAATTTTTTATGCATCAATTCATACTTCTGACGCATTTTCCTCTTTAATCCTTACTTTGATATTAGAGTAATTTTGGGATCTTCAAATTTTGCTGTGTTCAGATCTATTTGCCATCTCTCAGTAGTTATAAAATAATCGGGTACACTGATTGCCAACTTTTCAGAGTCTTCTATTTCTTTCCAGCTTGAATCACGTTCTATTGGAATACTCCCAATATTGAAATAGCTGGGCTGAAAGGAGCCATCTTTATAATTTAAGATGCCTCGACATTGTTCAGGAGTAAATTCACCGAGCCATGTTTTTTGAGTAACATTATATTCAAGTAAAATATACTCAATATGCCGCCAACCTAACTCACCGCTAATATTTTGGACTAATAATTCATAAACTGATTTATCTAAGTGAATTCTATGAATCGCGTTGACTGTTCGAGGTAATTCACCAGTATTCCAAGCATTGACGAAAGCAGTAGGAAGGTCTATTTTCGTTTGACCTTTGTCATTAGAAATCATCAAGGTTCTAAAATCTCTAGAAACACTATCACCTGCCTCAAATTTTGCTGCAAAACGAAATCGTACCGTTGGAAGTAAATCTTTCCATATAATCGGCAGTTTTATTTCAAGTGTCCATCGGCGGCTTTCTGCATCGTGAATATTACAAAGATCAATTCCTAAGTCATCTGCGAGAGATTTAGCTCCTGATGTAAAGCCTCCTCTACAAATAAGAATTCCTTTATTTGCTCTAACATCTCTAATAACAGTTGCAAACTCGCCAACCGCATTTATATCAGCGGGGCGAGTCTTGTCTCTGGCTTGAACAATCATGAGTTGATTATGACCTACTATAGAATAGCGAATGGAGACATCTATCTGACGAAGAACCTTTGAATCATGCCCCATTATGTGGTCGTCGTAAGTAACCTTCGCGTGAGGAAGCAATTCTCGATAAATCTGAGCTGCTAATTGTTCAAAATCAACCCAGTCACTCATACATCATAAAATACATGTGTTAAAGGAATATTGCATGTAGCTACTGATTATGATTGATAATTCTTCTTGAAACTATTCACCGGCAGCTTTGCGTTGTTGTTGCGGGATTGCGAGCGGGAATTTGAGGGTGAATTTTGTGCCTTCGCCGGGCGCGCTTTCGACTTTGATGTCGCCGGAATGTTCTTGAATAATTCCGTAAGAAACCGCTAAACCTAAGCCTGTGCCTTTGCCGACCTCTTTTGTCGTGAAAAACGGGTCGTAGATTTTCGATAGATTCTCCGGTTCGATTCCGACGCCGTTATCAGAGACTTCGACCGATACGCCATTTTCTGTTTGGCGGGTGGTGATTTCGATTCTGCCTTGTTCGGTGACGATGGCGTCGCGGGCGTTGAGGATTAAATTGGTGAAAACCTGCTGCAATTTTCCGCCGCTGCCGTAAATCGGGGAAAGCAAAGGATCGTAATTTTTGACGATTTCGATGTGTCCTTTGCGAAGCTGGACTTCGAGAAGCTGTAAGGTGTCTTCCAGAACTTTGTTGAGATTGATTTCAAAGAAATCACCGCTGCTTCCGGCGCGCGAGAAGTTCAGCAGGTTGCCGACGATGTTTGACGCGCGGTCGGTTTGTTTGGCGACTTTTAGCAGCAGGGCGTGTTTCGGATCGGTTTCGGGAATCATGCTCAAAAGCATTTGCGTGTAGCTCGAAACTCCGGTCAAAGGCGTGTTGACTTCGTGAGCGACGCCGGCGGCGAGCATTCCGATGCTCGACAGTTTTTCGCGCTGCTGTAATTGTTCTTCGAGCGAGACGCGCGAGGTTACGTCTTCGAGAACGAGAATCGCACCGGTTCTTTCGCCTGCGGGTGAGCGCAGAGGCGCGACCGCCGTGTTTAAAATAAACGATTTGCCGTCGCGGCGCTCGGCATAAACTTTGTAGGCGTGCCGGACTTCGCTCAAATGCCAGCGGGTTTTGCCCAATAAATTTGCAAGCGTGTCGGCGAAATCTTCGGCGAATAATTCTTCGACTTTGTTGCCGACAATTTGGTCGCGCTCAAGATTGAAAATCTGTTCGGCGGTCGAATTACAGCGCGTCACGCAGCCTTCGGAATCAACCGCGAGCAGAGCTACGTTGACCGATTCGACGATTGATTCGTTGAATTCTTTGAGCAGAGCCAGCTCATCGTTGCGCTTCTGCTGTTCTTCGTAAAGCAGGCTGTTTTCAATGGCGACGGCGATATAACCGGAAATCGTCTGCAAAATGTCCAAATCTTCAGACGAAAGCAGCGAGCCGTCTCTGGTTCTGCCGAGACCTACGACGCCGATCATTCGCCCTCGCACGACGCACGGAACGTAATAATGCAATTCCTGCCGAATCAGCGCATTTTCGCCGTCTGCCAAATCAAAATCGTCGGCGCGAACGATGCTTCCCTGCGCCGAATGCGTGCGGACGAGCGAGCGAAAATCATTCGGAATGCGGTAATACTCGGACAAATTAACCGAGCGAGCGAGCCGAAAACCGCCCGGAGTTTTTCCGTCTTCGATAAAAACAGCAACTTTTTCGACATCGAGAACTTGCTGCAAGCGGCTCATCAAAGCGTTTAAAAGCAAATCAAGCTGCGTTGACGCCGACAAGGTTTTGCCGAAATCGAGCAGGCTGCGGCGCATATCATAGCGTTCGCCGTAAAAGAAACGGTCGGCGCGTTCCTGCAAAAACTCTTTGAGCGGCGCTGAGAGCATCACAATCGCTGCCATCGCGATTACCGCGACTACGATTTTCGCAGCTATTTCCGTGGCAGAGCCTTCGATGCTTAGACCGTAGGAATTGCCCAGCACGAAAAAGACGAAACCAAAGGCTACCGCGCCGATGAGCGTCGAAATCGAAAGTGTCGTCAGCGCGTAAACGGCGGCGTGACGCACCACAATGTCAACGTCCATCAGGCGGTAGCGGACAACGGAATGACCGAAAGTGAGGGGAATTAAGGCTAAAGGCAAAATCGCCAAGCTCGTTAGCCAGTTTTCCTGTGGAAGATTGAGCGCGCTTTTGGTGATTTGATAGGCGATAATGGGAATCACCGCCGCAATTGAACCAGCCATCGCCCATTTCAAGCGTTGGCGGATAATAATTTGTTTGTTGCGAATGAAACGATAAATCAAAACGCCCGCGCCGATTGTCAAAGCGGCGACAAAATGCACAAACATCAAACGGTAAAGAACCGTGAAAAAGCTCGTTCGCTCAAACCATTGATTGAGCGAGACAAGCGCGCTTTCGGAAATCGGCAAATTGCCGTAAATATAACTAAAAACGGAAACGACGGAGAGCAAAATTGCCGGAACGTAAAGCAAAACGGTTTGCCACGATTTTTCCGCAAAATGCGTGCGAATCGGGTAAATCCAGCAAAAATGGAGAAAAACGGGAGCGAAAAAAATGAACGCCAGATCGTCAATAATCGCAACAGCGGCGTCGAAATCTTCAAACGTGCCGATTGGCTTTAAAATGTGAAACGCAAAAGCCGCCAGACAAAGCGCGGCGAAATGAAGCACAAATGGAGCGCGTCCGCCTTGTTTGAAAAGGACGAAAAAGCCGATGAAAAGATAAACCAGACCGACAAAAGCAAATGCCAGAAGGCTCGGCGTCCAGCGCGGCGCGCTTTCGAGCTTGTTTAAATCGGCATAATAAAAATTGTTTCCGAAAGTATAAGACGGGCGCTGAAAAAGATAAGTTAATCTACCGCCGATTCCGGCTTCTTCGAGATAAATTTGAACTTCCGAAGGAGACGAGATTTCTTCAAATTTCTTTTCGTCCAAACTGATGCCGACGAGCCGGTCGCCGGGCAAAATGCGAGCACGGGCGGCGGCTGAATTGGGCGCGATTTTTTCGGCGAAAATTCCCGTGTCAGTCAATTTCCACATCACGCCGTCGGTCGGCGGCAGTTTATGAACGGCGCGCTGCGAAAGGTTGAGAATGCCGACAACGGCGAGCAAAAGCGCCGCTATCAACCATATCCAACCCCTTGTTGTGAGAATCGTATTTTGCACCGTTTTTAAAGACTGCAAATGTGGACAGTCCAAACCGGAAGTTTTTCACGCAAACAACGTTCCAGCAGATAACCTTCTGAATAATTAATCGAAGCCGTTTCCTCTTAACGCGATAATCGTCAATAAATATCGCATTAAAAGTTTGTTTGAGAATGGCTTCTGCCGCTCACTTCGATTATTTGAAAAAAGGTTTAAATTAAATTATCCGAAGTTTTCGGTTTGATTCAAGTTTTCGGAAATTTTCGCCGTCGCTTTTGCAAAAAAAAGGACGAGACTTGATTTCAGCCTCGCCCGTTTTCCGTCTCGCAATTCCGGGAAACACTAAAATCTGACGGCAATGCCGCCGCGCAAAAAACGGCGCGAAGAATTGAGCCTTAAAGCAGTTTCGCCGTTTGCCGCGGCGGTTTGAACGTCGAGCAAATTGCGCGCGTCAAACATTGCTTTAGCGCGAACCGGCAAACCGAGCGTCGGCAGTTTTTGCGTGACCAAAACGCTCAGCGACGGATCGTAAAAAGCCATTCGTCCGGCAAACGGGTCAATCGCAAAAACCGCGCCGTTCGGAGACACTCGATAAATCGCTTTCACTTCCGTCCCGGTATCAAAATTAGCCGAAAATTGAGCCGCAAAAGTTTGAAACAGCGCGTCGTCGAAAAGCTCCGAAGGATTTGTAATTCCATTCGCCGAGAGGCTTTGCCCGCGCCCGAAAGAATAACCGAGAGCGGTGCTGAAAATCTCGTTTAAGCGTCGCGAATAAACAACGCGGACGCCTTGCGAAGAACCGTTTTGCGCGGCGCTCAAAAACGGATTGTCGTCGTTTCCGTTTTCGACAAGCGGAAGCTGAACAAAACTAACGCCGCGATTTGTAGTCGTGTCGAAAAATGCCGATGCTTCGATGTTTGAAGCGTTATCCAAAACGCGCTCAATGCCGAATTCGAGACGCCGCAGCTTGGGCATCAAAACCTGCCGGTCGGCAATCGCGTAAGAATCAAAATTCGGCTGCCGGAAAAGCACGCGGCTGTCTTCCAATTCGGCGGCTTGCTGCCAGGTTCTCTGTTCGGTTTGAGTTGTGTAAGCGAAATTAAGACGAGTCCGGGCGTCGGTTTCAAACTGCAATCCGAAACGCGGCGCGATTGAATCTGCGCCGCTTGCGCCGACAAAACGCGCATAATCAATGCCCAAAATCAAAATCACACCGTCGCGGACGCGCCATTCGTCGTAGGCTTGAAAAGAAATTTGACCTAAATCATCTTCTTCCGAATCACCGTCAAACTGAACTTTTCCGAGCATTGCTGCGCCGACGTTAAAAGTGACTCGATGTTTTTCGTTTAATCGAAGGCGGGCAGTGGTTTCAAATCTGTTCGGCGCATCTTCGCCGATTCCGGTTTGTCCGGCGAAAACTAAATCGAGTTTTTCGTTGACGGGCTGAATGGTAGCGAAATTGACACCGTAATAATTTTGATTGCTCGCTCCACCCGCAAAATAAGTTTCGATCACCGTTTGCGACGCGCGTCGAGAATCCGTTTCCTCTTCTGAGGTTTCATTTTCCGTTGCTTCAACGTTTTCTAAATCGGCTATCGCTTCGCCCGTGCCTTCATTTTGTTGATAAATCGAGCGGCGCGAAGCGTTTGAGCGTATTAACCATTTTGAGCTTTTACGGTCGGCGCGTTTTTCCGGCAGAGTGTTTCCGCCGCCGGTGCGAACCAGATTAAAGCGAAAAGCCACTTCGTCCGACCGCTCGACCGCCACGTCAGACAAAGAAACGACCGAATAACCGTCAGCCATCGCGGTCAAGCTGTAACGTCCGGGCAGAACGCGGGCGATGAAGCTGCCGTCGGCGCGACTCGTAATTTGCCGCACACTCGCCATTCCGTCGCGCCAGAGCGCGATAACCGCTCCGGCAATCGGCGAGCCTTTATCGTCGCGGACGCTGCCGCGAATGGTTCCCAGAGCAGCGGTCGCGTATGATTTCGGTTCACCGCCGGTCGGAGAAGCGGTGATTTCACCCCGCGCGCAGACGGGCGCTAGCAGCAGAGCGGTTAAAAAAGCCCAACCCAAAATCTTTCTTGATTCTTGTCTTAACTGAATTTTCTCCGGCATTTGGAAAAACTTCTCGAACGAAAACTGTAAAATCAACCGACGCTGATGATGCTCGATAACTCCTATCGTCTCGATATTTTGAGCCGAATCTTTAATTCTGTCAAGCAAATCACGTTTAGCGTCGAAAACTATGATGCTGTGTCGGCTTGACAAAGTTTGTTCGTCGGCTAGAATAACTTTTGCGCTTGATAAACGCGCCGTGCGGAGACGTGGCTGAGCGGCTGAAAGCGGCGGTTTGCTAAACCGTTAAGGGTCAAAAGCCCTTCACAGGTTCGAATCCTGTCGTCTCCGCCAGAAATTTTATAAACTAACGAGTGGCAAGTTCGATAAAAAGAAACTTGTCACTTTTCTTGTTTTTGGAGAAAAAAATGGAAAGAGTACGTTTTGCTCCCAGCCCGACCGGATATCTACACATCGGCGCTACTCGCACCGCGCTTTTTAATTATTTATACGCCCGACATAACGGCGGCAAATTCCTGCTCAGAATCGAAGACACAGATTTGCAGCGTTCGACCGACGAATCAACGCGCTCGATTCTCGAAGGTATGGCTTGGCTCAATTTGGATTACGACGAGGAAATAGTTTTTCAATCCGATAATGCCGAAAAACACCGCCAAGCCGCGCTCAAACTTTTGGAAGAAGGCAAAGCGTACCGCGATTTTACGCCGAAGGCGGAAACTTCGGACAAAAACATTAAGGAAGCGATTGCGGAACGCGCCCGCGCGCAAGGCGGCGATAAAAATATGCGCGACAATCCTTTCCGGGATTTACCGCAAGAAGAATCAAACCAACGCGCCGCTGCGGGCGATTCGTTTGCGATTCGTTTGAAAGTCGGAGAAACCGGAAAAACGAGTTTTGAAGACGCGGTTTACGGCACTCAGGAACGCGATTACAGCGAAATCGAAGACCTCGTTTTGCTGCGCTCGGACGGTCACCCGCTTTACAATCTCGCAGTCGTTTGCGACGACATCGAAATGGGAATTACGACCGTTATTCGCGGGCAAGATCATCTGACGAACACGCACAAACAGATTCTGCTTTACGAAGCTCTCGGCGCGACGAAGCCGAAATTCGCGCACGTCCCGTTGATTTTAGCGCCCGGCGGGAAAAAGCTGTCGAAACGCATTCACGGTCCGATTGTCTCGATGACGACTTACCGCGACGAAGGTTTTATCGCCGCCGCGTTTCGCAATTTCATCGCGCTTTTGGGATGGTCGCCGAAAACCGACCGGGAAATTATGAATTTGCCGGAAATGATTGACTCTTTCACGCTCGAAGGCATCAATCGTTCGAGCGCGATTTTCAATTTCGACGCCAACAACCCGAAACGCTGGACTGACGATAAAGCTCTGTGGATGAACGCCGAATATATTCGGACAATGCCGCTCGAAGAGCTGCTGCCGCTCGTCAAAGCCGAATTAAAATCGGCGAAACTGTGGCGCGAAGAATACGAAGACGAAGATCGGGCGTGGTTTGAAAAAACCGTGGATTTAATCCGCTCGCGCTTTTTCACGCTCAAAGATTTCTCGTCACAGGGACGCGCGTATTTTTCCGAAGATTTCGATTTTGACGAAACGGCGCTCAAGAAAAATTTGTATAAAGAACCGAAACTGCGTGAATGGCTGCCGGAGTTGGCGGACAAATTGGAAGCGGTCGAACCGTTTGAACACGACCAGATTCAAGTCGCTGTGAGCCAATTTGCCGAAGAAAAAGCGGTTAAAGTCGGTTTAATCGCCAACGCCGCCCGCGCCGCAATTACAGGGCAATCTGTCGGTGCGTCAATGTTTGAAATCATCGAACATTTAGGAAAGGTGCGCGTGACAAATCGTTTGCGGAGTCAGCTTGCCTGGCAGAATTATCAGGGAGAATAAATATTATGACTCCGAAAACAATCAACGCACATTTTGACGGCAAACAAATTGTTTTGGACGAGCCGTTTGAGCTTAATCCGAATATGAAAATCGTCGTCACTATTTTGTCTGAAGACGACGAGCGCGAAGATTGGGCGCGTTTGGCAATGCAAAGTTTAGAGAGAGCCTACGGCGATGACGAGCCGGAATATACGCTCGATATGATTAAAGAGTGGAATCCAGATTATGAACGAAGGTGATGTCGTTATCGCGCTTTTTCCGCAAGCCGACGGCTCAATTAAAAATCGTCCGGCTCTGATTTTGCGAGAAATGCCGCCGTTCGGAGATTTCCTGATTTGCGGCATTAGTACGCAGCTTCGTCAAAAAGTCGAAGATTTCGATGAAATAATTTCAGCAGCCGATTCCGATTTTGTGAACAGCGGATTGATTTCTGAATCTTTAATTCGTCTAGGTTTTCTCGTTACAGTTCCGAGTAAGCGTATTGGCGGCGTAATTGGTTCAATTTCAAACGAACGCCGTAAAAGACTTTTACAAAATCTGAGTGATTATTTGATTAAATGAATCTCCGCATTGAAAAAGCAATCGAGCGCGATGTGCCGCAGATAATTCGGCTGGTTCGAGAGTTTGCCGAATATGAAAAGCTGCTCGAATTTTGCGAAGTGACGGAGGAAAAGCTGCTCGCGGCGATGTTTGGCGAGCGACCTTGCGTTGAAGGTTTGATGGCTTTTGACACTGAAAACAAAGCAATCGGCTACGCTTTGTTTTACGAGAATTTTGCCAGCTTTCGCGGGCAGCGCGGCGTTTATCTTGAAGATTTGTATGTTGTGCCGGAAATGCGAAAAGCGGGCGTCGGGCTGGCTTTGATGAAATATCTAGCAAAGCTCGCAAAAGAGCGCGGCTGCGAGCGGATGGATTGGCAGGTTTTGACCTGGAACGAACCCGCAATCAGATTTTACGAGCTGCTCGGCGCGGAAATTGACGAATCCGAGCGGCATTGGAAAATCACGGGCGCGGATTTCGAGAGGTTAGCAAATGTTGACGGCTGATTTGGCGATTAATTTCCGGCGCGGCGATAAAATTTATCCGCGTCTTTTGCGCGCGAACGACCAGAATAATTTGCGTGACGCGGAAAATCTGATTGCGATTTTTGAATCTTCCGTCGGCAAAACGCGGGCGGAAATCGAATCGGAATTGGAAGAATACGTCGGTACGGGAACCGATTACAAAATTTTGCGCGGGTTGATCAAACTGCTTTTCGACCGAGCCGAGTTTCAAACCGCGAGCGTCGCCGAACCTGTGGAAGTCCGGCGCGCTTTGTTTTTTGCGGCGAAAAATCAGCATCCGGTTTTAGCCGACAAACGCGCCGAAGTTTTGGCGGAGGTAGCGGCTGAATTTAATTGTCGCCCGGAGGAAATCGAAAACGCTCTTTACGCGGATTTGCCAGCCGAGCAAAAACTGCTCGAATTTTCTCCGCTGACGCCGCTCGCTCTGGTTGATCGTTATAATCTCGCTCAGGCGCAAGCGCTTTTTTATCGTTGCGGCGAGATGAAAATTTTTGTGGGTCCTCAGACACCCGCAGCTTATCGCCAGATTTTCGGCGCGATTAAATATTTCAAGCTGATTCATTCAATCGTCGGAAACCCTGCGAACGGTTACGAAATTACTTTAAACGGCGCGGCGAGCGTCTTTCATCGTTCGCAAAAATACGGGATTCAAATGGCGGTCTTTTTGCCGTCGCTTTTGAATTGCCAGAACTGGCGGATGCGCGCGGAGATAGATTTGAAAACGGGCGAACGGTGTTTTTACGAGTTGACGAGCGAACAAACCGAATTAAGCTCGCATTACGAAGAAGATTTGGAATATCAAAATCCGGTTCACGAGCGTTTGGTTAAAGATTGGGCGAAACAAGATTCTGTTTGGACGCTCGAAACAAACCGGGGAATCGTCAATCTCGGGCGCACGGCGTTTATCCCGGATTTTGTGTTAAAACGCGGCAAAGAAAAAGTTTTTCTCGAAATTTTAGGTTTCTGGACGCCGAACAGTTTGAAAAAACGACTCGAACAATTCGCGGACGCCAATTTTACAAATTTCATCATCGCCGCCTGGGAAGAATTGCGCGGCAGCCGTGACGAGCCAGCCAACACACCCGAAAACGTGATTCTGTTTAAATCAAAGCTCGAACCGCGCGTTCTCGAACAAGCGGCTTTCAGATTAGTAAATAGCGAATTGTAAATCGTGAATCGAAGAATACAAATTCGACTTTGCCAATCTGATTTGCCATTGTTTTTTGTTAAAATCTCAGAAAATGTCTAACGATACGGTCGAAAAATTTATCACCGAATTTGCCAAAAGTCTCGAAAATCAAACTTTCGTTAAAATGACTTTGGGCAAATACAAAGGCGCGGACGCGCATTTGCAGCGCATTTTGATTCGGCTGGTAGAAATCAAACGCGGCACAAGGCTTTTCTTTCTCTATCGCTACGACACGCGCGACACGGCGAAAAACTTCGAGTTTGCCGAAGGCGTTTCGATTGTCAGAGATTTGCTCGGAAGAGAGTTTTTCGCCGCGCATCTTTTTACGATGGAACACGATTTTCAGCTCGACATCGGCAAGAAAAACTCTCGGCTAAACGTCGGCAAACCGTCATTTAAGACAAAACCCGACATCGCGCACAACCGCGAAAAGCAGCATATCGTTGATCCAAACAGCTTCTACCTGCAAGCTCTCGGAATCGCCAGCGAAAGGGGCGAAATCAAGGCGAAACAGGAAGACAAATGGCGGCAAATCAATAAGTTCGTTGAAATTCTCGGCAGCTTGTTTGAAAATTCAAATCTCAAAAACCGCGAAAAATTGAAAATCGTTGATATGGGTTCGGGCAAAGGTTATCTCACGTTTGCGGCTTACGATTATTTTAATAACGTCTTGAAGATTCAAACTGAAGTTGTCGGAGTTGATGTCAAAGACGAGTTGATTTCGCTATGCAACGACATTGCGCGAAGCTGTGATTTTCAAAACTTAAAGTTCGTCAAAGGTTTTATTCGTGATTTCGTGCTGGAAAACACCGATATTTTAATCGCTCTCCACGCCTGCAACACGGCGACCGACGAAGCAATTTATCGCGGTATTCGGGCAAACGCCGAATTGATTGTCTGCTCGCCGTGCTGCCATCAGGAAATTCGCCCGCAGTTGAAAGCGCCCGATTTGCTCAAAAATGTTTTAAAACACGGCATTTTGCTCGAACGCGAAGCCGAAACTCTGACCGACGGTTTGCGTGCCATGCTGCTCGAACGCCGCGGTTATCAATCGAAAATCTTTGAATTTATCGGCACGGAACATACGCCGAAAAACAATATGCTCGTCGGAACAAAACACAATCGGACGGTTGACGTGGAAAATTATGACCGGCAAATCGCCGATTTGAAAAATTTTTACGGCATCCGCGAACAGCATCTCGAAAAATTACTCGACGCTCAAAATTAAAAAGAAGAAAAGCGAACTGCTGCCCGGCAATTTGCTTTTCTTCTAACATAAGCTGTCCGATTTTGATTACTGTTTTCGTGTAATTACATTTGGTGTAGTGTAAACGGTTTGTTCAGAGAGAACCTTGTAATCCGAAGGCAGCGTAAACAGCGAGCGGTCGGGTTCGCTGCGATTGATGTTGGTCATCCGGTAAGTTTGTTCGCCGAAACGCGGGTCGCTGTGTTTTGAATAAACAATCATATCCAAATCTTTTGAGAACCAGCGCTCATAGACCATTTCAATCGGCTGCTCGTTGCCGATTGAACCGGCTGCAATCGTTGTTACAGTGCGCGTGCCTTCGGCTTGAACGCCTTCAAAATCCCGGACGCCGAGCGATTCGGTTTTGCCTCCGCCGCCATTTGCGGTAGTTCCTACGCTCGGCATAAGAACAATGTGGCTTTTTCCGGCTACGGCTGCTTCGACTTGCACACGTCTCGCTTCGCCCATTGGCTGCCCGTTGACGATAACCGCGCCTTCGATGTTTCTATTCGGAACGCCGAAACGGTGTGCGGTTTTTTCCGTAGTGTTGAGCATATATCGAACGCCCGCGACGGGATCGAAAATGGAAATCGCCTGATGCGATCCGAACAGCGCCGCTGAGTTTGCGCCTGAATTTAATACTTCTTCGCGGCGAAAACGCCCTTCGCCGTCGCGGTATAATTTGTGTGTCACGCTGCGCGTTATTTTGTTTCCGTCAGCCAAAGTCTGAACACTTTCGCTGATTGCTTCAGCCGAAAACGGCGCGCCTTTGACTGTTTTAGTCGAGCTGGAAGCGATAATCTCAGTCGCCACTTTAGCGTCTGTCGCTCTGGTTATGGTTTTGGCTCTCATTTCCTGCGCCGGTGCGACCGCCGCTAAAGAGAGTACAAAAATAGAAGCTGCAATTGAAAATTTCATCTTTTTTTCTCCTGATTTAGATTAATAATTTATTTGACCAGTCTAATTGCTCGCGCCACGCCGTCGGAGCCGACGAGCAAATCGGTTTTGATTTTTTCGCTTTCGTTTTCGGTTTGCACCGCCACGCCCAAAGCGAGCAGGCGCGCGCGCGACATCTCGACGCGAACGATTTGCGATTCTTCATTCGCCAAATTTCCCGCGTATGTCAAAGCCATAAAAGGCTCTTCCCGTTGATTTTCAAATTTCTGCGGCAAATTTCTTTTCTTTTGCGCAGACTTTGGCAAAGTCTGCGGATTGTTTTTCGATTTTGCCTTTTTCACCGACGCGAGCTGGCGCGGTTGGAATTCATTTTTCGGCGTTCCTGCGGTTTGAGGCGAAACAGCTTCAGGCTGTCTTTCAACCGGAGCGGCTGCAAATTGTTTTTCTTCAATCACAGCTTGCTGTGCCATTTCAGGCGAGTTTGAAAAACGCGCGAGCATTGCTGCCGCGCAGCCAATCAAGATAGCGATAGCTGCAAATGCCAAAACGGATTTTTGCCAATTCCAAAATTGAAGATTCGGGAGAGCGAAAACATTTTTAACTTTCGTTTCCCGGCGAGATTCTTCCGTCTTGATATTTGCCCGGACGCGCTGGAAAAGTTGCGGCGCGGCGACGATTTTTTCAATCTCCGCGTCGGACAATTTCCCGCTTCGGATCAATTCGCGCTCGACAATTTTTAGCTTTTCGTCTTGTAAATCTCGCTTTTTCATCGCTGTGTTAATGACGTTTGCCGCGCTCGGACGGTTACAAAAACTTTCTCAGAATCTTTCTCAGAGCTTGGCGCGCCCGATGCGCTTTGACTTTGACTTTTGAATTAGACCATCCGGTGATTTCCGAAACTTCCGCCACTGTCATTTCTTCGGCATCGAGCATTTCCAAAACGGCGCGGTCTTCGGCGGCGAGCCGCGAAAGCAGTTTTTCGGCTAAATCCCGATTGATAAAATCGTTTTCCGCACCGTTTTCGCCGCATAAAGTTTCGAGCAAATCCGATTTTTCGTCCGTCTCCAATTCCGAAAAAAAGTTTTCCGCTTTGCGTTTCTGGCTTCGCAAAACGTCGAGCGCAGCGTTTGTCGCCGTGCGCGCGAGAAAACCCGGAAGCGATGAATTGCCATCGGCGCGAAAGTTTTTCAGCTCAAAATAAACTTTGGTAAAAGTGATTTGAACAATTTCCTCAATTTCGGCGGGTTGGCGGAAAAACCGCGCGGCGACGCGGGCAACGAGTCTTTTATGACGGTCGAAAATTTGCTCAAAAGCGGTTTCATCGCCCGCTAAAACCCGTTCGACGAGATTTTTGTCGGAGATTTCGCCGCTGCTTTCGTCGCTTTTTTCGGCTCTAATAGCCCAAATTTTGTTGTGGAATGTCGTCGTCAATTTCAATTCCGTGAATTTCACAAAGTTGAGAACTGCTTTAATGACGAACGACAAGCGAGAAAGGTTACAAAAATTTCGGAGCCTGTTTTGAGTCCTCGGCGAGAATTTTGAATGTAAAATCACCAAATAAAAAAGACCGTCGCTTCGTTCACAAAGCAACGGTCAAATTCTTATAACCAAACACAGGAAGGAATTAGCTTAAAAGTCCTTTGAATTTCGAGGCGCTCGCAGCGTAGCCCGGAAACAGTTTCGACAAATCTTTCGCACCGAAATGTCTGGCGGCGACTTCACCGAAAACATCGCGGAAATCCGTTGTCACATCGAGATCGCGTCCTTCGTAGAGCTTATCGTTGGATAAACCTTTCCAATTGCCGTAAACTTTGCCGCCTTTGATTGAATTTCCGATAACAAACATCGCATTGGCGTGTCCGTGATCTGTTCCGCGCGTGCCGTTTTCGCGCGCCGTGCGCCCGAATTCGGACATTGTTAAAATCACAACATCATCCATTTGCTCTTTGCCTAAATCGGTGACAAAAGCGGCGATGCTGGTAGAAAAATCGCGGAGCAGATTGGCGATTTGACCCCGCGACGAGCCTTCGTTGGCGTGCGTGTCCCAGCCGTTCGATTCGGCAAAAGCGACTTCCAAACCGACTCCGGCTTTAATAAGCTGTGCGATTTGTCTCAAAGAATTTCCGAGCGCCGAATTCGGATAAACCGCTCCGTTCGCCGGTTTGTATTGCGCCGGATTCGATTTTTTCAACATATTAAGCGCGTCGAAAGTCTCTTTTCCGGTGTCGCCGAGATTATCGCCCCCGACGGTTTGCGCGTAAATCGCTTCAAAACCGCCTTGCACCGAAGGCGTGTAATTTCCGGCGCGAATAGCAAAATCGTTTAAATTTGTCATTGCCACCGAAGGCGCTTTGCCGTAGAGCGAGCGGGGAAGCTGCGAGGTCATCGCCACGGCGCGGAACGGCGTCGCATTTTTCTCATTCGTGTTTTGCAAAATGCGGTTGAGCCAGCCGTCGCGTGTGGATTTGACGCCCGGCGTGCCGGCTTCCATATAATCCTGCGCGTCAAAATGCGACCGCGTGTTGTCGGGCGAACCGGCGGCGTTGACAATCGCCAGACGGTTTTCTTTCCACAGCGATTCAAACGGTTTCAGAGCCGGATTCAGACCGAAAAAACCGTCCAAATCTATCGCGCCTTCGGTTTGATTCGGTTTCTGAACGGCAATCGTCCGCCGCAAATTGTAATATTCGCTGTCGCCGTAAGGAACGACCGCATTTAAACCGTCCATTGCGCCGCGCTGGAAAATCGTGACCAAAACTTTACGCCGCCCGTTGCCGTTTTTTAAAGATTGCGCGTTTGCCGCAAATTCGTGAAGAAACTGTGGCGAAGCTGCCATCAGACCAAAGCTCGCCAGAGCCGCGCCGCTCGATTTAAGGAATAATCTTCTATCCATTTTAATGTCTCCAAAATAACCAGCCAAAATCATTTGCCGCTTGTTTAGACGCACGCCGTCGGCGTTTGGTCAGATTTTTTTTGAAGAAAGTTGCCGCATTAAACACGAATCAAGGCTTTTTGCCTTCGTGCCAGGCGGGTTTGAAATCCGAATTGACCAGCCATTGAATCGGCTTAATCATTGAATTAATGGCGCGCGTCATATGGTTGAAATCAATCGTTTTTACTTCGTCGCTCGCGCGGTGATAATCGGTGTGCAATCCGAAGCTCGAAACGGTGTGCGCGACAATGCCTTGTCGGGCGAGCGTGTAATTGTCCGAACGCTGGAAAAAGTTTTGATCAGGATGCGGATCGGCGACTAATTTTGCGCCTTGTCTGGCGAGTTCCGCTCCCAAGTTTGAACGGTCGTAGCCGGTTAGCCAAAGCTGTTCCGCCGCGACTTTCGCGTCCGGGCGTCCGAGCATTTCAAATTGCAGATTGGCAATTAATTTATCTTTCGGAAACGGCAGAGTGTTCACAAAGAATCGTGAACCGTAGCCGCCTGCTTCTTCGCTCCCGAAAAAGGCGAAATAAACGGTGCGTTTCGGCTGCTTGCCGCCTGCCAGCTCGCGCGCAAGTTCCAAAACGGCGACGCAGCCCGAAGCGTCGTCGTCCGCACCGTTAAAGATTTTATCTTCGCCGGGCGCGTCTTGCCGGACGCCGAGATGATCCATATGTGCGCTGAGCAGAACTACTTCTGAGCCGAGTCTGGTATCACTGCCTGTCAATCTACCGACTGCATTCCAAGTTTGCTGCGTTTGCGGTGCGGCAAGCTCGCCTTTAATCTCGATGTTTGTTCCGTCGGCTATTTGCGATAATGAGTTGGCGGCATTTTTGCTAACGACAATTAAATTATAAGAATTTCCGGCGCTGCCCGAAATTGTCGTAAAAGATAAATTTCGCTTAGCTACATTCTCCCATTGTGTGCGCCATTGCGGAGTTTCTTCGACGATAACGGCTTTTGCGCCACTTGCTGAAATCGCCTGAAGCTTTTGATTCAAGTTTTGCGCCGCATCGCCTTCGCGCAATCGAACGAAAGCAATTGAACCGACTTGTGGTTTTTCGTCAGAGCTTATCTTTTGCAGATTGCCACCGATTTGCGGCGCGCCAATTCGCAAAACCAACATTTCCTTGCCGTGTTCCAAAACCACGTTCGAGCCGTTTGCGGAATAGCTCAATTTCGGAGCGGCGGCAAAAGTGTTCCGCGTGATATTAACTGTTTGAATAAAAGTTTTGTTTCCCGCCGCGTCCGCATCGCCCGCAGGTTCAATGCCGAATTGCCGCATCTGCGAAGCGATGTATTGTCCGGCGAGCAATTCAAACTGCGTCCCGCTGCCGCGTCCCTGGAGCGCGTCGCTTGCCAGAAACTCCATCTGCGCGCGGACGTTTCGTTCTTCGAGCGGCGAAACGGTTTTGCTTGTTTTTTGGGCGACGCCGGAGTCGGCGATTGTCAATAAAAGTGTGAGGACAAAACAGATTCTTTTCAAATTCATTAATTTCATTGATTCCCGGAAAATATTGTTAAATTTAAACTGCAATTTATCACAAAATTGCCGCACAAAGTTTTCTTCGTCAGGGATTACCAAAAATGCGTGACCGCAACTGTCAACTGTGAACTATAAACTGATTTGCACAAAAAAAGGTTTTCTGCAAATCAGTTTATAGTTTGCCTTTTTTATTTTTGCGAATTTCCTTTTTGTGATTATCTCGCCAAACTCGCGTTGATTTTTTGGATAAATTCGTCAATTTTGTTGTTTTCAATCCAGCGCGCGACGATTACCAGATCGTTTTCCGGGTCAATGTAAATGATGTTTGTGCCGTTACCGAGGTGTGCGAAAGCTGAAGCTGATGCGCTCGGATAAAGTTTTTTGTCGGTGTTGAGATACCAGTTCATAAAACCATAAGTCGGCTGCGCGACGGTTGGCGTTTTCGCCTGTTTGATAAATTCGGGCGAGAGAATTTGTTTATTCCGCCACTTGCCGTTGCGCGCCGTGAGCAATCCGAAACGAGCCATATCTCGCGCGGAGATAAACATTCCGCCGCCCCAATGCCCGCCGCCGCTGACGGATTGAACGATGTTTCCATCCAAAATGACGAACGAATTTTCGTAACCGTTCCAGCGCCAGGTGTTTGAAGCGCCAATTTCATCCATCACGCTTTCTTTTAAAACTTGCGGCAAAGGTCGTCGCCAGACGTTCAAAGCCGCAAGCGCGAGAACGTTGACGCGGACATCGTTGTATTCGTAAGCAGCGCCGGGTTCGTTTCGTTTGCGATTGAGCCAGTTGTTGGCGTCTCTGTCCGGGCGGTCAGCCCAATCGGGTTTGCCCCAGAGCGTCCCTTCCCAATCGCTCGTTTGCCGCAAAAGATGTTCCCAGGTGATTTTGCGGTTATGCTCGGTTTCAAAAAGCTCGATCAACCGCGATTTGCCGAAGCGTTCGGCATCATCGAATTTTTCGCCGGGATTAACAACCAAAATCGGCGCAGAGTAATTTCGCGCCGGGTCTTGCAGACTTTTAATCAGCTTTCGATCAAACGCCAGACCGACAACTGTCGAAACAAAACTTTTCGTCACGCTGAAAGTCATATCAACGCGGTCGGGCGCGCCCCATTCGGCGACGATGTAGCCGTTTCTGAGAATGATTCCGGTCGCGTCGCCGCGTTCTTTAAACGCTCCGACTGCTTCGCCGAAAGGCTCGCGCCCGAATGTTTGATAATGCGCGAGTTCGAGATTGCGCGGAGCCTTCGATTCGTTGGCGACGGCGAAATCAATCGCTTCTTTAAGTCGGGCGGCATCAAATTTCGCCTGTTCTGGCGTGCGTTTTTCCCAAGTATCGCCTGCGGGCGGATAATAATTTGATTGAGAAAAAACGCCGCTACTAAAAGCGAAAGTGAAAATGACGGCGATGAGAAAACGACCGGTTATGTTTTGGACAAAATTATTGTTTTTCATATCTTTTGCGACAAACGAGTTTAATTTACCTTTGAACGGCGCAAAAGTCTTGTCCTCGAATTGAGCAGCGAGATGAAAATCAATCTTAATTTCAATCCGCTTATATTTATTTCAGATGGTGTGTTGTATGTTCGGTCACGGAAGAAAAGAGTTTATTCGGCTGCGGCGCGTTTAGCTCGTCGGTTCGCGCTATTTCTGCGTCAAGTCCGCGCTGGTTTTCGGCATCGTTTGATTTATTGGGCAGAGTATTTTTCGGAACTGTAAAAAGCATTGCGTTCAGAATCAAACTCAAACCGATGAAAAAGACCACAATACCCGCTCCAGCCAATAAAAGAACGCCTTTGTCACTCATTAAAAAGCTGGCTAAAGTGAATCCGATTGATGCTCCGACACCGATAGAAGCGCAAACTACTCCCTTTCTAATTCGCCGCATACGCTTTTCTTCGGGCGACTCCAAAAATTTTTCGATATGCGGCAGCACGTCTTCGGCGACTTTTTCCAAATCGCGGGCTGATTTCATCTCGCGAATTTTCGATGCAATCGCGCGCCCGATTTCATCGCGCGCGAAAACTGCCGAGGTCGTAATGTTATCGGGTTTTTCTATTGCAGTCCGAATAACGCGCAGCTCGATCCCGCACGCCCGACAAAACTGATTTGGTTGCGTTTCTTCCAATCCGCAGCTTGGGCAAAACATAATTTGAAAAATCTCCGTTGCTGGAATTCCGGTTTTTGAGTCAATCAAAAAATCATACGCGCGAATACCGAATTAGTTCGCGGGCGCAAAATTGTTTTGGTTTTCGGAAGTAAAATTTACCGCCGCGCCGATTTGCTGTAATTTATTAAAAGAGAAACACGAAGATTGACGGAGACATAAAAAAAAGATGAGTAACGAAGTGACGGTCGCCGATGTTTTTCGGCGCGCGAAAGCTATCAGACAAGGAAATCCGAACGGCGATTTTAAACAAGTCACACAACAGCTCGCCGGCGAATTTGAGGGCAAACCGATGCCGCCGGTTTATAATTTGACGATTCCCGAACACGACGATCTTGTGCCGGAAGAAGATTGGTCTGCCGGTTTGCCGATTGTGATGCGCGGAATTCAAAACGATGATTGGACGGAAATCGCGCTCGGAATAGTCATTTGTCTCGAACAAATCGAAAATTTTCAAAAAGAAAGCGGCGCGGAACAAGGCAAACGCTGGCACGACCGTTCCAAAGGCATCGGCGAACAAACGAAGAAAAGTCTGGATAAATGGCTACCCGACGATTTAATGCGAATCGCCGAACGCTCTCAAAAAAGGTAATTTTTTAAAAGAAACCACAGAGGACACAAAGGACACAGAGAAATTTTATTGTTTTCTTCCTCCGTGTCCTCTGTGTCCTCTGTGGTTTCTTTTTGCTTTGTGGATAAAAAGACGGTAAAACCGAGAGATGCTGCGGCGGTTGTTTTGTTAAAACACGGAACGAGCGCGGAAAATCCTCAGATTTGCTGTGTCAAGCGCAACGCGAATTTGAGTTTTCTGCCCGGCTGGAACGCTTTTCCCGGCGGCAAGCTCGAAAAATCGGATTATGAAACGGAGGTTGAAAGCTGCGCGAACGAAGACCTCGCCGCTCTGATTGCCTGCGCGGCGCGCGAAGCGTTTGAAGAAACCGGAGTTTTGCTCTCTCGCGGCGGCGACAAATTAACGAGAGGGCAGCGAGCTTCTTTACACGACGATTTATGTTCGGGCAGAGAAACTTTTGCCGAAATTCTCAAAGGCTGGGATTTGTGGCTCAATGCCGGAGATTTTCAATTTGTCGGCGCGTGGACGACTCCGCCCTTTTCTCCCGTGCGTTTCAAAACGCGCTTTTTTCTCGCCGTTTGCCCGCCTAAACAAACGCCTTTTGCCGCTAGCGGCGAGCTTGAAACAGTTGAATTTATCCACGCCGAAGTTGCTCTGAAAAAATGGCAAAACGGCGAAATTTTGTGCGCGCCGCCGATTCTTAATATGTTTCGCGTTTTCGGCGGGGAAATTGAACCACCGAGACGCAGAGACGCCGAGAAAAACACGGGAAATAATAGAAGCCAAAATCTCAATGACTCTTTCTTAATCTCTGCGTCTCCGCATCTCGGCGGTGAAAATCCGGTTGAAAAATTGCTCGCCTTGGCAAATATCGAAGGCGAGCATCCGCGCAAAATCGAATTCAACCCGCGTTTTACCTGTTTTCCCCTGAGAACCGAAACTCTGCCGCCCGCAACGCACACAAATTGTTTCATTGTCGGACGGCGTGAATTTGTTGTTATTGACGCTGCCGCGCGAGAAGAAGCCGAACAAAAGGCGCTGCACGAATTTGTTGATTCGATTGTCGAGCAAGGCGGCGTTAGCAAAGGAATTATCGTTTCGCATTTTCATCGAGACCACACAGGCGGCGAAATTGCTCTGCAAAAACATTTGCGAGAAAAATTCGACCAACAAGCGCCGCTTTTTGCTCACCGCGAAACTGCGGAAAATTTGCCGGAAGTCAAGTTTAACGGGTTTTTGAAAGACGGTGATAAGTTTGATTTAAGAGGCGAAAACGACGAACAATTCAAACTTGAAACGCTTCACGCGCCCGGTCACGCTCGCGGGCATCTTTGCTTTTACGACCGCGAAATCGGATTTTTATTATCGAGCGATAACGTCATCGGCGCGGGTTCGGTTTTGATTGCGCCGCCCGAAGGCAATATGCGCGATTATTTAAATTCGCTTGAAAAAATGCGTGATTTGCCGAATCTGCGTTTTTTGTGCGGCTCGCACGGTTCGGCGCTGGCGAATGCGCGTGAAAAAATCGAAAATTATATCCAACATCGGTTGATGCGCGAGCAAAAGATTTTGGAAGCGTGGAAAACAGGCGCGCGAACGCCGCGCGAAATTGTCGAGCGAGTTTACACCGATGTTAAGTCAGAGCTTTGGTTATGGGCGGAAAAATCGGTTGAAGCGCATCTCGAAAAATTGCAAGCCGACGGCTTGTTGATTGTTAACGGTTAATTGTTAATCATTGCGTTTGTAAAATTGCAGTCAACGATTAATTATTAACAATTAACAAATTTATGAAAATTCATTCGATTTCGGTTCCGACTCCTTTTTACGTCGGCGACACCAATGTTTATCTGATTGCCGAAGACCCGTTGACGATTGTTGATGTCGGACCGAAAACCAAAGAAGCCGCCGCCGCTCTGCGCGAAGGCTTGCGAAAACTGGGTTTTAGATTTTCCGACATCCGGCGGATTTTGCTCACTCACGCTCACGAAGACCATTGCGGTCTGGCAAAACAGGTTCGCGATGAAGCGAAAAACGCGGAAATTCTCGTTCACAACTGGGAAACCGGACATCTTTTTGGGCGTTCGGGAAGAGCCGAAGACCGCAATTTGATGTTTCGAGCCGGAGTTCCCGACGAAGTTTCGACCGAACTGGAACAGCTTTACGGCGGCATTGCGATGCTCACAGATGCACTCGAAGACAATGAATTTTCCGAGCTGCACGACGAAATGGAACTCGAATTTGAAAGCGGCTGCCTGCGCGTTCTGCACACGCCCGGACACACGCCCGGTTCCTGCTCTTTTTTGCGCGAAGCAAACCGCACGATTTTCGCCGGTGACTGCGTTTTAAAACGCATTACGCCAAACCCAATTCTCTCGCCCGATCCGATAAATCCCGAAAAACGCTTTAAATCTCTCGGCGAATTTCTGGTCAGTCTTGCACGCCTTCGCAGCTTTGCCCCGACTCTGGTTTTGGGCGGACATGGCGAGCCGGTTCACGATTTCGAGGAAATCTTTAACCGTTACGTCCGCGCCATCAACGAACGCCAAACGCGCATTTTAAATTTAATCGGAAAACAAGGTGCAACCGCTTGGGAAATCGCCCAAAAACTTTTTCCCGACGCGATTGACCGCGATGTGCATCGTTTTCTGGCGATTTCCGAATCAATCGCGCATCTCGACTATGCCGAAACGGAAGGCAAAATCACGGTTGAATTAAAAGATGGAGTAGAGTTTTATCGAAAACTATAATTACGAATCCGTGCATTTTCTCTGTTTTGTTAATACAAATAAAGGCTAAAAAAACCAAGGATTTGACGGCAGGGGCAAAAACTCGTTACCTTTTCTTAAATCGAAAAAAGCAGTTTTACGAATAGAATTTTAAAATGGACGCTAATCAATTAGAAAATTACAAAAAACAACTTTTAGAGCAGCGCGACCGGCTTGTCGGGCAGCTTAATGAAAATCAACGGCAGAGCTTTGAATTCGGGTTGGAGGAAATGCCCGACCCGGTTGACGCTGCGGTGCAGGATCGTTCGCAAACGATTTTGCTTTCGATCTCCGAATCCGAGCGCGATTTAATTGATCAAATTGACGAAGCCTTGCAGCGCATCGAACTCGGCAGTTACGGAATTTGCGTAAATTGCGGGCGTGATATTGCCGTCGCCAGAATCGAGGCGGTGCCGTATGCGCGTTATTGTATGAATTGTCAGGAAAAATTGGAGCGCGGCGAGCTTGACGAGGAATAAAACAGGCGGAATCAGTTTACCGAAGTTAATTGTTTTATCGTTTGCACGAGATTGTCCAAGCCTTTAGGTTTTGTCAGAAATGCCTGGACATTTGCTTGTGATAAGTTGTTTTGAGTTGTTTGCCGGGCGTCCGCCGAATAAATGACGATTGGCGTTTCGCCGTCAAACTGCCGGATGCGCCGAAAAAGCTCGACTTTCTCGTCTTCTCCCTTTAGCCACAAATCGAGCAAATAAAGGTCAAACTTTTCTCCGTGCGCCAGTTTCAGAGCTTCGGCGCTCGATTGCGCTGAGACGACTTCATAACCTGCTTGACCTAAAAAAACGCTCAGCATTGTGCAGGTATCTTCGTCGTCGTCAACGCATAAAATACGTTTCGTGACTTGAGACATAAATGAACTGTTTTTAAATGGCAACTTTGCGAGAATCTTATCCAGATTAAAAGCTAAAAAATTAGGAGTCTGTTTCCCAGCGAACAGAAAAAGGTTTTTTTTTAGTGCTAAATGATTACCGCCACATTATTTCCTTGCGGAAAATTTTTTGAGACAAAATCTCTTTTGCTTTGCTTTAAAAGCGTTCCCGTGTTTTATGTCCAAAGCGAGACGTTTAAATTATCTGAACAAGAATTTTATTCTTGCCCAGCTTCCGCCGGACGAGATTGAATCGCTACAGCCCGCGATGCAGATGGCTCGGATGACGCCGGAAGATTTGATTTTTCGAGCCAACGAGCGTGTCGAATACGTTTATTTTCCGATTACGGCGATGCTTTCCTGGATTGCGACGACGAGCGAAGGCGAGCGAGTAGAAGTCGGCGTCGTCGGCTGGGAAGGGATGGTCGGCGTGCCGGAAATGCTCGGTTACAGCATCGCGCCGTTTACGGTTGAAGTCGAGTTGCCCGGCGATGTCGTCCGCATTCGCGCCGAGGTTTTCAGACGTACTTTCGAGCGCGTTTCGCTGATTCAAAATCTGCTTTTCCGCTATTATTTCACCGCGCACACCCAGCTCGCGCAATCGTGCGTTTGCAATCGCTTTCACACGGTCGAAGAGCGAATGAATCGCTGGCTGCTGATGGCGCACGACCGTTGCGACGGCGACGAGCTGGCGCTGACGCAGGAAATCTTAGCCGGAATGATCGGCGCGCGACGACCGGCGGTGAGCATCGTTTTGGGAAATCTGCAAAAGGCGGGTTTGATCCGAATCGAGCGCGGGCGCATTACGATTCTCCAACGCGAAAAAATGGAAGAATCAGCTTGCGAATGTTACCGAGTTATCCGCGAAGCGTTTGACCATTTTATCGAAGACTATCAGTCATCAGTCAACGGCTTTCACAGCGCTTAAAATCTTCGGCAATTCAATCAACAAAATCAACCGAAACAACGTGCTGCGCGATTTCCTTGCCAAGCGCAGCAACCTTTTGATGTTCAGCGTTTTCCGTGTAAACATCGAGCGCGCGCCTGTCTGCAAAAGTTGCGACAAGCCCGGTGTCGTAAGAACGCGGCAAATCAAGCACATCGGCACCGACATTGAGACTGATAATTTCAGGAATAAAACTAACCAGATTTTTGAGCGAACGGCGGTGTTCTTCCCGTTGCTCTTCAGTGATTTCGGGTTTATATTTCCAAACGACAATATGAGTCAACATTTTTTTATTGATTATTAAAGCTCAAATTCGAGTTTCGGAGATGCCAGAGCGCGAGCGCGATTCCCATTATTAAATAAAAAATCTTGGCAACTTCGCCGTCGCCCAAATTATAATGTAGGAATCCGGCGACGAAAAATCCCAAAAGTCCGCCGAAAGCGCCGAGCAAAATTCCTCGTTCAACTGATTTTTCAGCATAATTTTTGATTGTTTGCAAAACGGTTTTGCCGTACCGAAAAACCGCCAGCAGCCACAAAAACAGAGCCGCCAGCCCGGTTTCAACCGCAATTTGGAGCGGCGTCGAATGGAAATGCCCGGGCGGAAGAGTGCAGTTGGCAAACAATCCCCATTCGCATCTGAAACGTTTTTGCGCGTCAATCCCGACCCCGACCAGCAAATGGCGCGGCGATTTAATCAGCAAATCAAAACCTTCGCGCCAGACGGTCGCACGCCACGAAGTGGATGTGATTGAGTCGTTAGAACTGTCAACAAAACCCGTATTGCGCGTTTGCTGCAAATAAACGAAAGTCAGAAGGGCAAGAGGCAAAGCGAGGGCAAGAAGCGATAAAAAAACTTTGCGGCTCGCTCCGAGCAGAAAAATCGCCGCCGCCGAAATCAGAAATCCGCCCTGCGAAGCCCGCGTCGCCGTTAAGAGCAGCGCCGCGCTCATTCCCGCCAGAGAAATGAGCAGCAAAATTGCAAAACGAGATTTCTTGTCGGGCAAAGTCAGGAAAATGCCGAGCGCGAGCGACATTATCAATTGCAGAGCTTCCGAATAAGTCGTGTAGTGACTGTAAAAACCCTGCGAGCGCCAATTATAGCTGCGTTTCCAGGTTTCAAAACCGAGCATCTCCTGCGCGCTGGCGTTTCGTTTCAAATCCGCCGTGTCGAGATCGAGCGTGAGGTAAAAATCGGGGCGATAAAAGACTATCTGAATTTTCTCGTTTTCGCGGACGGCGGTTTCGATCTGCTCAGGTCGCCAAAGCTTTTTGCGGTTGACGGAAACCAGAGTGTCGCCGTCGTTTAGCTGAACGACGCTGTTAATTGCGGCGGGATTAACGCCGTAAATTTGTAACCCGCGCCCCATTGCGCGTTCGATGAAAGTCCAGCCGACCGTCACCGTCGCCGCGAAAAGCAACACGCCGACAATGAATTTAATTGATTTCGGATGCAAAAGATTTTGCGCAAAGAGATAAACAATCAAGAAATGCGCGAAGCCTTTTACGCGGTCAAACGACAAATCCGGCGCGTAGGAAAATGCGGAAGAAATGACGCTCCACAAGAAAAAACCGACGAGCGCAAAATCGAGCGGCGTGCGAAAAAGGCGAGGACGCGGGCGGACAAAAAGGCGAATTCCCCAAAAGACAACGCCGGAAATCCAACCGATATTCGTCACCGCAATCGAAATCGGCGCGGCGAGCGCGGTCAAAAAAATAGAGCCGTAAATAAGTCGGTCGAGCCAGATTGCCAGCGGATTTCCGACGCTTTCCGCGCGAATCGGAAAAAGCGAATCGAAAAAATTAAGAAAAGATTGCCGCATTGTTTGAGCAAAAAATTACCGAATTGCCTAAACTTCTTCGCACCATTTTCGCGTGACTTCGTGACGGTATTGAAACATTTTTTCGAGCTTTGGCAAAACCGCGAACGGCGCGGCTATTTTGCCCAAAAAACCAAAAGGCGGCTCAAACTCGATTTCGTCTCTTAAAATTGCGCCTTCGGCGTGCGGCAAAACGATGTGGCGATGACGCCACGATTTGAACGGACCGGAAATCTGCACGTCTTCAAACTCTCGCGGCGGTTCATATTTCGTATGCTCGGCGATCCATTGTTTGGAAAAAATGCCGAAAATCTTGACCGCGATAATCGCCCGCTCGCCCTTTTTCAGACTCGGCGCGGCTTGAATTATTCGCGCATTTTCCCACGGCGGGGTCAGGCGTTTGATTGCGTCCGGCAATTCGTGAAACGCGAAAACTCGTTCCGGCGAGGCTTTGATAGTTGATTCCTTGACAAATTTCACAAATAAATTCTCTCTGCGTCCTTTGCGTTTAATCTTCGCGTCCTTTGCGGTTAAGTTCTTTTCCGAATTAAACCGCAAAGAGCGCAAAGATTTTACGCAAAGGACGCGAAGAAAAATTTAATTCTTAATTTTCAAGTTCATTTACTTAACTGCAAAATTTTCTCAGCGATTGTTTCGGGCGAATCGTGTTCGGTGATTTCGATTCGCAAATCCGATTCGGCGTAGATTTTTTCTCGTTTATTAAAGAGCTTGCGCGCTTCTGTTTTTTTTGTTGCCAGCGGTCGCGCCGCGTTTTCTTTTTTGATTCGCGCCCAGCACAGCTCAAACGGCGCGTCGAGCCAAACGCTCGCAAAACCGGAATCGCGCGCGGCTTGGCGGTTTTCTTCAATCGTCCACGCGCCGCCGCCGAGCGCGACGACGCGAATTGTTTTGCCCGCCAAAACTTCACGCAGCGCGGCGGTTTCGATTTCACGAAAAACCGTTTCGCCGAATTTTTCAAACAACTCGGCGATTGATTTGCGTTCTGTTGTTTCGATGATTTCGTCCAAATCAACCCACTGACAATTAAGTTTTTCAGCCAGTACCGCCGCGACGGAAGTTTTGCCCGCGCCCATAAATCCGAGAAACACTACGCCCGGAAAATTCGTTTTACTTTTGCCGGATTTAGTTTTCGGTGCGGGAGTTTTTTTGCCGGATGATGTTTTTGTTTTCATTTGAAACGCTCAAAATAACTCTCTTACATTTACCATTTTTCACAAGCGCGTTAAAATGTCGTTTGGTCACGACGATTATTTATGGAATTTTTACCCGAAATCAACTCGCCCTCGGATTTACGCAAATTACCGTCAGAAAAATTGCAGCAAGTCGCCGACGAAGTGCGGCAGCATATTTTGGAAACAACGTCGCGCGTCGGCGGTCACACAGGCGCATCGCTCGGCGCGGTCGAGATTGGCGTTGCTTTGCATTACGCTTTTGAGACGCCGCAAGACCGCGTTGTCTGGGATGTCGGGCATCAAGCCTACGCGCATAAGATTTTAACCGGACGCCGCGATAAACTGCACACCATTAAACAATACGGCGGAATTTCCGGTTTCTTGCGCCGCGAAGAATCGGAGTTTGACACTTTCGGCGCGGGACACGCCTCGACTTCGCTTTCCGCCGCGCTCGGAATGGCTGTCGCGCGTGATAAAAAAGGCGAGAATCATCACGTCGTCGCAATTATCGGAGATTCATCTCTCGCGGGCGGAATGGCGATGGAAGCCATCAATCAAGCAGGGCATTTAAAATCGCGTTTGATCGTGATTTTGAACGACAACGGGATGTCTATCGCTCCGGCGGTCGGTGCTTGGGCGCGATATTTAAACCGCATCAAAGAAGCGCAGAATTATCATTGGCTGAAAGAAGAAATCGGCGACACTCTGGAAGCCGTTCCGGGCGTCGGACATAGCTTGCGGCGTGCGGCGAAAACTTTTAAAGATGCGATTGCGGCAGCCGTTTTGCCGGGGGCGCTCGTCAGCGAGCTTGGTTTCAGATACATCGGTTATGTTGACGGTCACAATGTTCCGGCTCTGGTCAAAGCTCTCGAAGAAGCCAAAAATATTGATGACGCTCCGGTCATTGTTCATTGTTTGACGACCAAAGGCAAAGGCTTTCCGAATCCCGAAAAAAATTATTACGCTTATCACGCGACCGGACCTTTTGATATTAAAACCGGAAAAGCACCCGTCTCATCAAAAACAACTCCGCCTTCGTACACGGCAGTTTTCGGAAACGCCTTGTGCGAATTGATGGCAAAAGACAAATCAATCGTCGCTTTGACCGCCGCGATGCCCGACGGAACCGGAATTGATAAAGTTTTGGAGAAGTTTCCCGAACGCGCTTTCGATGTCGGAATTGCCGAAGAACACGCCGTCACGTTTTGCGCAGGAATGGCTTGCGAAGGTTTAAAACCCGTTGCGGCGATTTATTCGACCTTTTTGCAGCGCGCATTTGATCAGGTGATTCATGATGTTTGCCTGCAAAATTTGAACGTCACATTCTGTATGGACAGAGCCGGTATCGTAGGCGGCGACGGTCCGACTCATCACGGGCTTTTGGACATCGCTTATCTGCGCGGTTATCCGAACATCATTTTGGGCGCGCCGAAGGACGAGCGCGAATTACGCGATATGCTGTTGACAGCGATTGAACATCCGGCGCCCGCCGCACTGCGTTATCCGCGCGGCAACGGCGTCGGCGTTGACATTTCGCGCGCGCCGGAGCTGCTTGAAATCGGCAAAGCCGAGATTCTGCGCGATGCAGACGGCGACGCGGCAATTCTGGCTTTGGGTTCGATGGTTTATCCCGCGCTTGAAGCCGCGGATAATCTGGAAAAAGACGGAATCGAAGCGACGGTCGTTAACGCTCGCTGGGCAAAACCGCTCGACGAAGATTTGATTTTGTCTCTGGCGCAGGAAAAGCGCGTGATTTTCACAGTCGAAGAAGCGTATCTGGCGGGCGGATTCGGTTCGGCAGTGCTTGAGCTTTTGGAACAAAACGGATTGCAAACCGCAGTTAAGGTCGTGCGAATCGGCGTTCCCGATAAAATTATCACGCACGGCGACGCCAATTTGCTGCTTGCCAAATACGGTTTGGACGCCGACGGAATTTACACTAAAGTTAAAGAAACAATAGAGGCGATGCATTCCAGCGCCTTCAATTCTCCGAAAGTTCAAAGCATCAGAGCTAAAAAGGTTTCATAAAACGAATTACGAAAAATGAAGAAAAATCAAAGTAAATTACCCCTAACTATTATTGGTTTGGTCGCAGTCGTTGCGATTATCGGCACGTTACTTTTCCTACGCAGCGGAGCGAAACCGCCGACCCCGTTGAAAAACGGCAATACGACTCAGGCGAACAAAGCCCCGAAAGATAGCAACGCTTTGGCAAACGCTTCGCCGGGCGCGCAGCCCGCTTGGGCAAAAGGTCCGGCAACTGCTCCAATCGTAATCGAAGAATTCGCCGATTTCGAATGCCCGTCGTGCGCCGGTTTCGAACCTGTTATCCGCCAGATTAAAACGATTTACGGCGATAAAGTGCGCGTTATTTTCCGTCATTACCCGCTGACGCAGATTCACCAGAAAGCCTACGACGCGGCGCGCGCGACGGAAGCCGCCGGAATGCAAAACAAGTTCTGGGAAATGCACGATTTGCTTTACGACAAACAAAAAAGCTGGACGACTTCCGGCGATCATCGCGCCGAATTTGCCAATTATGCTCAGCAAATCGGGCTGGATGTGGAGAGATTTAAAACCGATATGCTCGGAATGGTGACGGCGCAGCGCGTTGACGCGGACAAAAAACGCGGCGATTCAGTTCGCATTGCGTCAACGCCTTCGGCTTTCTTAAACGGTCGCCCGCTCGATTTCACAACCGAAATGTCGAACACTGACGCTCTGCGGCGCGTTGTCGAAAGCGCTTTGCAAGGCAAATAAAACAGTCTGAGAGTCTGGAGAGTCCAGAGGGTCGAGAGTCAAAAGTAATTTAAATTGAAATAAAAATTCATTTTGACTCACGACTCACGACTCCAGACTCTCCAGACTTTTAAAAGTCTGGAGTCGTGAGTCAAAATGAATGCTGACGAAAATTTAGAATCGAAAAACGCCGACAAAATTCAGATTTTGCCGCTCGTCGCCGCCCTCGTCGCAATTGCGGGGATGATTGATGCAATTTATTTGACCGTTAAACATTACACGGGCGAAAAAGTTCCGTGCAGCGTGACAGGCGGCTGCGAAACCGTTTTGTCGAGCCTATACTCCGAAATCGGCGGAATTCCGCTCGCATTGTTCGGCGCTTTGGCTTATTTCACGGTTTTTTCTCTCGCCACGCTCTCCGCTTTCGGCGACGACCGAATGTGGAAAATCCTGAGCGTCGTCGTCGCGCTGATGGCTGTTTTTTCTCTCTGGCTCCTTTATTTGCAGGCGTTTGTAATCGGCGCGTTTTGCCAATTCTGTCTGCTTTCCGCCGGAACGACTTTTACGCTGTTCCTGCTCGTTATCATCAGGCAATTTCTCCCGAAAAAATTGAGTTGATGTTAACTTAAACCAACCTTCAAGAAATTATATTTAATGCAGAGACGCTGAGTTTATAAAAGAGAAATTAATCTTGTTCCAATCTTTTGGTTTTTCTTCGCGTTTTTATTGTAAATTTCCAAAGAACGGTTTAAGTTAAATAAAACACAATACTTTTGCCTGAAGGGGAAATTGCTATGAAAATCAATCGCGCGGCGATTTTGCTAATCGCTTTCTCTCTGCTTTTACCTTTTGCGAGTTTCGCTCAAAAAACGAACAATCAAAATTCAATGAATCCGAGTGTCAATTACGAAGAATTTCGTTTACCGAACGGTTTGCGCGTTATTATGCACGTTGACAAATCAACGCCGATTGTCACGACGAACGTTTGGTATCACGTCGGCTCGAAAAATGAAGTGGCTGGTCGCACGGGCTTCGCTCACTTATTCGAGCATATGATGTTTCAAGGCTCGAAACATCACGATAAAGATTATTTCGCTCCCTTGCAGGAAGCCGGCGGAAGCCTCAACGGCTCGACAAACGCCGACCGGACGAATTACTGGGAAGTCGTGCCGTCGAATTTCCTCGAAACAGCGCTCTGGCTCGAATCCGACCGGATGGCTTATTTGACCGAGGCGATGACGATGGAAAAACTCAACAACCAGCGCGATGTCGTCAAAAACGAAAAACGCCAGAATTACGATAACCGCCCGTACGGTACGGTCGGCGCGCGCATTGCAGAAATAATGTATCCGAAAGGTCATCCGTATAGCTGGCTGACAATCGGTTCGCTCGATGATTTGACCGCAGCTTCGATGGAAGACGTTAAAGGTTTTTTCCGCGAATATTACGTGCCGAACAACGCCGTTCTCGCCATCGCCGGAGATTTCGATCCGAAAGAAGCGAGAAAATTGGTTGAAAAATACTTTGCTCCGATTCCGAAAGGCGCGGACATTAAACGACCGAATCCGGCGGCTCCGAGATTCGACAAAGAAATCAGAACCGGAATGGAAGATTCGGTTCAGTTGCCGCGTCTTTATATGGCTTGGCACACAGTTCCGCAATACACACCGGACGAAGCCGCGCTCGATATGCTCGGTACGATTCTTTCGAGCGGCAGAGGCTCGCGTCTGCAATCGAATCTGATTTACGCCAAGCAAATCGCGCAGGATGTCGGGGCGGGGAACAACTCGCGCGAAATTGCCGGACAGTTTCAAATATCTTCCACCGCACGACCGGGCAAATCGCTCGAAGAAATCGAGCGCGAGATAAATGCAGAAATCGAGCGCCTTAAAAAAGAGCCGCCGACGGCTGAAGAAATGGAACGCGCTCTGAATGCGAGAGAATCCGGTTTTATTTACAATCTGCAAACCGTCGGAGGATTTGGCGGCAAAGCCGACCAGCTTAATTCCTACGCGACGTTTGTCGGCAAACCCGATTTCTTCGGCGAAGATTTGGCGCGTTATCGCAAAGTCACGCCCGCAGACATTACGCGCGTGGCGAACGCTTATTTAACCGACAAACGGCTTGTTTTTACCGTCACGCCGCGTCCGAGAGATAAAGCAGCGCAATCGGTCGCTCAATCCGAAGTCAACAAACCAACTTCGGTTTCCGAAAAGAAGGAAAAGAAAGCTGAACCGGACACTTCAAAGCTCGGCGGTTTGTATGTTCCTCCGAAACCGACAGTCAATCCGAAATTCTCTTTGCCGCGTGTCGAGCGTCAAAAATTATCAAACGGTTTGGAAGTTTTGCTGGTACGTCAAAACGAGCTTCCGATTGTGACGATGAATCTCGTTTTTAAATCCGGCGCGACCGCCGACCCGAGCGGAAAAGCAGGTTTGGCTGGGATGACGGCATCTTTGCTCGACGACGGAACGAAAACTCGAAATGCAACGGAAATCGCCAATCAGATACAGGCAATCGGCGCGCGTTTCGGAACAGGTTCGGGCTGGGATTCTTCGTCGGTTTCAATGCTGACTTTGACGAAAAATTTTGATCGCGCGCTCGATATTTACTCGGATGTCGTGACAAATCCGGTTTTCCCGGATCAAGAAGTCGAGAACTTTAAACGACGAATGCTCGTCGGTTTGATCCAGCAAAAAGACAATCCGAACGCCATTGCCAGCATCGCTTATTCGACCGTGCTTTACGGCAAAAATCATCCTTACGGCTCATCGCCGAACGAAGCGACCGTCAAAGCAATCGCGCAGTCGGATATTCAACGTTTCTACGAAACTTTTTATCGCCCGAACAATGCGGCTTTGATCGTCGTCGGCGATGTAACGCCAACCGAATTGCTGCCGAAACTGGAAAAGGCGTTTGCCAATTGGAAACCCGCCGAGGTTCCGGCTGTTTCCGCTCCGGCGGTGGCTGCCCGCGAAAAGGCGGCGATTTATATCGTTGATAAACCGGGCGCGGCACAGTCGGTAATTTCAATCGGGCAAATCGGCGTTCCGCGCACAACAGAAGATTTCTTTGCTTTACAGGTAATGAATTCATTGCTCGGCGGGCAATTCACGTCGCGCATCAATATGAATCTGCGCGAAGAAAAAGGCTACACTTACGGCGCCAGAACCGGCTTTGACTGGCGGCGCGGCGCGGGACCGTTTTCGGCTTCGGCTGGTGTGCAAACATCCGTCACAAAAGAATCGGTCGCCGAATTTTTGAAAGAACTGCGCGGAATTCGCGGTGAGATTCCCGTCACCGCGAAAGAACTCGAATACAACAAACAAAGCCTGATTCGACGTTTTCCCGCAAGTTTCGAGACCGTTGATCAAATCGCCGGACAGCTTTCCAACGCGGTGATTTACAATTTGCCTGACACTTATTTCAACGATTACATCTCGCGAATCAATTCGATTACGGTTGAAGATATCAATCGCGTCGCAAACAAATATCTCGACCCGTCACGAATGGCAATCGTGATTGTCGGCGACCGCAAATTGATTGAGCCGGGACTCAGAGAATTACAGGATGTCGGCACAACAATCACTTTCCTCGACACCGAAGGAAACCCGGCAACCGTCGCAACAAACAATCAATAATTTCGGTGAAAAACCGCGAAATAAAAAGAGCAAGGTTTCTGTAAACCTTGCTCTTTTTTCGTGAAAGATTTTTTTGAATAAATTTCTCTTTGTGCGGATACGTTATTGTGAGTGACGGTTATGGACGACACAGCGGCGATTGAAAAATGCTTGGAAGGTGAAAAAGATGCATTTCGATTTCTCGTTGAGCGCTATCAATCGCAAGCCGCCGTCCACGCCGTCGCCATATTCGGAAACAGAGATGACGCTCTGGATGCCGTGCAGGAAGCATTTGTTGATGCTTATCAGGCTTTGAAAAATTTTGATCGGTCGCGGCGTTTTTATCCGTGGTTTTATGTTTTGCTCCGAAATCGCTGTTTCAAATTGATGGCGAAATCGAGGAAAACGGAAAGCATTGAAGAAACCGAAATCCTCGCGCCGCAGCCGAATTTGCCGTATGAAGAAAGACTCGCGCTCGAAACGGCTTTGCTCGCTTTATCGGCGGAAGACCGCGAAATAATCATTTTGAAATATCTGGACGGGCTTTCTTACGACGAAATCGCCGAACATTTACAGATTCCGAAAGGAACCGTGATGAGCCGACTCTTTTATGCGCGCAGACAGTTGCAGGCGCGATTAACCGGAAAGTAATGGGAGAAGTATGAGCGAAATCGAATGCAAAGATGCGATTATTTCAGCAATATCTGAATTTGACGGCGAAAAGCCGTTGCTTTCTTCAGAACAGGTAAATATGCACCTGGCTGTTTGTGAAAATTGCCGTCAGGAAATCGAGCAGTTGCAAACGACGGTCGGATTGCTGCAAATGCAGGCGCGGCGCGAGCAGCCGGCTGATTTGTGGCGTTTAATTGAAAAACGGATTGAATCACAGCAGAAAATTGCGCCGCAAACAAATTGGAAAACATTTGCGCTATTAGGAGCGATGCTGGTCGCTTACAAACTGGTTGAAATGCTTGCGCCACAGGAATTCGGTTTCTTGTTCAAGCTAGTGCCGTTAATTTTTGTCGTCGGTTTGTTCGGTTTTCTCAACGAAAATCCATTCAAAATTAACACCCGATTAACTTTGGAGAGGTAGTAATTATGAACAATGAAACGCAGGATTATGTCGTTCTAGGACAGAAATACGCTTACGCTACAGTTTCGCTGGTTTTGGGTATTTCCTGTTTTGTCAGTCTTTTAGGACTGGAAAAGGCGATTCTGGCAATTGCTTTCGGCTGGCTTGCTCTGCGCGCGACGCCCGCCCCGAAGCTCAAAGAACATCGTTCGTGGGCGAAAGCCGGAATGATTTTGGGCGTTCTGCCTTTTATCATTCTGCCGATTATTATCTTTTTAAATTTTGACCGCTTGCGCGAATTCATCGAGCTTCTCGAAAAAATGAACGGCGGAAGATAATTCGCCAAAGAAAAGGAAAAATATGAAAAATCTCATTCAGACTTTGCTCGGTTTTTTATTAGTTACGGTTTCTTTAACAGCTTTCGGACAGATTAAAAACCCGACAATCGAAGGACATTGGCTCGGCGCGATTGAGTTTAACGGAATCAAGCTGCGGCTCGTTCTCAAAGTCATAAAAAATGCGGACGGAACATTTTCTGCGAAATTCGACAGCCCCGATCAGGGAGCAAACAATTTGCCGCTCGACTCGATTTCGCAGCAGGAAAAAACAATTCGTTTCGCGGGTAAAAATTACGGTTTGAGTTACGAAGGAACATTGAGCGAAGCGGGCGACGAAATCAACGGAACGTTCAAACAAGGCGCCGCTGCGATGCCGCTCGTTTTTAAGCGTGTAACCGAAACCGTCAAGCTAGGTCGTCCGCAAGACCCGCAAAAACCTTATCCTTACGACGAGGAAGAAGTTTCCTACGAAAACAAAACGGACAAAATAAAGATCGCCGGAACTTTAACCCTGCCGCGCTCAGCCAAACCGTCTCCGGCTGTGATTTTAATTACCGGAAGCGGCGGACAGGATCGCAACGAAACGGTTTTCGGACATCGCCCGTTTCTTGTTTTAGCCGATTATCTAACCCGGCGCGGAATTGCTGTTTTGCGCGTTGACGACCGCGGAATCGGCGGTACGGACGCAGGCGCGCGGACTGCGACGAGCGAAAATTACGCGGGCGACGTTTTGGCGGGAATCGAATTTTTGAAAACCCGCAAAGAAATCAACCCGAAGCGAATCGGTTTAATCGGTCACAGCGAAGGCGGAATGATTGCGCCGATTGTCGCCGCGCGCTCGAAAGATGTGGCGTTTCTGGTTCTGATGGCTGGAATGGGGCAAATCGGCGAGGACGCGATTTATTCGCAAACCGAATTGCTGCAAAAAGCCGAAGGCGTCAATCCCGAAATCACCAAACAAACCAACGCTACGCTCAAAAATATTTTTGCGATTTTAAAAACCGAAAAAGACAATAAAATCGCCCAACAAAAAATCCGCGAAACGCTCGAAAAACAAAAGTCGGAATTAAACGATGAGCAAAAATTACACTTCGCGCCGGTCGAAGCGACTTTAAAAGCGCAGATTCCAATGTATTTGAGCCAGTGGTTTCGTTATCTCATCAATTTTAATCCGCGCCCGACGCTTGAAAAAGTGAAAGTTCCGGTTCTGGCTCTCAACGGCGAAAACGATTTACAGGTTGCGCCAAAAGAAAATCTGTCGCTGATCGAAGCCGGTTTAAAAGCGGGTGGAAACAAGGATGTGACAATCGTTTCTCTGCCGAAACTTAATCATCTTTTCCAAACCAGCCAAAAAGGAACGCTTTCCGAATACGGCAGCATCGAAGAAACCATTGCCCCGGTCGCGCTGGAAACAATTTCAAATTGGATTTTGAAACATACGATGGGAAAATAAGAAACTAAAAATTAAGAAAAAAGGCTGAACAGATTGTTCAGCCTTTTTAAATTACTCAATTATTTTCAAATCTCGGAGAATGTTTTTGGTGATTTCGATTCGTTTCGGAGCATCTGCATCTTTTTTCATATCGAGTTCGGTGGCGAAAAAGTAAACGTTCTGACCGCGCTCGATGTAGCCGACGTACCAGCCGACTTGCGGCGTGTAATCTTGCGACCAGCCGGTTTTCGCCCGCAAAACGTATTTGTCCGTTTTTTCGCCTATCATCAAATCTTTGACAAGCGCAACGGTGCGCTCGGAAAACGGCAGGCGGTTTTGATAAAGCCGCCGCAGGAAAGCGATTTGCTCGCGCGGCGTGACGCGCAAATTTCCCTTGACCCAGTAGATTTCTCCAAAACCCTCGGTTGAACGGTTGCCGTAATTTGCCAAATCGTAATAATGCTGCATCGTCTCTCGCCCGATGCGCTTTGATAAATCGTGGTAAACCCACGCTGCCGACACTTTAAAAGCCGAACGCAGATTGTGATCCTGATTCCAGGCGTCAACCCAGCGTTTTTGCCCGTCCCATTTGATCATTTCGTTTTCGTTTTTGACCGCGCCCGTTTCGAGAAAGATGAGCGAGTGAACGATTTTTGAAGTCGAAGCCGGAACGAAACCTCTGTCCATACGCTCGCGGTCGTAAACTAAAAATCGGTTGCGCCGTAAATCGTAAATGTACGCGCCGCCGGAAACGCCCGCGTGGTCGAAAAATTGTTTCCAATCTTTTCTTTCTTCAACGGGCGCGTTTTTAAACTCGGCGTCCAAATCACGCACATCAGAAAACTGCACGTCGTAAATCTGATATTGCTCCCAATCTTTATAATCGAAATGCCACCATTCTTTGGAGTTGACGGTAAAACCTTCGGCTTCCATTTCGCGGCGAAGCAGATCGCGCATTCGGTTTTGTTCCGGCGTGCCGCCCGTGTAACTCGGATAAGCGCGTTCGGTAAATTCGTCGTAACCGCTCGGCATTTCGATGTTTTTGCCGGTTTTTAAATCGTAGAGACTCAAATCAATCGCCATCCCGCGATTATGTTTCGAGCCTTTCGCCGGGTCTGCGACAAAATTGCGCTGGTCGCCGCTCGTTACATCCCAAAACAATTTGGTCACCGTCCACGGGCGATAACCGTCGAAAATCACGATTCCCAAATTTTGTTTTTTAAGTCTTTGATGAACGCGTACAACGGCTTCGGCTGCCGGGCGCTGTAAAAAAGCGCGCGCTTCGGGGTAAACCGGCTTGCCGACAAAATTGTCGGCGGTCGCGTAACGGATGTCGAGCTTGATTGTGTTGTCTAAACTGTTAAGTTCTATCACGTCGGCTTTTTTCGTCGCCCCTTCGATTTTCGGCGGCGCAGTTTGCGCTTTGCAAGCGGTCGGCGCAAAGAAAAGCAAAACAAACAGTGCGGCAAATGTCAAAAATTTCATCTTTTTACGTCCTGTATTCACGTCAAATAATCGTAAATTTATATTAATTGTGTCAAAATGCGGGAATGTTTAAATCTATGAATGTTTTTTCGGCGGCGTTTTTTCTGCTCTCTTTTTTCTTTGCCTTTAAAGGCGAAACGATTGAAAGCGTTAATTTTAAATTAACGTCAAACAATCAAACCATTAGCAATCAAATTAATAAAACCAACGAACAAGCCAATCTGCAACCGCCGCCGCAGGAAAAGCGCGCCAATGCGGCAAAAGACAATTTTGAAGGCACTTCGGGAATCGTCAAAAAAGATTATCAGTTGAAGCAAAACGCGGTTTTAAAGAATTTCAGAGCGGCGCGACATAAAAATTACGACAGAATCGTTTTTGAATTTCAAACCGCTAAAATGCCGGGCTATAAAATCGAATATGTTAACGATGTGCGGCAATGCGGATCGGGAAATGCCGTTTCGCTCGCGGGCGACGCCAAGCTCGAAATTACTTTTACTCCTGCGCAGGCTCACAACGACAAAGGACGCGCGACAGTGAAAAAACGCGAGCAAAAATTTGCGTATAAAATATTAAAAGAAGCCGAAATTACGTGCGACTTTGAAGGCGATGTGACAATTGCATTAGGCGTTTCCGCGCCGAACAAATATCAAGTTCTTGAATTAAAGAATCCGACCAGATTGGCAATTGACATCAAACATTGATTCGTTCGATTATCTAACCAATTATTTAACCAATGAATCAGGAACCGGCGCAAAATTCTTCGTTTAAAAAAATGCTTAAACGTTTCGGCATCGCCGGTTTTTTGTTTTTCCTCATCAAAGGCTTGCTCTGGCTGATCGTGCCGTTTTTAATCGGTTATTCGCTCTGGTGAAAAAAACTTTTACGGTTTTTTCTCATCTTTCGGCGTTTCTTCGACAGCTTCGTCGTCATCCAAAATCTTAACTTCAGAGCCGTATTTTTGATAATTGCGAAACCGAATTTGATTGCGGCTTTCGTAGAATTGATCGCGGTAACGCGAAGTCAAACGCACGTCCGAAGCGAGCGGCAGCAAATATTTCAAATCGCCGATTGCCACCCAATCGTAATCAATCTCGCGGCTCGCAGCTCGAATCGGAAAATCGTCGGGAATTTCCGTAGCTTCCTGCTCGACGCGCAGGACACGCGATGTTTCCCGGTCAACCCAGATTTTGCCGCGATAACCGGAAACGGTTGACTGCGGAATCAAATCAACCGACGTGATAACTTGTTTCGAGTTAATGCGTTTGACCGAATATTCATAAACGATTGCCCGCCGCCCGCGCAGAGTGTCGGTATCAACCGGGCGAAATTCGGTTTTGCTTTCAGGTTTGAAAATCGAAGCCAAAACGGTAACAAATTCGCCCGCGCTCGTCGTCCCGCCGACTTTCATATAACTTTGCTGCGCTTTTTCTTCCGCCTGCGGAATTCCGTTGATCGCCAAAACTTTGTAATCTTCGCCTTTGTCGGCGCTGTAGCTGACGGCGACGGTCAGTTTGTCGGCGGATTGGAAATTGTTGGTTTTCGCGTAAGCGTGAGAACGCGAAACAAGCTGTTTGACGACGAAATCCGGCATTTCGTCCAGCGAAGCAAGCGTCGCTTCGCGCACTTTGGTTAAAAGCTCATTTGCTTCTTTTTCCGAAGGCAAAGTTGCCGCCGTCGGATTTGAACGACGACGCGCGGCTTCTTCGAGCGTGCGCGCTAAAACAGCATCGCCGCTTTTCGACTGCACCAGACTTCGGAGCGGTTCGGTCATTACAAACCCGATGCCGCGCTGCCTGATTTGTTCGATTAAAGCGTCGCGTTTTGCCGGGCTTTTTTGCAGCTCGTAAAGCGATTTGACAAACTCAGCTTGCGTCAAAGGCTGCGCGGTTTGCGCCGAAAGAGCGGGCGCAAAAATGACTGTAAAAATAAAAACCAAAAGCAAATTTCGCATATTTATAAATCCGAAAGGTCTTGAAAAGACTAGACGAAAGTAAGACGCGGTTCGGTTGCTTTTAGTTTCATCTCACAGAGAAAGAGAAGTAAAGTTTTGTAGAACTCGAAAAATGTTTTAATAATGTGTTGCTATACTTATATTTGTCTCAAAAAGAAAGGTTTTTGAGACAGCAAAAGTAAGTATGTTGATAACATACTAAAATCTAAGTATTATCAACGACGTTGGTGTTAATAAGTAGTTGGGCGGCTTCGCGTTGTTCATTATTGCAAACTAATTTACGAGTTATAAAAACTGTTGTATCAAACAATAAACTTTTCCCAACAAAAGGAGAATAGATGTATGATTAAACATTTTTGCTTCACGTTACTACTGGCTCTTCTTTCCTTCAATTTTGCAGTAGCGCAAATCCCACAAGAAAGAGCAACAGATTCGGGATGTAACGCTACATTAATCAATCCACATTGGAAAAATGTGGAAGCAGACGAATATAAAACTGCTGAAGGCGTAGTTCAAAAAGTTGTCGCTGCTGACTCTGATTTCCCGCCCCATCATTGGAGTCATGATTGGGATTTTCACGTCAAACTTGACGATGCTTATAAAGGACTAAATAGCACCGCAAATGAAAATGGTGTAATGGCAATGGAATGGGAGATGAATAATTATCCGTTAGAGTTTCGCCCGATAGTAGGAGATAGAATTTGGGCTGTGGGAAGATGGATTTGGGATTGTGGTCATCGCCCTTATAAAACTGAGTTTCACCCTCCTATTGCGACGGCTGTAACCCGCGACGAACCTTCGATATTTCCCGGTGACACCGCGCCATCGTTAACAAAAAAAACTTATGTTTATATTCATGGTGATGGTGGCTATCACAAATCTAAAGTCACGGGTCGTAATTATCAATTTGATATTGTACTCCCATCTAAACCCTCTTCAACTGCGGAACTTAGAGCAGAAGTAGTTGCAGTTCCTTATGGCGAGGTCAAACCGGCTTTGACACTTCTTCCGGCAGAGAATAAAGTTCGAGTGAATTACTCATTTTCCGGTAACAATGATCCTTCTCCAAATCTTCAATTCGGGGCAATTATTTTGTCTGGATGGCGTGAATCGCGCTCTACTTTAGCATATCGAGAACTGCGTATTTCTCTAGAAAACATCAAAATTAATGAAGACCACGATGGTTTTCTTGATCCCGGAGATGGTAGTTGGCATATGTGGGCGCAGGCAGGTCCTCGATGGTTTGAGGTTCTACGGGGGACAAAAGGACCTGGCAATCGACATCCTGAAAGCACAAGCGGTGATGTAAAAAATGGAAAAACAGTATCAATAAAAGGTAACGTAAATTTTATTGTTCTTGAGAATGGTTCTATTCCTCTTACGCTTCGTTCAACCGGGTGGGAGTCTGACCAACAAGATGACCATTTTGGAATAGACAATAGACCAAATGTTTCTGATTTCCTTAATATTTCCTTTTCTAACGATAGAATTGGAGTATTGGACGCTTCATTTTCTAACGCCCAAAATTTTGGAATTGGAAATCAAGATGTCAAATCGAAAAAAAATCCTGACCCCGGATCAGACAATGATACGAAAGGAGATTTTAACTTTAGATTTCGCGTCGAAGAAGTTAAGAAATATCCGATAGGAACTCCTCCAGTAGTTCCCCCGTTGACAGAATTATGTACCTCAACTATGGAACCATTTCGGGCAACAAAAGAGGTGGCTCCTGGTGATGTAAGAGAGTTTCCGTCTTATGAATCTTTGAGAGGTGACAGCCGTGTCACAATTATGATGGAAGTTACGCCTTACAAAGGCTCAAACGGACAATTTATGGAACAATCTCTTCTAGTCCGGCTTCCCGGACGTGCGGACAAGGTAAAATTAGTAAGTGGAGCTGAATTTCGCAAATGCCAGTTCTATTTCGGGCAACTAAGCCTTGGAAAGGTAAAAGCAGATGAAGTTAATTTTGAATTTCAACTTAACGGACGACCATATGAAGGTCGGGGACCTGGACCCGAAGAAAGTAAAGGCGGAAGAACGGTTAGTTGGTCAAGCTATGGTATGACCATTACAATTCAGGAGGAGTATTATTATGGCAAAGGCAAGGAAAGATAGTGAGATAAACGATACAATTACTCAGTAAAAGATTTAAAGTAATCAATATTTCGAAACTCACAAATGGAAGCGATGCGTAAATAACGCGCCGCCCAACAATTCAATGGACGTGAGGGCGAAACAGCTACTTTGTTATTTAGTCTGTCCATTAAACTCAGAACTGCGTGAATTCGGTTTCGCCCCACATCATCTCAGCCGTTGCTGATTTTTGAGGAACTATTAAATCGCTTTCGCATTTATCAAAGACAATTATTTCTTCACCAAAATGTTATGAAACTGCCAAAGCTTGCAGTTTAAGCCACTCGTAGTTTTGCGCCAAGCCAGGTCATCGGAACGAGCAGCCCAAGAAAAATCAGGTGATACCAAAGCGGAATAGCGTTCCAAAATTGCGCTTGAATGAAAATTCCAAACGCCAGCAACAGAACGCCGAGTACAAGTGCCGTCTGGATTTGATTTTTCTTTGCAATCAACGCCGCAACGTAACCGGAAATAATCGAAATAAAAATGCTGCGCGCGAGCGAAATCAGCAGAATCGGGGTGCTAAAATTCTTTAAGCCTTCTCCGTACCAATCAGGCGAAAGAATTAGCAAAGTTAAATCGCTTACCACCCAAAAAGCCGTCCATAAAATGAACCCGCCGATTACGGCAAAAATATTTTTGAGCATAAAATAAAAAAATGAAGGTCGAACAAATTTGCTCGACCTTCATTTTAAACTAAGCAGCTTTAATTTTTTTAGCGGTTGGTTTTTCCTCAGCAGCAATCTCATTTTCGGAGGCTTTTGTTTTTTCAATCTTCGCCGTAATTCGGCGGTCTAGATCGGCAATTTGCTCGGCGTTTAAATGATAAATGTTCGGCTGGTTGTGATAAACCTTTGCGCCCGTCACAATGTCGGCGCGTTTGAAACCGTTGGCTTCGGCTTTCGCCACCAAATCGTCAATCGTCATTTGCGGCGGCGCAATCGAAATCGGCGATTTGTCTTCGATAAATTCCGGCACAGCCGACGGCGCGGGATTTTCAAACGCCAGATTCAGAGCTTCTTCGCCGCGCATATGGTCTAAGAAATCTTTGAATCCAATGTTGCCGGTCAATTCAAAACCTACTTCAAACGCCGGAGAATTTGATTTCACGACCTGAAACACACGCAAAATTTCGCCGTCGCGTTCCTGCAACGAAACTTCGACCATCACATCCACGAAATATTCCAAACCCGAAGCCGTCATCGGGAGCACGCGCCCGATTTCGTTGTCTTCTTTGGCTTCTTTCCCGCGCGCCGCAATCTGGTCGGCGATAACGACGGATTTGCCCGATTCAATACAGAGCTTTCGCAAAACCGATTGCAAAATCATCTGGTCGGCGGCGAGCTGTTCTGCACTGGGCTGCGCCAGCGGATCGCCGGTTTCGGCGCGCACCGCTTCGAGCATTTCCGAGTGCTTCGCGCCGAAATACGCCGCCCAACTGTCCAGAGCAAAGCAGCCGTAATTTTGCTCGCGCCCTTCACCGTTCAAAGCCCAATCAATGAATTCGGGCAATTCGTCGGGCGATTCGATTTCGAGCGCGTCAAACGTAACGCCGACGCCTTTCAGCAGACGCGATTTGCGTTCGGTGTCGAAAATGCAGAGCTTTCCGAGTCCGGCTTCCGACAAAGAGCGGATAAAATGGCTTTTGCCGACTCCGGCACCGCCGCGCACTGCAATCACGAGGCGCTGCTGACGCGGAACGCGGCTCAATGGATTGATTTTCGGTTTCGCAGTTGTTTTCATTTACTAAATTCTCCTTAAAGCAGTTCTTTTAATAATCGGTTTTAAATCAAACTGCGAAAAGCAGTTCGTTTCATTTGTGAAACAAGATAGCATTAAATAGATTCTGTTTCAAGTGTGAAACAAAACTTTTTCAAAAAATGTTTCTCAATATTGACAAAGCGCATCGTTTCTTTTTTATCCTGTTATCATCAAATTGGTCGCCTGAAAGGAATTTCAAAAGTTGTTACGCAAAAATCTTTTACTCACTGTTTTCGCCGCGTTATTGTTGCTCGTTCCACTTTCTACTTCGAGCTGCGCTTATATTTGGCGCGCCGCCGAACCGCAAACGGGCGAAGCGCAGGCTCTCGAAAATCTGCGCCGTTTGTCAAAAAACGGATTGCCGCCCGAATCAGTCGTCTCGCAACTTGAGTCAAATTATCCGAACACCAAAACCGCCGCTCTTGCCAGATTGCTGCGCGCTCAGATTCGTTTGCAAAGCAATGATCCAGCGGGCGCGGCTTCGTTGCTTGATAATCTGAATTTGATTCGGCAAAAGACCGAAGTCGGCGATTACGCTTTGTGGCTGCGCGGACAAGCCTTCTCAAAAGCAGGCAGAAACAGTGATGCACAAGCAGTTTTCGAGCAGTTGATTAATAATTTTCCAAACTCTATGCGCGTCAGGGACGCTAAATTAGGTTTAGCTGAACTCAGAAAACAAACGGGCGAAACGGATAGAGTTGTTAGTGTTGTGCAAGATTTGCTTGATAAAAACGATGCGGCGGCGTGGCTTACCGTCGCACAGGCTTACGAACAAAAAGGCGACACGGCAAACGCAGTTGCAGCTTATCGTAAAATTTATTACTTTGCGCCCGCATCTTCGCAGGCGGTCGACGCTTCTGCCGCTTTGATGCGGTTTAGTTCTAACACAAACACCGCAACTGCCGAAGAAATCTTCGCGCGCGGCGAAGGGCTGTTTACTGCAAAAAAATACGGTGATGCGGCAAACGCCTATCAAATGGCGGCGACTGCTTTTCCCGCCGCGATGATGCCGAAACATCAACTCAATCGCGGAATTGCACTGGCAAATTTAAAGCGCACGGGTGAAGCGGCATCGGCTTTAAATTCGATTCCGGCTTCTGCCGGAGAAATCAAAGCGCAGGCGCTTTCGGAAACGGCGAAAGCGTATGCCGACGCGCGTTTATGGCAGCAGGCGCGAGCCGCAGCCGACGAATTGCGACGCCAATTTCCGAACAGCAATTTGACGCCGAAAACCTTTATCGCAGTCGGAATGGAAGCGCGCGACGCAAAAAACACCGCCGAAGAAAGTTATTATTTGCGAACCGCAATTACTGCTTATCCGAATTTTGTCGAAGTCGGGCAAGCGCAATTCGAGTTGGGGTGGCTCGAACACCAAACAAAAAATTTCGCCGTTTCCTCGCAAATGCTGACCGAGCATCTGGCGCGTTATGCCGATAAAGACACGACTTATCGCGGGCGAGCCGGTTATTGGGCGGCTCGCGACTCGGAACGAGCCGGAAAAATCGCAGAAGCGTGTTTTTTGCACGACGCGGTGCTTTATCGCTACGACGCGAACTGGTATGGCTATCTGGCGAAACAGCGATTGGACAATCTAAAAGCAAATCGTCAATGCTCGGCAAACGCCAATTTTGCGGCTGATTCTGTGGTCGGACGCGCGGCGGCGAATTTGAAAACCGTAACCGTCGCGCCCGAAACAGCCGGAACGCGCGAGGCGGACAACATCAAAAAAGCCGATGAACTGGCAACAATCGCTCTTTTCGATTGGGCTTTGGCGGAATTAAATGAAGCCGGAAAAACTGCGCCGAACAGTCCGAAAGTGAATTTAGGTTTGGCGCGTCTTTATCGTTTGCGCGATGACAACGTATCGGCGCTGCTCGCGCTGGCGAAAAGCTACCCGGATTATTCGCAGATGAAACCGGAAGAAATGACGCGCGAGGAATGGGACATTTTTTATCCTTTAAATCATTGGGATTCAATCAAACGCTGGGCGGCGGCGCGAAATCTGGATGCTTACACGGTCGCCGGTTTGATTCGGCAGGAATCGGTCTTTAACTCGCGCGCCAAATCGCACGCGAACGCTTTCGGGTTGATGCAGCTTATTATGCCGACGGCGCGTTCGATGGCGCGTAAATACGGTTCGGCGCCCGTCAATTCGGCGGAAGATTTGTACAATCCGCCTTTAAACATCGAGCTTGGCACGGCTTATATGCGCGAGCAGTTAGACAAATACGGGCGCATCGAATATTTGGCGGTTGCATATAACGCCGGACCGGGCAGAGTCGTCTCGTGGCGACAGAGCCTGCCGCTCGAAATTGACGAGTTTGCCGAAGCGATTCCGTTTCGAGAAACGCGCGGTTACGTGCAAGGCGTGATCCGCAATTCGGCGCAATATCGTCGGCTTTATGATGCTAACGGACAGTTTAAAGCAAACGTCGGAACCAAAGCCGTGCGCGCTGTTGTTGACACGCAGCCCGCCGCAGAAATCGCCAAAGAATTCCCTGATTTGGTAATTTCCGAAGATAAAACGAACGAGTAAAATTTCAGTCCAGAGACATTAAGAGGCACAGAGAATAAATAAAAATCTCTGTGCCTCTGTGTATCTTTGGGCTGAAAAACTTTAAGTAACTTCAGCGGCGCGATTGCTTGTTCCGGCTCTGCCCATTAACGAATCCAAGCTCCAAATGCCCGAACCGCGTGCCGCGATGTAGAGAAAGACGAAACAATAAGCGACCGCCAATTCGCCGCGATTTTGCAGCGGTAATAAGGCTTGCATACTGTGATGCGACATAAAATAAGCTGCCGCCATTGTGCCGCTCGCAATAAACGCGGCTATTCCGGCAAACAAACCGAGCATAATCATCAATCCGCCGACTAATTCAATTACTCCGGCGACAGCCATCAACGGACTCAAACCTTGTCCGCCTCCGCCCTGGCTTGGCGGAAAACTCAATAGTTTCTGCGTGCCGTGCCAGAGAAATAAAAAACCTACAACAATCCGCATCAGCGCGTAAATCTGCGGCTCGAATCTTCCCAAAAATCCCATTACTTTTTAACCCTTTCCTTGAATTTTCATTAAGACGTTTCAAATCAAAAGTCGGATGCTTTATTTATAATTAACACAATACAAACAGCAGTTGGAAAATACGAGCGAAATAAATATTTGTTTCTCGATGGAGCGGTAATGGAATCAATATACGGCAATTGAGCGAAATAATCAGTACCGCGAACGGTAGTGAGCGGGTCAATTAACAAACCCGCTCACTACCGTTCGCGGTACTGATACGAACATCCAAGCCTGAATGGCTCTAAAAACAAAAAGGGAAAGATTTCTCTTTCCCTTTTCTCCGATAAATTTGTGCGTTTTTACTAAACGGCTGCGCCCGGATAATCCGTGCCGAGTCTGGCTTCGTCGCCTTCCGCCAGAGTATTGACCAGTTCGTAATGAAAATAATCAAATTTTCCGGCGACTTGCGGCGAAACTCGTTTGTCGTACATCTCGCGCGAGCGGTCAACGGCTTCGCGCAGCCGGTCGTATAAATCTCCGGCTTGTCTGCCTTCTTTGACCTTTTGCTCATTGTAGAGCTTGATTTCGGAAACGAGCAGACGGGCAAAACGGCGCGCGTCGTTGTGAAGCCGTCGTTCGTCATCAGGCACGTTAATCGGCAATTCGACATTGCGGTCGCCGAAACGCGGTGTCGGCGCGGGTTGCTGCGGTTGATAAGTTTCGACGGCGGGTTGCGATTGATAAGTTTCAAAAGCTTTCGGCTGCTCGATTTCCGGTTGATACGGTTGATAAGACGAAGCGTATTCGTTGATGGTTTCGACTTCGCGCGGTGGTTCAACCGTCGAATATTGCTCGGAAACCGGCTCTTCGACCGGAGCCGGAGCTTCGTTGACCGAAGGCGCGATTGAAGGCGCGGGCATTTGCGAAAAATTCTCGTATGTTTCCTGATAATCGGTTTCCGCAGGCTCCGATTGATTCATTTCGCCTTCCGGTTCAGACGCGACCTGAGCTTGATAATTATAATTTCCGTTGCGCACACCGGAAGGCGACGGAGACGCTGTTTCGATTGCCGGTGTCGAAGAAACAAAAGAGCTTTCGGTTTGACGAGCCGGCTGCGACGCAGGCATCTGAGGCGCGCTAAAGCTGGATAACGGACGAGGCGGAGGAGTTTTCGCGGCTGCCAGTAATTCGACAGTCAAGCTCGCCACTCGAACGAGCATTTCGAGAGCTTCCGTCTGCACGGTTTTCCCATCCGTCCCTTCGTCGGCATATAACGCAGCGACGCCGCGTCCGCGCACGATGAGCGGAATTGCTAGAGCGTTTTGCGACGAGCCGAAATGTAACTTCTCCAAAAACTGTTGGTCGTCGCGATGCGCGTTTCCCGCCCCGCTTTCGATACTCTGATTTTTAATTGCCGCGCCCAAAATCGAATCGTTGGCGATTGGCAAAAACACTTCACGAACGGATTCTTCGGCTTCGGCGGCAGCTTCGTCGCCGAAAACTTTCCAGCCGATCAAATGGTCGCTTTTGACGATAAACAGCGCGCCGCGCGGAGCGAAATCTCCAGCGTGCCGGACGAGGGCTTTTAAAATCTCAGCTTGCGACGCCTGACTGCTGATGTCGTTGACGGCATCGCGCAGAGAGGAATAATTCGCCGGTTCGACGACGGGCGCGGGCGGTTCGAGGGCGGCGAATTTCTCCGACGCTTCGTTCGAGCCTTCTTCGCGCGCGATGCGGATGTGTTCGCCGACGATTGTTGTGAACGAATCGTCAATTTTTACGTCCTGAAGATCGCGCGACAAAAGAGAGCGAAACTGTTCTTCGATGTGGCTGCGATGGCGTTCAAATTCCGATTCGAGCGAATCGTGAAGTTTTTCGACTTCCTGCCGGACATCGGCAAAAGCGGATTTAAAATAATTATCAACTTCAGTCCGCAGACTGTTTTCCAATTCTTCGTTAGTCACTGTTTTGATTTTACCTCCGGTTATTCAAGGCACTGCTTTGGAGTTTATTTCGATGCAGGCTGGAAAGCAATTAAAAAGGTTAAAAAGGCGTGTAAAAATTTGCGGCGTCGGAACGCGCCAAAAAAATTATGTACGCCGCGCGCCGAAACTGTCAAGGAAATCTTTTAATAACTTTGAATTGGCGTAAAGATATTCAACACAAAGTTAAAAAGTGCGTGATTGCCATTCGAGTTCGTTAACCTGCCAGATGTGCAGTTATGGTAAAACGAGTAATGAAACGGAATCATCTTCGTAAAACAATTTAATAACGTCAAAATCACGCCGCAATAATTCTTCTATTTGTAGTGTTGAGCAATTTCCCAAACGCACCCAGACAACTTTCGGGGGATTACCAAACACAAGGCTCAAGTCATGCATATCCGCATCTTTCGAGACGATCATAAAATCATTGTCTTTTGCATAATCCCAAACCAGCGGATCTGAGGTTGCTTTTAAACCAATATCTCGGACGTGAAGAGAATTTGGGAAAATATCAGCCAAAAGACGCGCCAATTTATGCGACAAATTTTCGTCAAAAAGCAGTTTCACGCTGTAGCAACGGGAGCCATCATCAGCCGACGCTCACGGTCGGCGGCATAAGCAATACAGGCTTTTAAATCTTCGCGCGTCAAATCTGGAAAATCCTCAAGAATTTCTCCTTCAGTCATTTCAGAAGCCAAATATTCAAGAACTTCATAAACCGTAATCCGTAAGCCGCGCACACAAGGCTTGCCGCCACGTTTATTTGGTTCAATCGTGATGTAATTTCGGTAATTCATATTTAAAAATATTGAATCGGCTATTACAAATGTTATTGCTCTGGATTCTCGGAAAGAATCCGCAAATCTCCCTGAATAACAGTCGTTCCCGGAAGCAACTGCGGTCTCTGACAAGGCTGACCGTTCCGAGATGCAATCAGATAATTGCAAAACTGAACCGCCACAGGACTAAAGTATATTGCCTGATTCCCCGTGCCGTCAGTTTCAATACCTAAGAAAATACCAAAGTCTTGCGGTAATGTTCCATTTGGAAAAGTGTCAATGAGAACAGAACGAATCTGCTCTGCAAATTGCATTGTTTCGTACCGTTCATCCTCCGGCGGTGTGAAAGTGACTTTGTACCAATTCATATCTGTTTATTTGAAAACGAAGCAGCCTAGCTTTAAATTAAACCGCGATAACTTCAATTTCCGGGTCAATTTCCTCTTTGATCATATTTTCAATCGCCATCAGCGTTCCGGTCAGAGAGGACGGACACGAACCGCAAGCGCCTTGATAACGGATTTTTAAAGTGTGGTCGTCGAGGCTTAAAACTTCGAGCCAGCCGCCGTCGCTCGCCAGATAAGGGCGAATTCGGTCGTCGAGCATTTCGTTGATTTGCATCAAACGCGGATCGTCGCTCGTCACGGCGGCAATCGCGCCGCCGACGGATGCAGCCGCGGCGGTTTGAGATTTGACGCTCTCGGCGGCGCGAATCGGCACGGCGAGCGCGGGCAAAACGTCGTCCCAATCGGTTTCATCGGTTTTTTCGACGGTAATCATTTTGTCCATATAAAAAACCGAAACAATGTCGCCGACTTCAAACAGAGCTTTGGCGAGCGTGTCCGATTTGGCGTCTTCCGCCGATTGAAACGAATGCGAAGTGCCATAACTGACGGGTTCGCGCAAAATAAATTTAACTGCGTTCGGATTCGGAGTTTCTTGTATATCTGCAATTTTTGGCATTTTGTATAAAAACTTTCTCTATTTGTTTTCCATTATAAATCTTTACTAAAATTTCTGCATTTAAGATTAGCAATAAAACGCTGGCGTTTGCTAACATCCTTAGCGTTAACGAAAAATTAGAATGAACATCGGAATTACAGTTTATCCGAGCTTCGGCGGGAGTGGAATCGTCGGTTCGGAATTGGGAAAAGAATTGGCGGCGCGCGGTCACACGGTTCATTTTATCGCTTCGGCTGTTCCGTCGCGCGGACTCCAACTCAGCGAGCGTATTCGATTTCACGAAGTCGAAATGATGTCGTATCCGCTGTTCGAGCATCAGCCGTACACGCTGGCTCTGGCGACGAAAATGGCGACCGTCGCGCGTTCGGAAAATCTCGATTTATTGCACGTTCATTACGCAATTCCGCACTCGATCAGCGCGATTCTCGCCCGTGAATCTATCAAACAGCGGCGTTATCTGCCAGTGATTACAACTCTGCACGGAACGGATATTACGCTCGTCGGTTCTGACCGCTCGTATTTGCCGATTACGCGCTATGCGATTTCCGAATCGGACGGAGTAACGAGCGTTTCGCGTTTTTTGAAAGAAGCGACGATTCAGATGTTCGATTACGACGAAATCGAAGTCATTCCGAATTTTATCTGCGCCGAAGCGTATTCGCGCCACGAAGATTCGCCGATTCACAGGCAGTTTGCGCCGAACGGCGAAAAATTGCTGACGCACGTTTCAAACTTTCGCCCGGTCAAACGCCCGCTCGATTGCGTCGAAATTTTCGCCCGCGTTTTAAACAAAGGAATCAAAGCCAGACTTTTAATGGTCGGCGACGGACCGGAGCGTTCCGCAACGCAGCATCGGGCGGAAAAATTAGGAATCGCCGCACATTGTTCGTTCGTCGGCAAACAGGGACAAATTAACGATTATCTGGGCATTTCCGACGTTTTGCTGCTGCCTTCGGAACAGGAATCTTTCGGTCTTGTGGCTCTCGAAGCTATGGCTTGCGAAGTTCCGGTCATCGCGTCGCGCGTCGGCGGAATCCCGGAAGTCGTGACCGACGGCGAGACCGGATTTTTGAGCGAAATCGGCAACGTCGAAAAAATGAGCGAAGACGCCGCGCGGATTTTATCCGACGACGATTTGCGCCGCGAAATGGGCGGAAGAGCTAGAAAGTCCGCTATCGCGCGTTATTCGACCGAGTTAGTGATTCCGAAATACATAGAATTTTATGAGCGAGTCCTCCAGCGCAGCCAGAGCGAGCGAAATCCAGCCGCAAACGGAAACAATTTTTGAAGAAAAGCCGCTTCGCTACATTATCCAAAACCTCGAAGCGACATTCGGCGAGCCGCATTTGAAATCAAAAAGCGCGCCGCTCGAAATGCTCGTGCAAATAATTTTGTCGCAGGCAACGACCGACATTTTGAGCGCGCAAACCTTCGCGGCTTTGAAAAAGCGTTTTAAGACGTGGGAAAAAGTTTTGGCGGCGGACGAATCGGAAATTGCGGAAACAATAAAGCTCGGCGGTCTGGCAAATCAAAAATCGAAAGTCATTAAAAATTTGCTCGGTCAAATCAAAGAGCAGCACGGTTCGCTCGATTTAAATTTTTTGCACGATTTGCCAAATGGCGAAGCGGTCGAATATTTGCAGCAATTTCGCGGAATCGGACCAAAAACCGTCGCCTGTACGCTATTGTTTGCCTGTCACAAAGACGTTTTTCCGCTCGATACGCATATTTTTCGCGTTCTGCGCCGCGTCGGGATTGTGCCGAACAAATGTTCGGACGCGCGAGCGCACGAGATTCTGGACAAAATTGTTCCCGCAGGAAAATTTTATTCGCTGCACGTTAATTTGATTCGTCTGGGCAGAAAAATCTGTCGCCCGAAAGAACCGCTTTGCGAACGCTGTCCGATTGTTGAATACTGTGATTACGGCAGCAGCCGAATCTAAATTGAGAGAGAAAATTAATGCCGATAAATCCAGAGCTTTTGGAAATTCTCGTGTGTCCGGCTTGCAAAAACAAAGTCGAGTTAAAGCCGGACGAAAGCGGTTTAAAATGCGTTTCCTGCAAGCGCGTTTATCCGATTGTTGACGATATTCCGGTGATGCTTGTTGACGAAGCGAAAATCGAAGAATCCGCTTGAGTGCGGAATGCGGAGCGCAGAGTGCGGAATGAATTGAATAAAGTAAATAAATCAAGCGATGCGGAGATAAAAGAAATTACTTCGCATTCCGCATTCCGCATTCCGCATTGGGAAAAAGTTCGCCGTGTGCTTGTCGTTCGGCTGCGATCAATCGGCGACACGGTTTTGACGACTCCGGCGCTCATCGCTTTGCGGCGTTTTTTACCCGACGCGCAGATTGATGTTTTGCTTGACGATTGGGTGGTGCCGCTATTGGAAGATTTCGACGCAATAAACCACGTTTTTCCGGCTCCGACGAAAAAGACTAGAAAAGCGCCCGGCGGCGAATTGGTTTCGGCAAAAGATTTGTTTATTTTGCGGGCATTTACCGCCGGTTTGTTGCGGCAGAACAAATATGATGTCGCTTTCAATTTGCACGGCGGAGCGACCGCCGGTTTTTTTACATGGGCGAGCCGCGCAAAATACCGGGTCGGTTTCAAGAACTACCGCAATCGTTTTTTTTACAATATTCTCGCGCCTTCGGCTGCGGAGTTTTGGCGGCGGGAAAAAACGCATTCAGCCGAACAACAATTAGCTTTGCTGGGCTGGACGGGCGTTCCGGTCGCCGACAGACCCAAAACTCGTTTGACGGTGAAACCTGAGTTGGAAGATTTCGCCGCCCGCATTTTTCGTCAATACGAAATTGATGAGAATTACCCGTTTGCGTTGATTCATCCGGTATCGGTTTTTGCGACGAAACAATGGGCGGTAGAGAATTTTGCCGCCGTCGTGAAGCATTTGTATGATCGCGGAATTATTTCGGTCGCAGTCGGGACGAAAGACGATCTGCCGACGTTGATGGAACTGTTTGATAAATCGCCGCTCGCGGTTTTGCTGCACGACAAAACTTTGCCGGAGATTACGGCAATGGCGGCGAAAGCGAAAATTTTCGTCGGCAACGACAGCGGCATCGCGCATATTGCGGCTGCCGTCAACACGCCCTCGGTCGTCGTTTTCGGTTCGTCAAACGTCGAGCATTGGCGTCCGTGGACTGACGCGCCGCACGAAGTCGTCACGGAAAATCTGCCGTGCGCGCCGTGCGCCGGTTATAAATGCGCGGAGTTTGACGAGCCGCAGTGTATTCGACGAATAACGGTCGAGCGCGTTACTGCGGCTGTCGAGAGAGTTTTAACTAAAAGCGGTCTCGGTTAGCGAGAAGCGTCTGCCGGCAAACCGTCGCTGTTTCTCGCTACAAAGCCGAAATAAGCTGCAATCAGTGCACTTCCGGCGTGAAGAATAATATCGAAGCCGTGAATCGGAACTAAACCGAAAAGCGTTTTAGTTCCTTCGATCAATCCGAGAATCGTCAGCAGACCATAAACAACCGCCAAACCTTGCGCGTAAAGACGCGAACCGCCGATACTTCTCGAAGCCACCAAACCCCAGATTCCGATTAAGATATGAACGATGTTGTGCAGCACGTTGACCGGAAACAACCCCAACAATAAACCGTGCGATGTGTCAACGTTAACCGGACGCGCCGCGTGCAGCGCGTCATGCCCCCAGGACGCGCCGGGAATAAATCCCAAAATGCCGACCAGCAAATAAATCACGCCAAAAATTAACGCAAATTTTCGTATCATTTGTTTTGCCTCCTAAGATTTTGCACTCTTTATAGCACTATTTGGCAGCTTTTCAAACAATTTTTTGCATTTACCGTTTCTTTCGGAAGTCGGCTTGTTTCTTGACACTTTGCGCTCAGGAATTTATCATCAAAGTTTCGCCTCTGTTGGCTGAAGTGTATTGTTATGTTCGAGTCGCTGTCAGACAAATTAAAACGAACTCTGAAAAACCTGCGCGGTGAAGGCAAGCTCACGCCCGCGCACGTTGACGCCGCTTTGCGCGAAATTCGGATGGCTTTGCTCGAAGCCGACGTGAATTACAAAGTCGCCAAAGATTTTATCCAGCGCGTTAAGGAAAAAGCCGAAGGACAGGACGTTTGGCAGGATTTAAAACCGCACGAGCAGGTCGTCAAAATTGTTTACGACGAGCTGGTCGAGATTTTAGGCGGAACTTCGTCGCGGCTGGTTTTTACGAAAACGATTCCGAACGTAGTGATGGTTGTCGGTTTGCAGGGGTCGGGTAAAACGACTTCGACCGGCAAAATCGCGATGTGGCTGCGGAAAAATCAGGAACGCAAAACGATGGTCGTGTCGGTTGACGTTTATCGTCCCGCCGCGCGCGAGCAGTTGAAAGTTGTGGCGAACGCGACCGGAACGGCGGTTTTTGACGACCGCTCGATAACAGAGCCGCTCGAAATCGTCCAAAAAGCAATTCAGCAGGCGCAGCAAACCGGATACGACACGCTGTTGATTGACACTGCCGGGCGTCTTGCGATTGACGATGTATTGATGACCGAGCTTGAGGAAATCAAGCGAGTCTCCCGTCCGGTCGAAGTTTTGTTTGTCGCCGACGCAATGATCGGGCAGGACGCCGTTAAAACTGCCGAAGAATTTCATCGCCGAGTCGGAATTTCCGGTGTCGTATTGACGAAAATGGACGGCGACGCTCGCGGCGGCGCGGCGCTTTCGATTAATGAAGTTACGGGACAGCCCGTGAAATTTGTCGGCGTCGGCGAAAAATACGACGCGATTGAGCCGTTTTATCCGGATCGAATCGCCCAGAGAATTCTCGGAATGGGCGACGTTTTGACGCTGATCGAGCAAGTCCAGGACAAAATGGACGAGGACGAGGCGCAGCGGCAAATCGAGAAAATGTCGAAAAACGAGTTTACGCTCGAAGATTTTCGCGCCCAACTCGGACAATTTAAAAAGCTCGGCTCGATGTCGAAATTGATGAAAATGCTTCCCGAACAGCTTTTGGGCGGAATGGGAATGCCGGAATTGACCGACGAGCAGACAGAACAAATCGAAGCGCAGATGAAGCGCACCGAAGCAATCATTGATTCGATGACGCGCACTGAGCGCAACAATTACAAAATCATTGACGCCAGCCGCAAGACTCGCATCGCCAAAGGTTCGGGAACAACGATTCACGACGTGAATATGCTTTTAAAGCAATACACTGAAATGCGCCAGATGATGTCGCAGATGAATCGTTCGGGTTTGTTCAAACAAGCGCTCGGCGGAATGGGCGGCGGAATGATGAATAAATTAGGCGGAATGTTCGGAGGCGGAGGCGGAATGCCTTCAATGCCGGGCATGGGCGGCGGACTCGGCGGTTTGCTCGGGGGCGGAATGCCCGACGGAAATGGAAACGGCGAGCCGCAAAATCGAGTTAAAAAGAAGAAAAGACACAAGAAAAAACGGTAATAAGTAATTAGTAATAAGTAATTAGTTTAATTAGTTGCTTATTACTAATTACTTATTACTAATTACTTACTACTAGAAAAATATGTTAGGAATCAGCTTGATGCGCATGGGCGCGAAGAAAAAACCGTTTTACCGTATTGTGGTGAAAGAAAAACGCTCAAAGCGCGACGGCGCATATTTGGAAAACGTCGGCACTTATAATCCGATGACCAATCCGGCGACCGTTGATTTGAAACACGAACGGATTCAGTATTGGATTTCAGTCGGCGCGCAGCCGACCGAAACAGTAGCCAGCTTGATTAAACACAATCCGGCTGCGGCTATTGAAACAACCGAAACAACAACGGCTTAATGCGAGAAGCGGTCGAAAATCTGGTCAAAATGCTCGTCAGCGAGCCTGAAGCGGTCGAAGTCGGCGAATCGGAAGATCGCGGCGCGACCCGAATCAGCGTGCGCGTCGCCTCCGGCGATATGGGCAAACTGATCGGGCGCGACGGGCGAACAATTCGCGCTCTTCGTTCAATTTTGCACGCCGTCAGCCAGAAACAAGGGAGACGTTACGTGCTTGATGTGGTCGAGTGAACGAAGAACTCGTTGCAATTGCCAAATTGACCAGAACGCGGGGCTTGCGCGGTGAGCTGGTTGCGGACGTTTTGACCGATTTTCCCGAACGGTTTGAAGAAACTGAAACCGTTTTGGCGATTAAACCGAATGGCGAAAGAGCTGAATTAAAGCTCGAAAAGCATTGGTTTCAAAAAGACAGAGTTGTTTTGAAATTTGTCGGAATTGATTCGATTGAAGCGGCTGAGGAATTTATTAACTCCGAGATTTGCGTTCCCGAATCGGAAGCTGTCGAGCTGGAAGAAGACGAGTTTTTCGACTGGCAGCTTGCGGGCTGCCGGGTTGAAACGATTAACGGTGAGCGAATCGGAACGGTTCGCGAAGTAATGCGGACGGGCGGCACGGAGATTCTCGTTGTTGACAGCGAGGCGGACGCCGGAAAAGATTTTTTAATTCCGTTTGCAAACGATATTTGTGTTGAAGCGGACGTTGAAAACAAGCTGATTCGGGTTGATTTGCCCGAAGGCTTGTTGGAATTTTGAAAAATTGCGGATTGATGTTCTGACAATATTTCCAGAGTTTTTCCGCGAGGTCTTTGATTTTGGAATCATTCGGCGCGCTCGCGCGGCTGGAATTGTTGAGATAAACGCGCTGGATTTGCGCGAATATGCTCACAACAAACACAAAATGACCGACGACCGACCGTTTGGCGGCGGCGACGGAATGGTGATGAAGCCCGAACCGATTTTCGCCGCGATTGAAAGTTTGACCGGCACGATTGAGCGAGAAAATTATCCGGCTGGAACACAAGTGGTTTTGCTGACACCACAGGGAAAAGTTTTCAAACAAGCTGTGGCGCGCGAATTTGTTGAAAACGCAAATCACCTGATTTTGATTTGCGGTCGTTATGAAGGCGTTGACGAAAGAGTTAATGACGCTCTTGTGACGGATGAAATCTCGATTGGAGATTACGTGCTTTCGGGCGGCGAACCGGCGGCGATTGTTGTGGTTGACGCTTTGACAAGATTGATTCCCGGGGCTTTGGGAAGCGAAACGAGCGCCGCGAACGATTCGTTTGAAAATGATTTATTGGATTGCCCGCATTACACGCGCCCGGCGGATTTTCAGGGAATGCGAGTGCCGGAAGTTTTATTAAACGGCAATCACGCCGAAATCGAAAAATGGCGGCGGCAAAAGGCTTTAGAAAAAACAGTTAAAAATCGCCCGGATTTGCTGGCGGATTTATTGGAGACAGAGAAATGAACAAATTAGATATAGTTGAAAACACACAATTAAGAACCAACATTCCCGATTTTCAGCCGGGCGACACGGTTCGCATCCACGTTCGCATCAAGGAATCGGAAACCAAAGAGCGTTTGCAGGCATTTGAAGGCGTTTGCATCGCGCGCAAACACGGCGGCGTCCGCGAAACGATTACGGTTCGCAAAGTCGGCGCGGGCGGCATCGGCGTCGAGCGCATTTTCCCGCTTCACGCGACCATTATTGACCACATTGATGTGGTTCGTCGCGGTCGCGTCCGCCGCGCCAAGCTTTATTATCTGCGTAATTTGCGTGGAAAAGCGGCGCGCATTAAAGAACTCGATACACGCGCCAGAGATGCGGCTCGAAAAGCCGCTGCCGAAGCGAATAAATAAATGGCGGTCGGCTTGCTGTTTGAGACGGAAGCGAAATCAAAAGGCTTTCGCTTCGTCGCCGGAGTTGATGAAGTCGGGCGCGGCTGTCTCGCAGGCTGCGTAGTTGCCGCTGCGGTCGTGCTCGATTTGGAAAAGCCTTTGCCCGAAGGTTTGAACGACTCGAAAAAGCTCTCGGCGAAACGGCGCGAAAAGATTGCCGAAGAAATTCGCCAAACGGCTTTGTGCTATTCAATCGCGCAGGTCGAAGCCGACGAGATTGACCGCATCAACATTCTGCAAGCCACCAAAAAAGCGATGATTTCAGCCGTTGCGGGATTAAATCCGGCGGCTGATTTTGTTTTAATTGACGCCGTTCAGTTAAACGATTGTCGCCTGCCCCAAAAATCAATCATCGGCGGCGATGCGGTTTCGGCTTCGATTGCCGCCGCTTCTGTCATCGCCAAAGTTTACCGTGACAATTTAATGCGCGAATTGGACGCCGTTTATCCCGCATACGGTTTCGCCAAACACGCCGGTTACGGGACGAAAGCGCATTTTGAAGCACTCCGCACGCACGGCGCTTGCCAGATTCATCGCAAATCTTTCAGAGGCGTTTTGCCTGTAAATTTATAAAAATATGTCCAAAGTCGAAGTGATCGTTAAAGTTGAAGATTCGTCGGCAGATAAAATGTCGGATATTGCGCGACAATGCGAGCAGGCTGGAATGCGCGTCGGGCAGCAGATGAAATCGCTCGGAATGATTTCCGGCGAGGTCGAACGCGCGAATATCGGCAAGCTCGAACGGATTCGCGGCGTCGCTTATGTTGAGGAATCGCGCGAGATTAAGCTGTAAATTGTCCGCATTTCGTTTAACCGGCGCGTTTGTTGTAATCTTCTGGAAAGAATGACGACGGAAAATCTGACGCTCGAATTTGAATCGGGAACGCTCGTTTTACAGGGCGCGAGCCGGGAATTTGATGTTCCCGGCTTTTTCGTGTGGGATGAGCGAATCAGACAATTTCGCGCGCCTGCCTTTTTTTATCGCCATATAGTCAAAGATTTTCTGCGCCGAAAAATCGAGTTTCAAGACAAAGCCAGAAAATATTTAAAATTTGATTTTGCGGCGAAATTTTACGTCGAGCCGCGCCCGTATCAAAGTGAAGCCGTCGAGGCTTGGCGCGCGGCGGAAAGATGCGGGTGCGTGATTTTGCCGACCGGCGCGGGCAAAACTCACGTCGCGCAGATGGCGATTGAATTGTGCGGGCGTCAAACGCTCGTTATCGTGCCGACTCTGGATTTAATGAATCAGTGGTACGATTTGCTCGTTTCTACATTTAACGCGGAAATCGGTTTAATCGGCGGCGGTTTTTATGAAATCGGCGCGATTACCGTGACGACTTACGCCAGCGCGTTCCGGCATATGGAGCGCATCGGAAATCAGTTCGGGCTGGTGATTTTCGACGAAGTGCATCATTTGCCGAGCGAAGGCGGTTACGCTTACGCCGCGGAATTTTGTCTCGCACCGTTTCGGCTCGGTTTGACCGCCACGCCGGAACGAACCGATGGTGGCGAAGAGCGTTTAAATCAGCTTGTCGGCGAAATCGTTTACCGGCGCGAGGCGCAGGAATTTGCCGGAGAGTTTTTGGCTGATTATACAGTCGAACAGTTGACAGTTGATTTGTCCGCCGAAGAACGCGAGGCTTATGAATACGAGCGGCAGATTTTCCGCGAATTTTTGCGGCGCAACAATCTATCTTTCGCCGGGATTGACGGCTGGAAACGATTTATAATGCAGAGCGCGCGCAGCGAACAGGGACGCCGCGCGATGAAGGCTTTTCGTGAATCAAAACGAATCGCGCTCGGAACCGAAGCGAAAATGCGCGTTTTAAGAGATTTGCTTGTCCGGCATCGTCACGACAAAGTTTTGATTTTCACGGCAGAAAACGCCGCCGTTTATCGCATCTCGCAGGATTTTCTGATTCCCGCCATCACGCACGAAACCAACGTCAAAGAACGCAAACAATGGCTCGAAGCATTTAATCGCGGCGAGGTTTTATCGCTCGTCACGTCAAAAGTTTTAAACGAAGGCGTCAATATTCCTGACGCTTCCGTCGCAATTATTCTTTCCGGTTCAGGTTCGTCGCGCGAGCATATTCAGCGTTTGGGCAGAATCCTGCGAAAAAAAGGCGACAAACAAGCCGTGCTTTACGAAGTCATCACGCGCGACACGACCGAAGAATACATCTCGCGCCGCCGAACGGACGCGCGCCAATTTCACGATGCTAAATCAATGACAAAGCCGAATTTGTTTGATTAAAATGACGGTATGAAACAGCCGATTGTTACGGTATCGAAAGACGTGATGGGCGGGACGTCTGTTTTTGCCGGAACCCGCGTGCCGATACAAACTTTGATTGATTATCTCAAAGCGGGCGAAACAATCAACGATTTTCTCAAAGGTTTTCCGACTGTCACGCAGGAGCAAATAACGGCTTTTCTTGAAGAAGCCGGGCGCGAAATGGAAAAAAAAGACGCTTAACTCGGTTTGCCGCCAACGGCGACAAACATCCCCGCTTCGCCGCCCAACGAGAATCGTTGGGTGATTGGCAAATAAACGCACCAACGCTGAAGGCGTCGAACAAATCTCACAATGTAGCTCGCTTTCAGCGAGCGATTCCGTCGCTCATCCAAATCCAGCGATTCTCGCTGGGCGGCGAAGCGGGGATGTTTGTCATCTTCGATGACTTAATCATTGATTCAAACAACTTCTAAAACCTAATCTGGAATTTCTGCGTAACAAAACGTAAGATTTGAGTATTGGTGTTCTCTTCAATTCAAGAAACTTGAAAACAATTTAACGAAAGATTTATGAACCGTTCCAAAATTCTTCTGTTGTGGCTGGTTTTGCTTTGCGCGCCGGCTTTTGTTTCGGCACAAACGACTGCGACTGATCCGGCGGCTTTAACGATTGACCGGATTTACAACTCCGCCGAGTTTAATCCGCAAGGCATCGGGCAGATTCGCTGGCTGAAATCCGGCGACGCTTATTCAAAAATCGAGCGCACGTCCGACGGCAAAGGCGTTGATCTGGTTAGCTATGACGCGGCGACGAACAAACGCGAAGTTTTGATTCCCGCCGCCAAATTAATTCCGCAAGGTCAGACTTCGCCGCTCGCGCTGCACGGCTACGAATGGTCTGCCGACAATCAAAAACTGCTCGTTTACACCAACTCGAAAAAAGTCTGGCGTCTGAACACGCGCGGCGATTACTGGGTTTTGGATATTCCGAGCGGCAAATTGACTAAGCTTGGCGGCAACGCCGCGCCTTCTACTTTGATGTTTGCCAAGTTTTCGCCCGACGCAACGCGAGTCGGTTATGTGCGGGAAAATAATTTATACGTCGAAAACGTTGCGGACGGGCGCATTACGCAGCTTACCAAAGACGGCTCGAAGACGTTGATTAACGGAACGTCCGATTGGGTCAATGAAGAAGAATTCAGCTTGCGCGATTGCTGGCGCTGGAGTCCTGACGGCAAATCAATCGCCTTCTGGCAATTCGACGCTTCGGGCATTAAAGATTTTGTTTTGATCAATAACACGCTCGATGTTTACCCGGTTTTGACCCAAATTCCGTATCCGAAAGCCGGAACGACAAACGCTGCGGTGCGAATCGGTGTTATCGGCGCTGACGGCGGCGAGATTCGCTGGATGAATACGCCCGGCGATTTGCGTCAGAATTACGTAGCGATGATGGATTGGACGGACAATTCCAATGAAATCATTTTGCAGCATCTCAATCGTTTGCAAAACACGCTGCAATTGATGCTCGCCGATGCGAAAACCGGAAATGTGCGGACAATCGTGACCGAAAAAGACGACGCCTGGGTTGAAGTTTTTATGCAGAAAATGCGCTGGCTCGCGGGCAATAAAAACTTTTTGTGGATGAGCGAGCGCGATGGCTGGCAGCACGTTTATACGGTTGCGCGCGACGGTTCAAACGCGAAATTAATCACGCCGGGAAATTTTGATGTAGTTAGCATTTCTTCTGTAGATGAACCGGGTGGCTGGCTTTATTACATCGCTTCGCCGGAAAACGCGACGCAGCGTTATTTATATCGCTCAAGACTTGACGGAAGCGGCGCGCCCGAACGAATCACACCGAGCGAGCAAGCTGGCTGGCACAATTACAACATTTCGCCTAATTCGCGCTGGGCGGTTCACAATTATTCCGCTTTTTCCAAAGTTCCGCGTTTCGAGCTGGTTAATTTAACGAATAAATCGGTCGTTCGCACGATGATGGATAACGCCGAATTGCAGGCGAAAGTTGATGCGATTCGCAAAGCTCCGCACGAGTTTTTCCGGGTTGATGTTGGAAGCGGCGTCACGCTTGACGGCTGGATGATCAAACCGCCGAATTTCGATCCGAATAAAAAATATCCGGTTTTGTTTTTTGTCTATGGCGAACCGGCGGCGCAAACCGTTTTGGATTCGTGGCAGGGCGATGATTATTTGTGGTATTTAATGCTGGCGCAACAGGGCTACGTTATCGCCAGCGTTGACAATCGCGGCACGCCCGCGCCGCGCGGGCGCGAGTGGCGCAAAAGCATTTATCGCAAAATCGGCGTGATTAATTCCCAAGATCAGGCAAATGCTGCCAAAGCTTTGACCGCCAAAATGCCTTTTCTCGATGCCTCGCGCGTCGGTATCTGGGGCTGGAGCGGCGGCGGAGTTTCGACTCTGAACGCGATGTTTCGTTACCCGGACGTTTACAAAATGGGAATGGCGGTCGCGCCGCTCGCTGATATGCGTTATTACGACACGATTTACACCGAGCGCTATATGGGCTTGCCGCAGCAAAACGTCGAAGATTTCAAACAAGGCGCGGCGCTTAATTTTGTCGAAGGCTTGAAAGGCGATTTGCTGATCGTTCACGGCACGGGCGACGACAATGTGCATTATCAAGGCACTGAAATATTGATTGACAAGCTGATTGCCGCCAACAAACAGTTTACGATGATGGCTTATCCGAACCGCACGCACGGCATTTTTGAAGGCGAAAACACTACGCGGCATTTATATACGCTGCTGACCAAGTATTTGAACCAACATTTGCCCGCTCAACAAGCGGCTTCGCGTTAGTTTTGAGTTGAATGGTCAAAGAAAAAAATCCGCAGTAAATATACTGCGGATTTTTTTCTTTGCAAGAAGTTTTTGCGGGCGGCGTTCTTTTCGGAACAAATTGCCGCGTTTGCGGTTCAAAAGAAGCGGAGGCTTTTATGGCGAAATTTACAAATCCTTTGGCGAATGTGCGCGTGGCTTCGCCTTGTCCGGCGAACTGGGACGAAATGGTCGGCGATGACCGAAAACGTTTTTGTGGGCAATGCAAATTGAATGTTTACAATCTGTCGGGAATGGGGCGAGACGAAGCGGAAAATCTTTTGCTAAATGCTGAAGGTCGTTTGTGCGTTAGATTTTATCGCCGCGCAGACGGCACGGTTTTAACGCAGGATTGTCCGGTCGGCTGGAAGGCTTTGAAAAGAAAAGTTTCCCGAACTGCGACTGCTGCCTTTTCGTTTGTTGTTGGACTTTTCGGCGGTTTGGGATTTGGCGCGGCTTTTAATTTAGAACAAAAGGCTGTAATGGGGACTATGCCTGTTGTTGCCATAACCAGAGAAATATCTGAAGAACCGATAATTATGGGCGGCGCTAATGTAATGGAGATACCAGAAGCTACAATGGGTCAAATGATTAGCGAGCCTAAACAAGTAATTGGAAAGGCTGTCATTTCGCAGAAAAAAGTGCCCAAACCGAAACGCTAAACATAAATTCAAAATAGAAAGCCGACAGCATTTTCCAATGTGTCGGCTTTTTTATTTACGGCGAAATTTTGTTTATTGATTTTTCGCAAAATAACCTTGTCGAGCGCGGATTCTGAGCGCCGGGCGATTATTTAAACCAACACGTAATTTCACATATCTGCCTGCGGAAAATTCGGTTTCCGAATAATATTGCAGCAAATACTGCGCTCGCAGCTCGGCGGAAATTTGGCGGAAAATACGTTCGAGGATGGCGACGTTTTGCTGTTCAAAGCTCGAAGTGTTTTTCTCGCTGGCGAATTGCGGCAGAAAAGCCGTTCCGCCCGTTTCATCGGCAAACGTTTGCATACCGTTTTGCGCGCGCTGGCTCGCCACATTCAACCGCACGGAAGGTCCCGACGGATTGAGCGAATAAAAAACCGTGTCGGCGTTTTGCAGCGCTTTCAAAACGGCGGCTTGCGCGGGCGCGTGAGCTTTTGCCGTGATTGATTCGCGTTTTTCAAGGTCTTTGCGGGTTAATTTATTAACATCCAGATTTTGGTCAAACGAGCGCGCCGTTCTTCTGGTGTATTCGCTGTAATTGTCTTCGCCGTCGGAAAGCACCAAAATCACGCGGCGCGAGCGCGGAGGCGCAGCTTCGGTTAAATATTTTGCCGCCGCCATAACCGTATCGTAAAAGGCGGTCGAGCTTTGCGTGGCGGCGACCGAGCGCACTTTAAGGGCGGCGTTTTCGGCTGTGTCGCGTTTTTGCGCCAAAATGGGTTTGTCGGTAATCAAAAAGATGGTCGCGCGGTCTTCTGCTCGCATTACGCTCCGCAAAAATTCGGCGGCGGCGCTTTTTTCCAAATCGAAAATCTTGTTCGTGCTGCTCGAAACGTCAATTAAAAGCGCAATTTCCAGCGGCACTTGTTCGGCGCTGCCGACTTCCTCGATTTGCTGTGACTTGCCTTCTTCCTCAATCCGAAAATCGGTTTTCGCCAAATTTTGCACCGGCTGTCCGGCGCTGTCGGTTACCGAAACCGGAACCGTAACGAGCGTTGACGTGACGCGCAAAACTTCGCCTTCGTCATCCGGTTTTGGCGGCGGAGTCGGTGTCGGCGTTTGTGCGGCGACAGACAAAAATAAAAACGCGGCGACCGGAAAAGCGAAAAATAGTTTTTTGAGCATTTTGTTCAGCACAATTTAATCCTTTTCGGGAAAAATAAAAACGCGGAAAGCGCGAATTCGTTAATGCAAATTCGACTTTCCGCGCTCCGGTTAATGCCGCAAATTATTGTTCTTGCGGTTGTTGGCTCTGGGTCGTCGGGTTGGTCACGTTGATGGTTTGATTCAAACCGCGGCTGACCAGCAATTTGACTTCGACGCGGCGATTTTGCGCGCGTCCTTCGCGCGTCGTGTTGTCCGCGACGGCTTTTGTATCCAATTCGCCGAAACCGTAAGCCGGTAAAATGCGGCGAAGCGGAATGTTATGGTTTTCAACCAGATATGAAATCACCGAGTTCGCGCGGCGCTCGCTTAAAGCGCGGTTTTTCTCCGAGTTGCCGGTTGCGTCGGCATAGCCTGTAATTTCGATGACAAAGCCTTTTGCGCTTCCGACGCCTTGTGCCAATTGATCGAGTTGAGTTTTGGCTTCAGGCGAAAGAACCGCGCTGCCGACTTTGAAAGTAACGTTTTGCTGCGTTTGAACAACGTAATCATCTACATCGCTAATGCGTTGGTTGGTCGCGTTGACGCCGGCAACCGCCGCATCAGCAGTATCTTGAGCGGCACGCGCTCCGCCGCGCGCGGCGTTTGAAATCGCTACCAATTCATCGAGCTGTCCTGATAAACGCTGTGCGTTGGCTTCGGCTTCGGTCAGGCGACCTTCGACCGGAGTGACGCGCGTTTCGATTGATTGCGCGACGCGCAGATCATCTTCGCCGAAACGGATTTTATCCGCTAACACCGCGCCGTTTTGTCCGCCGCGCCCTTCGGCTTCCATCATTAGACCGCGAACGAGCATTTCACCGGCAAAACTTCTGCCGCTGCCGAACCATTTTTTCGATTTGATGCTCGTGTTGTCGCCGATCATCACTTGCGACACCGAACCGTTATCTTCTTTAACGGTCAACATATTGCCGTTGCGTTCGGTAATGATTCCGCGCACCTTCGCTTTTTGTCCGCTGGAAACGGTGCGCGTTTGCCCCGTGTTGTTTGTCGTATTGTTGTTCTGAGCTAACGCCGTCGGCGCAGTCACCAAAAGTGAAAGACCCAAGAGTCCTACAAATTTCAAATTTTTCATTATCTACTGTAACTCCTTTCGTGAAGCGCCATCCGCATCAAATCGCAAACGGCGCAAATATATTTCTATAATCTCCGACACAAAAATAGCGGTCGGTTTTCTCAGCTTTCGTCTGTGACGTAGTAATTAACCGAGGGGTTGTCAGTAATTACAACTTTTAGAAATCTAACCGACCAAAAATGTGTCTTCTGTCCGTTTCGTACAAAGCAGAGAAAACGCTGTAATTGTTATGTTTTCGCACGCAAAATAAGAATAGCTCCGTTTGCGGAGCTATTCTTTATTAACATTTCTAATTTTCTTTAAATCGAAAATTGTCCGTTTTCGAGCGTTTCTTTGAGAAACGACAAAAACCTCTCGGCGTCCGCTCCGTCAACGATTCGGTGGTCGTAAGTCAGCGCGAAATACGCCATCGAGCGAATTGCGATAAAATCGTCGCCTTCGGGCGAAGTGATTACTTTCGCGCGTTTTTCGATTGTTCCGACGCACAGTATAGCGACTTGCGGCTGATTGATAATCGGAGTTCCGTATAAACCTCCGAAAACGCCCGGATTCGTAATCGTAAAAGTTCCGCCGCCGACTTCATCCGGCATCAGTTTTTTCGTTCTGGCGCGTTCTGCCAAATCGTTGGCGGTCATCGCCAAACCTGCGAGCGAAAGCGTGTCTGCGCGTTTGATAACCGGAACAATCAAGCCCCAATCGAGCGCGACCGCCATTCCCAGGTTTATATCGCCTTTGTAAATAATGTTTTCGCCCGCAACCTGTGCGTTGACAATCGGAAATTTGCGAATCGCCGCCGTCACAGCCTGGAAAATAAACGGCATAAACGTCAGCTTCGTGCCGTATCTGGCTTGAAACTCGTTTTTGTGCTTGTCGCGGAATTTGACGACCGGCGTCATATCAATTTCGTAAACGCTCGTGACGTGCGCCGAAGTCTGCTTCGACATCGTCATATGCTGCGCGATTTTTTTCCGCATTACCGACATCGGCTCAACGCGGTCTTGAGCCGTCGCAGCCGGAACCTGCGCGGCTTGCAAAGTTTGCTGCGGCGCTGTTTGCGGCTGAGCTTGCGGGGGGGCGGCGGGGACAAACTGCTGCGGCTGTGTTGGCGGCGTTGTTTGAGGAATCGGCAGCGCGACTCCGGTTTTGGCTGTTTTCTTCGCCAAATCCGGCGTCAAAGCGGCGCCTGAAGCGATGAAATTCATAATATCGTCGCGCGTTACGCGCCCAGAAGCGCCCGTTCCCGTTACGCGAGAAATATCAATGCCGTGTTCTTCGGCAATTTTGCGCACCAAAGGGCTTGAACGAGTGCGGCGCAATTCTTCGACCGATTGTTCGCTCAACGGTTTTCCCCCGCCGTTTCCGCTGCTTGGCGCGGTTTGAGCTGGCGGCGCGGTCGGCGTTTGCTGCGCTTGTTCGTCAGCGTCGGGACGCGAGCCGTAATCGTAGCTGCGCCCGGCGGTTTCGGCTTGTTCCGGGTGTCCGGCGTTTGAAGTTGTCGTGGCTGCTGTTGCTGTCTGCGCTTTCGGAGTTTCGGGCGCAATCGCTTCGGCTGTTTGCTGCGAAGCCTGAGCGGTTTGCGCACCGCCCGCTGTTGCTGCGGGCGCGGCTCCTTCTTCGCCGACCAAAGCGACAACGGTTCCGACTTCGAGCGTTTCGCCTTCCTGCGCTCTAATCTCCAACAAAGTTCCGGCGACGGGCGACGGAATTTCGGCGTCAACTTTGTCGGTCGAAATCTCGAAAATCATTTCGTCGCGCTCAACGCGGTCGCCTACTTTTTTGAGCCATTTTGTAATAGTGCCTTCGGTGATGGATTCGCCCATTTGCGGCATCGCAACTTCGGTTGCATTTGCCGTCGAAGCTGACGAAGCGGTCGGAATCGGATTTGTCGGGTCGGATTTTTCAGGCGCGGGCGTCGTCGCGCTTTGCGGAGCAATCGCTGTCGGAACTCCGTCCGGTTGCGCGATGTGAGTTTCGGCTTGCGCTGTGATTTCTTCAGTTTGCGCTGTAGCCTGTGGTGCGGCAGTTTGTGTGGCGCTTGCACCGTTTGTTGAAGGTGCGGGCGCGGCTGTGGCGGCTCCCGCTTCTTCGCCGACTACCGCAACGATGGTGCCGACTTCGAGCGTTTCGCCTTCCTGCGCTCTAATCTCCAACAAAGTTCCGGCGACGGGCGACGGAATTTCGGCGTCAACTTTGTCGGTCGAGATTTCAAAAATCATTTCGTCGCGCTCGACTTTATCTCCGACCTTCTTTAACCATTTTGTAATCGTGCCTTCGGTGATGGATTCGCCCATCTGGGGCATCGCAACTTCTGTAGCCATTCGATTCTCCAAAAATATGTTGTGATAATTTCCAAAATATCAAAACTAAACTTTAACGCTTTTGCTAAAAAACGACAAAGCCAATTAAATTTGGGCTTAACCGAGAACTACTTCCGTTGAATGAAATACAAACAGAGTCGGACAAATCTTCCGGCAGTTCACTAAACAACACTCATTCGACTTTTTCGGTTTGCGAAATCGTCAAAAACGGCGATGTCTTCAGGGCAGCGTTTTGCCACGATGGCTTATGTTGTAGCGGGCGAAATGTTTTCTTTCTTTACTGTGCAGCCTTTTTGCGTAAATAATCTTCGACAAGCTCGTGAGCTATTATTCTGGCAGTTTCAGCCATCTTTTCCCGCGCTTCACTGTAACCCTGGCGATAAATCATCGCATCTTTCCTGGAGCCGACTTCTTCGACTCGGATAAATTGTTCGTAAAAGCGTTCGCCGATTACTGTTCTCGTACAGTTGTACTCCCGTCCGCCCTGTTGAATTTGGAAATTAAAAGTCAGATCTATCTTCATAGCTCATTCAACTCTTTTGGCGATGGTTCAAAGATAATGCGTCGCAATATCGCTTCATCTTCCGGCGCGATTAGCTTATCTCAACTATGATTTCGTTGTCTGGAATCATTTCTTTACGGTTCCGGGTCAGGGTTGTAAATCGGAATCAATGCTCCTGTGTTGTAAATAACGGTTCTGGTTGTAAATTTATAGCGTTTATGCGAAATCGCAATGCTGTAAGGCTGTCCGCGCTCGATATTGGCGAAGTGAAAATAACCGAAGTGATTTGTCGTTGTCGTTCGCGTTTCGCCCGTTGCAAGGTTTGTAAAAGAAACTATTGCGCCTCGAACGGATTTAAAGCTCGCGTCTATCACTCGACCGCTCGCGCGTATCAATTCAACCGGAGCGGCAACTGCGTCTTGATTAATGGTGAAAGTCTGCCCGCCTGCCGTAATCGTTCCTTGTCTAGCCGCGCCGGTATTAGATTGAATTGAATAATTAATTCTGCCAGCTCCGCTTCCGGTTGTATTGCTGACGGTTATCCAAGATGCATTGCTCTGCGCCGTCCAATTGCATCCTGTTTCTGTGGTGATGTTAAATCCGGCATCGCCGCCCGCAACTCCGGCTTGAATGCTTGTCGGATTGATGGAATAGGTGCAGTTTGTTTGTCCGGCTTGGCTGACGGTAAAAGTTGCGGTTTTCTGGGGCAAACCAAGTGCCCCGACTGTTGTTACAGATATTGTCCCCGTTCGCGGCGCTCCTGAGTTTGGAGCCACCGAATACCCTATCAACCCCATTGGTACGTTCGTGCCGCTAGCTGTTATCCACGAATCGTTACTTTGAACGTTGGCAGTACAATTAGCAGAATTAAGGCTCAATCGAAAATTTCCTTGTCCCCCTTCTACAAGCGTATTCACGCTGGATGGGTTGAGAAGAATTACTCCGCAATCGCCTTCTTGACCTATATCAACCCCAATCGCGTAGTTCCCGTTAAGGATAATCCTTCCCGCTCTACTTGACGAAGTTGGCGCGGGTGCAATAATAAAATCAACTTTCCCGCTTCCAACTCCACTTGTCGGAGAAGTAAATGTTAAATTTACAGGTCTAATCGTGTTACTTGATGAAAACTGCGCCGTCCATTGGCATCCGGGTTGTGTAATTATATTTAGACTGTAATTACCGCCGTTGTATGGGACTTCTAAAGGGACTGCTGGACTTAAAGTATAAGTGCAGTTCGTTTGTCCGGCTTGATTGACGGTAAAAATACCACCGGGCGGGCTAAATGGGTCGCTAAATTTAATTGTTCCGGTACGAGCTTCACCGAGGTTTTCGTCAACAGAATAAAAGAAAGTAATAAGAGTGCCGTCCCTTGTGGTATTTACAACGTTAATCCACGGATTGTGAATATAATCAATAGTAAGATGGTTACCACAACCTTCAGAAAGATTAATGGTAAAACTTCCTTGTCCGCCGTTTGATGGAACGTTAATTGAAGCAGGCGTTGGCGTGTAATTACATCCTCCACTCTGTAAAACACTTACACTTTGCCCTGCCACAGACATTGTAGCGCTTCTAGTTTCGGTTGTGTTTGGTTGGAGCGTAAAACTAATCGTTCCGCTCCCCGTTCCGCTTGAGCCTGATGTAATCACAATCCACGGAGTATTGTTTTCAACCGTCCAGGCACAGCCTTCCTGAGTATTTACGGTAATGCTGTAATTTCCCCCGGATTTCGGCAGAGGAGTAGTGTAATTTCGAGTCAAAGTATAAGTGCAGTTTGATTGTCCGGCTGCTTGATTGATTGTAATTAAGAAACTATCCTCAGCGGAAAATCTTACTGTGATTGTTCCCGTGCGAGCTGCTCCCGGATTAGGTTGTACTGTGTAAGTTATAGGGCTGGTTCCGCCTTGCGAACCGCCGCTAATTATCCAGGAGTCATTGCTTTGATATGAGTAAAAGCAACTTGTTGTGAGTGTATGAGAACCCGTCGCTCCGCTGCTTGGAACTGAGATAGTAAACCCGGATGGAACAAAGCAATGCCTGTTTTGGGAAACTGTAAAAACTTGGTTATTTACTGTTATTATCCCGGCTCTTTGTTGATCTGAGAAGTTCGAAGCCGCAGTAAAAGTTACAGTACCGTTTCCCGTCCCGCTAGCACCACCCGTGATTGTAATCCAAGGTTGATTCGTGGATGCCGTCCAAGCGCATCCTTCTTGAGTAATAACGTTAAAGGAACGACTTCCGCCGCTATGCCCAATGTCTATGCCTGTTGGATTTAAAGCATAAGTACAGTTTGATTGTCCGGCTGCTTGATTGACTGTTACTGTGGCAAATTCTGTTGAAGAAATCCTGAATGTAATTGTTCCAGAGCGAGCAGCGCCAGTATTGGCTTCAACCCTGTAACTTATATTGCCCGCCGCAGCATCGCCCCCAGTGATAATTATCCAAGGGACACTAACAACGGTTGAGTAAAAACAACTGCTGGAACCGGTGCCAATTGCAACTGTACCTGTTCCGCCTTCGCTCGGAACAGAAATACTGGAAGGAGATGCATTGATGCTACAGGAACGATTTTGAGATATTCCGAAAGTTTGGTTGTTTACCTTTATGCTGCCAAATCTTTCATTGGGTGAGGGATTTACCCCAACTGAGTAATTAACTGTCCCATTTCCCGTACCGCTGTTTCCGGAAGTAATCGTTATCCACTCATCGCTTGTTGTTGCCGTCCAGGTACATCCGGCTTGTGTGACTACGTCAAAAGTTCCATTTCCGCCGCTGCTTGGAAAGCGATTGTTTGTGGAATTAAAAGTATAAGTACAGTTTGATTGTCCGGCTGCTTGATTGACTGTTAATGTTCCAATTTTCTGATAAGTATTAACTCGCGTGTTAATTATAATTGATATTGTACCTGTTCTTGCCGATCCGGTATTTGGAGCAACTGAAAAGGTATATCTTGACTCCGGCGCCGTACCGGTCAATGTTATCCATGAATCGTTGCTTCGGACAGTTATGTAGCTACAATTAACGGAACTCGGTGACCAACCAAAACTTAATTCGGTTGAACCTTCCCCCGGCACATTGACAACACTTGGACCGAACATTGGATCACCACACTGTACGTCCTGCACTATTACGCCCTCTGCACGGGTGCTAAAATCCGGCGACTTAACGGCAATTCCTCCTTCTCTAATTGATGGGCTTGTATTTGGCGCAATTGTGAAGTCAACTTTCCCGCTTCCGGTTCCACTTGTCGGAGAAGTAAAACTTATTGAAGGAGGTCGCGTAGATTGAAAAGGAATTACCGTCCAAGGGCAGCCATCTTGGGTAGTGATGTCTAAACTATAATTTCCGCCACTTACCGGAACAACAAAACTATTGGGATTTACAGTGTATGTGCAGTTTGATTGTGCATCGGCAGTAAAACTAAGGAAAACAACTAAACAGAATAGCTGTACGATAATAATTGAGGCTTTTTTCATTATTTTTCTTCCACTTTTACCGTAATTAACGGAATTTGCGAATTTGTAATAAAACTATCGCGGGCGATTAATACACTTTTACAGTTTTTCCTTATGCAGTTAATTGCTGTGAAATACTCTGATTCAGGAGTATGAAGGTTCTTATAAAATACCCTGTATTCATGTAGTCTTTTAAGTATTAAAGATACGGGCGGAAATGTCAAGGAAAGTGTTGATTATCAAATGGTTTAAGGGAGATGTTTAATCCCGCTGCAATAAAAGTCTTGGCGTATGATGCCGACACTTTAAACTACTCATTCTTGAAAAACGCAACAGGCGTCCTTGTCACAAACACAATTGACAATGATGATTAAATTGAACCTATAATTTAGCAGTCGGCATTGTCTTTTATCAGGAGTTTTATGACTAAGCTAATAGTCCCTCTATCTCTTTGCCTCTGTTTGCTGTTTTTCTTCTGCTATAGTTTCTCAAATTTACAGAACTCGCCGGATGTTCAGGCGCAGAACGCCAATAACGCTTGGGATGAATACAAGAAAGAGCGGCGCGAAATGGTAGATCAACATATACGAGCGCGCGGAATACAAGACGGATCGGTGCTCAAAGCGATGGAGAAAGTGCCGCGTCACAAATTTGTCCCCGCGAATCGCACACATTTAGCTTATCGAGATCACCCGCTTCCAATCGGTCAAAATCAGACTATTTCACAACCTTTCATCGTCGCTTATATGACCGAGACTGCCGACATCTCCAAAAAAGACAAGGTGCTTGAGATCGGAACCGGTTCCGGTTATCAGGCAGCCATTCTCGGGGAGCTGGCTAAAGAGGTTTATACGATTGAGATCATTCCCGAACTGGCGGAGGGAGCGAGCAAAATTCTCAACGAATTGGGATATAAAAACATATTTGTCAAAACTGGCAACGGATATTTGGGCTTGCCCGAACAAGCCCCGTTTGACGCAATTGTCGTTACGGCAGCGCCGGATGAAATTCCTCAAGCGCTGGTTGACCAGCTTGCGGTGAATGGGAAAATGGTGATTCCGGTCGGAGACACAAATCAAGAAATGGTCGTAATCAAAAAGACGAAAAAAGGCGTCACTGAAAAGAGAACGATGCAAGTGCGTTTTGTCCCGATGACGGGCAAGCCGTCTCAATAAAGATTTCTGAAAATTTTTTACTTAAAAAGGAGATAAAATTATGAACTGTCCGGTGTGCAGCATTCAATTAACGATGATGGAGCGTCAAGGCGTTGAAATAGATTACTGCCCGAAATGTCGCGGGGTTTGGCTTGATCGCGGCGAATTAGACAAGATTATCGAGCGGGGTGCAACAGCATCTCCAAGCGGCTTTGCCAGTCATAATCAAAACCAGGATCAATACAAGCAATCCGGCTTTAATCAACCGAACCAGCCAGGTTCTAATCAACAAAATCAATCAGGCTTCAATCAACACGGTCAATCCGGCTTTAATCAGCCGAATCAGTCAGGCTTTAATCAACCATATCAATCCGATTTTAATCAACAGCATCGAATACACGATTCCGATGAGCCGCATTACGGGCACCACAAAAAACATAAAAAACGTGAAGGGTTCTTAAGTGATTTGTTTGATTTCGACTAACTGATTGGTTTTGTCAGTTTTGGCAGTTCGGTTTCTAAAGAATATTGAAAATTAGAGCGGCGCTGATTAGCAAACCGCTCAAGGATGTTTGACAATTTAATATTGCTTTTTAATCCTGTATCTAAAAATGTATCTACTACTGACGCACATCGAGGGTTTTTGAGTTTATTTTTAAATTTAATACGCGCTCAAAATTACTCGGTAAGAGTAGGTGAAAGGGGATTTATTGTTTACCGGAATAATTGAAGAATTGGGAAGAGTTCAAGACTTGGAAAAAAACGCCGCCGGCGCGCGAATCGTTATCGCGGCGAAAACGGTGACCGGCGACGCGCGTGAAGGCGATTCGATTGCAGTCAACGGCGTTTGTCTGACGGCTTTAAACATTACGAAAGATTCGTTTGCCGCCGATGTTTCGGATGAAACTTTGCGGCGTTCGACAATCGGCGATTTGCGCGTCGGCTCGCTGATTAATTTGGAAAGAGCCGTGACGCCGCAAACTCGTCTCGGCGGTCACATTGTGCAAGGTCACGTTGACGCGCGCGGACAATTTTTAGGCGCTGTCCAAGCCGGAGATTTTTGGACGATTCGAATTGGTTATCCGCCGGAAATGGCTGCTTATCTGGTTTTTAAAGGCTCCGTTTCGGTCGAAGGAATCAGCTTGACGGTGGCGAATTTAACCGACGAATATTTTGAAATAGCCGTTATTCCGAAAACCTGGGAATTGACGAATCTGCACGCTTTAAAAAACGGCGACGCAGTTAATCTCGAAGCCGATGTGATTGCAAAATATGTCGAACGGATTTTGAGCGTGAGGGAAAAATCTTCGGGCGTTACTATCGAAAAGCTCGAACAATTCGGTTACAAATAATGCAAATCGTTCAAGCCGAGACAGCCGGAGACATCGAACAGGCGCGCGTTTTGTTTCGCGAATATGAATTGTGGCTCGGCGTTGATTTGTGTTTTCAGCAGTTTGAAGACGAGCTTGAAAATTTGCCGGGAAAATACGCCGCGCCGGAAGGTCGGCTTTTGCTGGCGAAAACGTGCGAAACGATTGCGGGCTGTGCCGCGCTCAGAAAAATTGATGCGGAAACGTGCGAAATGAAACGATTGTTTGTCCGTGAGAAATTTCGCGGAAGCGGTTTGGGAAAGCAATTGGTGGAAATTTTAATCGTTGAAGCTCGGAAAATCGGTTATCGAAAAATGAGGCTCGATACTTTACAGGACAAAATGCCGTCAGCCATTCGGCTTTACGAAAGGCTGGTTTTCGACAAATTCCGCCTTATTACGAGAGTCCGATTGAATCTACCGTTTATCTGGAATTAGAGCTTTAGAAATTATTCTTCTTCGTCGGAAGTCGTGTTGTCGTCCGCTACCCAGGCGACGAACAGACGCAGCCAATTGTCGGCGGGTTCGAGGATTTGAACGCCGATTCGCGCCGTCCCGAAAATTGCCGGAGCGATGCGAACGACGCGAGCCGTCACTTCGACCGCATTGCCGTCCGGTCGGTGCGAGCGAATGTATAATTCGTCGCCGACGGTGACTTTTTGATTGAGGTGGAAAAGCGCGCCCGACGTGGAAATATCGTCGGTTTCGGTCGGTTCGCTCCAAGCCGCGCCGTCTTCGCTTCTGCCCGAAACGACAATCGGCAGCCGCAAAGCCATCCGCAAAGCAAAACGTTTTTCGTCAAATTTCGATTGAGATCCCATTGTTGCAAAGCCAAACGCTTTTCTTAAGGGAGAAATAAAACCTCAGCTTCGCCCTTTTCAATTTCTTCTTTGAACACGCGCGTTTTCGGGAAACGATTTTGTTTTGCGAAAACCTCTTTGATGCTGAATTCGCGTCGGTTCGACTAACGCAGTTCGGCTAGTTATACTATAAAATATTGATAAAGGCTATACTGAGAGGGATTTTTTGTCGAAAATTTTATTCAAAATGGAAAAAACGCATCGCAAAGTAGTTATTTTAGGTTCGGGTCCGGCTGGTTTAACGGCGGCGATTTACGCGGCGCGCGCAAATATGAAACCGCTCGTTGTGGAAGGTCCGCAACCGGGCGGACAATTGACGATTACCACCGACGTGGAAAATTATCCCGGTTTCGCCAAAGGAATTATGGGACCGGAATTGATGACCGAATTCAGGGCGCAAGCCGAGCGTTTCGGCACGGATTTTCTCGAAAGCTGGATTGACCGCGTTGATTTGTCGCGCCGACCTTTCACGCTCTACGGCAAACCGAGCGTGGACGCAGACGAGATTACAACCGAAGTTACCGCCGACACTTTGATTATTGCCACCGGCGCGGCGGCAAAATGGCTCGGAATTCCGGGTGAAGCGCCCGCTCCCGAAGGTTTGGGCGGTTACGGCGTCTCGGCTTGCGCGACGTGCGACGGTTTTTTCTTTAAACGCAAGCACGTCGTCGTCATCGGCGGCGGCGACACGGCAATGGAAGAAGCGACGTTTTTAACTCACTTCGCCTCAAAAGTGACCGTTATTCATCGCCGAGATTCTTTGCGCGCGTCGCAAATTATGCAGGAACGCGCGCTTAAAAATGAGAAAATCGAGTTTCTCTGGAACACGGAAGTTCTGGAAATTCTCGGCTCAAAAGACACGGGCGTGACCGGAATCAGAATTCTGAACAATCAAACAAACGAAGAAAGCCTTTTCCCGTGCGAAGGCGTCTTTCTGGCAATCGGGCATAAACCGAACACCGAATTGTTCAAAGGCTGGCTCGATATGGACGAATACGGTTATCTGAAAACTTTCAAAAGCTCGATGGCGACGAACATCGCCGGAGTTTTCGCCTGCGGCGACGCGCAGGATTCTTATTATCGTCAGGCAATCACCGCCGCCGGAACCGGCTGTATGGCGGCGATTGACGCCGAAAGATTTCTGGCAAACATCGAAGCTGATGTTGACGAAAAAACTTCCGCCGAGTTTGAACTTAACCAATCAGCTTTGGACGAGCTTGTGAAGGAAAAAACCGAAATCGTAACAGTTGGTTAATTTTACTTGCAGAAAAGCACCGGGAATTAAAGCGAACAAGTCAGAACCGTCTGCGGCAGCGAGCAGTTGAACTCATAAAATTTCAACTGCTCGCTGCCGCAGACGGTTCTGGCAAACCGAATATGCCGATTTACGAATACAAATGTCAGGAATGCGGAAATCATCTGGAAGCAATGCAGAAAATCTCGGATGAACCGTTAAAAGAATGCCCGAAATGCGGCGGAAATTTGGAAAAACAATGGTCGCGCAGCGGATTTCAGTTTAAAGGAACGGGCTGGTACGTGACCGATTACGCCGGGAAAGCGGCGACGGAAAGCAGCAGCGCGGAAACCAAAAGCGACACGAAAAGCGAACCAGCCAAAACCGACGCGCCGAAAACTTCTTCCGGCGGAGAATCAACCGCAAGCGCGGACACCGCATCGAAATCAGAGACAAAGACCGCATCTTCCGATAAAAGTAAGTCCTAGAACGATGAAAAATTGTTTTGACGCCGCAAAAAAAATATCTTTTCTGCTTTTGATTTTGGCTTTTTCCGCCGCATTTGCTTTCGCGCAAGCCGGGCGGCGTTCGCCAGTGACGATGAGCGAATCGGACGGACTCGTTCCGGTCGTGGTCTCGCGCGAAGGCGATTCAAAAGAGCCGGTTAAGACCGAAAATTTTGCCATTTACGAAAACGGCGTCGAGCAAAAAATCAAAGCAGTGACTTTCGACGCGACTCCCGCGCGGATTGTTCTTCTCGTTGACAACTCGCAAACTTTGAGAACCGACGTGGCGAAAATGACCGCCGCCGTCAAAGAATTTGCTTACGAAATTTACGAAGGCGATCAGATTTTCGTTGCCGCTTACGACGAAAAGGCGGAAATCATCGAAGAATGGACTGACGACGCGAAAAAGATTGAAAAGTCGCTCGCCACGTTTCGCAAGAAAGGAAATCCCCGCCTTTTCGATTCGCTCAGCGACGTTCTCGAACAAGTCGTTCGACCGCTGATGCCCGCAGTCCGAAAAACGGCGGTCGTGATTGTCAGCGACGGGCTTGATCGCGGCAGCACGAAAACGTTCGAGCGCATTTTAGCAGATTATCAATCGGCAAACGTCGCCATTTACGCGATTCAAATTCCCGACCGCACGGGCGGAGCTTATCGCCGCGATCAGCCGAAACCGGAAGCCGTAATTCAAAAGCTGACGGAAGGCACGGGCGGCAAAGTTTTTGATTTTGAAGAATCGCAAATCGCCGCCAAAGCTATCTGTGACGAATTGAAAAACAATCGTTATTTGCTCGCATATCAGCCTTTAAACGGCGGCGGAGTCGAAGCGCGGCGCTTGTTCGTAGTCGCCGACAAAGGCATCAACGTCCGCACCAAAACCACGCAGCCGCCTAATATAAAATAGCGGCGCGGAGGCAAGGAAATGCGGTGAAAATAACTCCAGAGAATTCATTGTCTTTCTCCGTATCTCCGTATCGTCGCATCTCCGTGTCGCAAAAACGATTTCCGCTATTCTTGACATCAACCGTCTCTTGGTTCTAGTTTTGGCTTTAGCGCAAACTTTCCGCCTTTTTTGCGTCGGCAAAACAGTCAAAAAATTTCGTTTTTTGACCTGAAACAAAGGAGCCAGACAAACCGTGAGCGAACGAGACAACAATCCGAAACCGCTTCCAGATGATTTTGGGATGACAATGCCGGGCATTCGTCCCAATAAACAGCCGCAGCAAACCCCTGATAATTTTGATTTAACCGTCCCGAATCTGCGCCTGCCGAATCAGCAGCAATCGCAGCCGCAGACGCCGCCCGCCGCGCCGCCGGACGATTTTGGGATGACGATGCCCGGCATCCCGAGAAATAACGCGCCGCGCAATTTGCCGCCGGATGATTTTGATCTGACCTCGCCGAACATTCGCCGCGAACCGCCGAGCGATGTTGATTTCGGTTCGACGATGACCGGCGGATATTCAAACAATCGAAACGAACCGGATTTCGGCGCGACGATGCCCTACATCAGCTTGCCGGAAAACGAGCGCCGCCAATACCGGGAGACAACTGCGCCCGTTGACGCACCGCCCAAAAAAGAGGAAAAACGCGCCGCGACAGGCATTCCCCTGTGGCTCTGGATAACGAGCGGAAGTTTGGCGTTTCTGGCTTTTTTGCTTATTGCCGGAATCGCCTTGTGGTTTGTTTTCTGGCGCGATACGGGCTTTACGCTTGTCGTCAAAAACGCGCCGGTCGGCAGCACGGTTTTTGTTGACAATCAAAGATGCGGCGAGCGTTCGGGCGACACGATTAAATGTTTTGGGCTGGAAGCGGGCAAACCGCGAACGATGAGAGTCACGCTCGAAGGCTACACCGATTACACCGAAACAATTCGCGGCGAAAACGGCGAGGAATTTGACGTAACGGCGAATATGGCACCGAAAAACGTCGTGCAGACGCCGCCGCAGCAAAACGATTGCGACGATCCGGACCCGCGCGTGGCGCAAGCCGAATGCCGCGCTTTGGATGAACTCGACAAACTCGTGATGCCTTTTACGGTGGACGATTTGGTGCGCGTGCTGAATATGCAAATCATCAATTTCGAGTCGAACAAATTCGATATTCCTCCGAAACGCGAAAAATTCTTACGAAGAGCAGCCGAAAAGTTCAAACTGCTGCAAGGCTCGCCCGTTGTCGAAATCGGCGGTCACACCGACAATCAGGGCGGCGTCGAAGCAAATCTGATTTTGTCTCAAAACAGGGCTAATGCGGTTAGATTCTTTTTGATCGGCTCCGGCGTCAGTCCCTCAATGCTCGTGACAAAAGGCTACGGCGCGACGAAACCGAAAACGGAAAACAATACGGCGGAAGGGATGTTTCAAAATCGCCGCATCCAGTACACGGTTATTCAACGATAGATGCCGAATGCGAAATTAAAAATCAACGAGTTCGGGCAAGAGCCGCTGGAGATAGAAATCAAAAGCGGCTTAATTACGCTTGGGCGCGCGCCGGATAACGCGGTCGCGCTCGTTTCGGACTCGAACGTTTCGCGTTATCACGCCGAAATCGAGCGGCGCGGAGACAATTTTTATCTCGTTGATTTAAACAGCCGCAACGGAACTTTCGTTAACGACGAGCCAATTGAGGGCGAACGTCGTTTGCAGGAAGGCGACAAAATCAGTTTGGGCGGCGACGACAGCATTGTTGAAATTCTATTTGACGATCAAATTAAGCCGGGCGCGGAACTCGGAACGCAAAATGCAGATTTAACTCCTAATTTGCAAGGCGGAAGTTTGGACGCAGCCGGTTTAGTCAATCAAACTGTTAATCCGCAATCCGCAATCCGCAATCCGCAATCTAATATTCCGCTGATGCTGACAATCGCCGCCGTGTTGTCAGGTTTAGCGATTATCGCCGTAATCGGCGTTGTTTTGTTTTTGAGCATTCCGACTAGCTGCGCGGGCGAAGTCGTTATTTCAAGCCCCGAAAGCGGCGTGACGATTTCCGAAACAACGCCGATTCAGGTTTCGGCTAAAAACGCAAAATGCATCGAGCGCGTTTCGTACCGGCTCGACGGAAAAGAATTTGCGTCGGCTGAGGTTGCCCCCTACAAAGCCGAACTTAAACCGGAGATTTTTCCCGATTTAATGGATGATGAAGCGACGCACGTTTTATCCGTCGCCGTTACGGGCAAAGACGGAGTTGCCAAAATTCAGGAGAGCGAAATTTTAATCGCGTTTTCCGGCGAAGACGGCGAAAAATCTAAAGACGAAACGAAATCTGATAAAACGCTCAATGACGCAAACAACGATGAGCCTGAATCGCCTGTGGAAAAACCTGTGCAAATCTCGCTCGCCGAAACGAAAGAAATGTGCGAGCGGCTGATGAAATTTTACGGCAATTCGGTTTATCGCTACGACGCCCAGTTTTTAAAACAGGTGCAGGCGCGAACGGCGGAATATAAAGCCGAAGGTTTTTCGACGCGGGCGGCGGCGGCGCGCGACGCGATCAACATTGCGTTTTTTAACGAACAAGGTTTGCCCGCCCCGCTCGGCTATCATTTGGCGATGTCGCGCAGCCGATTTGAAAACAAACGCGGCGCGGCGGCGAAAGAAGGTTTGTGGCAAATGACCGACGCCTTCGCCTCCGCCAACGGTTACAACGGGCAATGCGGGACGGAAAATTTGAGCGCGGCTGGACAGAATTGCGCCGCCCGCGTCGCCGCCGTTTATGCGAAAGCTCTCGTTACAAATTTATTTGAAGGCGATGTTGTTTACGGAATCGCATGTTTTGATTTGTCGCTGTCGGAAGCCGGAAATTTCAAAAACTCACTTCCCGCCGCAGACCGCGCCGATTTTTGGAATGTGATTAAATCCGCCAAACAGCGCGACCAACTCGCTCGCTTTTTCGCCGCCGGAATCGTGGCGGAAAATCCGCAGAAATTCGGTTTGAAACGCGACAAGCCCCTTTTCAATCTGTATCAAAACCTGCTCGGTCAATGATTGAAGTCTTTCTCACATTTCCGACGCCTGAAGGCTCGCGGCAAATCGCGGTCGAAGGCGAAAGTCTGACAATCGGGCGCGGCGCGGTTGATTTGAGATTTGACGATCAAAGTCTTTCGCGCCATCACGCGACCGTTTATCGTGAAGGCGAGCGAGTCTGGATTTCCGATGAAAACTCGACGAACGGCACTTTCGTCAACGGCTCTCAGGTTTCGGCATCGGGCACGCCGCTTAAAAACGGCGATTCGATTCGACTTGGCAACGAAACCACGCTGGCGATTCAAATTACAAAACAGGAATCGAAAGCGGTTGAAGCGAATCAAAAAAGTTTAGCCGCAACAGGCGGAAACAAAATTAATCTTATTCCGTTTGTTGTTGCGGGAATTGCCGTTCTGCTTATCGGTCTTTCCGTTATCATCATCAGCGCGGGACTTATCAATGCGGGAAACGATCAGCGCGATGTCGTGATAAACACTCCGACGCTTGAAGAAACTCCGAATGATGAAGACGAGAACGTAAACGTAAATTCCGAAAAACCGACACCAAAGACGCAAAACACTTCTTTCAATTCAAATTCGACAAACGAAACAACAGAGCCGATTGTTGACAGCCGACAGCCGAACAAACCGCCGCCTCCCGATAAAACTTATCTGCAAATGTCGGACGACGAAAAACGCTCGTTTGTGGCGAAAGAGTCGGAGCAGGTCGCGCGGATGATCGGAAACCGCAGCGGCGAAAGCATTACGCCCGAAGCCGCACAGAAAATCAAGGAAATGGTTGACGGATATGCCCGGCGTTTGCGTTCAACAAAAAACGACAATTGCAGTGCGGGCGGTTGGGTATCGAGCGATTTGCAGTCGGTTTTGGAACGCGGGCAGAAAAACGCGCATTTTGTCGTGCGTTCGTTTAATTCCGAAGGCGTTTCGCCGCAGACCGGATTATATCTGGCGATGATCGAATCTGAGTTTTGCCCTTGTTTGCAGTCGCACACGGGACCGCTCGGAATGTTTCAGTTTGCCCGCGCGACGGGCGCGACCTACGGTTTGAAAACAATCAGCGGCGCATCGCCCGCAAACCCTGACGAACGCTGCGAGCCGGAAAAAGCCGCCGCTGCCGCCGCGCGTTTTATGAAAGCTCTGATGGGACGTTTCGGAACGGGACCGAGCAGCGTTCCGCTCGCCGTCGCCAGCTACAACAGCGGCGAAGGCGGTTTGAGTAAAAATCTAAACACCGCGCTTGAAGAAGCCGGAAAAAGAGAGCGCAATTTTTGGTCGCTGCTGCTAGTCGCCGATAAACTTTCCGAGCAGTTTCAAAAAGAAAACCGCAAATATGTGCCGAAATTTTTCGCCGCAGCGATAGTCGGCGAAAATCCGACCGTTTTCGGAGTCAACATTCCGCCGCTTTCAACCGCAATCAAGTAGAAGTTTGATGAAAAACACCGATTTGTGTTAGCTTCACGCTCGAAATATGTGGCGGCGTGTCGTGTTAATTTGGCTGATCGGTTTGTCGCTGGGCGCGATTGTTTTCGTGTACGCCGTCAATCGCTATGTTTTTCTTCAAACAAAAGATAAAGCGCAGAATTCGATCACCGAAATTCCGATTGAAGAACCGCAGCGCATTGCAATAGTTTTCGGCGCCAGCGTCAGGGGAAACGGAGAGCCGTCGCCTGCGCTTGACGACCGAATTATTACGGCAGTTGAACTTTATCGGGCGGGGCGAGTTCGCAAGATTTTGATGAGCGGCGATAATAGTTTTGAAAACTACAACGAACCCGCCGCAATGCGTGAGCAGGCGATAAAACGCGGCGTTCCGGCGGAAAACGTCGTCGCCGATTTTGCCGGACGCCGAACTTACGACACTTGTTATCGCGCCAAAGAAATTTTCGGCGTCGAGCGCGCCGTGCTAGTCACGCACGAATTTCATCTCAATCGTGCGATTTATCTTTGTCAGGCTGCCGGAATTGATTCGGTTGGAATTACAGCCGACCGCCGCAGATACGACGATTCGACGCGCCGCGCTTGGGCTTGGCGCGAAACTTTCGCGGTCGTCGCGGCTTGGTTCGACGTAAACTTTTTGAAGCCGACGCCGATTTTGGGAAACAAAGAATTGATTGAACCTTAAATTGATTAATAACTTTATGTCGCCAATGTTTTACCGCGAAATTGCGCCTAATTCGGACGCCTCGCACATTATTTTTTCTTTCTGGGAGTTTCGCGTAAATCTGCCGACGCCGGAGCCGATTGTGCACGAAATCTTTCCCGACGGATGCCGCTCGATTTTCTATTATAAAAACGCTCGGTTTAAAACCTCCGCGTTGCTCGTTTCATCTCTTGGTCTCGAATCGGTCAATGTTCCCGTTTTTGACGGCGATGTTTATTGGGGAATGCGTGTTGCGCCCGCCGCTTGCCGCGCCTTGTTGAATGATGTAATGACTTCGGAGCAAAGTCGCCCGGCAACGGAAATTCCGAATTTAGCCGATGTTGCCCGCGATTTAACTGCAAAGCTCGGCGACTGTGAAAACTTCGAGGCTGCGATCTCAGAGTTTGAAACGAGTGTGCATCAACTGAAACTCGAAGCCATTGACGAGCGAGTCGTCTCCGCAGTGAGGTTCGTTGAGGAAAATCACGCGCAGGTTAAAATTGACGAAATCGCGGCAGCGGCAGGATTAAGCCGGAGACAGTTTGAACGGCGTTTTTTGCAGTCTTCCGGTTTGACGCCGAAACAATATCTGCGCGCCCGACGATTGCGGGCGACGGCTATCAAAATCGTCGAAAACGCGGCGCAAAATTGGGCAAATCGCGCCGCCGAAATGGGATTTGCCGATCAAGCTCATCTCTCGCACGAATTTAACGCTCTGACCAGCCGCACACCCGGCGCGTTTGCCGAGCGCGTCAAACAAATCGAACACGGAAAGTTGATTAAATAATTTTTCCCGCGTGTCGCAAATTTACAAGACGCCGCCCCGTTTTTCTCGCAAAATCTGTTTGCTATGAAAAAAATATTCTTAAATTTAACGTTTATTTTGATTTGTTTCGGTATTTTTTCGCATTTCGCAGCCGCACAGGAAAATCGCCGACCGGCGATGCCGGAAACTTATCCGGCGGCGCAAATCGCGGCAATGAAAAAGATTGATTTTCTCGTCGGAAAATGGCGCGGTCGCGGCTGGGCGCTTGGATATGGCGGAAAGCGCGAAAATTTTACGATTGACGAATCAGTCGAATATCGTCTCGGCGGTCTCGTCGCGGCTGTCGAAGGTCTCGGTAAATCGAAAGACGCCGCAACGGGCGAAGATCGCATCACGCACAACGCGTTTGCCGTGCTTTCATATGATCCGCAGGCAAAAGTTTATCGCTGGCGCGCGCATACTTTTCACGGCGGACCCGGACTCGATACTACCGCCGAAATCGGAGATAAAAATTTCGTTTGGGGCTTCAAACACCCGCAAGCGGGCGATACGCGCTACGTTATTGTGCTCAACGAAAAAGGAAATTGGTTTGAAACCGGCGAAATGTCGCGCGACGGCGGCAAGACGTGGATAAAGTTTTTAGAAATGGAACTGGAAAAAGTGAAGTAGATTTTTACAAAAATTTTAATAAGCCAACGCTCGAATTCGTTTTCGGTGTTGGCTTATTTTCGTTTTTCGGGCAAAATGTCAGCCAATTTTGACGAATAAAAAATATTCGCCGAAAACGCTTTTCTCTCAATCTGGAATAACGGAGAATTGAAAATGAGCTTGACTGTGCTCGCAATTTTATTTCTGAGCTGGTTGTTTTTCGGTTATTTTGCTTACGGCAGCCGGATTGCAAAACGCTTTCATTTAAACGACAAACGCGAAACGCCCGCCAATAAAATCAACGACGGCGAGGATTTCGTCCCGACGCGCCCGTTTTATTTGTTCGGGCAGCATTTTTCAGCGATTGCGGCGGCGGGTCCGATTGCCGGTCCGATTCTCGCGTGTCAGAGCTTTGGCTGGCTGCCGTGTCTTTTGTGGATCGGTTTGGGCGTAGTTTTAATCGGCGCGGTTCACGATTTTGTAGCGCTCGCTTCCTCCGTCAGACACGGCGCGACTTCGGTTGCCGAGATTACGAAAGAAAAGCTCGGCGCGGGCGCTGGGCGCGCGATGATGGCGTTTATTTTTATCGCGCTCGTTTACGTCGTCGTCGCTTTTACAGACATCACCGCCGGGACTTTTGTCGCGGGCGACGAATCTTTGCAGGGCGCGAGCGGATTTAATCCGGGCGGCGCGGTCGCGGCGGCGAGCATTTTGTATCTCATGCTGTCGGTTGTTTTGGGATTGGTGGAAAGGTTTTTAAAACCGCCGCTTTGGTTGACAACTGTAATTTTTGTTCCTGCAACTTTTGCGCTTGCATATTTCGGCACTTACATTTCAAATCTTTTCATTCTCGACCATAAAACCTGGGCGCTGCTGATTTTGGGTTACTGCGTTGTGGCTTCGGTTGTTCCGGTTTGGGCTTTGTTGCAGCCGCGCGGTTATTTGGGCGGTTTTGTGCTTTATTCTGCGATTGCGGTCGGTTGTCTCGGTGTCTTTTTCGGCGGTTACAACATCGCGCAGCCCGCTTTTAAATCTTTCGACATCGGCGGAATGACCGGAACTTTGTTTCCGTTTTTGTTCGTCACAATTGCATGCGGCGCGTGTTCGGGTTTTCACGGCTTGGTTTGTTCCGGCACAACTTCAAAACAAATTGACAAGGAAACGCACACGCATCCCATTGGCTACGGCGCGATGCTCGCCGAAGGTTTTGTCGCGTTTATCGCGCTCGTGACGATTATGATTGTCGCCGAAAGCGCCACCAAAGGAGTTCCGCCCGGCAAAATTTACGGCGACGGGATCGGCAGATTTTTAACCATTTTAATCGGGCGCGACAATCTCCCGTTTGCCGTCACATTCGGCGCGATGGCGTTTTCGACGTTTGTTTTCGATACTCTGGACGTTTGCACTCGACTTGGACGTTATATTATTCAAGAGCTTTTCGGTTTGAAAGGCAGAATCGGGGCGCTCATCGGAACTCTTTCATTCGTCGCTTTGCCGTTTGTCTGTATTACGGTTGCGCCGAAAAATTCTTATCTCGAATTCTGGACGCTGTTCGGCGCGTCGAACCAATTATTAGCCGCTCTGACGCTGCTTTCAATCACGATTTGGCTTTATCAGGCGCGGCAGCGAATCGCTTTTACGCTCGTCCCGATGCTGTTTGTTTTGACGATTACGCTCTGGGCTTTGACAGCGATGGTCGTCGGTAATTTCCGCGCCGCGCAAGGCTTTGATATTAAATTTGTCAACGCGATTGCGTCCCTCGCATTGATTCTGTTGGCGATTTATCTGGTCGTCGCGGCGCTCTAAAAGTTCAAACAATGAAGCGAACCGGCAGATTAACGGCGGAAGGCATTTAAGAAAAATTTAACATTCGTTATACAATCGGAAACGTGGCACGCGAAGGAATTCCGTTTGTTTTAATCGGGCTGTTTATTGCGATAGCTTTTATCTTTGCCGGAATTTGGTGGCTGGCGGTTGTGTTTATCGCGCTGGCGGCGTTTACGGCATATTTTTTCCGCGATCCTGATCGTGAAATTGCGAACGAAGAAAATCTGGTCGTCTCTGCGGCTGACGGTCGCGTGACGCGGATTGAAAAATTAAACCCGGAAAACGACGATTCGCCAAATGTCGTCAGCGTTTTTCTCTCGATTTTCGACGTTCACATCAACCGTTCGCCGATTGCCGGAGAAATTGCCGAAGTCGTTTACTCGAAAGGCAAATTTGTGATTGCGACGCGCGAAGATGCGAGCCAGATCAATGAGCAAAACGCTTTGACGATTAAAAATGAACGAATGACAATCGTTTGCAAACAAATCGCGGGCGTTCTTGCGCGGCGAATCGTTTGCTGGAAACGCGCCGGAGACCGCGTTCGATTGGGCGAGCGTTTCGGTTTGATTCGATTTGGCTCAAGAACCGATTTGATTTTGCCGCCCGAAGTCGAAATCGCCGTCAAAGTCGGCGACCGCGTGCGCGGCGGCGTCACGATTATCGGAAGGCTGCAAAGCTGATGATTGCTAACACAATGCGCGTCCGTAGGGAAAAGTTCAGCGAAGCTGTCCGACGGCGCAATCTAAAAAAAGGTTTGTATCTTATTCCGTCGCTCTTTACGGCGGCGAATATCGGAATGGGATTTTACGCCGTGATGCAGACGATGCACGGTTTTCAGCTCGTCGGCATCGGCGGCGAAGAAAATCTGGCGCGCGCAGCCCAATATTTCGATTTTGCAGCCCGCGCGCTCGGCTGGGCTGTTTTGTTCGACTCGCTCGACGGGCGAATCGCACGGATGACGAAAACAACGACGGAAATCGGCGTCCAGCTAGATTCAATCGCCGATATGCTTACTTTCGGAATCGCGCCCGCCGCGCTCATTTACGCCTGGAGCTACGGATCGGTTTTTCCCGAAAATTCGACAATCCACAAAATCGGCTGGTTTATATCGTTTATGCTCGTTGTCTGCGGCGCGTTCCGGCTCGCGCGTTTTAATGTTCAAGCGATGAGACCGCGAGTTTTGGCGGAAGGCGCAACCAAAGTTGATAAAAAAAGTTTCGTTGGCTTGCCGATTCCAGCCGCCGCCGGGCTTCTCGCCGCAATTGTTCATTTCTCGCCTGCACCTCTCGTCACTAAAACTGCCGAACAAGCGACAAGTTACGGCGCTTTAATGATGGTTTTGGTCGCTGCGCTCGGCGCATTAATGGTCAGCACATTTCGCTACACGAGCTTTAAATCGGTCGGACAATCGCGCCGCAGCACGCGCGTTGCGCTCATCGCGCTGGCGGCTTTTGTAATGCTCGTCTGGCTTTTCTCGCGCGAAGTTTTGCTCGCCGCCGCCTCAGCTTACGCCGCGCACGGTGTTTTGCTGTATTTGGCTTCATTTTTCCGCCGCAAACCGCAATGATTTTCGAGTTTTCTTTGTTTAGCGAAATTCCACTTATAATATTTTGAGATTTGGAGATTAATTTTGAACGAAAAACAATTTTCAGAAAAATCGGTAATCGTAACCGGCGCGACTCGCGGAATTGGGCGCGCTATTGCTCTCGAATTGGCGCATCGCGGCGCGAGCATAGCTTTTAATTATGCCCGGAGCGCGGAAGAAGCGGAAAAACTTCAAAAAGAAATCGAAGGTTTCGGCGGCAAATGTTTTGCCGCGCAATGCGACGTTGCAAACACCGAAGCCTCTGCGGATTTTGTCAAACAAACGCAGGCGGCTTTCGGGCGCGTTGATTATCTCGTCAACAACGCCGGAATTACGCGCGACGGGTTGATTTTGCGGATGAAAGAAGACGATTGGGACGCGGTGATTGATACGAATTTGAAAGGCGCTTGGAATTTCTCGAAAGCCGTTTTGCGTTTTATGATGAAAAACGAAGCGGGCGGCTCGATTCTCAATATTTCTTCGATTTCCGGCGTTGTCGGAATGCAGGGACAATCGAATTATTCTGCGTCGAAAGCCGGTTTGATCGGTTTGACAAAATCCCTGGCAAAAGAAGTGGCGAGCCGCAAAGTTACGGTCAATGCCTTGGCTCTCGGACTCGTCGCCACCGAAATGAGCGGCGCTTTGAATCTGGATTATCAATCAAAGCTGCTCGAAATGATTCCGCTCGGACGGTTTGCCGAACCCGAAGAAGTGGCGAAAATAGTTTGCTTTTTATTGTCCGACGATGCGCGCTATATCACCGGACAAGTCATCCAAGCCGACGGCGGAATGGCGATGTGAGAAACGATGAATTAGGAATGATGAATGATGAATTAAAGACAACTTGTTTTCATTCATCATTCATCATTCCTAATTCATCGTTTATTTCAATGGGAACTTATCAAGTACAACCCGAAGACGCGCAGGGCGATGAGCGGGCGGAATTTGAGCGGCAACAGGCGGGAATTCTGGCGCGTCGCGTCGAGTTGACGCATCCGGTTTTTTCTTACATTCTGCTCGGTTCTTTGCTCGCAGTTTTTTTGTGTCAACTCGTCGTCGGCGAGGATAAATCGGTTTTCGCCGCCGGACTTGTTAAGCCTTTGGTTTGGCAGGGCGAGTTTTGGCGGATGCTGACATCGGCTACTTTGCACGGCGGTTTTCTGCATATTTATTTTAACGGGCAGGCGCTTTACAACATCGGCTCGACCATCGAAGCTCTGTCGAATCGCGCTCACTTAGCGATTTGTTTTCTTCTCGCGGCAATCGGCGGCAGTCTCGCCAGTTTATATTTAATGCCCGAAACCACTTCAATCGGCGCGTCGGGCGGAATTATCGGGTTGTTTGGATTTTTGGGCGTTTACGGTTTTAAAAACAAACAACATCTGCCGCCCGGTTTCTTTCGCAACATCGTCATCAATCTTTTGCTGATCGCTGCAATCGGCGTCATCGGATACAGTTTTATTGACAACGCCGCGCACGCCGGAGGGCTTGTCGTCGGCGCGATTTACGGTTTGCTGACGACTCGCCGAAACGAATTGTTAGAGCCGAAACCCGTCAGCAATTTCGTCAACATTCTCGGCTACGTTTCGCTTTTGATTGTCGTTGCCGCCGCAATTTTCAGCATTGCGCGAATTTTGAGTTTTCGGTAAATCGGTTAAAAACTTTTGTTAAAATTAATGGGATGCCGG
>DASVTY010000095.1:0-27615 GCA_036387315.1 Pyrinomonadaceae bacterium
AGGGAATAAATCAGACTGCTGCTTTTGATTCGCTCGGTTTGCAGCAAAATGTAAGTAACGATAATGAGAGCCGTGCCGATTGTGCCGACGAAATCGTACCAGGCGTATTGCATCAAAAAATCATATCAAGTAATAGGGCGAGATTGTTAAATAGCTGGGAGCGCGGATGTGGACATCCGCGCTCCCAGCTATTTATAACTCCCTGCTGTTACTTGATATGATTTTTTGATGCAATACGCCTGGTATGATTTCGTCGGCACACTCGGCACGGCTGTCATTATCGTCACTTACATTCTGCTGCAAACCGAGCGAATCAAAAGCAGCAGTCTGATTTATTCCCTGCTCAACGCCGCCGGTGCGGCGATGATTATCGTTTCGCTGCTTTTCAGTTTTAATTTTTCAGCTTTTATGGTCGAATTTTTTTGGCTTTTGATTAGTCTGTTCGGAATTGTTAAATTCTTTTTGCAAAAGTCGGACGCTCAGTAGAATTGAAGATGGCAAAATCAAGCACCAAAACAATCACGACAAAACCCGAATCAAACAATCAAAACGGCAGCAGCAAACCGCTTTCCTGCACAACAGAAACCGCTCTCACGCGCGAACAAATGCTCGAAATGTATCGCTTCGTAAAAATGACCAGAATGTTTGACGAAATAACCGTCAGACTGAAACGTCAGGCAAAGCTGACGGGCGGAGTTTTTACGAGTCTCGGACAGGAAGCAACCGCAGTCGGAACAGCTTTTGCGCTTGAACGGCAAGATTTTATTGCACCTTTGATCCGCGACATCGGCGCGTGTTTCGTCAAAGGCATTTTGCCGCAGACGATTTTCGCGCAATATCTCGGCAAAGCAAACGCGCCGTCGCGCGCGACCGACGTGCAGTTTCATTTTGCCGATTTGGAAAAAGGCTTCATCGGTCCGATTTCGCATCTCGGCGATATGATTCCGGTGATGGCGGGCGTCTTGCTCGCGGCTCGAATGAAGCGGGAAAACCGCGTCGCGGTCGCTTATATCGGCGAAGGCGCAAGCTCGACCGGCGCTTTTCACGAAGGCGTCAACTTCGCCGCCGTACAAAAATTGCCGCTGATTACAATTATCGAAAACAACGGCTACGCTTATTCGACGCCGACGCGGAATCAATGCGCCGCCGCGCAGTTTGTTGACAAGGCGGTCGGCTACGGCATTTTGGGTTTGTCGGTTGACGGCAACGACATCATCGCCTGCTACGAGACGATGAAACGCGCGGTCGAACACGCGCGCGGCGGAAACGGCTCGGTTTTAATCGAAGCGCACACTTATCGCCGCAAAGGTCACGCCGAACACGATAATCAGTCTTACGTTCCTGCGGGAGAAATCGAACGATGGGCGACGACAAATGATCCGATTGATCGTTACGAAAGATTTTTGACGATTGAAAAGATCGCTTCCGACGAGGACTTAAGGAAAATCGTCGCCGAAGTTTCAGAATATCTCGAAGCGGAATTAGCCGTTGCCGAAAGCGCGTCAATGCCAGAACCGGTTTCGGCGGCTTACGATGTTTTCGATAATTCGATTGTTCCTCCCGCTTTTAAAAGAAAAGTTCTGGAGAAATAAACGATGAAATGGCTGCTCGAAAACTCGCGCTATTTATCAATTATCGGCATTCTTTCGCTGCTTTTGGGCGCGCTGGCGGCGCTCGTGCAGGGCGCTTATAAACTTTACAGAACAATCGAGACCGCGATTCACGAAGACCCGAAAAGCGATTCGACGCTCGTCGCGCTGTTCGGCTGTCTGGATAATTTTCTCGTGGCGACGGCTTTGATAGTGATTTCCGTCAGCCTTTACGAATTGTTTATCGGCAGGCTGGAAGTGCCGGATTGGATGCTCGTCCGCAATCTCGAAGAACTCAAAGCGAAATTCAGCTACGTCGTGATTCCGGTGATGGCGGTCAAATTCGTCCAAAATGTGCTGGAATCGAAAAACGCGCTCGAAACGCTTTATTACGGCGCGGGCGTCGCGCTCGTCATCGCGTCGCTGACGGCTTTTAATTACGTCAGCGAAAAAGAACGCGAAGCCGAATACGAACGCCACCCGGAAGAAGAGGAAACGCGAGCCGCAGACTTGAAAAATAATAATTGAACAAAACCGAACTGAAGCGGCGATAGCCGAATAACTGCATCCTATTCAAGAGCGAGATTTTAGATAAAGTAAAAGGAGCGGATTTTTATGTTCAAAAAGTCCAGATTATTTTCATTTGTCTCGTCGGTTTTGGTTTTGTTCCTGGCAAGTCTGCAAGTTTGGGCAAGCTGTCCGGGAATTTATCAACATCCGCCGTGTGCCGAATACTGGCGGGCTGATGCCGTGTTTATCGCTACGGCGATCAAAGTGGAGTACAAACAGATGCCCGCTGATTTGCTGTATTACCCCAAACCGATGGTTGTCACGCTAGTAGTGGAAGAAAGCTTTCGCGGAATCGAAGAAAAGCAAGTTGTTCTCGATTTAAACGATTGCGGATACCAATTTAAACAAGGCGAAAAATATCTTGTTTACGCTCACCGCCGCCGCGATAACGGTAAACTGGATGTCAGAACAGGCGGCAGCAGAACGCAGCCGCTCGCCGAAGCCGCTGAAGATTTGGAATACATTCGCTCCGTTTTGCGCGGCGAAAAACAACCTGCAATTGTCGGCACCGTGGGTCAAACGACGGCTGATATAAGAAGTTCGTCGAATTCAACGCGCATAAATTATTCAAACCTTTTAGGACCGATATTCTACGGGAATCCCGCGCCCGGCGTAAAAGTTTTCGCTGTCGGAAAAGAGCAAACTTATGAAACCGTCGCCGACGACAAAGGCGTTTATCGTTTTTTCGATTTGCCCGCCGGAGAATACAAACTTAGTCCTGATTTTCCGCCGTATTTTGCGCTCAGGGACGCGGAGAATACTGCTAAAACAACAAATCAAGGTTGCGCTTTGGTTTATCTCGCCGCTCATCGAAAAGGTATAATCAGCGGCAAAGTTTTGGACGCGGATGGAAATCCGATTAAAGGCGTTTACGTTTCGCTCGTTTCCGCCGACGCTGCGCAAAGCGAGATTTTAGCTGAATCAAACAATAATTTTCAGTGGGCGGTTTCCGTGACTCTGGAAAACGGCGAATACGGTTTCGCCTATCTTCCAGCCGGAAATTATTACATCATCATTAACCGCGCCGAGCGCGAAAGAGCTTACGGCGACAAAGCGGCGCAAAAACTTCCGCGTTTGTTTTATCCGGGCGTCTTGAATCTGGAAAAAGCCGTAGTAGTTTCAATCAAAGAAAGCGAACAAATTAAAGGAAAAGATTTTCATCTCCAAAAAATAAATCAGTAATGTCAAAACAAGAAAATAAATCAAAGCAAAATTCGGTCACTTTAATTGAAGCGATTCGGCAGGGAATTTGGGAAGAAATGCAGCGGGACGAAACTGTTTTCATCATTGGCGAAGACATTGGCGCTTACGGCGGCGCGTTTAAATTGACCGAAGGTTTTATAGACGAATTCGGCAGCGAGCGAATGGTGGACACGCCGATTTCCGAGGCGGCGATTGTCGGCGCGGCTTGCGGGGCGGCTTTGATGGGAATGAAGCCCGTCGCCGAGTTTCAGTTTATTGATTTTATTTCGACCGGCTTCGATATGCTGACGAACTATGCGGCAAAATCGCGTTATCGCGGCTGCGGTTCGATTCCGGCGGTGTTTCGCGGTCCGTGCGGTTCGGGTGTGCGCGGCGGTCCGTTTCACTCTCTCAACGCCGAATCGTTTTTTCTCAACACCGCCGGTTTGAAAATGGTCGAACCCGCGACGGCTTACGACGCGAAAGGTTTAATCAAAGCCGCAATCCGTGATCCCGACCCGGTTTTGTTTTTTGAACACAAAAAACTTTACCGTTTGCCGCGACTGCGCGAAGAATTGCCCGCAGATGATTACATCATCCCAATCGGCAAAGCTCGCACGGCGCGCGAAGGAAAAGATTTATCGATCATTACATTCGGCGCGCAGGTTTTGAACGCTTTGGACGCGGCGGAAGAATTGGAAAAATCGGACGGTTTATCAATCGAGGTCATTGATTTGCGAACGCTCGCGCCGCTCGACAAGGAAGCGATTTTGGCAACGGTCAAAAAGACAAATCGAGCGATGATTTTGCACGAGGCGTCTCTGACGGGCGGAATCGGCGGTGAGATTGCGGCGATTATTGCCGAAGAAGCGTTTGAATGGCTCGACGCGCCCGTCATCCGCGTCGCTTCGATTGACGCGCCTGTGCCGTTTGCGCCGCAACTGGAAGATTATTATTTGCCGGGTTTGAAGGAAATAATAGAAACGGCGCGGCGTTTAGCGGCTTATTAAAACGCGAAACTGACATAAAGGGCAATTTACCGTGATGCCCGCGAAACACACTAAATGATTGTGTTTCGCGGGCATTTTTTATATCAAACTCACCTTTTCTCAATTCTTACCCGATGTTTTTTGAATTTTGTTTGAACCTTTTTCGCCTCGCCTCGCGCGTTAATAAATGAACCGAAAATTATTCATTCGACAAAAAACAAACGGGGGAAATTATAATGTTTAAAATTAATCGAATCTTGGCAATCGTTCTCACGACTTTATCGTTGAGCGGCGTGATTTGGTCGCAGGGCGTCGAATCGGCGGCAAATTCAAATTTAACAGGCGTAGCGCTTCCTGCAAACGCGCAGCGCGTCGGCGCGGCGAGCGTCCCGGCGGAAATCAGCGGGACGCTGGAAAAAATCGTGGCTTCAGCCGACGGCAAATTGCGGCAGGGCGATTCTGAAGTTTTGGCTTGGGGCGGCGCTGGTTATCGTAAATCGAACGCGCCGAATATCGTCGGCAAATTACGCGGCTCGCTCGAAAGCAATGGTTGGAAGTATGAAGTCGGCGGAACAGCCGACGGCGTAACTCTTTTCCGCGCGCTCAAAGACGGACGCTCGCCGCGCGCCGTTGTCGGATTTTACGCGGCAACCGACGATGCAATGCTGGTCGCCTGGACTGAAATTTTAGCCGCCGATGCCGCTCAAAATTCGATTGAAACTGCTTCGCAAAACGAACGAATTCAAAGCGCGTCGGCAAAATCGAGCAATGGTTCAATGCAGAAAATCGTCGGCAAATGGCACAACGGCAATGTTTCGATGATGGGGGAGAAAAATTTAACGACCGGGCAAATCACGTCTTCAAACGGCTCGACGTTTACTTATAAATTCTTCGCCGACGGGCGTTTTGAATACGCCGGTTATATCAAATCAACGATGTACGGCTGCACGACCGATTTGTTCAACGACAAACGCGGAAAAGTCGAAATCAGCGGCAATCAAATCACGCTCGTTCCGACGAAAAATTACTGGAAAAACACTTATAGCTGCTCGCCCGCCAGCAACAAAGAGCGCGATTATGTTTTAGAGCGCGAAACTTACACTTTCCGCACGAAAACCGACGAATACGGCAAAACGCTGATTTGTCTGGCAAACGCAAAAGGCGAGTCCTGTTACAGACGCGAAGAATAATTGATCTAATAGTTTGCTCTTTTGAGACATCAAGCGGCGCAGGGATTTTGAAAATCCCTGCGCCGCTTGATACGTTTTCCGCTGGTTTGCGCGTTATAAATTGAGAGGAAATTTATCCGCGCTGCCGTTCGACAATACTTTGAAAATATTATGACTACTAAACCGAGAATTCTTATCATCGGCGCGGGCATCGGAGGCTTGGCAACCGCGATTGCATTGCAGCAAGCCAGATTTGAAGCTGAGATTTACGAAAACGCTTCGGCTTTGCGCGGAATCGGCGCAGGAATTAGTTTGTGGTCGAATGCAACATCGGTACTGGAAAAACTCGGTTTGCTCGATGAAGCTGTTTCAAAAAGCGCGGTTTTCAATGCTGTCAAAATCCTAAACGAGCGCGGTGAATTGCTGCTGCAAACAAACATCGGGAACTATTCGACTCCCTCAATTTGTATTCACCGTGCAGATTTAATTGATCTGCTGCAACGAAAATGCGTTCCCGGAACAATTCATTTGGGAAAAACCTTCGAGCGTTTTGAGCAGACCGAAACAAACGTGATCGCGTTTTTTGCAGACGGAACAAGCGCTTCTGCCGATGTTTTAATCGGAGCGGACGGAATTCACTCCTGCGTTCGGGCGCAAATCAAAGGCGACGCAAAACCCGTTTATCGCGGCTATGCAGTCTGGCGCAGCACGGTCGAATTTGACGCCGCAGGTCTTGACCTTGATTCTCCGAGCGAGACTTTCGGCGCAGGCAAGCGTGTTGGTCTGGTTCCCATCGGAAAAAATCGTTTTTATTGGTACGCGACGAACAATCAGCCGGAAAATTCGATTCTTCAATCCGATGAACGCAAAACGCAGCTTTTAGATTTCTTTCACGATTGGCACGCGCCCATTCCCCAAATCATTGCGGCGACGGGCGCTGACGAAATTTTGCATAACGATTGTTACGACCGCTTACCGGAACACGGCTGGTCAACCGGCAGAGTTTGTTTAATCGGCGACGCGGCGCATCCGACGACTCCGAATTTGGGACAAGGCGGTTGTATGGCTCTCGAAGACGCAATCGTTTTGACAAAATGTCTGCAAAATTCGGCGGAGGCGAGCGAGGCTTTTTGGGAATTTGAAGCCCAACGTTTCGCGCGAACCAAGTTTATTACCGAGCGCTCGTTGATGCTCGGTCGCGTCGGGCAATGGCAAAATCCGCTCGCGATTTTTCTGCGAGACACATTGACACGCTTTACGCCGGAAAAATCACTCCAAAGGAGTTTCGAGCAGATTTACGGGTTTCAAGCATAGAATCTCCCGGCTGTAAATGAGGTAAAGCTAAATGAACATCAATTTAAATCAATTCATCGAAATCGTTCGCACGCGGCGTTCGACTCGTCATTTCCGCTCCGAGCCGGTTGCGCCTGAGCTTTTGCACGGATTACTGGAAGCTGCGCGCTGGTCGCCTAGCGCATTTAATTTGCAGCCGACGCATTTTGTGGTCGTCACAGAACAAAAATTAAAAGAAAAACTTTATCCGGCTTGTATGAATCAGCGACAGATTTTGGAAGCCGGAGCGACTGTGGTGTTCACGGGCGACCGAAGCGTGGTCGAACATAATTTTGAGCGAATCCTGAAATTAGACCGCGAAGCCAAAGCCAACAGCGCGGAATACGAACAGCTATTGCGTAAAAATGTGCCGCTTTCGTTTAATCGCGGGTTTTTGGGTTTTGGCTGGTTATGGAAATTTTTGGCGGAGACGATTGCCGGGCGTTTTATTCCGATTCCCAAGCTGCAAGCGGTTCACCGCGATTACTGGCTGGCGAAACAGGCTGCGATTGCCGCGCATACGTTTATGCTCGCCGCGCACATCGCCGGACTGGCGACTTGTCCGATGGAAGGTTTCAGCGAGCGCGCCGTGCAGGAAGCTCTAAACATTCCGTCCGATCAAGCCGTAATCCTCGTCGTGCCCGTCGGCTACGCTGACAATTCAGCGCAAACAAAAACGCGGCTTTCGCTCGACGAAATTGTTCACCAGAATTCCTGGTAGCTTTTCGTTATGGAAAAAATTTAAGAAAAAACTCGAACGGAGAAGATTGGGATGGGAAACACGATTTTTAATTTAGCGGTCATCGGAATCAGAATTTTTCTCGGTTTTATTTTCTTTACCGCCGGAATGGGCAAGCTGACGCACGGGCATTATTTTCCGTTGACGATGTTTCCGATGAGCCTGTCGAAAATACTCGCGCCGCACGGATTGAGCTTGTGGGGCGAATTTGTCGCTTGGTCGCAAGTCCTGATCGGTTTTTTGCTGATGTCGCAGCGTTTCGCCACCATCGGCGCGATTATGTCTCTGCCGCTGATTTTGAACATTTTCGTTATTACGGTTTCGCTCGGATTTATGGGGACGCCTTATCTCAACGGTTTTCTGATTCTCTTAAATTTATTTCTTCTCGCGGCGGATTGTCACAAGCTCAAATTCCTGTTTATGGAAGACGTTTCCGAATTTCGACACATTCGTCTGCGGCGCAACTTCTGGCAAGTTGATTTGGTTTGGTTTGCCGGTTTAATTCTATGTCTAGCAGCGGGCGTGTTTCACGATACAAATCAATTTATGACTTTTACTTTGTCATTTGCGGGAATCGCAGTGTTTCTGGCGGGCGGCGTCTGGCAGTTTTTTCTGCACAGAAAGCAAAATCAGACTAATAATAGGCGCACTGATGTACAAAATGATTTGGTTGTCGGCATTTAGTGACGGCTTTGATGAGACTTTTCCGCTTGATTTTGCGCGTTATTAAACAGAAAGCATTAAACCCTAAAATAATAACAAGCACTTTCAGGAGATAACAATGTTCAGAAAAACTTTATTAGCGATACTGGCGTTTTCGATTTTCTGTCTCGGCACAAATGCCAATGTTTTTGCTCAGGCGCGGGCTTTTGAAAATAATCGGACAATCGGCGTGGAAAAATCCGAAGCGTTATCAGCTCAAAAATCTTCAAACACGGATCTGAAAAAGGCTTTGTTCGAGAAAAAAGATTCTTCAGTTTATAAAGAAAAAAACAATCTCGCCGAGTACGAACGGCAAAAAGCACAAGGCAAAAAATTCTCTACAACAACCAAAGTTTTAATTGGCGTCGGTATTGCCGCAGCGGTTATCGGCATCGTCGTTTTTGCCGCAAGTCGGGATAAAATCGAAACCTTCTAAACCGAACGATGTATTTATTTCCGTAATTCAGGTGTGAAAATTATGTCCGAAGATAATTTAAATTTAGTGCGCAGCGTCTATCAAATCAAAGATATTAACGAAATCGTGGCGGCTTTTGCGCCCGCGTTTGAGATTCGTCAAACCGAGTCACTACCATGGGGCGGACGTTATCAAGGTCTCGCCGGAGCGCAGCAGTTTTTCACGAAATTGCGCGGAAACGTTGACTCGGCGGTCGAAATAGAAGAAATATTTTCGGTTGAAAATAAAATCGTCGTCAAAGGACGAACGCGTGGAACGGTATTGCGAAACGACAAAAAATTCGACGTTTCAATTGTTCATATCTGGACGCTTCGCAAAGGCAAGCTCGCCAAGTTCGAGCCTTTTATTGACACTCAGGCGATGCTCGCGGCATTGCAGTAAAATTTTATGCAATCCGAAATTTCTTTTCCCCAACCCCCACCGCAACTGCTTACGCCGCCGACGCCGAAAGGTCATTGGTTTTTCGGCAGCGGACCGGAAGCGGCGTCAAATCCGCTCAAATTTTATTGCCGCGTCTGGCAAGAATTGGGCGATGTCGTCAAAATGCGGACGATATTTGGTATTGAATGGTATTTGATTGCCAACCCTGCGGGCGCAGAACAGGTTTTGCAAACGAACCAGGCGAACTACAAAAAACCCGCGATTTTCACCAAAGCCCTCGGAATGATTGCCGGAAACGGTCTCGTCACAAGCGAAGGCGATTTCTGGCGTCGGCAGCGCCGTCTCGCGCAGCCCGCTTTTCATCGCCAAAGACTCGCTCTTTTGAGCGAAACGATGACAAACGCGGCTACGGAAACGGTGGAAAATTGGAAAAACACTTTTGCCCGCACGGGCGAAGCGTTCGACGTATCGGAAGAAATGACGAAACTAACCGTCCGCATCGCCGCCGATACGCTTTTTAGCGCGGACATTTCCGAAGATGCCGAAAGATTCGGCAACGCTCTAAAAATCGCGCTCGACCACGTTAGCCACCGAATGCGTTATCCGTTTGCCCCGCCGGAATTTGTCCCGACAAAAAGGAATCGAGAATTTAACCGCGCCCGAAAAACGCTCGATGAAATCGTGCTGAAAATCATTCGTCGCCGCAGAATCGAAACCGAAGACAAAGGCGATTTGCTTTCGATGCTGATCGAGGCGCGCGACGAGGAAACGGGCGAAATGATGTCCGACCGGCAGTTGAAAGATGAAGTAATGACGCTGCTAATCGCCGGACACGAAACGACCGCCGCCGGGTTATCATGGGGTTGGTATTTGCTGGCGAAAAACGATTGCGCGCGGGCGCGACTGCGCGCCGAGCTTGAGTTAAATCTGCAAGGCAAAGCTCCGACCATTGAAGATTTGCCGCGACTGCCATTTACGCGAATGGTTTTCGAGGAAACAATGCGATTATTTCCGCCCGCCTGGGGGCAGCCGAGACAATCAATCGGCGCGGATGAAATCGGCGGCTTTCGAATTGACGCGGGAAAAATGCTCGTCGTGTCACAATACATCGTTCATCGCCATCCGCAATTTTGGCAGCGACCGGAAGAGTTTTGCCCCGAAAGATTTACGCCCGAAAACTCGAAAAACCGTCCACGCTTCGCTTATTTCCCGTTCGGCGGCGGTGCGCGGCAATGTATCGGAAATCATTTCGCAATGATGGAAGCGCAAATTGTGCTGGCAACAATCGCGCAGAATTTTCTGCCGCAGCCGGTTGAAACAAACCAGCCGGAGCTTGATCCGACTTTCGCTTTACGCCCGAAAAACGGTTTGCTGATGCGGCTCGCTTGACAGAAAAGGCGGTGGACGGTTACGTTTTGATTTGACCGCGCGGGGTGTTAGCTCAGTGGATAGAGCATCGGTCTTCGGAACCGAGGGTCGGGGGTTCGAATCCCTCACGCCCCGCCAAATAAAAACAGACAATTTAAGTTTTGCATTTAAGCCGATTGTGACAAATTTGTGACATTCGGCTTTAGTTTTTTAAGCGTGGCTCGTTTCTTCTCAGCGAAGATGCAAACAACACGGGACGCGATGATGCCAAAGGCGCGGCGTTTACTTTCGCGGCTGATTTGCTCGAAGCTCTGGCAACCGGAAAACAACTGCCGAAAGCTCTCGATTCCTTGAAGTAATGCGCTTAAAACGGTTCTGAAATGAAAAGGAGTGTGAAAAAGTTTAATACGCTCCTTTTCATGAATCCTTATTTTAGCAACCGCTCTATTTTCGTGAAGAATTTATATAAATCTGTATCTTTAATATCATCAAGGGACATTGCTTTAGCTATTTTTCGATTATTTTTTTTAACGTCCATTTTTATTTGATCGAAAAGTTTTTTATCAGGTTCTATTTCAGTCAATTTGTCAGAAATTTGTCCATGGAAAACACTTCGTAACGCATTAACTGTAAAGTAATTTTCAATAGCATATCGGCTTAATCGATGATAAGGAAAACCAAGTCGCTTACAATTAGCAATAAATTTTTTGCGAACTCGTTCGCTACCTGGATCTTTATCAACTAATGCAATGACACTGTTTTTATCACCAAACACCGATATGTCCACTTGATCCATAATATCCCCGCCTAAAGGTAGGATCTTTATATTGTAATTTCCATACAAACCAAGCTTAATTAGAAATTCTTCAACAACGCCAACGTCAGAAGGTCCTTCTACTAAAATCACCAAATCAGACACCAAATTGTCCGTAACGGAATAACCTAGATCATCGAGAATCGAAGCTCTCTTAGTAGCATCGTTCACAACGATTGAATCTTTGAATGAGGTGAAAAACACTTTATCCAGAAATGCATTATTTAGAAAAACATTTGAGTGTGTAGTCATGAAGAATTGTTTTTCAGTTTCTTCGCGGAGAAAGTAAAGCAGCCTTCTTTGCATATCAGGGTGAAGATGGCTTTCCGGTTCTTCAATCAAAATTACCTGATATTCTGGATGAATTGAGAAATAAAGAATCACAAGTAAATCTTGCAATCCTAAACCACAGAACTCTGCGCCTACCCAATTTTGTGATGTATGTGCAAAGTTCAATTGAATTTGATTATTCTTACTTGGAAATATTTCAAATTTATAGCCAGAAGAAATCTTTGTAAACGCATCTCTAATAGCTTCATAAATCTTTCTATCCTCAGATGATTCACTTTGACCCTTTGCATAAAACAGATAATTCAAGATCCCCCTTCCATCCGGTTCTATCACCTCTGACATATTTATTGCATTTTCAAGCTGAAGATTCCTTTTAGGAGGCAGAAGAATTACCTTTATCTTTCTAAAAGGTTTATGAAATTCTTCAAATATTAGTGAATAAGTATTTGACAATTTATTTGATATTCCAAATCCTACTTTATTTGTAAATTCTGTATGCACTTTCAGAAAAAATTCTGGACCCTCATTTGGAAACCAAGGTTTCAAATTTGCTATATCGAACAATACTTTTAATAGCCCTTCTCTATGTCGAGCATGACCAATTGGATCTAACCAGCCGGTATACTCCACCGCAGCCTGAAAAAAAAGATCTATCTGTTGGTCGGTGATTGACACAGCATGTTCCTTACTTTGGCGAATAGAATTGAGAAGTGTAGATTTACCGCTGTTATTCTTACCGCAAATAATATTGATTTTACCTAAACTCTTGAGGAAACAATTTTCAAGGATGCTTGTGTCAATTAACTTTAGATTTTGGAACATAACTATATTGGAATCCCAATATTATACATCATTTCTGTATCGGCTCTTTTCCGGTCGGTAGCGTTCGTCTTGGCAATGCGGACAAAGCCTTGAGCCTTTATCTTTGACGATTTCCATTTTCGAGCCGAAACAAACCTGACACGTCGTTTCGTGTTGCGGTTCGGAATTAAGGGTAATTGCACTAAAGCCGAATGTCACAGTTCTGTGACATTCGGCTTTAGCTTTAAATCGCGGCTATTTTTCTAATTGACTATAAACCAAGGAAAGAAAAAATCCTTGATAATGCGCCGCTTAAAGTTTCTCTTTCAGCGTTTGCTTCCGAAGGATTCGGCTTTGTTGTTAGTGTTGAGTAAGAAGTCCCGCCGCTCCAGGCTTCAAGCTCAACAATTCTGCTGTAATTAGCCTGTGCATTGTTCACAACAACTCTAATCTTTGAAGTTGTAATGGTAGCAAATACCAGTTTTGTTACAGCTTTGTTGTTGTTTACGATGTTTCCATTCTGAACAGTCGTCCAATTTGAACCCGTCCAATATTGAACATCGAAATTAGTAATTCCATAATAATTGAATGTCGTGTTTTCGGTTGGATCAATTGGATTGGTGAAATCATCCGTCACGGCATACACTGTAATTTCATTGATTGTTTTATTGCCATTGAAATCAACTTGCAGCCAATCAGGATAATTATCCGGTGTTAAATCCTTCCAAGCTCCGGTTGTAGCCCAATTTCTAACTCCGTCAATTGCCGTACTTGCACCTGATAACTCTGATGAAGCCGAAGCAGTTCCGCCGTTTGAAGTTAAAGCGACATTCGTTCTAGTTACAGGTGTTGGCGAGGCGGAAGGCGTCGGAGTCGCATTAGGCGTCGGAGTTGAATATGGAGTCGGGGTTGCATACGGCGTCGGCGTCGTAATCGGCGTAGGCGTTGCGGTTGGCGTTGGATTAACACTGCTTCCCGTCCACGCTTCAAGCTCGACGATTCTGCTGTAATTGGCTTGCGCCGCGTTTACCACGACTCTGATTTTCGTTGTTGTGATTGCCGCAAATGTAAATTTTGCGATTACTTTATTGTTGTTTACAACGCTTCCGTTCGGAACTGTCGCCCAGCCGGAGCCGTTCCAGTATTGAACGTCAAAATTCGTAATGCCGTAAAGGCTGAATGTGGCGTTTCCAGTCGGATCGGTTGGATTGGTGAAATCATCCTGTACTGCGTAAACCGCAATCTCATTGATTGTTTTGCTACCGTTAAAATCAACTTGCAGCCAATCGGGAAAACTATCCGGCGTAGCGTCCTTCCAGGCTCCTGTCGTCGCCCAATTTCGCACGCCGTCAATCGCGGTGCTTGCCGAAGCTAACTCTGAAGAGGCAGAAGCCCTTCCTCCGTTTGAAGCTAAAGCTGCGTTTGAGCGAGCGCCAGGCGTTGGAGTCGCATTAGGCGTCGGTGTTGCATACGGCGTCGGCGTCGAATAAGGAGTTGGCGTCGCCGTCGGTGTCGGCGTTGAATATGGAGTCGGAGTAGCATAAGGAGTGGGCGTCGGAGTTACGCTGCTTCCCGTCCATGCTTCAAGCTCGACAATTCTGCTGTAATTGGCTTGCGCGCTGTTGACTACAACTCTGATACTGCTTGTCGTGATTGCCGAAAATGTAATCTTTGTAATTACTTTGTTGTTGTTTACGATGCTTCCGTTCGGAACTGTCGTCCAGCTTGAGCCGTTCCAATATTGAACATCGAAATTAACAATTCCATAGAGGCTGAAAGTTGTGCTTTCGGTCGGGTCAGCAGGATTTGTGTAGTCGTCCCGAACGGCATAAACATCAATTTCGTTGATTGTTCTGTTGGTGTTGAAATTTACTTGCAGCCAATCCGGATAGCTGTCCGCAGTAGCGTCTTTCCACGATGCTGTGGTCGCCCAGTTTCTATAGCCGTCTATCGCCGTGCTCGACGAATACAACTCTGATGAAGCAGAAGCCGTGCCGCCGTTTGCCGCCAAAGCGACGTTTGTTCTGCCGGATGTTGGCGTCGGCGTAGTCATCGGTGTCGGCGTCGCTGTCGGAGTTGGAAATGGAGTTGGAGTCGGGAACGGTGTCGGCGTTGGCGTCGGAGTCCAATACGGAGTCGGTGTCGGAGTAGGAAGTGGTCCGCCCGCAGCTAAACAACTGCCGCTTGAAGACACGAAACCAGCAATCTGGGTTTTCGAGGCATCGCAAAAAGTCGCGGCAGAGGAAGTTAAACTCGGATTCATCATTGAGTTTGCGCAGCTTCCCGAATTCGCAACGTGATCCGCGCCTAAGTTGTGACCGATTTCGTGCGCTGTGATCAAATGATTGACGCTTCCGCTTCTGCCTGTGACTCCGTAAGCGTAACTTGGGCTGCGGCAGATAACGCTCATATAAGCCAGTCCCTGACCGCTGAATTTACCCGTGAAAAGATGCGCCGTATCGCGCGGATATTGCGCGAGCGAATAATTGGCATTCCAATAATTAAGAAATGAATCCAGTTCCGCCTGCATTGATGCTCCAGAATATGGATCGGTAGTTGACCAGGCGTGCTGATAAGTGACTGAAACTGATAAACCGAGATCACGTTTATAAATGCCGTCAACCAGGTTTAAAATGCTCAGGATTTGATTATTCGCCTGAGCTGCGCCGCCCGATTGCGTTACCCATTGATAATCGGCTTCGGTTGCTACTTCGATTGTCTGCAAACCTGTTGCCGCGGCAGCCGCGCTCAATTCGGTTGTTTCATCCACATTCGCTTCCGCCGTTTTCGGCGAACCGAAAATGTAAGAATTCAAAAGCTCAGTGCCCGAATTTATCTTTGATTCGACATCATTCGACGGATTATGAATATCGTTTGATAAATCAACGGTTTTTACCAAATCATCTTCGCCGTAAACAACGGCTTCGTCTGGACGAGCGTGTTTTGAAAATCGCTCGGCTTGCGTAACAAAGAATTTTTTATTATCGCCGGTATAAATTAAACCCTCGACGCCTTCTTCCGTTACGGCAAAACGAACTTCCGATTCAAAATCGTTCTTTAATTTCCCCTTAAAAGTCGTTACTTCGGCGCGTTCCATTTCGCGCTCGCCCGCGTCGGTGCTTTCCAAAGCTCTGTAATTCTTTGCTCTTATATCGTGAGGAGTTAAAACAAACTCAAACCGGCGTCCCTGGGCTTGAATTTCGATGGATTCTTCGGATTTAACTTTTTCAAGAAGAACCTGATCGTTTAATTTCACCAAATCATACTTTCTAAAAGATTGGCGTAAATCTTTTTCCAAAGTATCCTGCCCGAAAACGGAAACGCTCATTGCAAACAAGCTACAAATAACAAGAAGATATTTAACCATTATATTTTATTTATGAAGATCGAGATTTACTTTTAATTATGCTGCCGCGCAGGGTTATCTGCGCTTTATTGAGAAAATTGAAAAATTACTGTTGTTTCAGCAATCTTACCGGCGGCTGAAGCGCCTGAATTGATAATCAGATAAACAAGCTGAAATCACAGAAACACAGCTTTGTATTAAAAATTTCGCAAAACAAACATTCTGTATTATTTTCCTAAACGATATTTTGAGTAAGGCTTGAATTTGTTCAGGTTGATATTAGTTGAAAATATGAGGGCAAAAGTTTGCTACAAATTTCACAAAACACTCATTTGCACGCATTTTTTTCTTGAATCCAGAAGTCACCCGTAATTTTTAATAATTCAGTTCTCGCCGTTGCAGATGACTAAAAAAACGCGTGTTTGAACTGACTGCAATGCGATTTTTTGTTGACATATGAATCTTATACCGCAGTTTTACGGTGTTTTTGGAATTAGTACCGCATAGTTGCGGTATAATCATTGTTAAATTGCTTACGCTTACACAATGTATTTAGATAATGGGCAGATACAACTTAAATAGGAGGTCAACATGCCTGATTACGTAACTTGCAAACACTGTAACGAAACAGGAACCTGTAAAAATGGGAAAGACGGAATTAGCTGCTCTCGTTGCACTGCTTATTGGGCTGAAGCCATCAAAGGGTTTCAATCTTCAGGGAGTGAGTCGGGGCTAGTGTGCTCAGTGTGTTGGGGAAAAGGCATCGCCGAGCCGTCTAGTTCAAAATGGGTATACAGGTTCCCTGCCATACTAGCCATTATCTTTGTAGTCTTAGCGTTTTTCCTACTAGTCCTTTTTGGCTGGCGGGAATACAATCATTTCGACAAGCTTCTAGTTTTCGTAAGCACCCTTGTTGGAAGCATAACTGGATACTATTTTGGCGGCGAAAAAGCCAAGAGTGTGCCTCCGGAAAGTCCAAAGAAAGTTTATGCACAGCCGCCCCAGCCTTAAGACGCAACCTAACAACGGCATGCACCCAACCGCGAATTAGCTCGGATGTCATCGAGAACTTGCCGCTTATAGGGTTGCGTGCGCGGCGGGTGATGCCGGACGTTCGATTGCTTTGTTTAACCCAAACGAAATATGTCTCTAGAGCTTGATGAAACTTTAGATTAAGCAACTCGCGAATGGCTCAAAACAATGCCGGACAAGAGATTTAAAGCAATTATTTTTGTCACAAATCACCCACTTGCGGTGATTTTTTATTTGTAAACAATTCAGGAGGTTATTTTATGGCAAAAAGATTATTTTTAGTTTTTCACACTCTTTCATTGATTATCCTGGCTTCCGTCCTAGCAATTGCCCAAAACGGACAATCCTCTCAATCAAATTCTAAATCCGAGCAAATCGTTCCTTCGGCGGATCATCACCAGCATCTGTTCAGTCCCTCTTATGTTGAGCTTCAACCCCCCGGCACAAAGACTATTACGGCTCAAGATGTTATTGATCTGCTGGACAAAGCAGGTATTCGGCGAGCTGTGCTTTTATCTACCGGATACCGATATGGAAGACCCGGATCGGAACCGCCGGATGAATATGCAAAGGTCAAAGCGGAGAATGATTGGACTGCCGCCCAAGCCGCCCTTTTTCCGAAAAGGCTGATTGCGTTTTGCGGTTTCAATCCGCTCAAAGATTATGCGCTTGATGAGCTTGCCCGGTGTGCGAATAATAAGAATCTCCGTCACGGAATCAAACTACATTTCGGCAACTCGGATGTGCAGATGGAAAATTCCGAGCATTTCGAAAAATTAAAAAAAGTTTTCCAGGCTGCAAATAAACAGCGAATGGCAATCGTCGTACATATGAGAGCTTCGATCTCCAAAAAACGCCCTTACGGACCGGAACAAGCGCGCGCTTTTCTCGAATTGCTGTCTTTCGCTCCCGACATTCCGGTACAAGTTGCTCATTTTGCCAGTTCGGGTCCGGGTTATGCTGATCCTCAGGGGCATTCGGTCATCGAAGTGCTGGCTGATGCCGTTGCGAAAAAAGACCCTCGAACACGGAAGCTTTGGTTTGAATTATCAACAAACGCTGTTCCTAAAAATCCGGCAGAAGTTTCCGACCTTCTGGTCAAGCTGATTCGGCAAATCGGAGTTAAACGAATACTTTTCGGCTCAGACGCGGCAACCGGAGATAATTTGAGACCGCGTGAGTCATGGGAAGCGTTTCGCCAACTAAAACTTTCGGAAAAAGAGATAAAAACTATCGCAGGAAATGTAGCTCCATATTTTCGTTAAAACGCTAAACTAATTGTGTGCGTAATAAACCTCAACAGTTAGCTTTTACAAATTGAATATGATACGGAGAGAAATGCTTGGACGTTAATGCTTATCTGGAACGCATTAAATATAACGGCTCGCTTGCTCCGACCGCTGAAACACTGCGTGATTTGCAGGTTGCTCATCTGTTGACAGTGCCGTTTGAAAATTTAAGTATTCACTCCAAACAGCCGATTGTTCTCGAAGATAACGCTCTTTTTACCAAAATCGTCGGACACCGGCGCGGCGGTTTCTGTTATGAAGTAAACGGTCTGTTTGCCGCATTACTGCGTGCTTTGGGTTTCAAAGTTGAAATGCTTTCAGCCGAAGTCGCAAATGCCGAAGGCGGCTTTGGACCGAACTTCGACCATATGGCGTTGATGGTTTCGTTGGATAATCGCTGGCTTGCGGATGTCGGTTTCGGCGATTCATTCATTGAACCGTTGCTGCTCGATGAGCGCGGCGAGCAAAAGCAAGGCAGGCGCGTTTACAAAATCGTCCCTGATAACGATTATCTAACTCTGATGCAGCGCGAAAACGAAGATGAATGGAAAGCTCAATATCGTTTTACCTTACAACCTTACGAATATGCGGACTATTATGGAATGTGCCGCTTTCATCAGACTTCGCCGCAATCGCACTTTATGCAGCGTCGTATTTGCTCGCGGGCTACAGAGGAAGGTCGCATAACGTTAAGCGAGATGCGCTTTATCACAACATCTAAAAACGGCGAGCGGCAAGAGCGAATCCTAACGTGCCAAACAGAATACGACGCGGTTCTGCGCGAGCATTTTGGTATAGTAATGACAAACTAAGCTATCTTGACTTGCGGCTAATTCAAAAGGAGAGAACGGATGAATTCCATAGCTAAATGGGTTGACTACGATACATCCTTAGATAAAGGATGAGCGCTTACAATCCAGAGCTAACACTTCGTGATGCCCGAGCGCAATATTTTGCCGTTAACAACTTTGGCTGGGGCGGATACGATGATAAATGGGTCAAAGTCGAATACGGGCTGCTGCGTTTCTACTTTCCGAACACCAAAGGGAGAGTTAAAGTCGTCAAATATCATGACCTTCATCATATTTTGACCGAATACGGCACTTCATTATCCGGCGAGACTGAAATCGGGGCGTGGGAGGTTGCGACCGGATGCACGCGCAGCCTGGCGGCGTGGCTGTTAAATTTATCAGGTTTTGCCGCCGGTCTCTTCATCAATCCGGGCGGCGTTTACAAAGCCTTTCTGCGCGGACGGCAAAGCTCGAATTTGTATCATTTGAGCTTTGACGACGAACTGCTTTCACAGCGAGTCGGACAATTACGGCAGCAGCTTTCTCTGGATAAGCCGAGCGAGCCGCCGACTTTTATTGATAATATAGTTTTTGTCGTTTGGGCTATTGTTAGCGTCGTCACATTGCTCGGAATAATCGGAATTGCACTCTCGCCCCTGATTGTATTGTCAGCTTTGGCATTGATGCTGTCTGCGTAACTTTATAAGCTAAATAAATGGTTTTGATTCGCAAAGCCGGAACTGAAGATTGCGAAGGCATCTGGCGCGCTCATATAGCCGCCATCGAAGGCAGCGCGGCGAGCCACTACTCGCCTGAAGTGATTCAAGTCTGGGTTGGACGAACGAAACCTGAAAAGTATTTGAATGCAATTGAAAACCTGGAGTTTTTCGTTGCTGAAGAAGGTGAGCTTATTATCGGTTTCGCGGTAATGAATTTACAGGATAAAGAAGTGCAGGGGCTTTATGTTGACCCAAGTTTTGGGCGTCGCGGTCTCGGACTCAAACTGATGCAAACACTTGAAAACAAAGCCTGCGAACTCGGTCTTGAATCATTGCAGTTATTTTCCTCTCTTAATGCAGTCGCATTTTATGAGCGTTTGGGATACGAAGCGCGCGAGCATCTGATTCATAAGTTAAATGATAAAGTCGAGCGCGCTTGTGTGAGGATGGAGAAGAAACTGCAATCCATTTGAAAGTCTGTCGGTTGTTAAATTCGGCGTTAGCTTTTAAAGCGCTGCGCGGTTAATATCAGTTACAGGCTGTTAATTCTTATCACAAGAATTTATCAACGCTCATTTGCACAGCTTCATTTAAACCTTCGGGGTAAAAATCCATATTATATTCAGCAGTTGATGAGAATGTTTCGAAAGAATATTTTTTTATCGTTTATAAACTTTAGCTTGATAATCGTCTGTTTATCATTAACCGATTACTCTTACGCCCAAAGCAGAGCCGCCGTTAAACGTTCGGGCAAGAAAACGGCGCGGGAAGCAAACAGCTCCAAACGCGCCAATCTTGAAAAGGCGGAAAGAGTGATAAAGGCTCACGCAAAATCGGCTGCGCTCAAAATCAAAAAACAATTTAATGAAAAACTCGTTGCAATTCCATTGCAGTATCACGGCGTTTCGGATTCGTTGTTCAACCTCGCCAGCCGTCCCGACTCCAATTTAAGGCTGAAAGAACGCACGTTCAAAGAGAACGAAAGAGAGCTTTTTTCCGGCAAGGCAAATCCGAATGAGCTTGTCGCCGCGCCGCCCTCGGCTGTGCAAACGGAAACGTCTGCGCCTTTGGCTGCGACACCTGTCGCGAGCTTTGAAGGACCCGGACAAGGAATGCCCGGCTACACTGTCACAATCTCTCCGCCGGATACGACTTTAGCCGTTGGATTAAATCACGTCGTCGTCTGGGTTAACGCGCAATACGCGGTTTTCAGTAAGAGCGGAACAAAATTGCTTCCGGGAAACGGTTTTGTTGACGGCAACACGCTGTTTGCGGGACTCGGTAATGCTTGCGAAACGACGAATCGCGGCGACCCGACGCTGCAATACGACCGTTTAGCCGACCGCTGGATTCTGAGTCAGTTTGCGTTCTCTTCCAATTCCGGTCCGTTTCTTCAATGCATCGCGGTTTCGACTTCCGGCGACCCGACCGGGAGTTATTACCGCTATTCGTTCTCGCTTCCGGGCGGCGGTTTCAATGATTACGGCAAGCTCGGCGTTTGGACTGACGCATATTACATTTCTTATGCTGTCCTCACAAGCCCTGCCGGAGTTTATATCGGCTCAGGTCTGTGCGCTTATGACAAAGCCAAAATGATGATCGGCGAACCTGCCGTCTCGATCTGTGGAGTCGGCAATTATGCAGGTGCGGACGTTTTTCTTCCAATAGATTTAGACGGAACGACGCTGCCGACAAACACGAATCAAGGTGGTATTTTCGCGGGATATTCATTTACCGGGCAGGCAATTCGATTAATTAAGCTCAAGCCGGATTTCGCCAATCTTACCGGCACTCTGAGCGACGGTTTAGGCGGCGCTTTGGAAAGCTACGTCAACATCCCGGTCGGAGCGACGACCGCCGCCTGCAACGGCGTCGGCAGCGCTTGCGCCGCGCAGCCCGGCACGACGACAAAACTTGACACACTCGGCGACCGGCTCATGTACCGGCTCGCTTACCGCAATCGCAACGGTGTTGACAGCCTTCTGGTGAGTCATGCGGTTGACCCTGACGGCGAAGGTGCGCGCGGCTCCGCTATTCGCTGGTATGAAATTCGCAATCCGTTTTCCGCCGCTCCGACTCTTTATCAAAACGCCACATACGATCCGGGCGCGAACGGCGACCGCTGGATGTCTTCGCTGGCAATGGATAAATTCGGCAACATTCTGATGGGCTATAACGTTGCCAATGCAGCGACGAACTTAAAGCCTTCCATCGCTTTCACCGGACGATTGCAGAGCGATCCGTTAAACACGATGCAGGGCGAGATTATTTCTCAAACCGGCGGCGGATCGCAGATCGGAGGACTGACCAGATGGGGCGATTACACGACAATGCAGATTGATCCGGCGGACGATGCCACTTTCTGGTACATCGGTCAATACCTCGCGGCGGATGATTTTTTCAACTGGAACACTCGCGTTTTCAGCTACAAATTTGTCACCAATGTTGCCAATGTCGAAGGAAATGTAACTTACGGAACGCCGCTGGTCACATATCCAGCCAAATACGTTCCGAATGTATCGTTCACTTTATCGGGCGATTCTTCTACAACCGCTTTAACAAACAACTTCGGAGCGTATTCATTAACCAACCTCTTCACCGGCGGGCATTACACAGTCACGCCTGCAAAGACGGGAAACGTCAACGGCATCAGTCCGTTTGATGCAACACTGGTTCTTCGTCACGTTGCGGCTAACGGTGTAGGACCTAACGCCTTATCGGCAAATCAACAAATTGCGGCTGATACAAATGGCGCAGGCGGCATTACAGCCTTTGATGCAACGCTGATTCTTCGTTATGTGGCGGCAAATTCACAGAATGCCAATACCGGATTAGTCGGTAATTGGAAATTTTTACCCGGTTCTCAAAGCTATCAGCCGTTAAACGGTTCAGCCTTCAACCAGAACTACACAGCCATTTTGATTGGAGAAATCAACGGCAATTGGGTGCCGTAAGCTAATTTCGATGACTCTTTTTTTTAGGTCATTGCCAGAATTATTTTGCGCGTGCCGCTAAAAGGCATTCGTCCGTGTGCGGCGAGCAGATTGTCCAAAACCAGAACATCGCCCGCGCGCCAGGGAAACAGCACGGTTTCGCTCGTCAAAACGGTTCGGATTTGTTCGAGCATTCCAACCGGAATCGGCGAGCCGTCGCCGAATCTGGCGTTCAGGCGAAAATCGTCTTCGGGCATCTGCGAAATAAAGTCTTGATATGTCTTCGCGTCAAGCGCCGATGGGTGAAAGCCGTGCGCTTGATTAAACCAAACTTCATCAGCGGTTTCGGGATGCACAATCGTTGCCGGGCGCGTTTGGCTGAGTCTCAAACTGCCATCCGGCTTCCATTCAAAATCCCCGCCGACCGCTCGGCAATATGTTTCGACTTCGTTTTTATCTTCGGTTTCAAAAGCGTCCTGCCACGAATATCCCGAACCTTTGTTCGCATCCAGATTGCGAATGTACATCACGCCCTTTTGTTTAAAGACGCGCACAATCTCAGGCTCGATTTTATTTAAAATCCGGCGGCTGTCGGCGATTGAAGTTTCGCCGCCGGTTTCAGGCTGGATTGCGCAGCAGAAAAACAACAGACGCGGAAACTCTTCTGCGTAAGACAATTCGTTGTGCAAAGCGAGCGTTAAATCGGGCGGATATTCGGTCGAAGTGTAAACTTTCCCTTCAAGACGCGAGCGCGGCGAGGCTCCGCCGGTGTAATTTAATAAATCTTTTCCCGAAAATTCGGCGGCAAATCTTGCCAAATCGGCTTCGGTCGAAATTCCAAAACTGCGAAACAGCAACGCGCCATAGCGATGCAGATTTTCGATTAAAAATTCCTTTTTCTCCCGACAAACGGCAAACAATGTTTCAGGCGCGCCGCGCTCCGTTTGAACCGATTCGGGTTCAATCACAAAAGGCATTCTCAGGCTGTCGAAAAGCGCGGCTTTAATCATCGCTGGTAAGTATTAAAATAAGTTGTAAACGCATTAAAAATTATTTCAAAAGTTTTTAATGTTCTGTAGCGTACAGACTCATATTTTAAAAACAGCTATCTTCAAGCATTATAATTTTATAAAGTTTTGATCTTAGCGTCTTACTGAATCTATAAAATCAGCACGAACGAGAACTGTTCGGCATCGGCTATGATAAACGGAACTCAAGAAACCTTAAATAAAACAGCGGAAAATGGAACGGCTTCTGAAATTTCCGCAATAGACTACGGCGAATATCGCGCACCGGATTTAGACCCGCGAATCAAATATCCGTCTTACAAAACTTTCGACGAATTTATTGATGTCGAACGGCTTAAATCGCTCGACGGCTATCTGACACAGAAAATCAGCCGTCATATGCAGGCGCAGAACGATTTGCGTTTTTACACCGGACCGTATCGTTTGCAGGACGATGCCCCCGACCGTCCCGGTTCGCGGATGATTTATCTGGCGGCGTCGAGCCGACCGGACAGCTATTTCGATTTGGACAAAACCGAATACTGGTCTTTGACCGAACATGCGAACGAATTCGCCCTGCTGATGGATTTTATTCGCACTCTGCCGTTTAAAGCCACAGGCAGAATGCTGATTATGTATGACGATGCGCCTCGTCCAGTACCTTCGCACCGCGATCACATCGAAACCGAGATTTGTCACGAGTTTTTGTGGTTTCGGACGAACAAGAAAAAGCCGTTTTTTATGCTCAATCATCTGACGGGCGAAAAACAGTATGTCGAACATTATTCGGCGTGGTTCGATTCGGTGAATCAATTTCACGGCTCAGACCCAATTGACGGTTTATCTTTCAGCATTCGGGTTGACGGTTTATTTACCGATGAGTTTAGGGAGCGGATTCCTTTCCCCCAGCAGAATCGCGCCTCCGCGCCCTCTTTGTGGGCTTGCATTTCAGATTAATTTTTTTTGAGGCAACGCGCCGCCGCAAGTTTTTATTAAGCGCGGACTTGTCCTCGTTTTTGTTGGGCTTTATGAAAATTTATATTAGCGGACTTTACAGTGGAACAAATCCTCAACCGGGCGTCGGAATTGCCCGCTCGCTCAGATTAGCTTATCCGGATGCGACGCTCGTAGGCGTCGAATATTCAAATCGTTGTTCGGGCATTCATTGGCGGGATTTTGATGAAATCTGGCTTCAGCGTCCGTGGGAAGAATTAAGCTTGCCGGATTATGCGGAAACCGTGCGCGAAGTGTTGGATTCGGGCGCGCTCTGGATTTCGAGCATTGATCTCGAAATTATGTGGTTCGGCGAAATTTTCCCCGACGGGCATCCGAATCTTTTAACGCCGCCGATGAGCGCGCTGCGGCAGACAATGAAACCTGAAGTTCCGGCGCACAAAGGCTTACCGGTCGAAATTCCGACGTTTGTGACGACCGATCTTTCCGATTGGGAATTACACGCTTTTTGCCGCCAGCACGACTGGAAAGTCTGGCTCAAAGGTCCGTATTACGAAGCGGTGCGCGTTCGCACCTGGGCTGATTTGGAAGCGATGCGCGGGATTTTGTCCAGAGCCTGGGCGACTGAAAGGCTGTTTTTGCAAACGCACGTTACCGGATACGAAGAATCCGTCACCATTTCAGCTTACAAAGGCGAATTGCTCAAATGCGTCCAAATGCGGAAACGCGATTTAACCGAGCTGAACAAAACCTGGGCGGGCGATATTTCCGAAGTCTCTGCGGATTTTGCCGAGCCGCTCCGTAAGATCGTCAAAGATTTAAACTGGACGGGCGGCGCGGAGCTTGAAATGGTTCACGACGCAGCCGGAAAACTTTATCTTTTGGAGATCAATCCGCGTTTTCCGGCGTGGATTCACGGCGCGACGATTACCGGACACAATATGCCCGCCGCTCTGGTCGAGGGCGCGACAAAAATCAAGGCGCAAAAAGCCGAGCCGCAGGCGGAAGAGTTTACGCGCGTGGTGATGGAAATTCCCGTTCGACCGGATTTTCCGCTGCCGCCGTTGCCGGAACCGTACACGGGCGCATTCGGTCATTCGCTCAAACATCCTTCGGGCTTGATAGAATTCGCGCAGCGGCTTCATAAAACGGATGGAAACGGTAACGGAAATGGAAATGGCAACGGTCATCATAAATCCGAGAATCGAATCGCCGATGTGCCGCCGACTTTTTTAAGCGATTTATCAAATTTTGATTTCTCGCGCGTCGAAACGCCTTCGTTTTTGTTTCTGGAAAAAACCGCCGAACAGCTTTTCGCCCGCGCCGAACAGCTCGCCGAAAAGCTTTCTACCGATTCGGTTTCGGTCAGAAACGCTTACAGCATCAAGACCAACCCGGACGAGCGTTTGATTGCGCTCGCACGTAAACACGGATTTTTAGCCGAAGCGATTTCTCTTTTGGAAATCAACAAAGCGCTGGAAATCGGTTTCGAGCCGGAAGAATGCGTTTTAAACGGTCCGGGCAAATGGTGGCGCAAAGAATATTTGCCAAGCTCGCCGATGCGGACTGTCTTTTCCGATTCGATTGCCGATTTGAACCGAATTGTCGAAAGCGCCGCGAACGGGGAAATCAAAGCCGAAACTTTCGGCGTCAGGCTTCGCACACCGAATATTCTGTCGCGTTTCGGAATTCCGGTTGACACGCCGGAAACTTTCCGAAGTCTTATCGAATCAATCGCGCTGCTGCCGCGCGATTCACGCTTTGGCGTTCATTTTCACATGGCGAGCAGCAATGTCGGCGTCGCGCAATGGTGGAGTTTGTTTGAAACGATGCTCCGCTGGTGCAGCTCGATTGAAGCTCTGACGGGCAGAATGATCGAAACTCTCGATGTCGGCGGCGGCTGGTTCCCGGACGATTGGCACGACCGCTCGGACGATCATTTCGAGCGCGCCGTTGCAAACGCCAAACGATTTTTGCCGAACGTGCGGGAAATCATTTCCGAACCCGGCAAAGCTCTCGCGCAGCCTTCGATGGCGGTTGCAATGCGGATTTTGGAAATTCAGGAAATTGCCGACGGCGGAAAAGAAGTCGTCGTGGACGGTTCGATTGCCGAATTGCCGATGTATTTCTTTTACCCGCATCGGATTCTTTGCAAAGATGTGCGCACGGGAATGTGGCAAGCGCTCGGACGCGGAAAAGCGCATCTTTTGGGAAGATTGTGTATGGAACACGACATTGTCGCCACAAATGTCGAATTGCCCGAAGGCGTCGGAGTCGGAGACACGCTCGTTTTCTGCGACGCCGGAGCTTACGATAGGAGTATGAGTTATGTCTTTGGACGTGGTTAATAATACATCTCACGAAGAAACAAACGGTTATCACGCTTGCGGCGTGATAAAAGGCGGCGCGGTGTTTGAAAATTGGCGCGAATTTCCGTACACAAACGTCTCGCATCACGGCTCGACCTGCTGCGAAATGGCGCGCGAATGGCTTTACGCGATGGATTATACGCAGTTAAACGGCGGCAGTCCTTTTACGGGACCGCGCTGGCTGCGGCAGCGTTATAATTGGGGACCGACCGTCTATCCGATTCACTGGTGCGAAGCAGTCGAAGAAAAAACTCTGGATTGCGGCGCTCTTGCATCGCTTTCACGCGAAGTTTTCAAATCGCGCAATGTGCGAGCGTATCCGGCGCAGCTCGTTCAGCAATTTACGACTCACGCTACGGCGCAATGGCAAAAGAAATGGAGTGAAAAAGAAGCTTCGACGCACTGGATCAATGACAATGTGATTTATCACGAAGGATGCGCAATTTTGACCGAGGGTAATGAAATCAAAGTCTGGGATTCGAGCGCGGGTTGGTGGGTTCGTCCCATTCCGCAAAACGGTTACGGCAGCTTGCTCGCTCTTAGAATTTGCACTGACGACCGAAACAACATTTCGGTTTTTCAATGGGGCGATCACAAAATCGCGGCAAATCGCTGGCAAAAATTTGAAGCGCCGCAACTAGCCGCTGCCGCATAACGAAATACAATAATTTTATCACCGAAAAAGCATTTCTTTACGAAGTGCTTTTTTATTTTGAACTTAAAATATAAAACGACACCTTAACGCTGGGAGCGCGGATGTCCACATCCGCAAT
>DASVTY010000096.1:0-30157 GCA_036387315.1 Pyrinomonadaceae bacterium
TTCGTCACCAGTTTTCTGATACGGAGTGTAAAATAATGAAAATCAAATCTTTTTTAGCGGCTGCGCTGCTGTTCGGCGCGATTCCGCTTGTTAACGTAAACGCACAACAAACGATGAATGAGTTAAAACCGCCGGTTCCGGCAAAGAAAGTAAAAGTCACCGAAATTCACGGCACGAAATTAGAAGATAATTATTCGTGGATGCGAAGCGACAAAGACCCGAAAACCGGCAAAGTCCGGCAGGAAGTCGAAGAGTATCTGCTCGCCGAAAACGCTTACACCGAAGCCGTGATGAAGCCTTACGAAGCATTGACGAAATCGCTTTACGACGAAATGCTCGCGCGCATCAAGCAAACCGACCAGGGCGTTCCGTATCGTTACGGCGATTACGTTTATTACACCCGGTCTGAAGAAGGCAAACAATATCCGATTTTTGCCCGCAAGCGCGCGGGCGATAATAATGCCAAAGAAGAAATCACGCTCGATCAAAACGAGCTGGCAAAAGGCTTAAAATATTATGCAATCGGCGCGTATTCAATTAGCGACGACGGCAATTTGCTCGCCTTTTCTTCAGACGCTACCGGCTATCGTCAATATACGCTCCAAATCAAAGATTTACGCACCGGACAGATTTTGCCCGACAAAATCGAGCGCGTCACATCAGTCGTCTGGGCGAACGACAACAAAACTCTGCTTTTCGTCACCGAAGATCAGGTGACGAAACGCTCGGATAAATTCTGGCGTCACACAGTCGGCTCAAACGATAATCAGCTTGTTTACGAAGAAAAAGACGAGCTTTTCGACATCGGCGTCGGTCGTTCGCGCGATAAAAAGATGATTATCTTATCGGCGTTCGCCAAAACGATGAGCGAAGCGCGCTACATTCCGGCGGATAATCCGACCGCCGAGCCGAAAGTCATTTTCCCGCGCCAAAAAGACCACGAATACAGCGTTGATTACGACGAAGGCAAGTTTTATATTACGACGAATAAAGGCGCAAAAAACTTCCGCGTCGTGACGGCTCCGATGAATGATCCGTCCGAGAAAAACTGGAAAGAATTTATCGCGCACAATCCGAAAGTTAAAATTGACGACATCACGTTTTTCTCAGGTCACGGAGTTATTTCCGAACGCGAAAACGGTCTGGAATATTTGCGGATTCTCGACAAAAAAAGCGGCAAATTTCACCGCATCGAAACGCCGGAGCCGGTTTATTCGATGGGTCTAGGCGCAAACCGCGAGTACAATCTAAGCAAAATTCAATTCGGCTATAACTCATTCGTCACCGCGCCTTCGACTTTTGAATACGATATGAATTCAAAAGAACGCAAGTTGTTAAAACAACTGGACGTTTTGGGCGGTTACGATAAAAACCAGTATGTTTCCGAGAGAGTCTGGGCGACCGCGCGCGACGGCGTGAAAGTTCCGGTTGCAATCGTTTACAAAAAAGGAACGAAACTGGACGGCTCCGCGCCGATGCTGCTTTACTCTTACGGTTCTTACGGCGCTTCGTTTGCTCCGACTTTCTCTTCGCAACGCTTGAGCCTGCTCGACCGCGGAATGATTTACGCGCTGGCTTCGATTCGCGGCGGCGGCGAGCTTGGCGAAGAATGGCGCGAACAGGGCAGAATGTTCAAGAAAATGAACACTTTTACCGATTTTATTGACGTTGCCGATCATCTCGTCAAAAACAAATACACTTCGTCGGATCGTTTGGTGATTCAAGGCGGTTCGGCTGGCGGTTTGTTGATGGGCGCGGTCGTCAATATGCGTCCCGATTTGTTCAAAGCGTCAATCGCGCAGGTTCCGTTTGTTGACGTGATGAACACGATGCTCGACGCTTCCCTGCCTTTGACGACGAGCGAATATATCGAATGGGGCAATCCGAACGAAAAAGAAGCGTTCGATTATATGATTAAATATTCGCCTTACGACAACATCAAACGGCAAAACTACCCGAATATGTTGATCGAAGTTTCGCTCAACGACTCGCAAGTACCGTATTGGGAAGGCGCGAAATTCGCCGCAAAAATCCGCGAGATGAAAACCAACGACTCGCAGATTCTGCTCAAAACCAATATGGGCGCGGGACACGGCGGCGCTTCGGGCAGATACGACGCGCTCAAAGAAACCGCTTTCCGCTACGCTTACATTTTGAGTCAGGTCGGATTAGCGAAATAAACAACTCCGAATCAAAGAAAAATATAAGGGCGAGTATTAACCTCGCCCTTATATTTTTGTAAACCCTTTAATAGACCAGACAACGGAAAATTAAAATCTGAAACGTTTCAAGCAAATTTATTTCAAATTAAACTTTTGAAAGTATTCGTCAATCTCCGAACGCAGTTCAATTCCGACGCGCTCGAAAATGTCGAGCAAATCATTGTAAGCGCCCGCGCCGCCTAGAAAATCCCAAAATTCTTCGGCGACTTTTAATTCATTCGGCAAATCGAGCATCCCGCGCATTGTCTCCATGTTTTACGTTGCGTTTTTTGTTTTATTAATGAAACTGTGCTATAAGAATGTTGAATTTAGGAGAAAAATAATGCCTTACAGAAATAAGACTTTTATCAGTTTCGCAAGCGAAGATATTCACTTTTATCGCCTGATGTGTGCTTGGAAAGAAAATACTAGATTTGATTTTGATTTTTTCAATGCACACGATTTAAATGTTGCACGTGATAGTAGTCAAGCTGCAACAATCAACCGACGATTACGAGAAAGGCTTGTGAATACCAAACAAGTTATCATGTTAATTGGCGATGTGACGCGACGAAAAGCAGCAAATCCTGACACATTTGTATATTATGAAGCTCGCACAATCCTTAGCTTGAACTTGCCTATTATATTTGCAAATGTTAACCGTTCGAGAAAAGCCGAAACGAATCGCATTCCAGAAGTTTTACTATCCCAATATACGATGTCAACTTCTTTTGGACCATATATTCTGAGGTATGCGCTTGATAATTTCCCGACCGATTTCGCTGAAAATAATAGGCTTCCTGAAATGAATAAAAAAAGAGGAGCCTATTGGTATACAGAATCAGTTTATGAATCTTTAGGTTTATAATGCACAAAAAATTAAAACCATGGTTTTCCTCAGCGGCTCTTTTGAGACTTCTCGAAAGGTTTCTTCAAACGTTTGGAATTATCTGGTTGCTTTTAGAACCTCTTGCGTTATGGCAACCAGATAATCTTCGTCTTGGCTTTTACGGTTATTTTGGACTTACGGTTATCAGTTTTCTTATTGCTCTTTTTCTAGCTCGCCCTAGAACTTTAGTTGAACGAAAACTTCCATCGTCAGATACGAAAATTACTATAGGTGTTGGTGACCTTCTTGAACAACAAGGAAATATAATAATAGGTTGTCCAGATACGTTCGACACAGAAATTGGAGAGGTAATTTCTTTAACAAGTATTCAGGGACAATTTCAAGCAAGAATTTTTCCCGAAAGAAGCAACTTGGATTCTGCTATTAATAACTCACTTAAAAATAGACGTTGCGAAATTGATGAGGAAAAGCCATTTGGTAAAAAATCACGTTATCCAATCGGAACTGTGGCGGAAGCCGAGCATAATGGCAATAAATATTTTTTGGTTGCTTATACTCGAATGCGTAACGATATGAGAGTTGAATCAGATATTTGTATGCTCTCTACCTCGCTAAACAAATGCTGGGAAGCAATTCGTACTCGCGGTCAGCACAAACCAATTCACATGGGAATTATCGGGTCAGGATTAGCACGCATTGGTCTATCTCGCGCACTGCTTCTTCAATTTATTGTTTTATCATTTGTTGATGCTGAGAGGAAAGAAAGTTTAACAAATCATCTGACAATTCATATTCATGAGAAAGATGTTGAATGTATAGATTTCGTAGATTTAGAGGCTTGGTTGAAAGGCTTGACTCGTGCCGCCTAGCCAAAATAGAAATCAAAGACTCTATAAACCTATTGAATATCTCAGCTCTTTTAGATTTTTTTCCGCTGAATATAAATCGCTGATGTTTTCAGATTTTATGTGTCTATATCTTTTATGAAAATCTAACGTGTCTATTACCTGCTCAAACTTTTTCGGAGTGTCTGAAATAATGAACAATCCGACGTTTTGATAATCAATTAAAGTTGATAATCGTCCGACGCCTGACCACGTTCCTGTTGACATCTCCACTTCAAAAGCATTTTCGGGAATAAAATATTTGCCCTTTTCTCGAAACCAAATTACATCAATTTTTCTCAACAAATCGTAATTAGAAAATTGTAATTCGGGACATTTTGTAAGCGTAGAAATTTTTCCTAATTCGACATCATTAAACTTTTTGGATTTGTCTGGGCAAAATGTATGAAAGCCACGAATATTTCCTATTTCAATTAATCTGCCTTGGATTACCGAGTGCAAACTTTCTTCTACAGTATTTTGAGGTTCGGAAAATTTGTAAGGTTTGAGAAGTAATTCCCAAGCGTTAATAAACTCAGAACAGTTCAGCCTGTTTCCTTTTCCTAAAAGAACAATATTCAAATCGCGGTCAATTGTAATTTTATATTCACCGTTTCGGTCGTGGCTGATTTGCGGCAAGTATTTAAATAAAACTTTAGCTGGAATGATTACAACCCGTTCAACCGAGCCGCAAATGAAAGCGATAAACGGATTATCCAAATTGTTCATTTCTTCGGCTGTCAGATAATTTAAGCCGTAGAAATACCCGCCGTTTTTCCCCTGAGTTGCGACTCTGATTAAAACATTGGCTTCGGCGATTTTGTAAGTTCTCGATTTTAAGACTTTGATAAGTTCGACATTAGCCTGAAACTGTTTGGCTAATTGCAGAAATTCATTGGCGAGTAATTCTGCCGTAGTTTTCGGTTTTTCCATTTTATTTCATATAAGTTTTCCAACATTATTTAAATCAAAATCTATTTCCTTAATCCAAGCGAGAGAGTAACCTTCCTCTCCGTTAAAAAATCTCAAATCCATGCCATTCCAAAAATTTTCAACAGTCCAATTTCTTTTAAGCTCATCATCCAACAATTTTAGTGCATCTTCTTCGGTTATATTTTTGAAGTACCCTACAATTTGAACTATTGCGTCCCTTTCGTTTTTAGCTTTTACCTGTTGGTAAAAATACGATTCGTAGAAACCTGAGAAAAATTCAAAATGATACAGATAGTTTTTCATAATTTGACTCATCTACCTGAGAACACCGCTGCCACAAAATGGGTCGAGCACAATGTCGCCTTTTTTAAAGAAAACTTCTCGTTTGAAATTGTCAGTATGATTGTCGAGAAAATATTCGACAAGCTGCGGGATAAACTTGCCTTTGTATGGATGCAGGCGGTGAACGTGTTTTGTCGTTTCCGATTCCTTGTATTGCTCAAACGACAACGCCCAGTTTAAATCATCGCCGAGCTGCTTTTTCCAAATCAATTCGCGCTGATAACTTTCGTAATATTCTATGAGGTCTTTCTTGGCGACGACAACGTTTCCGTTATCGCCGATTTTATTTATTCTGCCGTAATTAATCAGGTAAGCGATGTTTGAAGGCGTCACGGCTTTGCCGATATGCTGCGATGCCCAATAGCTGGCTTCTTTAATGGTTAAGAATTCTTTCTGCTCAAACATTATTTCCGGTTAGACAATTATTGTTACGTGGGAATTAAAAATCATTCTCACGGTTTTGTCTATCCCGCACGTTTGCCGGTTAAGAAATAAAACTCAAAATCCAATCAACATTTGCCGATAAGCTGTGATGGTTTTATCGGGCGTGAGTTTAATCGGGCGCGGCGTCGGGTAAAGTTTTGCGGCGCAGAGCCGAAAGGTTGAAGCGGTTGCGGCGGGCGAATCGAGCGGCGCGCGTTTGATGATGTCTGCGATTTCCTGTCCGATTTTTAGAGACTGCTGCCATTTGTTGTCGCGGTAAATTTTGCGCAGAGCTTCGATGTCCGCAGCGTTTTGGTATTCCAAAAGCGCCCGCGCGAAATTAATAGCGTCGGCTTGAGCATCAGCTTCGCCGCGTCGCGCGAGAGCGCCGCGTTCGGTTTCACCTGCCAGATTTAACGCTTCGTTTAAGCCGAATCGTTCCATCTCCGATTTAAAAGCGCGGTGTTCGATTAAGCTGGTCAAATCGTTGACGTTTGACTGCTCAACATCCTGCGCCCGACCGCGTTTGGTTTTAACTTTCGGGTCAAACAGAAAAACCGGATAGCCGTTTGCACGTAAGCGTAAATGCAAAAGCTCGTGAGCGATGACGGCTTCCGCTTTTTTCGGCTGGTCTTTGAGATCAATGCTGACCGCGAGATATGGGACGCCGTCCGAATGAATAAAGCTCGAACCGAGCATAAATTGTTCTTCTCCGGCATATTCGACAAAATGCGCGGAAATCTTTCTTTTCGTTTTGTTTTCGATTTCGTCGGCTAACGCCTGAACTTCGGCGCGCAGTTTGATGCCGAGAAAAAGTTTCGCATTTTGAGCAAAAACATCGGTTTTGGCAAATAACAAACCAGCGACGAGCAGCAAACAAAACGCTTTTTTAACTGTAGCTTTATTCATAAACGGGTTGCGACGCCAGGCGTTTAATAACCGTGTCGTCGTACAAAATGTAAACGTTGTTTTGTTTATCGAGCGCGAAAGCGTCAACGCCTTTTAAAGGGTAAATGCTCGAAAAATGCTGTCCGTTATTGGTATAAACATTAATTGAATTCCGATCCGAGATGAAAATACGGCTTTGATTATCAACCTCGATGCCGCAGGAACTCATTGTTTCGAGAAATTTGTTGACGTATTTGCCTTCGGGCGTAAAACGGAAAATCTGAAGCTCTTCCCGGTTGTAAGAGAGTTCATAACTGCCCAAATCGCCGAAAGCGTAAATCGAATAAATGTTTCCCGCCCCGTCAACTGCAAGACGAATCGCCGCCAAAGCAGTTGTCGGCGGATCGAGCGCCGCGTCGGCGGTTTCGGTATGAAAACCGACAATCTTTCTTACGGTTTTGCCTTTGTCGTTAACGTGATACAGAGTTTCGATATTGTCGTCCGTAACCACAAACAATTTCCCGCCGTCGCTGCGAAAAGCGAAATCTAGAATCGCGTCGGGCGAAAAATAAATGGCTTTTTTCGGCTCGCTCGAAGATTCTTCATAGACAAAAATCACTCCGCCGACAAGAACGTGAAGCCGGTCCTGCGCATCAATCGCGATTTTTTGAATAGAGCGGGCGCGTTTGTAAAACTGAGTTTCGGATTGAATCTGCCAGAGTTTTAAAAATTGTCCTTTGTCGTCAAACTGCTGTACGCGCAGCGTGCCATCTGAAACGTAAATTCTGCCTTTTGAATCAACTGCGATTGAATCGGCGTCTTTAAACATTCCGTTTCCGGTTCCTTTAGCACCGAATTCGAGCAAATTCGGATTCGGCGTCGGAGTCGGAGAAATGCTCGGCTTGGGCGTGGGATAAGGCGTTGAATAAACCGGATATGTCGTTTTCGGCTCTTTTTTACCGCTCAACACAAGTCCGAGCAATACGAGTCCGCCAAATCCCAAAAAGACTGCGCCCACGATGCCGATGAAAATATTCGGATTTGCGCCGGATGTTTGGGGCTGTTCATAAACCTGTTGTGGTTGTATTTCAGGTTTGTTTTTTTCCCGTTCGATGAGAAATCTCGTTCCGCAATATCCGCAGTTTGCAAAGCTCTCCCACAGTGAATAATTTGTGATTTTTCCGCCGCATTGCGGACAAATTAAAGGTTTCATAATCTAAATTAATTCCACCCCGCTTGACGGTTTTGAGACTGAATTTTGCTTGTGAGATTTTTTTATTGTTTCCGCGCGCTAACACTGCGGCAACATTTGTGCGCTTTATTGAGGCAAATTTAAATGGTTTCGGGAAAACGAGCGGCGTGTAAAAATTTATTCTTTGGGCGTCGAAGATTCAATGATGCGGCGACTGACTGCTGCGGGTTTATTGGAGACGAGCAGAATATGATTCAGCTTAACTTTGTTTTTATTGCCTGATAAATCATAGTCGAGACCAAACTTATAATGCCCTGTCGAGAGCTTCTTACAAACGTCTTCGGGTAAGTGAAACAAAAATGCGTCAACATATACTCCGAGACTGCTGTCGGCATAACCGACCGGCTCGTCCATTTGGTCTTCAATAAAAACCGGAATGCTTTCCGAAACTTCGCAACTATTGTAAAGGTCGCCTAAAACGTGCTTGCGTTTGATTGCTAAATGATTCATCGCTGCAATTTATTTTAACATCAGAGTGAAGAAAGAACTAGTTTCAATTGAAAATTTTGAGCGCAATTTTATTTTGAGACAAACGTTTTATCAATTTTATTTCGATAAATTTTAGAAAGCGCTTTAATTAATAAAAAAGGGAAGCTCCCGAAGAAGCGTCCCTTTTTAATGTCCCGAAATAACCGATTTTAGATTCTGGTATTCCGATTGTCGTCTTCGTCCGAAGGATTGGCAACTTCGGCTGCGCCGTGTCCGGCTGCCGCTCCGGCAACTCCGCCGACAACTCCGCCGACCGCCGTGCCGACGCCCGGAACGACCGAACCGATTGCCGCGCCGGTTGCCGCGCCGCCTAATGCGCCGCCTGTGGTTCCGACGCCGTGAACTTTATGTCCGCCGCTGGTGCGCCATTCATTGTCGAAATAAGCGGCATCATCATCGTTACGAGCATTGACGCCCATATAAATTCCGCCGCTTTTGATTCCTTCTTCGTAATCTTTGGCGTGTTCTTCGGGAATTCCCGAACCGACCAGAGCGCCGATTAATCCGCCCGTCAAACCGCCCGCGCCCGCGCCCGCAAGAGCCGCTGCCAAAGGTCCGGCGACGATCAAGCCTAAGCCAGGAAGCACAACGTTTGTGCCGATGGCGGCGATACCGCCGATAATCGCGCCAATTGTGCCGCCGATTGCCGAGCCTGCGCCCGCGCCTTCGAGAGCTTTACTGCCAAGCTCCGTATCCGGCGTGCCTTCGCCGAAATGACGATTGCGTGTTTCGTCCGACATTAAAACGCTAACGTCGTCCGTTGTATAACCGCGGTCGCTGAGCGATCTGTAAGCGCGCTCCGCACTGTCTCTGTCGTTAAAAAGTCCGTGAACCGATCTCGATCTGTTTGTTGTTTCGTTCATAATTTCCTCTTTCTCCTAACTTTTTTGCTGGAAAGCATACATCCTGCCAGATGTATGTTTTCCGTTTTTAATACTCAAAAGCACGTTTTTCATACAACTGAAAGGATGTCACGTAAATCTGCAAAAGACGTGCCAACACCGATTGCTCAAAACACGCCCGCAAAAGAAAAAGCAAGCATTTATTAATTAAATGCTTGCTTTTTTGTTTTATTTGAAATTTGTTTTAAGCCGATTTCGTCATTGTTTCCTGTTCGGATTTCCAACGCAAAACCGGTTTGCGCGCGGCTGCCGCTTCGTCCAATCTGCCGATGCGCGTTGAGTGCGGCGCGCCGATGACCAAATCGGGATTGTTTTCGGTTTCCTCGTTGATTGATTTCATCGCATCAATAAAAGCGTCTAAGTCCTGTCTGCCGACCGATTCGGTCGGTTCGATCAGCATCGCGCCTTCGACAATCAGGGGAAAATAAACCGTCATCGGGTGAAATCCGTAATCAATCAGGCGTTTGGCAATATCGAGCGTGTGAACTCCTTTGCGCGCCTGTCGTTTGTGCGAAAAAATAACTTCGTGCATCGAATCGCCCGGAAAAGGCTTTTCGTAATCCTCCTGCAAAAAATGTCCGAGATAACGCGCGTTTAAAACCGCCGCTTCCGTCGCTTCGCGCAAACCCGAAGCGCCGTGCGTTTGAATATAAGCGTAGGCGCGAACGAACATTCCGAAATTGCCGAAAAACGCTTTGACCCGCCCGATTGTCGCCGGATAATTGAAATCTAATTTGTAAGATTCGGCGTCTTTGACTACGCGAGGAACCGGCAAATATTTTTCGAGTTCCGCAGTACAGCAACATGGACCCGAGCCGGGACCGCCGCCGCCGTGCGGTGTGGAAAAGGTTTTGTGCAGATTGAGGTGAATCACGTCAACGCCCATATCGCCGGGACGAGCGACACCGACGAGCGCGTTCATATTCGCGCCGTCCATATAAACCAGTCCGCCCGCTTCGTGAATAATATTGCAGATTTCCTTGATATTGACTTCAAAAAGTCCGACCGTGTTCGGGTTTGTCAGCATCAATCCGGCAATACCGCCGTCGGCGCAAAGCTGTTTCAAATGCTCTAAATCGGTCAATCCTTCTTTGGTGGATTTCACGGTTTTGACTGTAAAACCGGCAATCGCGGCTGACGCGGGATTTGTTCCGTGCGCCGAATCAGGAATGAGCATCACGCGTCGATTTTTCGATTCTTCGCCGTCGCGCTCGTCCAAAAACGCGCGCATTAAAAGAACGCCGGTCATCTCGCCCTGCGCACCGGCGGCTGGCTGCAAACTGATTCCGGGCAAGCCTGTGATTTCCGCGAGCATTTCCTGCAATTCATACATCAGACGCAAAGCTCCCTGCGATTCGGATTCTGGGGCGAGCGGATGCAGATTGGCGAAACCGGGAATTCTGGCGACCTTTTCGTTCAAGCGCGAATTGTATTTCATCGTGCAGGAACCGAGCGGGTACATTCCGAGATCAATCGAATAATTCCATGTTGACATTCGGGTAAAATGCCTTACAACGTCAACTTCCGAAACCTCCGGCAAACCGTCCAAATCGTCTGTCCGGCGCAGCTCGGCGGGCAAAATGTCATCAAGATTTGTTTCCTCAACGTCGAGCTTCGGCAAAGCGTAGCCGACGCGCCCTGTTTGCGAACGCTCGAAAATCAAAGGCTCGTTTTGCGATGGATGTTGTGTAACTTTTGTAATGCTCATAAGTATAAAAACTATGTTTTATGCTGATTTCGGCAATCCTTTTCGCGCAATTTGTTCAACAACTTCGGTAAAGCGATCAAGCTCCCAGAGCGTTGTATAAACGTTTGGCGTGATGCGAATGCCTTTAAATTCTTCGTGAACAATCGGCGTCGTAAAGATTTTATGATTCGCCATTAAATAGCCGCCGATTGCTCCGGGGTCTAAATTGCCGATTTGGAAATTTGCAATGGCGCACGATTGTTTGTCGTCAAAAGAAGTGTTGAATCGAACGCCGGGAACGCTTCTCAAACGATTCATCCAATAACGCGAAAGAAAACGCAGACGCGCTTCTTTGCGTTTTCCGCCGATGGCGTTGTGGAACAAAATCGCTTCGCCGATTGCCAGACGCGGCGCGGCGGAATGCGTCCCGATTTCTTCAAATTTGCGAATATCGGCGGCATTTTTATTTTCCGCCGCCATCAGCGCCCAGACTTTTGGAATCTTCTCTTTTCTGACATAAAGCATCCCGCTCCCTTTTGGCGCGTAAAGCCATTTGTGCAGGGAAGTTCCGAAATAATCACAGCCCAAATCGGCTTGTTTAAAATCAAACTGCGCGAACGAATGCGCGCCGTCAACGATTGTTTCAATTCCGCGCCGCCGCGCCATTTCGCAGACGGTTTTCACGGGATTGATCTGCCCCGTCAAATTTATCTGGTGCGCGATTAAAATCAACTTTGTTTTTGGCGAAACGGCTTTTTCAAATGCGACGGCGATTTCGTTAACGTCTTTCGGCGCAATCGGAATTTGAATCAGCTTGAGCTTCAAACCTTCGCGCAGTTCGCGCTGCCGCAAAGTAGTCAGCATTCGCGGATAATCCTGCGTCGTCGTCAAAATCTCGTCGCCGGATTTTAAATCCAAACCCATCAACAAAATTTCGAGCGATTCCGAAGCGTTGCGCGTGATGGCGATTTCTTCGCGGTCGCAGCCGAAAATCTCTGCCAATCCGGTGCGAATCGTTTCCGATTGAGGCTCTAAAATCTGCCACATCGTGTAAGCCGTTGCATCTTCCTGCTGCCAGATGTAACGCACGAGCGCCTCGGTGACAATTCGCGGACTTGGAGAAACGCCGCCGTTATTTAGATTGATAATTCCGCGCGTGACCGAAAAGGATTGCTGAATCTGCGCCCAGAAATCTTCGTCCGTCGCGGCTTGCTCCGGTGTTAAATGCGCGACTCCCTTTGTTGCGGCTTGCAAATTTTCAAATAACGAACCAACGACAGACGAAGAAACAGCCATTGCGCCGAATCCTTTGCCGACAGCGGACAAGAATTTCCGCCGGTCGAAATCACGAGTGCGACCTTCTTCGACAAACATAATTTGCTCCTTTCGGCAAAGGACTTCCTATTTTAATTAGGCTGAAACGCCTTTTAAGCCCTCAACTAAATCGTCAATTTGTTTGCGCGAGTTTGTTTCGGTCACGCAAACGAGAAAATCGTTCGGATTTTCCGGGTAATAGCGCGAGAGCGCGAGTCCACCGACCATTCCTTTTTCCGTGCAGAGTTTTTCCATTAATTCGGTAGCATTGCCCGAAGCGCGGACGACAAACTCGTTAAAGCGCGGCGCGTTAAAAGCGGGCGAAAAGCCTTCGATCTCAGCGATGCGGCGCGCGGCGTAAGCTGCTTTTTGCGCATTTTGCACTGCAACTTCCTGCAAGCCTTTGCGCCCCATTGTTTCCATATAAACGGTGGCGGCGAGCGCAATCAAGCCTTGATTTGTGCAGATGTTCGAGGTCGCTTTTTCGCGGCGAATATGCTGCTCGCGCGTCGAGAGCGTGAGCACAAAACCGCGCTTTCCGTTTTTGTCGTAGGCAACACCGGCAAGCCTGCCCGGCATTTGCCGCACGAATTTTTCGCGTGTTGCAAACAATCCGACGTAAGGACCGCCGCACGAAAGAGGAATGCCGAACGATTGACCTTCGGCGACGACAATATCCGCGCCGCATTCGCCCGGTGTTTTCAATAAGCCGAACGAAATCGCTTCGGTCACAGCGACAATCAGCAACGCGCCGACCGCGTGCGCAGCTTCCGCGAGCGCCTGTAAATCTTCGACGCAGCCGAAAAAGTTCGGCGATTGAACGGCGACGGCGGCGGTTTGATCGTCAAGCTGCGCGGTTAAATCTTCGAGATTGATTCTGCCCGTTTCCGCGTCGAATCCGATTGTCACGACTTGCGCGTCGCCGTGTTGAAGATAGGTTTTGGCGACTTCGCGGTATTCCGGGTGAACGGTCGAAGGAACGATGACTTTGTTGCGGCGCGTGACGCGCTGCGCCATCAAAAACGCCTCCGCCAGCGAAGTCGAGCCGTCGTACATCGAAGCGTTGGCGACTTCCATTCCGGTAAGCTGGCAGACCAGAGTTTGAAACTCGAAAATATATTGCAAAGTGCCTTGCGTGATTTCCGGCTGATAAGGCGTGTAGGAAGTAAAAAACTCCGAGCGCTGAATGACGTAATCAACAATCGTGGGCGAATAATGCGAATATGCGCCCGCGCCTAAAAAGCTGGGGCGTTTCGCTCCCCGGTTTTCCTCAGCCATAGCTTCGAGTCCGGCGATTAACTCCGGTTCGGAAAGCGGCTCGGTAATGTTTAACTCGCGATTAAGCTGTAAATCTTGCGGAATCGAGCGAAATAAATCGTTTGCCGAATCAAGCTCGACAATTTTGAGCATTTCGGCGCGCTCTTCCGCCGAATTTGGTATGTAACGCATTTGTTCGTTGTTCATCGTTCGTCGTTCGTTGTAAATTGCTTTTGCAACGAACGACGAACGATGAACATTTTTAGCTGTTTGCTTCTAAATATTCTTGATAAGCGGCGGCGTCCATCAGCTCGTCAAGTTCCGACGGATTTGTGAGCTGAAACTTGACCATCCAGGACTCGCCGTAAGCATCTGTGTTGACCGATTCGGGCGTGTCGTTTAAAGCCTCGTTGATTTCCAACACTTCGCCGGAAACCGGCGTAAAAATGTCGGAAACGGCTTTTACCGATTCGACCGAACCGATTGATTCGTGCGCCGTGAAAGTCGCGCCGATTTGCGGCAGGTCAACATAAACAATATCGCCGAGCGATTCTTGCGCGTAATCGGTGATTCCGATTGTCGCCGTGTCGCCTTCGATTAAAACCCATTCGTGGTCTTTCGTGTAACGCAGATTTTCGGGAACATTTGCCATAGTTATTCAAAAATAGTTTTATTCAAAAATAGATTTTTTTCGTGTATCAACTTCAACCGCGTACGATTCTAAATAGCCGCAATCCTGACAGCGGTATGTATTAACTTTGTACTTATCTTTTCCGTCGGTCTGTAAACCGCCAGCCCAAAAAGATTCTTTCGGTTCGCCTTCAACCCATCGGGATTGCATTTTGCCGCCATAAGTTTGATCGACTATTGCGCCGATCTCCATCGCACCGCCGCATTTTATACAAATAAAATCGGGAGGATTCATCATTTCGCTATTTCTTTTCGCGTTTATAAAAAGGTGTCGGCACAATCTGCGCTTTTAAACGACGCCCGCGCACGTCAATTTCGATTTCCTGACCGACATTGGCAAATTCGGTCGGAACAAATGCCAGACCGACGTTTTTCTTTAAAAACGGGGCGGGCGAACCGCTCGTCACTTGTCCGACTTTCTCGCCGTTGATGAAAATGTCGAAACCGTCGCGCCCGATGCCTTTGTCCGTCATTTCAAAACCGACGAGTTTGCGCTTTAAACCCGCTTCTTTTTGTTTTTGCAGCGCCTCGCGCCCGATAAAATCGCCTTTGTTCAATTTACAAATCCAGCCAAGTCCGGCTTCGAGCGGCGTGATGTCTTCCGCCAGCTCGTGACCGTAAAGCGACATCGCGGCTTCCAATCTCAAAGTGTTGCGCGCGGCGAGTCCGGCGGGCAGAATTCCGTTTTCCGCTCCGTAATCGCCCGCGTCGAGCATTTTGTTCCAAAGCTGTTCGGCTTTGGCGGCGTCGGCGTAAACTTCAAAACCGTCTTCGCCCGTGTATCCGGTTCGGGAAATTATCGAAGGCACGCCGTCAACATCGCCGTTTGTAAAATGATAATACTTGATTGAATTTAAATCAGTATCTGTGAGCGTTGAAAGAATCTCGACGGCGCGCGGACCTTGAATCGCAATCTGGCAATATTCAACCGAAGCGTGACGCAAATCAACGTCAAAACCGGACTTTTGGGAAGAAATCCAATCCCAATCGTTATCCTGTGTCGAAGCGTTGACGACGAGAAAGAGCTTTTCTTCGCCGAAACGATAAACCAGCAAATCGTCAATCACGCCGCCTTCGGGATTTGTCAAAGCCGAATAATGCGCCTGCCCGTCAACGAGCTTTGTCACGTCGTTTGTTGTCAAATGATTGACAAACGCAATCGCGTCTTTGCCGTCAACGTGAATTTCGCCCATATGCGAAACGTCGAAAAGCCCGCAAGCGGTTCTGGTTCGCAGATGTTCTTCAATCACTCCGGCGGAATATTGAACGGGCATATCCCAACCGCCGAAATCAATCATTTTGCCGCCAAGCCGACGATGCGCGTCATTTAAAGGCGTTTTTTGAAGCTCTGTTTCGCTCAAAAGTTTTGCTCCGAATCGGTAAAATAAATTAAAGTCTAATCAAGCGAACAACGTATCACGCCCGCTTTTACAAGGTCAAGAAAGCTGTAATTCTATCGTGTAATGAACAAAATAATTACTTCTACTTTTAAAATCGCCGCGCCGTCTGATTTCAACTTTCGCCGAACGGTTTACAGTCACGGCTGGTACGATTTGCCGCCGTTTGAATTGGACAAAGAAAACTGGATTTTGACGAGAGTTTTCGACGTTGAAAACGCTCCGCCGGTCGCGGCTTCGATTCGGGAAGCGGACGACAATTTAGAAATTGAAATCTTCGGCGACGTGGACGAAAAAACCGCAGGGAAAGTTATCAAAGATTTTCGACACTGCTTGCGGCTCGATGAAGATTATTCGCAATTTTACCGGCTGACCGATAAAAACAAACATTTTCGCTGGATTTCGGAAACCGCTTCGGGCAGACTGCTGCGCTCGCCGACCGTTTTTGAAGATTTAATAAAGACGATTTGCACGACGAATTGCTCATGGGCTTTGACGAAAAAAATGGTCGCAAATCTGGTCGAAAAGCTCGGCGAACCGAGCGCAAACGGCAGAAAAAGTTTTCCGACGCCCGAAAAAATGGCGGCAATGCCTGTTGAATTTTACCGCGAAGAAATTCGCGCCGGTTATCGCGCGGCGTATTTTCCCGAATTGGCGAATAAAATTTTAAGCGGAGAAGTTGATGTCGAAAGCTGGCTCGCGTCGGATTTGCCGACCAAAGAGTTGAAAAAGCAAATAAAGAGCGTCAAAGGCTGCGGCGATTACGCGGCGGAAAATCTTTTGAAATTGCTCGGCAGATACGACGGTTTGGCGCTCGATTCTTACCTTCGGATGCGTTTCGCCAAGCTGCATAACAACACCGAAAAATGCGAGGACGAACAAATTTATCGTCATTACGAACAATTCGGCGAATGGTGCGGTCTCGCGCTCTGGCTTGACGCCACCGCGGATTGGCTTTAATCCTTCTTTTTTCATGGCTTTGTATTCTACTTTTATTGACGCCGGAGTGAAATTCAAATACTCTTATCGGCGCACGTCTCTCAGGAACCAATTACAATGAAAAAATTCCTCTATTTTTTGATGCGGCTTGCACTACTCGGCTGCATTGCCTTTGCCGCTTGCGGAGCGGTATTCGCCGCATCTTTCACGGTCAATACGCCCGACGACACACAGGACGTTTCGCCGGGCGATGGCATTTGCACTGATTCAAATGGAAGGTGTTCGCTGCGGGCGGCGATTAGCGAGGCAAACTCGCTTTCAGGCGACGACGTTATCACGCTTCCCGCCGGAGCTTACACCACGCTGCTAACCGGTTCGCATGAAAACGCTAATGCAAGCGGCGATTTTGACATCAACTCAAACATTACCATCAACGGCGCCGGTTCCGGCGATACATTTATCCAGGCAGCGGGAACGGCGGGAACGGCGACTGAACGTCCGCTACAAGTTTCCGCCGCTTCAATCGCCACGATTGTCGTTATTAACAATGTCACGCTGCGTTACGGCAGATATGTCGTTGATGGTTTCGGCGGCGCGGGCTTTCAAGTCGAAGGAACGGACGCGAATGTTACGCTCAACAATGTTGTCATCCGAGACAATCAAGGCTTTGCCTTGGGTGCGGGTATTTATGCCACTGGTTCCCCGACGCTGACGCTGAATAACTGTCTCGTCGCCAACAATAACGTCAACCTTATAACCGGCAATTCCCCTGTTGCCGGCGGCGGCATTTATTCGATTGGAAACGGGACGGTCAACGTCAACAATTCAACCATTACTAACAATAATTTGAACTCCACGATTTCAAGCACTTTCGGCGCGGGAATACAATTGATTGACGGAACCGTCAATCTAATCAACAGCACCTTAGGCAACAATAGCGTGACCGCCAGTGGCGGTAACAACGGGATTTGCGGGGGCGTTTTCAATTTGAGGGGGACTTTGAACATTACCAATTCAAATATTACCCACAATATTGCGTTCATGGACGCAGGCGTTCTAACGATCAACGGAAATACAACAATCAACAACAGCACAATCGCTAATAACTCCGCTAAGTATATGGGAGGAGGTATTGTCAACAACACCGGAAGTGTGGGATCGACAACCACTATCAACAATAGCGCAATAGTCAACAACTCTGCCCTCGATGAAGGGGGCGGGATTATCAATACTGGTGCAAATGGCGCAAACGCCGTTCTGAACGTTAATAACAGTACAATTAGCGGGAACACGACCGATGGATACGGCGGCGGAATTGAGAATTTCACAATCCGAGGTGGCAATGTCGTCGCTAACATTAACTTTTCCACTATCGCCGGAAACTCTGCGGGCTATGGTGGTGGCATAGCCAACTTCCGTTATATAACAGAAGGCGAAATCGGTACCAGAATCGTCAATCTAAAAAACTCGGTTGTTGCTAACAACTACGCCGACACAGGTCCCGACATCTGGGGCATCATTACATCGCAAAGTTATAACCTGGTTGAAAACACAAGCGGCGGCACGTTTGTGAACACTACAGGAGACGAGACAGGGATAGATCCGTCTCTCGGCGCTTTGGGTTTAAACGGCGGAACAACCTTGAATTATTTGCCGAATCCCGATAGCCCGTTGATTGACCGGATTCCTAACGGCGTTAACGGCTGCGGCGGCTTTGATCAGCGTGGCGTTTCGCGTCCGACGGATTCGGACAACAACGGCGTCGCGGCTTGCGAAAAAGGCTCAACTGAACGCGCTTCCGCCCCGACGGCGGCTTCGGTTTCAGTAACCGGACGAGTTCTGTCCAGCTCCGGGCGCGGCATTGCCAATGCAGTCGTAGCGATGACAGACCCCGGCGGCAACACCAGATTTGCGAGAACAAGCACCTTTGGCTACTACCGCTTCGACGATGTGCAAGTCAGCGGAACCTATATTTTCACGGTTTCCGGCAAACGCTATGAATTTGCGGCAACGGTGAGAACCATTACGGAAGAAACCAACAATTTGAATTTCGTCGCCCCATGAGACTTTTTCATTACCAATAAATTTAACACTTGAATTTAAAAGTTGATGCAGATCAGCTTTTAAATATTTTTTCAAGCTTTTTCAACATTTTACCTTGCCGCAGAATAAATTCTCGATTAAAAAAAATTCTTGCCTCTAAAAAATGTGCGTGTAAAAATTAAAGCGCAGATTTTTTAAATCACAAGCGGCAAATCGTCTCTCCCGCAATGATTTGCCGTTAGAAAAATTAAGGAGAGAAAAGATGCGGAAAAAATTGATGACAATGTTTGTTTTTTTAGCGACGGCAATTGCCGTTTTAGCTTTTAATTCAACCGAAGCGTCAGCGCAGCGGCGGGCACGCGGCGCGGACAAATATGCGATTGACCAGACGATTCGCCGCGTTGAAACAAATGCCGACGCTTTTGTCGCCGCGATCAACGATTCGCTCGACCGCTCAAGACTCGAATACACAAAGTTAGAAGACCGCATCAACGAGCGCGCACGCGAACTCGGCGACGCGACCGACAAGCTGCGGCGCGAATTTGATCGCGGCGATTCTCTGGCGGAAAACAAGCAATACGTTCGCAATTGTCTGAACATCGCTCGCACGATCAACGGGATTGTCCGGCGGCGGAATTTCGGCGCGAAAACCGAAAGAATTTGGGCACAGGTCAGACGGGATTTAAACTCTCTGGCGCGAGCTTACGGCTTGAACGGAATTTGAGCCTTTATTTTAAATTAAACTCAATTTGTTGAAATAAAAAGGGGAAAAGGAGCGCCTGGCGCGCAAACCTTTTCCCTTTTTGTTCGTATCTCCTTTTAACCTTTTCGGCAGGAAAATGTTAAACTGTGAGCCGTAGATTCTTCGACCAATGATTGAAGCCGGAACAATTCTCCAAAATCGTTATTTAATTCACGACAAAATCGGCGCGGGCGGAATGGGCGCGGTTTTCACAGCCACCGACCAGCGTTTCGGCTCGCAAGTCGCCATCAAAGAAACTTTTTTCAGCGAAGCCGTTCTGCGCCGCGCTTTTGAACGCGAAGCGCAGCTTTTAAACAGCTTGCGGCATCCGGCGTTGCCGCGCGTTTCCGACCATTTTGAAGAAGAAAACGGACAGTTTCTCGTGATGGAATACATCGCGGGCGAAGATTTATCGGAAATTCTCGAACGCAAGGGCGCATTTGCAGTTGCGGACGTTTTGCTCTGGGCTGACCAGCTTCTCGACGCGCTCGATTATCTGCATTCGCAAAAAATTCCGATTATTCACCGCGACATTAAACCGCAGAATTTAAAATTAACGCCGCGCAGTCAAATCGTGCTGCTCGATTTCGGTTTGGCGAAAGGCAGCATCACCGACGTTTCCAAATTAACGCAAACCAAAAGCGTTTTCGGCTATTCGCGCGCTTATGCGCCGCTCGAACAAATTCAGGGAACGGGAACAGACCCGCGCAGCGATCTTTATTCGCTTGCCGCCACCGTCTATCACTTGTTGGCGGGCGCTGCGCCGGTTGACGCTCTGACGCGCGCGATGGCGGTTTTAAACGGCGGCGAAGACTCTCTGCGCCCGGCAAATGAATTGAATCCGAAAGTTTCGAGATCGGCTGCCGCCGTGCTGCATCAGGCAATGTCTCTAAACCCGAATCTGCGCCCGCAAACAGCCGCCGCGATGCGTCGGGCATTGACGGAAGCCGCAGAAAATCCTGATTACGCCGCTCCCAGCCCGACCGAAAACGCGACGACATCGGCGGCTTTGTTTACGCAAAAAACCGAATTGATGGGCGGGCAAACAAAAGACGGCAATCAAACCGCCGCAAACGCGAATTTGACTGCGCCGCTCGAAGCCGGTTTTTTCGCTGAAACAAAAGATTCGGATGCAACGAAATTCAGCCGTACAAATCTGGAAAAACAGCAATTTGCAACCAATTTGCACTCAGCCGAGCAGACTGACTTGGAAGAAGCCGAGGCGGAAAAACGAAACGCGGCTTTTAAAGTTCCGGTTGAAACGCCTGCGGCTAATAATTTAAATCCAAATGCCGCGCCGCAAAACAATCGTTCGCTTTTCAAAGCAATCGGAATTGCCGCCGCGATTGCGATTTTAGCGGGCGGCGGTTTTGCCGGTTGGTATGCGATGAGCGACTCGAATGTCCAATCGGACAATTTTCAGCCGCCGCGAACCCAAACCGTTCATAAAAACGAAGCTCAAAAACCGGAAACGAGCGACGCGAAACAAAACGCAAACACGGCATTTGTAATTACGCCTGCGCCGGGAGCGCAACAGCCTGCTAACACGGCGGTAAAAAGCACGGGAGCAGGAATAAATTCAATCGCTCCTCAAAACGAGGCGAAACCCAACACTCAAACGGTAATTCAGGAAAAGGCGGAAAAAGGGCAGTCGAAACCCAAAACCGAGAAATCGCCCGAAATCCGCGTCGTGGTCGAAGAGGCGGATATTCCCGATGTGGATATTCCTGAAATTGAAGTGCCGGATGTGAGAGACGAGGATTTACAGAAACTAACGCCGGAACAGCGCGAGAAAGTCAGATCAGCCATCGAAAACGCCAGACAGCTTCAAAAAATGCGGCGACTCAATGATATAAATAAACGCCGCGCTGAAAAAGGCTTGCCGCCGATTGCCGCTCCTCCGCCTCCGCCGCGCCGAAGAAGTCAGCCTTAAACGCTTTCGGAAGGAAGCGCCGAAGCGATGATTTCTTTTAATCTAACCGTTAAATTTTCAGCGTGAGTCTTTAAATCAACGCCGTCCGGCACCGGCGGAAGCTCGAACAGCGGATGATAAACGATTTCGACTTTGGCGAGACGCGGCATCGGCATATCCTGCGACCAAACCCGGTTTCCTCCGCGAATCGTGACGGGCAGAATCGGAACTCCGGCTTGCAGCGCGATGCGGAGTGCGCCGTTTTTAAAATTGAGCAATTTTCCGTCTGAAAAACCGCGCTCGCCTTCGGGAAAAATGACGAGCGTTCCCCCCGACCGCAGCCAGCCGCGTGACATTTTCAAAGCGTCTTTGCCGCCTCGCTCAAGATTGACCGGAAATGCTCCTAGAGAGCGGATAAAATCGCCGATCAAAAACCAGCGCGTCGCCGCGTCCCACGTCAAATAACGAATTTGCCGGTAAACCGGAAAGCAAATCCAAAACGGATCGAAAAAACTCTGGTGATTAGCGCAAATCAACAAACCGCCGGTGCGGTTTTGAGGAATGTTTTCCAGATTTATATATTTAATGCCGAAAAACAGCCGGGATAATTGCCGCCCGGCAAAACGAACCGCGCTCAGTCCCCATTCGGGCATCGAAGGCGGCTCGATAATTTCCTGTTTCTGAACTTTTAAAGGAAACTCGGTTTCGCTTTGACTCAAAAAATTCGTCTCCGTATCTTCTAAACTTTGTCCGCCAAAAGCCGCTGCCAATCAGCAGGCACGTCTTGCTCTTTTAGCTCATCGTCGTTCCACATTTCGCATCGCTCGCAGGTGAAACCTTTGTACTCTCCGATTTCCGAGCGCGTTAAACCGATTCGGTTGAGCCGCAAACAGTTTGCATTTTGGCAATATCGCTCGATTTCAACGAGCAAAATCGTTCGCGGCTGATTGAAATTCGTTTTCTTCAACGTTCGATTCCTTCGAGCGGAAATTGCCGGTCAATAAATTCCAAATGAAGCCGGGCAATCCCGTCCGCTCCGATTCTGCGACGTCTGACGACGGCGACAACGGTTATATTGTACTGGTCGCAAGTCATTCTCACAAAACGCCCGCGGTCAACATCGAGAGTTGTAAAAACCGCCGCGCCCGACGGATTTACGTTTTCCGTGACGGTCATCTCGCTCGAAACGGTTTTGCCGTTTTCATCGAAAACTTCGATTCTAACGGTGAGCGGAATCGGATGGCGCGTCATTCTTCGCCCGTCAGCGCCCAAATCTTTTGCCGGAGCTGCGTTTGAACCGACTTTGCTCGTGCCGGAAACTTCTCTTAAACGGCAAAAACCAAGCTCGTCCGAAGCCAAAACCTCGTACAAAGTCGTCGGGTCTGCCTCGTAGCTTGCGGGCGCGCGTTTGCCGACGAACGCGACGCCGATGTTGTAAAGCTGTTTCTCCGCCTTTTCATCGGTAATTTTGCGAACGTGGCGGACGAGCGCCCACATTCGATATTGCGCTTCGAGATGATCGAAGCACCGCAATTGGCGCGGCAGCGGCATCATCAAAAAAAGCAGTCTGCCGACTTCCATCGGGCGCGTCAGAGTAAAGCCCGCGCCGAACGGCGTAACGTCAATCAGACGGGTAATTTCTTCCCAATCATGTTCGAGCGATTCGCGGCAGCGCACTCGAATCGGCAAAGACAGTTCGAGACGGTCGCGTTTGCGGCGGTTTTTTCCGTTGACGGTATCTTCGGACATCGGTTTTACAGACGACATAATTTTTTGAAAGGAGTCGGTTTAAGAGGCTCAAAAACACGCTTCGAGCGGTTGTCAAAAACGAGATTTGAAGGTATAATTAAAAGTGTCTTAAATATCGCAGTTGCAAAAATTTAAGTCCATTTTTCTTGAGCAAAACTCAAACTTTTTTGAGCGTTGCTTGTGCTTTTAAATCGAGGCATTTAAACGCGGCTTTTTTATTACAAATAATCCGGTTTCGATTCCGGTTTTCGCCGAACGGCAAGAAGCGTTCGGCGCAACTTTGTTGATTTTACCCCGAAAGGTTAATAAATGGAAACACTTTTAGAAAAAAATCAGGTAACGATTGAAGACGAGATGCGGCGTTCGTATCTCGATTACGCGATGAGCGTGATTATCGGGCGCGCTCTGCCCGACGTGCGCGACGGTTTAAAACCTGTTCACCGCCGCGTTTTGTGGGCGATGAACGAGCTTGGCAACCAGCATAACAAGGCTTATAAAAAGTCTGCGCGCGTCGTCGGCGATGTCATCGGAAAATATCACCCGCACGGCGACACCGCCGTTTACGACACGATTGTGCGTCTCGCGCAGGATTTTTCGATGCGCTATATGCTCGTTGACGGGCAGGGCAATTTCGGCTCGGTTGACGGCGACGCTCCGGCGGCAATGCGTTATACCGAAGTCCGTCTGCAAAAGCTCGCGTCGGAAGTTCTCGCCGACATTGAAAAGGAAACAGTTGATTTTCAGCCGAATTACGACGAATCTCTTTCGGAACCGACCGTTTTACCGACCAGAATTCCGAATCTTTTAATTAACGGTTCGGAAGGAATCGCCGTCGGAATGGCGACGAAAATTCCGCCGCACAATTTGGGCGAGATTTTGGACGCCACAATTACGCTCGTTAAAAACCCGGACGTTTCAATCGACCAGCTTATGAAAATCGTTCCGGGACCGGATTTCCCGACCGGCGGTTTTATTTACGGACGCGAGGAAATTCACAACGCTTATCGTTTCGGACGCGGCATTCTGCAAATGCGCGCGAAAGCCGGAATTGACCGCATCGGGCGCGGCGACCGCGAAAAAGACGCGATTGTCATCACGGAAATTCCATATCAGCTAAACAAAGCGCGTTTGATTGAAAAAATCGCCGAGCTTGTTAACGAAAAACGGCTTGAAGGAATTTCCGAGTTGCGCGACGAATCCAACCGCGAAGGAATGCGAATCGTTATTGAGCTAAAGCGTGATGCGATTCCGCAAGTTGTTCTTAATAAACTTTATAAACTGACGCCGATGCAGTCGTCGTTCGGCATTATCAATCTGGCAATCGTCAACGGACAGCCGCGCGTGTTGAATTTAAAACAAATGCTCGAAGCGTTTGTTGATTTCCGCCGCGAAGTCATTCGCCGCCGCACCGAATACGATTTACGCAAAGCGCAGGCGCGCGCTCACGTTTTGGAAGGCTTGAACAAAGCGATTGACGCGCTCGATTTTATCGTGCCGCTGATTCGCAACTCGCGTTCTCTGGACGAAGCCAAAGCGTGGCTGACGGGCAACACCGAAACTTTGCGCGAGCAAAAAACGTGGAAAGGCGCGCCCGCCGACAAAACGCTTGCCGGTTTCCTGAAAGACCTCGAAACGGCAATGAAACGTCTGCAATTTTCTGACATTCAGGCGCAGGCGATTCTCGATTTACAGCTTCGCCGCTTGTCGGCTTTAGAGCGTCAAAAAATCATTGACGAATTGGAAAATCTCTTGAAGTTGATTGCCGAACTCGAAGCGATTCTGGCGAACGAACAGCTTTTGCGACAAGTCATCATTAAAGAGCTTGAAACAATTCGCAAAGATTTCGCCGACAAACGCCGAACGGAAATTGTTGACGCCGGAATCGAGATTCGGATTGAAGATTTGATTGCCGACGAAGACGTGGCGATTACGGTCACAAACGCCGGTTACATCAAACGAACGCCGGTTTCGATTTACTCCAAACAACATCGCGGCGGAGTCGGACGGCGCGGGCAGCAGACGAAAAACGAGGACATCGTTCAGCATCTGTTCGTAGCCTCGACGCACGCTTACATTATGATGTTCACCGACGACGGGCGCGTCTTTAAAATGAAAGTCCACGAGCTGCCCGACGCTCCGCCGACCGCGCGCGGGAAAGCGATTGTTAATTTGATTAACATTCCTTCCGAGCGAAAAGTTGTCGGCGTGATACCAATCCGCGATTTTTCGGAAGAAAAATACGTGATGATGGTGTCGCGTCAGGGCGTGATTAAGAAAACCTCGCTCGCCGATTTCCAAAACATCCGCGCCAACGGCATCAACTGCGCCAATATTGACGACGGCGATGAGCTTTTGGACGTAGTTTTCACCGACGGCAATTGTCAGATTTTCATCGCCACAAACGGCGGAATGGCAATTCGCTTTGACGAATCCGATGTCCGCCCGATGGGACGCGCCGCCCGCGGAGTGCGCGGAATAAACTTGAGAAAAGGCGATTTCGTCGTCTCGGTCTGCGCGGTTTCTAAAGACGGCGAAGCGAAAATGCTCTCGATTTCCGAACAAGGCTTCGGCAAACAAACGCAGGTCAAAAACTACCGCCTCCAAACGCGCGGCGGCTTTGGCGTAATCAATATGAAAACGACCAATAAAACCGGCAAAGTCGTCGCCGTCTTCCCGCTCGAAGACGAATCGGAAGTAATGATTATCACCGAACAAGGCAAACTAATCCGGCTTGACGCGAATAAAATCCGCCAAACCGGGCGTAGCGCCCAAGGCGTCACGCTGATTAAAACCGGCGATGACGACAAGGTAACAAGCGCCTCGCTTTTGAGCATTTCGGATGAGGAAGAAGTTGCTCCGGCTGAAAGTTAAACAAGTCTCACAAATTAAACAGAAAAAGCCGATTTAAAATTAAATCGGCTTTTTCTGTTTATAAGCATTCCCAACGTCCGTTAATGAACATTGCCGGAGCGCCTTGACCGCCGCCGGTGCATTGTGAATTGCGGCGGCAATCTGCGCAGAAGAGCATTGTGCCGTTGTTTGAATTGCGCGGCAGTTCGTTGCTGCGGAAAGTCGGCATTTGGACTTCGCTGCCCAAAACCATCGGTCTGCCCGGAACAGTCTGATTGGTCGGCTGTCCGGTAGCGAACATTATTTTTCCGCCGATGAAATTTGACTGATTTCCTGCGGTTTGGCAGCCCAGAATATAGCCGTCGTAACAAAAACGGTCGCCGGTCGAATAGACTTCTACATCATTATTCAGACGGACGCTTCCAGCGCTGTATAGATTTCCGGTTGAGACGAGCATCCGGCGTCCTTTTATTTCCAGCGGCTCGCCGAAAATGTTGTTGATGAGCGTGATCGGATACGACAAGTTGCCTGCACCCTGAAGCTCGCCGAAAACCAGCGAGCGAGTCATTCCTTCAGTTTGACTTCCGATAATCGTTAGATTTCCGTTCTCGATGATGTGCAGAAAATCGCCGCCCTTAACGCCCGCGCCCGCGCCTCCCGGAACGCCGGAAAAAGTCTCGGCGATGCTGACCATTCCTGCTCGATAAATATAAATGCCGTCGGCGCGGTTTGTCGCCGTTTTGGGCGGCGCCTGGAAAAAGCTGCCTTCGATTTTCCAATCCGTATTCCAAATATCAACCCAGATTCCGGCGTCAGTGTTGTAGAGAAAGCGCGAATCGCGCACTTTGATGAAATCAAACTGCCAAGCGGTTCCGGGAGCGTGGATAGCGTGGGCGTAAAAGCCGCGATAGAATTTATTAAAGGTGACGCGCTCGATGAAAAAATCCTGACTCGTTAAATTCGTGCCGACCGCTTCGATTCCGTAAGTTTTATCTTGACTGTTGGCGAAAAGCTCGATGTCGCGAATGGCGACTCGTTCGGTGCATTCGCCGATTCGGAAAATGGCTGCGTTCGTTACGCCCGGAGCGAGCGAAATACGCGAAGGACTGCGTTGATTGACGTTGTTAATCGCAGCACCCGTCAGAATCGAGCCGACGCCTTCGATTGTGACGCCCGGCGGAAGCGTGATGCCTTTGTAATTCGGAACTTTCCCGACTGAGTAATCGCCTTCGGGAAACCGCAAAGTTCCGCCGCCGCCGCGCGAGGCGATAAACGCGAGCGCCGAGCGAATTGCAACCGTATCATCGGTTTGCCCGTCGCCTTTCGCGCCGAAATCTCTGACGTTGTAAAACCCGGCGGTTAACGCATCAGGATTTACAATCCAGTTATAAGTGATTTTTCCGGCGAAACGGTCGGCTTGAAACGAGAGCTGATAGATTTTATCTTCGCCCGTGAAACACCATTTGTAATTGTTTTCATCGGCATTGACGGTCGCCGTAGTTGCCGAAGCGGATCGCACGGCTGGCGCGCCGCTGCAAGAACCCAGACGCATCGGGGTCGCGGGATTTAAATCGGTAATCGTGATTTGCGTGGCTGGCGGGACATAGCGCGTGGCGCACGTTCCGCCTTGCGGAATATGCACATCAACAGCGTCGAGAAAAATGTTGTAGCCCTCGAAACGATTTACGCCTTGCTGTTGCATTTCCGGCGTTTCGGCGAAAGTCGGCGCATTCGATTGGGAAAAATTGACGATGATAAAAAGGCAAAAAACAATTGTCAGCAAGATTCTCATAATGTTTTCGGCGCTGAACATAAAACACAAATTTTGTGAAGATAAAGCTCAACTCGCTTTGTTTGATAAAATCTAAAACATAGTAACAAAAAAAAAGACCGGAATTTCAATGCCGCTTGAAATTCCGGTCTTTTAGAATTTACATTTGAATTTTACTCAAACAAAGGCTGGCTGACAGTCGGCATATTCACGCCGAAATGCTCATAAGCAAGTCTGGTTACAAGTCGTCCGCGCGGAGTGCGGTTTAAAAAGCCGGTTTGAATCAAATAAGGCTCGATGATTTCTTCAATCGAATCTTTTTCCTCGTGAATCGAAGCCGAAATCGTGCCGAGTCCGACCGGACCGCCGTCGAATTTTTCGATAATTGTCAGCAGCAGTTTGCGGTCAATTTCGTCTAAACCGTAAGTATCAACTTCCATTCGGTTGAGCGCGTCCATTGCGACTTCTTCCGTGATTTTGCCTTCGTAATCAACTTCGGCGTAATCGCGGACGCGGCGCAGCAGGCGGTTGGCGATACGCGGAGTTCCGCGCGCCCGACGAGCGATTTCACGCGCGCCTTTTTCTTCGACCTCGACGTTTAAAATTCCAGCCGAACGCAGAATAATTGTCTGCAAATCATCAATCGGATAAAAATCGAGGTGAAAAAGAATCCCGAAACGCCCGCGCAAAGGCGCTGTAATCAAACCCGGTCTGGTCGTCGCGCCGACGAGCGTAAATTTCGGCAATTCCAATTTAATCGAGCGCGCCGCAGTTCCCTGCCCGATCATAATGTCGAGATTGTAATCTTCCATTGCCGGATACAAAATCTCTTCAATCGCCGGGTTCATACGATGAATCTCATCAATAAACAGCACATCGCCTTCCTGTAAATTTGTCAGTAAAGCCGCCAGATCGCCGCTTTTTTCGATCACGGGTCCGGCGGTCGAATGAAGCTGCGCGCCCATTTCGTTGGCTACGATTTGAGAAAGCGTTGTTTTTCCGAGTCCCGGCGGACCTGTCAGCAAAACGTGATCGAGCGCTTCGCGGCGCATTTTCGCCGCTTTGAGGAAAACTCCGAGATTATCTTTGACCTTTTTCTGACCGATGTATTCGCCGAGACGAGTCGGGCGCAAACTGAGTTCGATATTCGCCTCGTCGTCCTGCTGTAATCGGTCGCGGTTGTCGTTTAATTCGTATTCGTTAGTCATTTTATTTCGATAAATTTCTTAAACTTCTTCTAAGCAACGCCTGAACAGAGATTTCACCGCCGTCGGACATTGCGGTTTTCAAAGCGCGGTCAGCGACGGGTTTGGCATAGCCGAGACTTATTAAGGCTTCAAGCGCGTCGTCGTAAACCGTATCGAGCGAAGGTTTCGCAGCTTTCCCGTTTCCAGCGGCGATTGCTTCATCGAGCGCAGGCGACGAAACCTGCAAAATCTTATCGCGCAATTCAATCACCAAACGCTCGGCGGTTTTGCGTCCGATGCCGGGAACGCTCGTTAAGCGCGCTAAATTATTGGTGCGAATCGCGCCCGCAATTTCATCGGCGTTCATTGACGAGAGCATTGCAATCGCAGATTTTGTGCCGATGCCGGAAACCGAAATCAGCAGTGTAAATAACTCGCGCTCGCGTCCGGTTTGAAAACCGTAAAGCTGTAGAGCCTCCTCGCGGACGTGCGTATAAATCCGCAGCGAAACGTCCGAGCCGGTTTCGCCCAATTCGTAGGCGGTCGAAAGCGGAATTGTGACTTCGTAGCCGACGCCGCCGATGTCAATTACAACGGACGTTGCTCCTTTTAACAATAATTTGCCTGATAAATGTGCAATCATTTTTTAGTTTTGATGTGATTTTATATAAACAAGTTGACATCTTTGTTTCACAAACGCAACTTGTTTCACAGATTAAATTATAACTCACCGGACACTTTACAGCAACGCCCAAAAGCGTTAAAACATCATTTGGTTATCGCCTTTTTTCACAAGCGAGCGGATTCAAGTTATAATCTCCCATTGAATCTATATTTGAAATGAAAACGGAAAAGATTTCTGAACTAACTACCAATCGCCTCAGCGTTTACCTGCGCTGTCTTAATCAGCTCGCAGAGGAAGGAATCAAAACAATTTCATCCGAGGCTCTGGCAAAAAAATTTCACCTCAATTCGGCGCAGATTCGCAAAGATTTGGCGTATTTCGGCGAATTCGGCGTCCGCGGCGTCGGCTATTACGTTGACGATTTGCGCCGGACTTTGACTAAAATTCTCGGATTGGATAAAGAGCATCGCGTAGGGATTATCGGTGCCGGGCGGCTCGGAACGGCGCTCGCGGATTATTACGGTTTTAAACAATCTAATTTCCACGTCGTCGCGCTGTTTGATTCGAGCCGCGAAAAAGTCGGGCAGAAAATCGGGCGCTCGGAGTGTCCGGTTTACGATTTTCTGGATTTTGAGCGCATAGCGCGCGAAAACGGAATTGATGTCGCAGTGATTACCGTTCCAGCCGAGAAAGCGCAGACGGTTTTCGACACGGTTGCCGAAACCGGCGTCAAAGCAGTTTTAAATTTCGCGCCCGTGCCGCTTCAGCCGCACCCGGAAGTAAAATTAAAAACCGTTGATCTAACCATCTCGCTCGAAGGCTTGTCGTAT
>DASVTY010000097.1:0-20213 GCA_036387315.1 Pyrinomonadaceae bacterium
GCCGCCAACGCTTCAACCGCTAATGCGCCCGAAACAATCGTGAAACGGGATGAAAACGGGAAAATCGCTGTTGGAGGCATCGTTTTCGATGACGGTACGGTCATGAAATCGGCTGCCGCTTCCGGCACAACAGCCAACTTAGCCGGAACGGGAACTACGAATCGAATCACTAAGTGGCTCGATACTAACGGCACGCTCGGCGATTCCGTCCTTTCGGAATCCGGCGGTAACATGGTAGTCAATGGCGGCAATATCCAAATGACAGCTACACCCAACAATGTCGTAGACAGCAATGTGCTTTTTACAGACAGCAATGCGAAAACGGTCGGGATGATTGCCAGTTCGACGCCTTCTTTCACGAGTTACAACGGACCGTATCTTGCTATGCGCGGCAGTAACTACTCAGTATTACCGAACCAACGCGGATTGGTTGGGATTTCTGCCGGCAACGTAGCTTCGCCGGTAGCCAATGAGGGTTCAGTTCTCTTCTTTACCGGACTGGATCAGCTTCGGATGTCCATCAAGCCTTCGGGCAATGTCGGTATCGGAACGGCAACGCCTACCGCAAAGCTCGACGTGGCAGGTAATATCAAGCTGACCGGAGCAGGCAGCGCGCTCGTTTTTCCTGATGGAACGAGTATGACAACTGCCCCAACCGGTCCTGGCGGAACAATGGCCGGCACCAGCATCGTTAGCGCTATTAATGATCCGACGACCGCCGGAGTTATCAACGAAAACCGGCTGTCATTCAACATTGCCCGCCTGAATGGTGCCAATAATTGGACCGGCTTGAACGTCTTCGGCGCGGGGTTGTCTGCGAACAACGCACTCATAACGAACGTCGGAAACCCGGTAAACGCCGGAGACGCCACTAATAAGGCATATACGGACTCAAATTTCGTCAAATTCGTTCCCGGCACCGAACAGCTTTCGGTCGGCGACGCCAACGGAACCGCTCCGATGATTAATTTGCGCGGCGGCAGCACCTGCTGTTCGGGACCGGGCGGACATACGCCGGCTTGGTTCAAAGTTTTTCAAAACGGCAGCTTCGTCGCCACAGGAAATCTAGGCATCGGCGTTTCTCCGATGCAGGGCAAAGGCTATCGCACATCCTGGGATTCTTACAAAGGCGCATTTCGTTCGGGTTACGCCGACAACGAGTGGGACGATGCGACCGTCGGTTTCTTCTCGTGGGCGGGCGGCAGCAATTCGACCGCAGAAGGACTTTATGCGTTTGCATTCGGCGACACTAACTTTGCCCGCAGCACGAGCAGCATCGCTTTCGGCAGCGGCAACGAAGTCAAAGGCGCGGCAGGTTTTGCGGCGGGCGCGGGAAACCGCGTTTGCGACACTTACGGGGTCGCGTTCGGCAATAAAGCGCAATCCGGCGGACCGTTGATTAGCGGCAAATGCGACCCGGACACCTTTAACATCAGAGGTCTCGCCGCCATCGCCATTGGTTATAACGTCACCGCCGACCAAGACCATACGACGGCAATGGGCAAATTCGCCACGAACAATGGTTTTAGCGGCACTTTCGTTTGGAGCGACGGTTCGGCGACGGCGAGCGCCGACACTTTCAGAAACACCGCCAACAACGAATTCGCGGCGCGCGCAACCGGCGGTTTCCGTTTCCGCACAAACCTGGGCGGCACGACGGGCTGCAATCTTCCGGCGGGAAGCGGCGTTTTCAACTGCACTTCGAGCCGTTTCACAAAAGAAAATTTTCTCCCCGTGAACGGCACTGATGTTCTATCAAGACTCAGAAAAGTTCCCGTTTCAACCTGGAATTACATCACCGAAGGAAACAAAGTGCGTCACCTCGGACCGATGGCTGAAGATTTTCATAAAGAATTCGGACTCGGAACCGACGACAAATCAATCGGCGTTCAGGATATGGCGGGTGTTTCGCTTGCGGCGGTCAAAGAATTAGATGCGCAGTTACAGCAAAAAACTTCGGAAGTCGAAACGTTGAAAGCCGAAGTCAACTCGTTACAGCAGCGCTTGGCAGCGCTCGAACAAACCGTTCAAAAATTAGCGCGTGAACAAAAGTAAGCGAGAAAAGATAACGGATGTCGAAAATGCTTTTCCCTTGGCGTCTTTGCGTGATTTTAATTTCACGCAAAGACGCCGTTTTTTATTGAATTGCAGAAAGGAAATTCAATAAAGCCGGGTTAAATTCAGCCGGATTTTCAAGCGGCGATAAATGCCCGGCATTTGAGATTTTCACGAGAAGCGAATCCTTTATCGCTCGATTCATCTTTTCGGCTTCGGCGGGCGGAGTCAATTCGTCCGTTTCGCCGACAATAACAAGCGTCGGCACGCTGATTTTCGCCAGCAGTTTTGTGTGGTCGCTACGCGCCGCCATTCCGCGCAAAGCGGCTGCCGCGCCCGAAGGTTTTGTCGCCAACATCATTTGCCGCACTCGCTCAACAATTTCCGGCTTGGTTGAGCGAGTCGCGGGCGCGAGCATTTTCGGCAGCATTTCATCGGCGAGCGGCTCGATTCCTTCTTTTTCTATTTTTTCCGCCGTTTCAAAACGCTTTTGGCGCGCTTCTTCCGTATCGCTCGCGGCTTTCGTGTCGGCTAAAACGAGCGCGGAAACGCGCGTTGGAAACAAATTGTAAAATTCGAGTGCCGCGTAACCGCCCATCGAAAGACCACCGAGAATAATCGTTTCAAGTTTCAAATAATCGAGCAATGCGGCGACATCCTGCGCCATTTCGCTCATCGTCGAAACGTCTGAAACCTCCGCCGTTTCTCCGTAGCCACGCAAATCCGGGCAAACGACGCGATAATTCGCCTGCAAAGCCTCGAATTGCGCGCTCCACATCGAACGGTTAAGCGGATGCCCGTGTAGCAAAACTACAGAAGCGCCAGTGCCCGCATCTTCGTAGCCGATTTCTCTGCCGCCGATTTTTGCTTTCATCTGAATTTAGCGACCGGCGCGCTCGCGTTTTTGCGGCACGTCCATATCTTGAACCATATCCGACGTTTCATCCGCCGCCTCCATATTCATTTCCGGGTGATTTCGCTCCGCCTGCAAAACTTCCGAGCGTTTATCGAGTTCCTGCGCTTCGCCTTTGTTCGGACTTTGATTTTTCCCTTCGCCTGTTGGCGGCTGATTCTTTTTTTGACCGATTACGCTTGACATAATTTTCCCCTTTCCGTGTATTTTTAATTTTGGATTTTAGCAATTTCCCGCTATTTTCAATGCGCGGATGCGTACAAAACGCTTGCTATTAGCAACAGGAGATTCTCGAAAGGCTAGAATTCGCAGCAACTGTCAACTATCAACTCTCAACTGTAAACTGTTTTGCAGAATCTTTGTTTCTTTGCAAGATAGAGGATAGTTTACAGTGCATAGTTTAGAGTTTGCGTTTTTTCATTCGTGAAATAGCTCCAAATAAACCGAATTGAACGAAAAATGTCGCGCGAAATTACGCTCATTATTAACTCGCCCGAAGGCGAACAAATCCGCAAGCTCGATGCCGCGAATTTAACCGTCGGGCGCACCGAATTGTCGGATTTAATTCTCGACGACGCCGGTTTGTCGCGCCGCCACACGACTTTTGAACAGCACGACGGGGAAGTCTGGATTTTTGATGAAAATTCAACCAACGGCACATTTTTAAACGGCAAACAAATAAATTCCGAAGGCGCTCGCGTTTTCGACGGCGACGAAATCCGGCTCGGCGATAACACCAGAATCTTCGTCCAAATCCGCGCCGCCGCAGAAAGCCCAAAGCCCAAAGCCCAAAGCCCAAAGCCTGAAAACGTAACGAACAACGAACAACGAACAACGAACAACGAACAGCCGAAGAACAACGCACAACGGACGATTTTAATTGCCGCCGTCGTTTTGTCGGTTTTTATCATTTCGTTGGCGCTCATCGGAGTTTTTATTGTTGCGCCGCGACTGGGAAACAATGCAAACGGCAGAAACGCGCGGACGCCCGATCCCGTTCAAACGGAAATCGGTCAGGCGATTGTTGATCCGCTAAAAAAAGACCCGACCAACGAGGAAATAGATGAGTTGCTCAAGCTGTTGGAGGAAACGCAGGAAGAAATTAAAACCGAAGACATTGAAGACGTTAAGATTGCTGCCACGGACGCTACGACCGAAGACCAAAAATTAAACGTCACGCGAGCTTTTTGGGAACAGCAAAAAGCTCGCGCGCTCGAACCGCGCGCCAACACGGGCGAGCGCCCAGCCGGACTTGATCCGCCCGCCCCGCTTAGCGAGCGCGGCGTTCCCAAACAAACCGCGAAAATCCGCGAGTTGATAAACGTTTTAAATTATAAAGTGCCGATGGATTTTGCCGATTTGGCGGAAAAACGTCTAAAAGGCGAATTGATCGAATTGCCGATGGCAACCGACGATTATTTCCTCGAAGTCGGAAGCAGCGCGACCGAGGACGCTTTCACCTCATTTGATTTTGAAACGCAATACAATCCGATTCCGCAGGCTTCGGAAAAATATCGATTTTTGTCGAATCTATCGCAAAATTTCGGCGGTTTAAAATACGATTTGAGCAATGGGCGCGACCGCAAACAAATGCGCATCCGCCTGCTCAGAATGTTTCATCCTTCGGCGCGGCGCGTTTTGGAGGAAATCGCTGCCGCTTATAAAAAACAATTCAATCGCCCGCTGCGCGTCACATCTCTGACGCGCTCGATGGATTATCAAATCAAGCTCAATCAGGTAAATCCGAATTCGTTCAAGGTACGCGGTCCCGGCAGTCTCCCGCCGCACACATCCGGCTGCACATTCGATTTGGGGCGCAAACATATGTCCGCCGAAGAGCAAAATTTTGTGATGCGCCGACTCGCCGATTTCGAAAACAGAGGCGTTTTGGACGCGCTCATCGAATACAACGTCAATGCCTGCTTTCACGTTTTCATTTACCCGGATGGAAAACCGCCTCGATAACAATTACGAATTTCAAATTACGAATTACGAATTGTGGAATATTTTTAAAAGAAGAGATTCCATATTCGTAATTGATTTAGCCTTCCCGTTTTTCTAAGCTAAAAATAAGATGAAAATTGGTGATGAAAAAGGTGTGGAGAAAAACGGCGAGAAGCGCGGTTTGACGAAATTGGCGAAAGATTTGAGCAAATTGGAAACGGAAAAATCAAGAGCTATTTTGGAAACGAGCGCGAGCGTGGCGGGCGTCAGCCTGAAAGCGAGCGGCGAATTTTTGCAAGCCGCGCCCGACGCGGCGGAGATTTTAGAACCGGACGAAATCCGCGCGTGGGGCGAAATCGGTCGCCGTCTGGCGATGATCAACGCGGACGCGGGCGCTGGTTTTTTCGGGCGCGGCGTCGCCGATTACGCGCTGATTCCCTCGGAAATCCGGCAAATGATTTTCGCGGTTTGCCAGCGTCAGCTCGTTTTGTCCGGCACGGTTGCGGTCGAAACTTTTCAAAATGCGCCCGGAATCGCCGCCAAAATTCAATCGGAAGAAATTCTGCGCGCCGTTTTCCGCGTCGCTGCCGACATTGCCCAACGCAGTGCCAAACACAGCTCCGATTTCTTGCGCGCCACAGTTCCGACAATCGAATTTTTCGAGCGATTCAGCGCGGAAGAAAAAATTGTCGTAACGACTGCGGCGGCAAATCTCGCTTCGTTTTTCGCGGCGCGAGCCGGCGGAATGGCGTCGGATTTATGGGAAACTCTGCCCGAAGCTCTGAGAGATTTGTCGGCAACGGATTCGATTAATTTGCTAAATTCCGCCGCTCAATTTCTCGAATACGGCGGTAGCGTGACGCTGCATTTCGTTAATTCGGGCGGCGTTGTTCTGCGCCGCGTGCCGCAATCTTTCGATGCCTGGCGCGAAACTTTGTTGACCGTCGCTCGACAGGGAAACGCGGTTTTAATCGCTTTTGTGCGTTCGAGTCCGACGTTTTTCCGGCAAATCGCGGCAATCAGAAAATCCGAAGAAATATCTTCGCTGACGACCAGAGTTTTAGAGCTTACAAACGAAATTGCCCAAATAGACGCGGAAAGCGCGCTGGCAAGTTTTCGGGCAAGCGGGCGTGCGTTGAAACAAGTTTCGGTCGGACAGTTTGAAGATTGGGTTCGTGAAGGATTAAGAGCCGAAAAATTCGACAATCCGCGCGCTCGCCGCAGCTATTTCGCTCTGGAAACCCGGCGCAGCAACGACCGTTTGCACGAAGGCTCGGAAGGTCTGCCGCTCGACGCCGTGCAGACTACTCTGCGGCTCTACGTTGAAGGTTTGACGGGCAGACAAATCGAAGTCCAGCCGCTCGCCGCCGTCCCGCAGGAATCGCGAATTAACGACGGAAAAACGATTTATCTCCCCGCTTCCATCTCGGAATTTGGTGACGACGAGCTTGATTTCCGGCTTTACAAAGTCCTCGCGGCGCACGGCGCGGGACAAATCGAATTCGGGACGCACGCGCGCGACACCAAAGAATTAAAAGCCGCTTATGCTACTCTGTCCGAAATTTACGAAGCGACCGCTGAAGAGCGCGACGCTTTTTCGCTCGCCGGTTATCTCGAAGAAGCGCAAAAAGGTGAGAAGGCATTGCCGCCCGAAGCGCAAATGTTGTTTGACCGCGAGCGGCGCAAATTGATGCCGCCGGATTCGGATTATCGCCCGGCTTTGCAGCTTTTTCCGCAACCGATGCTGGCGCGCAAGATTTTCACCACGCTCGAAAACGGCAGAATTGATCGCCGTTTGCGGCTCGCTTATCGCGGTTTGCGGCGCGATTTGGATTTTATGCAAAAGCATTTGCAAGCTGCGCGCCCCGCGATTTTGGATGTTCCCATAAATCATGTGCCGTTTGAACTGCTGTTTCAAATCACGCTTTTAGGCGCAGCAAATGACGATGCTCGCAAATTTTACACGCAGATTGTTTCAGAACTCGAAACGGTTGTTGCAGATTATCTGACTTCGGAAAAATCAACCGTTGCTGACAGCTTAATGGCTACGAGCCGGGTTTATTCGCTTTTCCAGAATGTTACTCAGGAAAATCAGACGCAAAACGAAACTGACGAACAATCGGAGGAAACAGCGCAGGAAAATCAGAGCGAAAACACAATCGAAATTTCCGACGAAGGCGATCAAACGGAAGAGCGCCGCCAGCAATTGCGCGACGCGCGCGATCTTTTCAACGCCTGGAACAATCTCGAAGAAGAATCCGAACCGGAAGATTGGCAGGGCGCTGAAAGCTGGGCGAACAACGAAATCCCCGAACAGCCACTCGAAGCCGGCGAAACCGCTTTCGATTACGACGAATGGGACAGAGATTTGGGCGATTATCGTTTGGGATGGAGCCGCGTCATCGAAAAACGCACTCGTCGCGGCGACCGTCAATTTGTCGAATTAACGCGCGAGCGCTACAAAGGCACGATTTCTTCCGTACGGCATCAATTTCAAATGATGAAACCGGAAAATCTGACCAGAATTCACAACGAAGTTGACGGCGAAGATTACGATTTAAACGCCGTCATTGATTATGTAATTGACCGCCGGGCGCGCGACGGTCACGTTTCCGAGCGGCTTTACACAAAAAAACTGCGCAAACAGCGCGATGTCGCCGTCGCGTTTCTGCTCGATCAATCTTCTTCGACCGCCAGAACGATCACGCGCAATCCATTGCAGCCGTACACGCATCCGGGGCGGCGGATTATCGAAATCGAAAAAGAAGGTCTTGTGTTAATGAGCGAAGCTCTCGAAGCGGTCGGCGACGTTTATTCGATTTACGGTTTTACTTCCGAAGGTCGCCGCAACGTCAAATTTTACGTTGTCAAAGATTTTCAGGAAAAATATTCCGAAGAAATCGAACGCCGAATCGGCGGCATCACGTTTCAAAACAACACCCGACTCGGCGCTGCAATCCGCCACGCCGCAAACAAATTGCTCAGACAGGAATCGCGCACCAAACTTTTGGTAATTTTAACCGACGGGCGACCTTACGACCATGATTACGGCGACGCGAAATATGCGCGCGAAGATGTCAGAGAAGCGTTAAGAGACGCCAAATTAAACGGCATCACGCCGTTTTGCATCACGATTGACCGCGAAAGCGAGCAGGAATTGAAAGATTTATACGGCGATGTCGGATATACGATTATTGACGACGTTTTGAGTTTGCCCGAACGAATGCCGAATATTTACCGGAGATTAACAAGCTAAGTTTGTTATAATTTCGGCTATGAAGCTCGAAGATTATTTTGATTTTCTCGCAGATGACGATATTCGCCTCAAAGGCACGCGCGTCGGGATTGAATCGGTGCTTTACGATTATATTTACCGCAATAAAACTGCCGAACAGATTGCCGAGAGCTTTCCGAGTCTGAAAATCGAACAGGTTTACGCGACGATTCTTTATTACCTGAATAACCGCGAAACAATCGAAAAATATTTGCTCGATTGGCTCAGCTACAGCCGCGAAATGCGCGAAAATCAAGAGCAGAATCTGCCGCCCGTCGTTCTTCGTCTGCGAGAAATCAAATCGGAAAAAACTCCGCTCGCCGCTTGAAAACGAATGAGTAAAATCCGTTATCTTTTGGATGAGAATGTCAATCCGATTTTGCGCGGCGCGCTTATCAGCCGAGATTCAGATATGACAGTTTGGCAAGTTGGAATGCTCGGAGCGCCGAAATTCGGAACGACGGACGCTGAAATTCTGGTTTGGTGCGAAGAAAACCAATTTATTTTGCTAACACACAACCGCAAATCAATGCCTGTTCATCTCCAAGAGCATTTGGCTCAAAACCATCACGCAAACGGCATTTTTATTTTAAATGAAAATATGACCGTCGGCGAGACCGTTGATGAGCTTTTGCTGATTGCTTCGGCGTCAGAATTGGAAGAGTATTTGGATTTGATTCTCTATTTGCCGCTTACTTAAAAGCTAAGGCAAGCGAGTTTTTAATAGCAGTTATTGTTGCAATTATTGGAGCTGCATCAGGCATAAAGTTTTCTTAGAAAGTTTGAGACAAGCAATTTTACCATAATAAATTGACTGAATAAGCTGAAAACATAGGGTCTGAACTAACCAATGTCATATTTTCAACATTAGCTTGTGCAATTAAAAGCCTGTCAAATTGGGTCTTTATGATGAGACGGAAGTTTGTTCAAATATAATGCGTGTGAAAGTTCTATAGGAAGAATTTTCATACTGTTATTTTGTAGTTCGTCTCTAACCGCTTTTTCAAGTCCGCCTCTGATTGTGAATTTATTCAGCGTAATTTTTATTTGCAGTTCCCAAACAGTTGCAACGCTTAAAAATATATCGTTATTTGGATTTGAAATTTCGGCGAAAGCAATCTGTGAAAGTTTGTGCGGTTCATCGCGCCACCAAATAAATGTGTGAGAATCAAGCAACAAAGTCATAATTCTTTATCAAATCCCCAAAATTCATCCGGCAATTCGGCGTCAAAATCTTCGCTCATCCATATTGTCCCTTTTCCTAAACCGGCAATTCGAGTTTTTTGTTCTTTTGGTTTTTAATCGGCGTAATTTTCGCCACAGGCGCGCCGTCTTCTTCAACAATTACTTCGTCGCCGTTGCGCGTTAGAGCAATAACGGATTCAATCGAAACTTCTTTGAGATTAACTGTTTTCGTCATAAAAACACCTCTATTCGCTTGATAATATCATGATTTTCAGTCTTGCTTGACCGCGAAAGCGAGCAGGAATTGAAAGATTTATACGGCGATGTCGGATATACGATTATTGACGACGTTTTGAGTTCGCCCGAACGAATGCCGAATATTTACAGGAGATTGACGAGCTAAGCACCATGATTAAATTTAAATCTTAGCTTAGAAACGAGTCTTCGTATTTTAATACAGCTTCGGCGCTATTAATTCCGTTTGCGGTGCAGTTTCGGGTAGCTGATTTGAACCGTCGCAAGCGTTGCCAGAATGAGAAAGACGAGCGAGTTAGCCGGGGTTCGGAGCGGGAAATCGAAGAAACTGTGAATTGCAATCCCGAAGCATCCGGCGAGCGCGCCCAAGGCTACGCCGCGGCGAAAGCTGTCGCGTGAGGTGGTCATAATTTGCCAGCCGCGCCGGAAAAGAAAATACAAAAATGCCGCCAGACAAACGAAACCGAAAACGCCGCTTTCAGCCAGAATCTGTATATAATCGTTGTGCGCTCGCTCGATGCGGTAAACGCCGTTCCAGGTGTCGTAGCGAGTGTAAGCGGAGGGTAAAGCGTCCAGCCCGACGCCTAAAATCGGGTTATCGCGGAAGACTTGCAAAGTCGTTTGCCAGAAATGCAGCCGTCCGTTGGTAACATCGTCTCCCGAATGGCTTAAACCGACGGCGCGAAGCAAATCGCTTTCGCCGCCGAGCACCGCAACAATTCCAATCAATGCCAAAACAAGCAATAATCCGCCCGCCGCAGATAAAATTTTGCTGCGCGGCGAAGAAGATTTCCTCTCGTCGTCGCGAGTTTTGGCGGCTCGCGGGCTGAAAAGCGTGAGAAATCCGACAATTGCCAAAAGACTCACCATCGCGCCGCGCGAGCCTGTAAAAATCAGCGCGATGCACATTATCACGGCGGCGAAGATTTGCAGCGTCCAGAGTTCTTTTTCAATCGCTTTGGCGTAAAGCAGACCGAGCGCGAGCGCAACCATCATTTCCATCAGCGCGGCGAAATGATGGCGGTTGACATAAGTGCCGAACGGAACCGCGGCGGGATTGTAGCGCGACCAATAAATTTTGTTTTCGCTGCTAAAGCCCTGAATGATGGCAAAAACCGCGATTGCCAGACCGAAAGTCAAAATCGTAACGGTGACTGCGCGTAGGCGTTTCTGGTCGTTGATGAACGTCAGCGCGGCGGCAAAATAAATCAGATAAACAAACTGTTGAACCAGAAAAAAGCGAGTCGCGCCCGCGTCCATCGTAAGCGCTGCGGCGGCTGGCGCGCCGAGCAGTTGATTAAAAGCTGAAACGTCGCGCAACGGAAGAAGCTGCACGCAGCCGATCAAAAACAAACCGAGAAGCGGAAGCTGGAGCAGGCTCCGACTGAAACGAAATTCTTTGCGAATTGCCGCGTCCCACAGCCACAATAAGCCGATAACGGTCGCGCTGATTGTCTGCAAGCCCAAAGCCCAATAATCAACCGCGCCGTATGCTAAAACCCCCAGGATAAAAGAGGCGCACAAAACGAAAATTATAATCCGGCTCGGGCGCGTCGGTTTTTCTTCGATGACCGTCGCGCCGATCCAATCCGAATCGGGATGAACAATTTTTTCTTCTTTAACCACTACAGTTCAATTTTTTACGGCTGAGTCAATTTTCTGCAAGCTGAAATCGTCAAACCAGATTCGCCCGACCAGAGCGCACGGCGGCAGAGTGCAGGCGGCGCGCGCCAATTTGATGTTGACGGCTTCGGTTTTCGGCGACGCGGCAAAATCAATCGTCAATTGCTGCCAATCGCTGTCGCCGGTCGAAACCGGCGGAGACGCGGCTAAAACCTTTCCGTCAGCGGCGTCTTCAATGTTCCAAAGCACGGTTGCGCTTGTTTTTAAACCGGCGGTTCGGGCGTAAAACGAGAGACGATAACGAGCGCCCGGTTCAACGGTTACGGTTTGCGTAACTTGCCGCAAATCCTGACCGGAAACGGTTCTGAAGGCAAGCTGCAAACTGCGCGCTCCGCCGTGTCGAGCCGCCGTGTCGAATCCGATTGCCGGTTCTGCGCCGTCGGGGATAAACCATGAGAACGGAAGCGGTTCAGTCGAAGTCGAAACCCGGTCGCTTTCAAAATCAGGGTTTGAAATCTTTCCGACCGACGTTTTTTCCGAGTCTTCCGTGGTCGGAAACTCGGCGTAAAGCGTTTGCGCGAGACGAAATCGTTTCGCTTCGAGCAAGGAGTTAAACAAAGATTTGCCCTGGTCTTTATGGGCGACTTTTTCTTCTTCGGAAAGTCCTTTCCAAATGTTCAGAGATTGCTCAAACTTGCCGTCTTTCGCCAGAAAGCCGATCAAAGCGGCGCGCGCCTCGGTCGAATTTCCGACGCGGCGCAAAATCTCGTCAACGTTGTCCGCTCCGAAAGTTTGCATTGCCGCGCCGACGGCGGGCGCGGCGTAAGTCGGATTTTGCCGTGCCGCAAAACTTATTTCGGCAAACGCTTCGTCCGTTTCGCCGCGCCGCAGCAGAATGTTGCCGAGCGTCCAATGAATCTGAGCGTAAGCAGGAGCAAGCTCGGCGGCTTTGCGAATCGCTTTTTCCGCCGCTTCCGAGTCGCCGGTTCGCTCGCGCATTCTGCCCAAAGCGAGCCATAAACGAAAATCGTGCGGCGAAAGCGCCGTCGCCCGTTCATATTCGCGCAAAGCCACAGCGTCCGCTTCGGGCGAAAACGTTTTTTCGCTGATGACGCCGAGCGCATAATGCGGCGGCGACAAATCCGGCGCCAGATTGACTGCAAAATCGGCAAGCTCCGCAAATTCGGCTTGTTCCGTGATTGATTGAGCAAAGCACCAGCGAACGACGAAAAACGCCGCGACGAGCAGCAAAATCGCCGGCAAAATGAGCAAAGCGCGACTCCGAAATGTTGAAAGTTTAATTGCGGCTGTAGTCACTTAATTTAATCTAAAAAATCATCGAGCGGCTCGACCCGGAAAGATGCGCGTTTAAGCTCGACCTGGACGCTTTCACATTCGCGGCGCAGCTCGCGCAGGCGTTCAAGCTTGATTTTGTTTGACGAGAGCAAAATTTCGTTAATCTCATACTCGCGACAAATTTCCGGGATCGAGCCGTTGCCTCCAAACACCAGCAAACCTCGAATCTTTTTACCTTTTTTTAGCGGGTCGTCGTCAACAAATCCGATTGGTTTGTAATTAAGATGTGGATTGTTATAAATCTCGCGCAAAACCAGCTCGCCGCCGTCGCCGGCGCCGTAAATCAGGATTCTGCGTCCGTTAACCGCTTGCGGAGCTGGCAAAAACTCGCGGAAAAGACGAAATGCCAGACGGCTTCCCGAAAGCGCCAAAAACAGAATTACGGCGTCCAGAAAGAAAACCGTTCGCGAAAAAAATTCAAAGCGATACAAAGCCAGCAGCGCCAAAATGCTCAACGTCGTACCGAAACCGACTCCTTTGGCATAAGTTGATAAATCCTTGAGACTCGTATAACGCCACATTCCGCGATAAACTCCGGCAAAGAGAAACGCGAAAAGCTTTAAAACAATCAAAATCGGTAGAGATTTTAAGAAAAGCTCCCAATTAACCGGGTTTTCCAGCGAGCCGAAAAGCAAAACGTAAGCGCCGTAATATGACAAAGCGATCAGCAAAACGTCGAGAATAATTTCAAAAACTCTCCGTTTGTGCGAAAGGTCGAGTAGAAAACCGAAAGCGGGTTTTTCTCTTACACCGTCATCCGATTGTTCTTCGTAAATGTGAACCTTGCCCAAATAAACGCCGACAATCGTCAGCGCGACAATAAACACTCCGACCAACGCGAGACTTTGATCGGCGCGAAGCTCACGCACGGCGAAAGCCAAAGCGCCCGCAAGAGCGGCAAAACCGTAAAGCATCAAAACCGCCGAGCGCTCGGATAAACCGAGCGCCACGAGCCGGTGCGAAGTGTGGTCGCGCCCGCCCTGCGATGCTTTGCGTCCCCACAATTTGCGTAAAACGGTGACGAAAGTCGTGTCGAAAATCGGCACGAAGAGAGTCAAAACCGGAACTGCCAAAACCGAAAAAATGCTCCGCGATTGCCCGCCGTTGTTGTTGAGCAGAACCGAGCTGGCGAGAAAAAACCCGACAAACATCGAGCCGCAATCGCCCATAAAAATCGAAGCGGGATTAAAGTTGTAACGCAAAAATCCGGCGAGCGCGGCGATAAAACCCATCAGCAATAAAAGCTCGTTTGTCTGCCCGTTAACCGCCATCGTGACGGCGAGCGCTGAGGCGGCGATTCCGGCTATTCCGGCTGCCAGCCCGTCCATATTGTCGAGCAGATTAATAGCGTTCGTGATGCCGACGAGCCAGAATGCCGTGATAAAAATATTAAAAAGCTCCGAATCAGTCCACGGCAAAACCAGACCGAAGCCGGTCACGATAGCCGTTCCGACAAGCTGACCGAAGAGCTTCTGATATGGTTTAATGTGCAGAATGTCGTCAATCAAACCGACCAGAAAAAGCACCGTGCTGCCGGCAACGACGACGAGCGATTCTCTCGTATGCGGCAGAAAAAGAAAATAAGTCAGAATGGTCGTCAGAAAAATCGCCACGCCGCCCATCATTGCGGTCGGGCGTTTGTGCCAGCGGTCTAATTTCGGTTTGGCGACAAAACCGATTTTATGTGCCGCCTCGCGGACAATGTAGGTCAGAGCAATTGCCAAAACGAACGCAATTGCGGCGATTAAAAACGGGTTGAGAGGAACTGAAAACATAACCGGGAACCGAACCTTTCCTAAAACTGCTTAGAAAGTTTGTTCAACTCGTTTACCTGCAAAAAATTGATAAATTTAAACGGCATCTTATTGCCCAAGCATTGCTCTAATTGAGCAGTCAAATCTCAAAACTTTCGTAAAGCCGCCGAACATCGGCTAAGAGTCGTTCTTTTGAATATTTTTGTCGAACAAAATTCGCTCCTTCTGTGGCGAAATTGTCGCGCAATTTTTTGTCTTTGACAAGCCGCTTTAAACCCTCAAAGAAACTTTCTGCATCATCCGAAGGAACCGAAATCCCCCGTAATCCGATAGTGTAACGCGAATTTTCGTCCTCAGCGGCTTCTTCCGCACCGAGCAAATCAACGACTCCGCCGACAGCGGTTGAAATCACCGGGCGCTCGTTTGCCATCGCTTCAATCAGAGTCAGCGGCGTGCCTTCGTTAAAAGAAGTCAGCGCCACAACATCGAGCGCCGGATAAAAAATGTCTTCGTCGTTGCGCTCGCCGAGGAAAATTGTGTTTTTTAAATTTAACTCGGCTGCTTCTTTTTCCAGATTCTCGCGCAAATCGCCGTCGCCGATGACGATAAAACGAACAGGCGGCAAATCGGTTTTAATTGCTTCGTTTTGCCATTGTTTGGCGACTCGCAAAAAAAGCGAATGATTCTTGACCTGCGTTAATCTGCCAACGATACCGACTAAAATCTCATCGTCAGTGCCGTTTAGCTCGCGGCGCAAAATCGGTCTTTTCTCCCGCCAATTGCGAAACGGCACAAGATCAATGCCGAGCGGTACGATTTCAAATTGCTCGCCGCGCCCGACGCCGTATTTTTCGTTTATCTCCCAGCGCTGCCGCTCGCTCAAAACAAAGATTTTATCAGTCGCCATCCGAGCCAGAACGCGTTCGATTGTCAGAAAAAAAGCGGTTTTTAGTTTGCCGTAATAACTGTGAAAAACATGACCGTGATAAGTATGGATAAAACGCACCGGGCGCGGGCGCCCGACAAACGCTGAAAATGTCAGCCAGCGATAAGCAAAACCTGCAACTCGTCCCAGAGTCCCGGCTTTTGCCGTGTGCGTGTGAATGATAGCGGGTTTTTCGCGGCGCAAAAAACGATAGATTTTCCAGAGCGAAACAATGTCTTTCGGCGACAGCTCGCGGCTCATTTCCGGGATTAAAAGCGGTTCGACCCCGTGCTGGCGGGCGAAATAACTCATATCGCCTTCGTTTGCCGGAACTGATCCGCAAACGAGAGTCGTATCGAATTCGTCTTTTAATCCGTCGGTCAGCCAAACGACGTGACGTGCCGGACCGCCCGTGTTGAGGCGCGCGATCAAGCGGGCGACTTTTGTTTTGGCGGGTTGTCTGTTTCGACTTGTCTCGTGAATGTTCAGTTTTTCGACTTCGATATTCGATTCAAAATCTTCGGTTCGCTCGATTTTGAATTTTTAACCGGCGGTTAATCTTCCATCCGAAAAACCGTGTTCGGGTCATCTTCGTGACGAATTTCGTCAATCGGTTCTTTTTTGCCGACGCCCAGATAAAGCCGATTCGGACAATTGATTACGACGCCGGGAACCGAACCGACGTTTTTGTAACCGTGCGCGACGCCTTTCGGAATAATAACAGCCTGCGGATTGTCCGCGCCGACAAATAAAGTCATCATCCGTCCGAAAGTTTCCGAAGCTCCGCGGTTGTCCCAAACGCGGAGCTTGAAATTTGAAGGACCGATAAAACAAAACAAATCGGCTTGTTCAACGTGTTCGTGCGGACCGCGCTGAACGCCCGGCTCAGTCACTGAAATGTAACTCATCACGGGATAAAATTCCTCGCTTAACTCATCGTGGCGAAACAATTCCGCAAGCCAGCCGCGCTCGTCAACAAATTTTCTTAATGGATAAACAACGACATCTGGAATTTTACCTTTGGTGAATACTGTATTTTCAGACATTTCAAGTTTTAAAATAAATTTTCAATCTTAAAAATTATCGCTCTCTTTTGCGTTCAAATCTAATCAATAAATCGCTTGAACCAAAGTTCAAGCATTAAAAGCGTCCACAACTGCGCGCCGTGGTCGCGCCCGCTTTCGGTGTGTTCGACGAACAGGCGGGAGACAACTTCCGGTTTTAATAAACCGCGTTTTTGCGCTTTTTCAGAAAGCAAAACGTCTCGAACAAATTCCTTCATTTCGCCGCGAATCCAACCGGCGATTGGAACGCCAAAGCCCATTTTGCGGCGGTAAATGACTTCGCGCGGAACGAGCCGGGCGGCGACTCGTTTGAGCAAAGATTTTGTTTCCGCGCCGCGCAATTTTATCGAATCGGGCAGACTGGCGGCAAATTCGATAACTTTATGATCGAGCAGCGGCGAACGGGCTTCGAGCGAAACCGCCATCGAAGCAATGTCAACCTTGACGAGCAAATCGTTGGGCAAATAAGTTTGCTGGTCAGTCATCATCGTCGCATCGACAATCCCGATTCCGTTTGCTTGCGCGAACCAATTTTGCAGTAGCTTTGCCGGATGATTTCCCGAAATTTGTTTCTGAAAATCTGCGGTGTAAAGCGCGTTTTTCGTTTCGTCCCCTATGGCGCCGACCCATTGAAAATATCGTTCGACGCGCGGCAGGCTCGCGGCTTGCAAAAAACGCTTGGCGTCGCGTGCGCGGCTTTTTCGCAGCTCGGAAGTCGGCACGAGATTGACGGCTCGCTCAATAACCTGCTCGCGCATCAAACGCGGTAAACGGTGATATTTTTCCGCCAGCCGCATCGCCGCGTAACGTTCGTAACCGGCAAAACTTTCGTCACCGCCGTCGCCGTTTAAAGCTACGGTGACATGCTTTCTGGTTTCGCGCGCGACGTAATAAGTCGGAATCGCGCTCGAATCGGCGTAAGGCTCGCCGTAATGCTCAACCAAGGTCGGCAAAACATCCAGGGCATCGGGTTTGACGATAAATTCGTGATGCTCCGCGCCAACATGCGCGGCGACCTGGCGGGCGTATTTTAGCTCGCTGTAATCCTGCTCTTCAAAACCGATGGAAAAGGTTTTAATCGGCGTCGGCGATTCCTGCGCCATCAATGCGACAACAGCCGATGAATCAACGCCGCCGGAGAGAAAAGCGCCGAGCGGGACTTCGGAAATCAAACGCAAGCGAACCGATTCACGCAGCAGTCTTAGCGTTTCAGCTTCGGCTTCCGTGTCGGAAATTTTGATTTTTCGAGAAAAATCCGGTTGCCAGTAACGCTCGGTTTTCGTTTCGCCGTTTTTCCAGAGCAGCCAATGTCCGGGTTCGAGCTTGCGAATCTCTTTGTAAGCCGTTAGCGGTGCAGGAACACACAGGTACGACAGATAATTATGAATTGCTTCAAAATCAACCTCGCGGCTGATGTCCGGGTGCTGAAGAAGCGCCCGAAATTCTGAACCGAAGATTAAATCGCCGTTCGCACGATGCGAGTAAAGCAGAGGCTTTTTTCCAACCCGGTCGCGGGCGATAAAGAGAGATTTTTCGCGCTCGTCCCAAATCGCAAACGCAAACATTCCGCGCAAATGCTGAACGCAGTCAACTCCGTATCGGTCGTAAAGATGAACGATGATTTCGGTATCACAACGGGTGTAAAATTGATGTCCGAGCTGTTCCAAATCGGCGCGCAGCTCCTGGAAATTATAAATCTCGCCGTTAAAAACAATCGCTTTTGTGCGGTCTCGGTTAAAAATCGGCTGCTGCCCGCCCGCCAAATCAATGATTGCAAGACGCCGCATCGCCAACCCGACGTTTTCTTTGACGTAAAATCCGTCTTCGTCCGGTCCGCGGTGAACAATTGCCCCATTCATTCGCGCCAAAACATCTCGTTCGACAGCGCGCAAATCGGCATTAACAATTCCAACAATTCCGCACATTCAATATTTAATCCCTGCGCCTCATTCTCTCTCTTAAGCGCTGATGCTCAATGTTTTTTAAATAATTTCGGTTTTCTCTTTTTTCCTGCATAACCGTCCAACCAACGGCGATAAAGATAAACAGGAAGACCTGAATCTGCGCGCGCTGCCGATATGCCATTCCGACGTTTGACTGAAAAATCGAATAGGCAATGGTCAGCATAAAAGTGAAAAACAAAATCCCTATCGAACCTCGAAACCTTTTTCTAACGGTGTACCATAAACCCATTACCAATAACGGAAGCGAAGCCCACCAAAGCATCATTTCCGGCAGCGTAATAGCTTGCCGAAAATTTCTGATTTGCCAGGGAAACGGCGCCAGCATCAGATAAGAAAATCCAAGCGGAATCGCTGAAATCGCTCCTTCCGCCGTTGAAACGTCCAAATCTTCGCCGTAACCTGAGCCTTTATCTTTGTAAATATCGCTCTGAGCGGTCGCCAGCGCTTTTCTCGAGTTTTGAATTTGTTCCAGGTCAGTCAGATTATCAATTTCCTTGGTCGCTCGATTGATAATGCCCATTTGCGTTGCTCCTACGCCGATTAAAACAAGAGCAGCCAATCGTCTTAAAATGGATCGCCCGCTGAGGCTGTCGGTTCCCACCGCGAAGCTGCCGACGACGGCTACCGCGACCATATAAAAGATATAAAAGCGAAGCGAGATAATGCAGAAAAGAGACAAAATCAAAATTATTAATGACACATAATCGAGTTTTTCTAAAAGGTTAAGTAAAGAAATCATTACAATAACCAGGAGAAAAATAATAAATCCGTCCTTCATAACCTGGCTCGACCAAATAATCAGCGAAGGACACAAAGCGACGATCAATCCGCTGATTCGCGCAACTCGAATATTATTAAAAATTTTGTGAGCGCAAATATAAATTGCCGGAGCCGTCGCCGCGCCCACGACACAACTGAAATACTGAACCGCGAGCATATTCCGACCGATAATCGTATAAATGCAGGCGACCATATAATGCATTCCCCACCCGACGTTATTGGTTGAAACCACAAACTCACCGTATGCGTCGAGCCTCGGCGCTTGCCCGAACCAGATTTCGGTCAGCAGCCACCCGCGGGCATCATAGGTCAGCGAGTCTCCGCCAAAAAACGGGTACAAATCGAAAACGTGAATTATCGTGCCCGCTAAAACTCTGAGCACTAAACCCGCTAAAAAAATTTGAAGCAGAAATTGGTTTTCCTCTTTTGAACGCCTGAGGATTGCAAACGTAATCAATGAACAAACAGCGCAAAACAGCGCGGCGAGAAAACCGTACGGAAAAAGAAAAAGAGAAACTCCGATTCCGACTATGACGCAAATGAGAACAAAAAACTTTTCCATTTAATTACTTGAGTAAAGAAACCAGCCAATCTCAGCTTAAAACTTTACTCTTTATTTTTAGACCGAGCTTCTTTAACGTTTTCGATTTAAAATTCCGGTCTTGATCATTATCAACTATTTACCGCGTTTTATTGCTAAATCCAGCCTTTTCTTTGAGCAGATTAAATTCTTTTTCCAGAAAATCGTACTGTTTTTGAATGTCGAATTTTTCCATCACCATTTTTCGTCCTTCGACGCCGAATTTTCTTCGCATTTCGCCGTTTTCAAGCAAAATCTTGATTTTGTCATACCAATCATCTTCGGTTTTCGCCAAAAAACCGCTTTTCCCGTCTTCAATATTTTCCAGATTCGAACCGAGCGCGCTCGCGACGACGGGCAATCCGGCGCTCATATATTGAATTGTCTTGAAAAAGAATTTATAAGGTCCCCAATCGTTATGCTTGACCGGCACGATTCCGATGTCGCTTTCCTGCAAAAGCGGCACTTCTTTGTCATAACTCCATTCGTGAAACTCCACATCCAATCCTTCATATTCAACCGGATCGTCCGCGATTATTCT
>DASVTY010000098.1:0-11010 GCA_036387315.1 Pyrinomonadaceae bacterium
TCGCTCCCGTTATTATCCGCGAAATCATTTACCGGCTCTTAAAGGGGAAACAAAGTGAGCGATTAAGTCATCTCGCAACTTCGGAGGGCGACACGCGCCGCATTTCAAAGATAGTTAAAAAACTGCGCGAGAATTTTGATCAGCCGCTAAGTATCGAAGACACAGCCCGCGAGCTTGGAATGAGCGTGTCGGGCTTTCACAATCATTTTAAGTCCGTTACGGCAATGAGTCCTTTGCAGTTTCAAAAGCAATTGCGGCTTCAGGAAGCACGACGTTTGATGGTCACCGAAAATATGGACGTTGCTAGTGCGAGTTTTCAGGTCGGGTATGAAGACCCGTCATACTTCAGCCGGGAATATAAAAAAATATTCGGGGTTCCTCCGCTTCGTGATGTCGCCAAACTTCGCAGTAATTTAGCCAATAACTAATTAGACAAAATAACTGTTTTGTCTAATGCAGTTGTGCCTTTTGAATTGTTCGATGCGGGTTTATTTTTCACTCGCAACTTTGAAATGTGGGTTCTCGATGATACCAAAGACGTTTCCAAACGGGTCTGTCACCGTCGCTACGCGAACGCCGCTGCCGACATCATACACATCGCTATGTTTCTTCGCGCCAAGTTCAAGCATCCGCTTGTATGCTGCTGCGGCATCTTTGACGCCCCAATAAGCGACTGCATTATTACCTTTTGACACACCGGACATATCCGGGTCTAGCCCTAACTCGAAGCCACCGATATTAAAGCCAACATAAAACGGTTGGTCAAAATAAGGCTTAGTTCCTAACACCTCTGTGTACCATGCTTTGGCTTTCTCAAGATTATCTACATTGTAAATGACAGTTCTTAGTCCTTGAAACATTTCCTTCTCCTTTATGCCAACCGACGCGGGCTTATTTTGCTGCTGAAAACTAACATTTGCTAAAGAAAGGACAACAAATAGCGCAAGCGATGCAAGAATAAGTTTTCGTTTGGTCATTGTTTTCTAAATTTCTTATTTTTTATGTCTTGGCTTGGGCGTGGGCTGCGCCGTCACGAAATCTACGCTTTGTTTGAGCCAAACGGCTAAATCCCTTTTATCCGTCCAAACTTCCGGCGGAACAACAATATACTGCTTGCTCGGAGTCGAGTCGGTTTCATATTGCAGCCGTTTCGCTTCTTCCAATTTTAGTAATTCCATTTGCGCCGCCGGTGAAAGTTTAAGTGCCAAACCGACGTTTGAAAGAGATGCAAAAACGCGGCTTTCAACGTAAGCGCAGACTCCGCCGAACATCGGTTTAAATTCCAGTTCCAACGCGAAACTTTCAGCCGCCGCGACAAGCTGATTTTCCATTTCTGCTAATTGCTTCTTTTCTGATTGCTTATTACTCATTTTTATTCAACCGGGCTGCCGATCTCAACGATCACGCCGTTCAAATCGCGCACATAGCCGACAACCTGACCCCACGGTTTTGTTTTCGGTTCACGAACGACGGTTGCTCCGACTTTCACGGCTTTAGCAAATTCCCCTTCGACATCTTTGATCTTACTAATTTTTAGACGGGTTCGTATTGGAAAAATGGAACACAAAAGATAAGAAATACCATCGGATTTTTATCCGAAAAAATTGGTTGGCGTTACTCCCGTCAAATCTTTGAAGTCGGAAATAAAATGAGCTTGGTCGTAATAGCCGTTCTCTAAGGCAAATAACGCCCAATCATTGACCGGCGCACGGCGGGCGCATTTGAGTGCGGCTTGAAGGCGAACGATGCGGGAAAACATTTTAAGATTAAGTCCAACCGCTTCGGTAAAAATGCGGTTAAGGTGTTGGCGGCTTATTTCGAGCGTTTTACTAAGCATATTCACCGAGTAGTTTCCATCGTGCGCGTTAAGTAGGGTGATGGCGGCTTGAACCTTCCGGTTTCCAATAGCGTTATTAGAAAGTTGCTTTTCTAATAAGTTCTCTACCGTTTCGATTTGCCGTTTTACTTGTTTATTATCCATCACATCTGAAAATTCCGAATAAGCATTTCGCCAGACATCTTCTAATTTTAATTGAGTGTCTGCTATTTCTTTCAAGGAGATGTTTAAGAAAGACGACGCGCCACCGGGACGAAACCGAACGCCAAAATACTTGGCGTTCGGTTGTAAAGTTACCGACACTGATTTAGTCATACTGCCGATGATTACGCCCGAAGGACGCGAAATGTTATCAAATAACAGATCAATGCAGCCGTCTGGTAAAACTCGATAATTTTCCGCCTCTTTAATTTCAGAAACCTGCAAAGACCAATAACTAGCCACAAATGGATTTAGTCGAGGACTGGGCGAATATTCGAGGTAAACAGAAGACATCTTTTGCATTTTCAGATTATAAATTTAATCGGCAGCTAGTTAAATTTGCCAGTTCGGAAAATAAGAAAACGGTCTTTTTCTTGACTCTTATTTTATTAGACAAAATAGCTGAAGTGTCTAATTGTGCTTATTAAAATTCGACTTTTTCAACATTTTTCGCTGCCCAATAACGTCATAAATTTAACTGAAGTGTCTAATGTGATTTCTTCCATTTGCAGAGCAGAAAAAAGTAAAGTAAACAAGCGTTTTTGAGAGTTATAAGTTTATAACACCACAAGATTAGGACACTACATTGCAACCGCAACAGATTCTAAATTATCAACCAAAAAAATTATCTTAAAAACAAAACCGGAGTTTATTGCTTCTCGGCGAAACTAATAAACTCCGGTTTTTGGGTAGCTGAAAGAATGGCACGTTTTTCAGCTTACAAATTTAAGATTTCGCCCTGTTTCTCGTCGGCATTTTTTAACGTCTCAGCAAGCTGGCAGAGCTTTGCCGCTCGACCGAAAGATTGGGCGTGAGCGGCTTTTGCCAGATCGGCGGACAAACCGGAAAGCGCAAATAATTCGATTGCTTCGTTTTCAGTGAAATTAAGCAAATCTTCTTCGATGACCGAGAGCATCTGTTTTGAACGCAGACGCCAGAGAGGGAGCGAAGGCTGGCTGCGCGAGAGCAGCAGCAATTCGATGTCGGGCGTTAGAGACATCACCAGACTGCGGAAAAATTCTTCAAACCATTCGGCGTCGAAAACCAGATGCACGTCGTCCAGCGCAATCAGCAAAGGCTTTTCCGAAGCCGCGACCGCCAGCCACGCGGCGACCGATTCGGTGATTTGCGCGACGTTTGATTCGTCCAGCCCGCCGACGAATTCTTTTAAACCTTTTTTCTGACAATCAATGCGGTGTTTATCAAAAGCTGCAATTAAATAATTGAGAAAAACCGTCCAATCGTTGTCTGCGGCTTCGACTGTGTACCAGGCGATTGTGCGACCGTAGGTTTCGGCAAAATCAACCGCGAGCGTCGTTTTTCCCGTTCCGGCGCGACCGGAAATGAGCGTCGCCGACGTTTGTTTTAAAGTATTTTCCAAGTGCTCCAAAAGGCGCGGGCGCTTGATGTTTCCGCTGATGCAGGGAGCAACGATTTTATCCGTGACGAGGCGCAGCGTTTCTTTGCCCGAAGCAGGAATTGAAGCGCTTTTGTCGGTTGCAAAAGAAGAGCCGTCGAAGCTGATTGCAGCTTCGTTCCAGTCGTTTAAATTGTGTGAAGCATAATCCAACATATCATTTTTCACTTTATCAACCTCGACTTGAGCAATACTTGAAGTTTCGACAGCTTCGAGCCTTGCCGCCCGACCGTTTATTATGCTAAAACTTTCGGCAGCGCTTTCCCGCGATGCCGCAGAATAAAAAAACTATTTTCAAATCGTTTCTTCGACAGCTTTCGTTTGTCTGTCTCTGCGCTTTTTCTGCGCTTGTTTTATCCGGCTGTTCCGTGCCGGGCAACGATGAACCTTACTTCGGAAAAACCAAGCCGCCAACGGAAAACGTCGTGCGTTACATTTCCGGTCCCGAACCCGAATCGCTCGATCCGCAAATCGGTTCGACTCAAGTCGAGCAGCGAATTTATCTCGCTCTTTACGAAGGCTTAATCGAATATCACCCGGAAACGCTCGAACCCGTTCCGGCAATCGCCGAAAATTGGGACATCAGCCCGGATTCGACCGTTTTCACTTTTCATTTGCGACGGAACGCGCGCTGGTCAAACGGCGAACCCGTTACGGCGAAAGATTTCGTTTACACCGTCCGGCGCGGGCTTGAGCCGAAACTCGCGTCGCGCCTTGCCGGTCAAGCGTATTACATCAAAAACGCCAAAGCCTTTAACGACGGCGAAAGTTTTATCCAAGACCCGGCAAACGGCGAGTTTTTGTCCGAAAAAGGCGCTCGGCTGACTGTTCCGTCCGACGCTAAATCGCAAGCCGCACTGTTTAAACAAAAACCCGAACTCGAATCTCAGATTGCAGGCAAGAAGCTGATTCCGGTCTCTGCCGAAGATGTCGGCATCGAAGCGCCCGATGATTTCACCGTTCGCATTACGCTGGAACAGCCCGTCCCGTTTTTTATCAAGATTCTAGCGCACAATTTCTTTCGCATCGTGCCGGAAAAAGTTATCAAAGAACACGGAAATCGGTGGACGCAGCCGCAAAATATTGTCACCAGCGGAGCTTTTCGTTTGAAAAATTGGAGTCCGTATCACGAACTCGCTGTCGAAAAAAATCCTTTTTATTGGGACGCCGCTGTAGTTCAGCTCGACGAGATCAAATTTTATCCGGTCGAGGACATCAATACGACGATGAATCTCTACAAAGCGGGCAATGTTGACGCGACTCATAACCGCTCGGTTCCGCGCTCGTGGCTCTTTTTTATTCAGCCGAAAAAAGACCATCAGGACGAGCGCGAGGCTTCAATCGAGTATTACATCATCAACACAACCAAGCCGCCGACCAACGACGTTCGCGTCCGCCGCGCTTTCGCGCTGGCGATTGACAAGCGCGTTTTAACCGTTCAGCGCCGCAACGCCAAACCGCTTTCGAGTCTCGTTCCGCCTGCGATTTTTAGCGGCTATGAACCGCCGCAAACCGAAGACTTCAATCCCGAATTATCAAAGAAATTGCTCGCCGAAGCTGGTTTTCGCGATGCCGCCGGAAATTTCGACGCATCGAAATTTCCGGTGGATCAAGTTGAAATCGCTTACAACACAAGCGAAAGCAATCGCTTTATCGCCGAGCTTATTCAAGCCCAATGGAAACAAAATCTGGGTATAACCGTGCCGCTCAAAAATATGGAAACCAAAACGTATGTCAGCTATGCGACCAAGCTCGAATACAAAGGTTTCGCGCGACTCGGTTACGCCGCCGATTATGTTGATCCATACAGTTTTCTGAGCGTTTTTGCCACCGCCGGAGGCGATAACGGAACGGGCTGGAGCAGCCCACGTTTCAAAGAACTGCTGGATAAAGCAAATCAGACGCTCGATAACACGGAGCGTTATCGAATGCTGTCCGAAGCCGAGAGTTTGTTTTTATCCGAACAACCGGTTATTCCGTTGGTGACCAGCTCGACGAATTGGATGAAAAAGCCTTATGTAAAAGGAATGTATGCAAATCCGCTGACGCTGCATCCCTGGAAATTCGTTAGGATTGAACGAAACTCGCAGCTTTGGGACACAAAAAAATAGGCGACAGTTCAGATTAAATTAGCCCCGCTGAACCTGCCGCCTTTAAGTCAAGTTTAAGTTTCCCCTAGCTTCCCCTAAAAGCTGTATAGCTTTGTTTAGTTAGAGAGCGTTGCTTGCCGCTTGACCTTCCCCTCAGCCTTACCTTGCATTTGCGTTTTGCTCTCTAACCTGATTCAAGGATAAAAAATCACACTTGAGGAAAACTTGAGGTTTAGAGAAATCTTTTGTTTTCAGCTAATAATCTGATTTCGCATTCCGATAGAATACCGCCTGAACGTTCAATTTCAATAACAAAAAAAGGCGGTCAAAAGACCGCCTTTAAATTTACTGTTTTTGAATCGGCTTTCTTATTCGACCGCAAGCTGCGTCAAACGAACCATTGCCTGCGCCAGCTCTAAACGAGTTAAAGCGCGCGACGAATTAAAATTCGCAACGTGCGTCACCAGCAAGCCTTTTCTCAGCGCGACTGCGGCGTAACCGCGATATTGCGAAGGAACGGTCAGCGCGTCGGGCGTTGTCAAAGGAGTTGAAGCGACGAGATGCTCAAATCCAGCGGCTTTGACCAAAGCGATTGCGGCGACTAATCGAGTTGTCGGCGCGTAAGGATTAAATGCGCCGCCTGTCGTCGCGTCAATAAAAAGCTTGCCGTTCGGGAAAGATTGCGCGCTTTCGATTGCTTCGCGGGTTGTTAAATCGCGCACATCAGAATAAAGCGGAGCCGCAGCGATATATTGCGGAACACGCCCGCCTCTGAGCAAAGCCGCCGCCATTTCAGACCGCATTACCTGAGCGCCTGGGCGAAAGCTCTTGCCTTCGGGGAGCATCACGTACGAACGGAGACTTTGTCTGATGGTTGCCTGAACACCCGGAGCGAGTGTGTTTAAATCGGCGAGCGGAGCGATTTCCGCTCGCGTCGTTTCGACAGCGCCAAAGAAATTCTGCGGCGTTCCCAAAGCGCCGGTGTGATAAGCAAGAGCGCTCCAATTTGGAGCGGACGGTTTATCAATCGTCACTTTTTCGCGGCGCGCCGTGAGTCCCGCCGAATTAACATAATTCGATTCGTCATAAAACTTACCGCTCGCGTCGTTTACCGTTAAGCCCAAATCGTTCGAGCTGAACATATCGCCCCAGGCGATACTGACTCCGGCTTGAATCGCATCCGACGGAAGCTGAACATTCATTTGAACGGGCGTTCCGGGCGTTGCCAACCCGCTAAAGGTCTGCGTGGTCGAGGTATAGAAATTAACCGCCCGTCGTTCGAGAACCGAGCGGAAGATTCCGGTTTCGCGGTTCGGAAAAGCCGATTCGAGAACGGCGGCGTGAACGTTGAGCATTCCGGCACCGACTTCGTGCGCGTAATACGGCGGTAAAGGTGTCGCCGTGCGCTGCAAAATCTCTTTGATTTGCGCAGGCGTTAGATTCGGATTCGTTTCGAGCATCAATGCAATCGCGCCCGAAACCTGCGGAGCAGTGAACGAAGTTCCGCTCGCCGTCGTGTAAAACGGCAACTCAGTCAACGACAAACGCTTTAAGTCTTCGCCCTGAGCAATGCCCAAAACGCTCGTCTGCGTCGGCAGGCTCCGCAGACTGACGACGTTGACGCCCGGCGCAACCAAAGTCGGACGAAATCGGCTGCCGAACGCGCCGCGCGATGAAAAATCGGCGAGCTTGCCGTTCTGGTCGGTCGCGCCGACGCTGATCACCCACGGCGCGGCGGCATAAGGATTTAGAGTTCCGTTACCGTCACCCGTATTTCCCGCCGAAAATACGACGCTGACGCCGCGATCCGTAAGCATTTTCGTCGCAATGTTGACCGGATCGTTGTAATCAAAAACCGTATTGGCGGAAAAGCTGCAATTGACTACGCGAGCGTTGTAATTGGCTCCGCGGTCTAGCAAATAATCAAAGCCCGATAAAACGTAGCTTAAATTTAAATCTCCGGCGCTTAAACCCAGGATATTTGCGCCCGGCGCGACGCCGTTGTAGCGTCCGGCGGATGAAACGCCGCTTCCGGCGACGATTCCCGAAACAAAAGTTCCGTGTCCGGCAACCAAATCGGTGTTTGGAACATTTTCGATTGGAATCGGATTGACAAAACCGACCGGAGCGCTTTGCAAATCAGCGAGCCGGACGTTTTGGACGACGCGGTTGCTCAAATCGTTATGAAGCGAATTAACTCCCGTGTCCAGAACGGCAACCGTGACGTTTCTGCCCGAAACCGACAGACCGGAGTTTTGCTGTCGTAAATCGCGGTCTGGCGTGACACGCCCGATTCCGGTCACATTAAAATAAGGATCGGTATTTAAATTTAAGGTGCGATTGCCGTAAATCGAACGGACATTGGAAAGACGCGAAATATTTATTATTTGCTGGCGAGTTCCCGTGACGACGACCATCGGCAACTGTTTGAAACGAGTGCCGCCCGAAATACCGATTTGACGCAGGTGAGCTAAATCAACTTCGCTCGGATATTGATGATAAACGACAACGGCGTTAATGTTGCTGTCGTCTGTGGTTTGATTTAGCAAGAGAGCGAGTTCCGGGTCAACGCCTTGCAGCCCGTTGGAAGCGGTTTGATAAGTTTCATTTCCCCAAATGTTAACGCCGTGCGTCCCGTTTAAGTTAATTCCATCGGCTCCCGTCAACGTAATTCCATCCGCTCCGGTTAAAGTAATTCCATTTGGCGAAACCGAAAAAGTCGTGCCGTCCGCTCGAACGCAAATGATTGAATCAGCGCCGGTTAAAGTAATTCCATCGGCTCCGGTTAAAGTAATTCCGTCGGCTCCGGTCAATGTAATACCATCAGCGCCCGTCAGGGTGATTCCATCCGCGCCCGTTAGAGTAATGCCGTCTGCCCCTGTCAGAGTGATGCCGTCAGCGCCCGTTAGAGTAATGCCGTTCGGCTTGATGCCTATTACGGAATCTACGTGATAGGTTGTTCCGTCAGCGCCGGTTAAAGTAATTCCATCGGCTCCGGTTAAAGTAATTCCGTCGGCTCCGGTCAATGTAATACCATCAGCGCCCGTTAAAGTGATTCCGTTTGTCCCCGTATGCACTGTGGAATCGGCTCCGGTCAAAGTGATTCCGTCAGCGCCGGTTAATGTAATTCCGTCAGCGCCGGTTAGCGTGATTCCATTGGCTTGTCTGTTAAGAAAACCGTCGGCTCCGGTCAGGGTGATACCGTTTGTGCCGATAAACTTCACGCCGTCGGCTCCGGTTAAAGTGATTCCGTTCGATTTTATTACGCTGACCCCGGCTTGCGCGATGTTCGCGCCGAAGGTGCAGAACGTCAACAGAAGACAGATAAATTTGTGCCAAAACATACGGGAAATGTTGTTATTTAGATTCAGTTTATTAACCCTTTGAAACCTTTGCGGTAATTTAATTAGTTGTTTATCAAACTTACCGCGAAATGAAATGTGTCTGCAATTCGCACACAGCACTAATGATAGGCGAATCGCGTACCATTGCGCATACGGAGAACACAAAAACAAACCAATAACTTAGTTTTTTAGGGGAATAAATTTTCGCTGCGGGGAAGCTGACGGAACAAGGTGAACCGTTCTGTCTAATAAACAATTTACAAATTTCTCTGTTGCCTGTCAAGTTTTGATATACATTCCACAAATAAAATTTATCAATAAAATAACCGGCATTTTTACAAGCGCCGTCTAATTTTCGCTTTGCTCCGTATTTATTCCGAAGCTAGCATAAGCGTTTGGCGCGGTTCGCTCCATCCAGAGATACGGAATCCGCAAATCGTCAAAACCGAATTGGCGATAAAGCGCGTGCGCGTCTCTCGTGGCTAACAGAAAACGCCGCAAGCCTTGCAAATCAGGGTGCGCGATAATAATTTCCATCAACCATTTGCTTAATCCAAGCCCGCGATATTCCCGCCGGATGAAAACATCCGCGAGCCACGCAAACGTCGCATAATCCGAAAGTACGCGGGCAAAACCGACAATTTCATCGCCTTTGTAAATCACAAACGGCAGGGAATTTTCAAAAGAACGTCGGACTGTTTCCAAGCTGCGTTCGCCAGCCCAGTAAGTTTCGGTCGTCAAAAAATGATGAATTGTTTCGATGTCTAGCTTTTCGCGATTTGTGCTGATCACAAATTCGCCGCGTTGCCATTCTTGATTCTCGTTCATAAATCGGACAAAAATCTTTCAACTTCTTTCGTGGATTTTAACCGGAAAATTGTTATTGAGTCTTGATGCTCGGCGAGCAATTTTTCAATTTTCGGTTTTGACCTTTCCGGGAAATTCCAAACCCATTTCAAAAACTGCCAGTCGAACTTTTCATCGCAGCCATCAGCCATATCGGGACGCTTGCCCTTTTGATAAGTAACGACTCGTTTCAAAATACGATAAACGCAAAGCACGCGCGGCATATCGAGAAAAATTACCGTGTCGCATTTTTCGAGACGCATTCCAATCGTTCCGCCAAAATGCCCGTCCACAATCCACGAATCTCCTGTTAAAGCGTTCGCCTGAATCTCTTTCCATTCTTCTTTATCGGTTTCAACCCAATTCGGTTTCCAAAAAAGCACGTCGAGATGAATCAGCGGCAAGCCTGTTTTTTCGCTCAGGCGGCGCGAAAATGTAGATTTCCCCGCACCGCTCGAACCTATCACCACAACTTTTTTCATAATTCAAAACCGAAACTTACGATTTTTTTGCATCTTCGGTTTCGCGCCATTTGTGAAGCAGCTCGCTTTCTTTTTCCCGGCTGATTCCGGCTTTCATTTCGTCAGTTCCGAAATTTCCTCTGCGCCACGCTAAAATATCTTGAATCGTCTCTTGAAGAGGGCGGAAAGTCAGCCCCGAATTAACGGCTTTATCAACATTAGCAAACGCATGTCCTTTTATTTCCGGGGCGTTTTCATCCGGCAGCCACAAAGGCATTTCGCTCCAGGGCTTCACTTTTTCCGCAAGCAAAAAATTTTCGCTCGCCCATGTGAATTCCGCATCGCTTCCGCTCACATTTTTAATTTCCGCAAGCATCGCGCCGAACTTTAGATCGCCGGGCTTGCCGTTCGCATTGAAAACGCCGGTTTCTTTGCGCTCGATCATTCTCAGCATCCATTCCGACAAATCGCGCGCATCAATAAATTGAACCGCGCAATTCGGATTGCTCGGAGCTAAAACTTCTCCGCCTTGAGCGACGCGCATCACCCAATAAGTAAAACGATCAGTCGGATCAAACGAACCGACAATCAAACCGGAACGAACAATCAAAACGCGCTCCGGCATCGCGTTTTCCGCTGTTTCTTCACACAATGCTTTGAGCGCGCCGTATTCCGCGCCGAGAATTTGCCCGGTCAATTCGCCTTTCGGATCAATTCCGGCAACTTTTTTCTGCTGTTCTTCAGTTAATCGGGCAAGCGGCGCGGATTCGTCATAATTCGGCTGGCTAAAATTCGCGTAAGCCGAAACGCTCGA
>DASVTY010000099.1:0-67707 GCA_036387315.1 Pyrinomonadaceae bacterium
CCGTCATAAAAATTTTCGAGCGAGCAATGCGGACAATAAAAAATCGTGTCGCGCAAACGCACCATCGTCCCGCGCCATTCGCTTTCGCGCACTCGCGCGTGCGGATCGTTTAAGCCTGCGGTAAACGTCCGTATAAAAATATCGCGTAAAAATTGCGGGTAAATTCGCCAGAACGCGAGCGCGTTGTCGTGGATTCCGGCGACCGGGCGATTCGATTCGTCGTTCGGGTCATAGATAAAAACCGGCTCTTTTCCGTAAAGTTTCGTCATCGCCGGTAAATCAAGAGCTTTGATGGCGGCTTCTTTTTTGCCTTCGAGCGGGTGGGCGACCATCAGCATATAAAAAATCAAAACCGACAGCGAAAACAAATCGGTCTGCGTGCTCGGCATCGCTTCGCCTCGTACGACTTCGGGAGCCATAAAACGCGGCGTTCCCAAAACGCCCAAAACCGGCGCGCCGTCAACCGAAACGTTGTCGTTGTCGGCAATCAAAATGTCGCCGTTGTCAGGATCGAAAAAGGCGTTGCCGAACGAAATATCGCGATAACACAAACCTTGCGCGTGGAGCAGTAAATAATTGTGCGCGAGATTAAACGAAGCGGTCGCCAGAGCGCGAAAACTAGGCTCAATTCGCCGCGTCATCAAATCCACGATGTTTTTAAAACGCTTCGGTCTGAGCGGCATCACATAACCGAAACCCGGAACGCCGGGTGCGGTCGTTATTTCGAGCGGATAAAGAAAATGCTCGCTCGGCGCGCCTTTGCGAATTAAAAGCTCCATCGAAGCGCGCTGTTCGGGCGTCGCCATTTGCGGGAAAAACCATTTCACAGCGACCTTTTCGCCGCCAAGCTCTGCTTTATAAACTTCGCCCTGTCCGCCCGCGCCGAGCAATTCTTCAATCGTGCAATTCATTCCCGAAGGCTCGCAGCGGATAACTTGACCGGGTTTTAAAATTTCATCCATTCGCGCTATGTCACTTTCGCTTTAATATTCCCGATTATTCTTGTTTTCGACAAAAACTCCGGTTTCGGTTTCCCAAGTCGCCAATTCGTTGCCGGTTAAATCCGAGTTTTCGACGCGCACAGAGCTATCGCCTTTGACTCTGACGGCGACGCTTCCATTCCGGTTAATTTGACAGTTGCTCGCCGAGGCTATGCTCCTGCCGTCAACGTTGATTCCGGCGTCCCGGTTTTCATAAATGTTGCAATTTTCGAGCAAAGCGCTGCCGTTGTTTTGGACAAAAACGCCTGATTCGTTTGAGTTATGAATCTTGCAGCCGCGCAAAACCGGACTGCCGCCAGACGCGACGATTTCGCCCGCGCGATGTCCGAAAATGTCCGAATTGTCAATCGTTCCCAAACCGTTTTCGTAAACCCAAAAGCCTGAGTTTTCTCCCTCGCTAACGCGGCATTTTTTAAAATGCGGATTTGCGTTTTGCGCGATGACGACGCTCGCATTTCGATTTCGATAAATCTCGCATTCTTCAACCGTACCGCCCGCCGAGTCGAAAAAATAAATCCCGCCGTCCGCGCCGTCTGCAATGCGACAGTTTTGAATTAAAGGATTTGTATCCGCCCCGCGAACGGCAATACAGGCGAGCGAATCAGAAGTCACATCGCAGTTTTCCAAAAGCAGTTCGCCGTTCTGAATGTCAATTCCGAAAACTTGTTTGCCCGATTCTCCCGCCGCGCACTGCAAAGTCAGATTTCTTATCGCAGCCTTTTCCGCCAGCATCGAAACGCAACTGGAATCGGGGCTTCTGACAACAATGTCTTTCACCGCGCCGCCGTCGCCGATGATTTCGATTTGTTTGCTGATCGTCAAACTTTCTTCATACAAACCCGGACGAACTAAAATTTGCGCGCCGTCCGGGGCAGCTTTGATCGCTTCGCTAATCGAAACAAAATCACCGGAATTATCAGCAGAAACGGTGAAAGCGCCGTTTGAAATTCCCTGCTTTTGCCCTGTTTGATTTTGAACTACAGACGGATTTTGAACGGCGGCGGGAACAATATTCGTCTGCGATTTTTCCGCGTTTTGCGTTTCGGTCGTTTTCAAATTGTTGTTTGAAACGACGCCCAAAGCCAGCGCCCACGAATCAACCGCCCATTTTGCCGCATCTTCGGACAATGCGAGATTATCAACCAGCCTTTGCGTCAAACGCGCCAGCAAACTTGCGGACGGCGCATTTTGCTGTGCGGCTGCCAAATCACGCGCCACGCCTTCTTCGAGCGCCATTGTCAAAACTGCTATTTCGCGGTTGAAACCGCCGAAATTATCGCGGAAAAGCCCTTCGGCGCGACGCGTATCATCAACAATTGATTTTCCGTGTCGCCCGACGATTTCGATTAATTTTTGGCGCGCTAAATCGTTCATTTGGTTTTCGGATTATCGGAATCGCCGCCCCCGTTTTTTGCTTTTTCCTGCTCATTTTTTTTGACCGTCACGACGTGCTTATTGGAAGATTTACTTTTATCTTTTTTAATCGTAATTGTGACCGTCACATCTTCCGGGTCTTCCGGTTGATTTTCAGTTAAAGAAGGCAAAAGTGCTTCGGGAATTTCCACCGTTTTCTCGCCGGTTTGCGGGTCGGTCGAAATTGATTCGGCGCTGACGGTTTCCGATTTTGCAGCGCTTTCCGGTTTTTTCAGCGCGTCGGGGCGATAAATAATTCCGACCGTGCAATCGTCGCCGCTGCCCATTTGCGTCGCTTCTTCGAGCCACGCTTTGAGATTGTCGTTTACTGCTTCAAAACCTTTTTCCTCCGCGAGCATTTGCAGAATATCGGTTCCGGCTTGGAAAAATCCGGCTTCGCTCGAAAACGAATTGAGATAACCGTCGGTCGAAAGCAAAATCATCGCCGGAGTTTCTTTTTCGCCGAATTTTTGCACTAGAAATCGCATATCTTTTTCCGCTTTCGGCAAACACAGCGAAGTCGTTTCGTTTGCCAAAAGCCGGTCGTCTTCGGGCAAAGGTTTCATCACTTCGCCCGCAGAGGAAACGTTCAAAATATCGCCGTCGCCGAGCTGCATATAAATCGCAAAATCTTCTTCCAAAGCAATGGTCAAAGACGTTGCGCCGTAAGCCAAAAGCGGATTTTCTTCGACCAGCTTTCTGGCTTTCGCATCCGCTTTTTTTTCGAGAGTTTTAAATTCGTCTTCCGAAAACGGCTCTTTTTTCAAATCGGCTTCGACCGCTTCACGCCAGCGTTTGAGAAATTCGCCTGCCAGATAATCTTTGTTCGATTCGATTTCCGTCAAATCGAATTTGCCGCGTCGTTCTCCAAGAAATTCCCCGAACAAAACGGCGGCTTTTTTGACTGCGTAATTGGAGCCACGGTGGCTGCGAAAACATTTCGGGCTGCCGTGACCGTCAGACATTGACATTATAATCGGCAGGCTGCGGCTTGATTCGCGCAGGAAAAGAATCGCATCCTGATTCGGAATCCCGGCGCGCAAATGCGTCGCGCCGGGAACGGTTTCGCCGATTACACGCCATTCGGCGCTTAGTTTATCATTCGCCATAAATGCTTTTTACCAAACGTCGTCAATCTCGTCCTGGCTGTCGGCAGGTAGAGCCATGTTCGGCGTCCCGGTTTGCGGCGCGGCGCCTCCGGCGGTTTGCGCATTTGTCGCAGCAGGCGCGGCGGTCGGAATCGGGACGCTTGCCACGGGTTCGTCCGATTTCGGCGCGTCGGCAGCGGCGGCAGGCGACGAAGCTGCTTTCAAAACTGCGGTCGAAGCCCATTTGATATGTTTGACGAGAGCTTCCGGGCTGTTCGCGTTGAGCGGCTTTAATTCGGAATGTCCGATATACTTTTGCAGCACGTCGTTATCGGCGTCCCGCCCGATTGAAATCGCAATGCGAACGGCTTTTTTGCCCCAGGGTTCGTTCATCAAAGCCTTCAAACCTGCCTCAAAATCGTCAGTCGGCTGCCCGTCGGAAACTAGAACCAGAACGGGCGGCAACGCGCGGTCAGACATCGGCGGCATTTTCAGTTGTTCGGCGACAAGCTGCAAAGCCTTGCCCATATCGGTTTCGCCATCTGCGGTCAAATCAGTCCAGGCGAAATCCGCGACGGGCGTCGGCTGCGAAATATGCCATTGCGCGCCGTTTGAAAATTTGACGGCGCGCACTAAAACCTGCGCGTTCGGGTTGTCTTCGGCGACTTTTTTCATATGCGGAATCGCCTCGCGGATAGCCGTGTTAAGCGATTGAATTTTCCCGTCCTGTTCCATCGAACCCGAACTGTCCGCAATCCAAATAAAATGCAGCGGTCTCGAAGCAAGCTCGCCGCCCGGTCTTTTAATCATAAAAATCTCTCCTTTTAAAACAAAAATTTTATCGAAGTTTGTAATCAAGCAATAGCTTTGCCAGATGCGTTTTTTCGATAAAATAAGGGTTAAAAAAAACAAGCCTTGCGCGCCGTGTATGAATTCGATATGAAAACTGTTCTTTTAAAAAGCAGTTTTTTATTGCTGCGGCACGCGCGACGGCGGAATTGATTCCTGAGCTTCGCGCATAACTCTGAAAGTATATGGAACGCCGACCGTCAAAATGCCTAACAGAACGAGCAGCAAAAAACATCCGATAAAACATCCGCGAAGTTTTCGCCCGCGCGTTTTCGGGAAAATTTGCGGCGTCGGCGCTTGAGCCTGATTCTGTTGCGGCGATGTTTGTCCCCTCGGCGCTGGGTGTGTCGGCACTTGCGCGGGCTGAGTCTGGTTTGGAATGTTTATTCGCGGCGATGGATTCGGTGGCGGCGCGAACGGTGGCGGTTGATGAGATTTTGGCGGCGACTGTTTCTGCGGCGCGGGTTTGGGAGGAAAGTTTTTGTGGTCATTTTCTCGAATTTGGTTTTCAGCATCGGAATCCGAATCTTTCGCCTGATTTTTAGCTCGTTCATTTTCTCTTTCGGCGACTTCGCGTTCTGTAATCAGATTGAGCGCCAAAGCCCACGATTCGACCGCCCAGACAGCGGCGTTTTGGGTTAAAGCCAGATTATCTTCCAGACGTTTTGCCAGACGTGTTAAAAGCAGCTCACGCGGCAGCGAATTTCCCCCAGCCATTAAATCCAAAGGCACGCGCTCATCGAGCGCATTGATTAAAATGCTGATTTCCCGGCGATATGAACCGCAGTTATCCTTGAGCAATCCTTCGCAGCGGCGGCTGTCGCTGCAAATTTCCTTGCCGTATTTGGCGATAATATCTCGGAGAGCTTGACGCGGTTCGTTATTCATAAAAGACGCTCTGTTATAAAAGCATATTTTAAACCTCCGTTAAAAATATGAATACTTCAACTTGAAACTTCCGACATATCTTTATTTATTCAGCTTGTTTGAAGCCTTTTAGTAATAATTATTATTCAAACCGTCTTTTCGAGCCTCGCCATTCGATTGATAACGCAACAATTTCCGAGCATTTTTCAATGGCGTTAATAAATATTTCGCCTCTCTCATTTTCATCGGAACTTTTATTTTGCTTCGGCGTGTCAGGGAAAGCTAGCCGCTCGCATTCAACCAAAAGGAATTTTTATGCCCTATTTAAAAAACGCCCTGCTTCTTTCCGCTTTTATCTGTGCTTTGATTGTAGCTTCTCACGGTCAAACCGGAAACGCCGGAATTGTTGCGACCGTCAAAGACCAGTTTGGAGGTGCGATTTCCGATGCCGAAGTTACGCTCGGCAAAACCGATGAAAAAGAAAAACAGATGAAGACAAACCTTTCGGGCATCGCTCAATTTTTAAAGTTGTCGCCCGGAAAATATCAGATAAAGGTGTCCGCCGCAGGTTTTAAGGGATACACCGGCGACGAGATCATAGTTAATAATAATGAAACTCAAAAAGTTGAAATCGTTCTGGAAGTAGCGCCGGTCGAATCAAAAGTCGAGATCGGAGAAAGTGATGCGACCGAAGCGGAAAAGACCGGAGTAACTACGGTTTTAAATGAGAGGGAAATCGAAAATTTACCGGACGATCAGGAAGAGCTGGAAAGAACTATCAGGCGTCTCGGCGAAGCGATGGCTGGCGAAGAATTGCCGGTCAGCGTCAACGGTGTTCAAGGCGGGAAAATCCCGCCGAAACAGGCAATCCAGCAGATCAGGGTTAATCAAAATGTGTTTTCCGCTCAATACGACGGTCCGTTCGGCGGCGGAATCGAAATCTTCACCCGGTCTAATGTGGATAAATTCAAAGGATATGTGAGCTTCAGCTTTGCCGACTCGCGCCTTAACGCGACTGATCCTTTTTTGGGAAGGCGCGTGCCGTATCAATCGAGAAATTACTTTTTTAATTTCTCAGGTCCGCTCTTCGGCAAAAAAGCCAATTTCTTCGTTTACGGAAGTCACACGGAGAGCGATGTGAGCGCGGTGATCAATGCCGTCGTTTTAGATGCAAACTTGCAGCCCGTCGAATTCAAACAATCTTTTGCCGCACCGAGTCGCTTGGACAGTATTAACCTGACAATAAATGCCGACCCGAACAAAAAGCATAAACTTCACCTCAATTATTATTTCTCTACCAGTCGCGGAAAAGGACAAAATGTCGGCGGTTTTTCGCTTCCGAGCCGCGCCAACGAAAGTAAATCTCAAAACCATTATTTACAGTTTTCCGATACTAATTTGATAAACGAAAACGTCGTCAATCAAACCCGTTTGCTCGCCTCTTATTCTACAAACAACAGTTTCGGCGGAAGCAGCGAAGCGGCAATCAATGTTCTGGACGCTTTTTTTGGCGGCGGTTCGCAACAGAACGTTTCAAACAAAAACTTTCGCTTCGACGCGACAAATGAAACGACCTGGCAAATGGGAAGATATGCTCTGGGTTTCGGCTGGAAATTGCGCGGCGAACGAATAAATCAAAATTCAACGGCAAATTTCGGCGGCACTTATACTTTCAGCGGCAGACTCGCTCCCGTCCTGGACGCAAATAACAATCCCGTCACCGACGATGCGGGAAATGTTTTGACGACGCAAATCAACAGTTTGGAAAATTATCGTCGAACTTTACTTTTCCGGCAGTTGGGTTTTTCAAATCAAAGAATCAGAGAACTCGGCGGCGGCGCGAGCCAGTTTACGATTTCCGGCGGCGATCCCGAAATCAAAGTTTCGCAGTATGATGTCGGATTTTATGTGCAGAACAGTTACAAATTAACCGAAACGATTGCCGCCAGTTTTGGCGTCCGCTACGAAAATCAGACGAACATCGGCAGCCGTTTAAACCTCGCGCCGCGCTTCGGATTAATCTGGGCGCCGAAAGCGAAGGAAAAACAAAACCCGCTTTACGCCTTGCCGAGAATCAGCATCGGCTACGGGTTGTTTTATAACAGATTTGCGCTTAATAACACGCTCGCCATTATGCAGGCGAACGATTCGGATAGATTGCAGTATTTGGCGACCGAAACTAACGTTCTGGATTTCTATCCGAATGTTCCGACAATTGATCTGCTTCAGCAATTTGCTCTGCCGCGCACTCAAAGATTTCTCGACGACGAATTTGAAACGCCGTATCAATCGCTGCTTAACATTACCGCCACAAAGAAAATGCCGAAAGGCTATACCTTGAATTTTACATTTTCGCGCGGCGCGACTTTCAGGCAGGCTTTGATTAAAAATATCAACGCGCCGCTCGCCGGAACTTTTAGCCCGCTGAATCCGTCAACGGCGGTTCGACCGCTCGGAAACGTCGGAAACGTATACGAAACGCAGTCAATCGGAAAAACCGAAACCGACCGCTTTTCGATTAATCTAAGTTTTCCGCAATCGCAAAAATTATTCGGCAACATCCGTTATGCTTATCTTAAATCAAAAAGCAACATCGTCAGCGGCAGCGGGTCGGCTTTTGACCCGTATGATTTTAGTCAGGAATCCGCGCCGACTCCTTACAGCGGCGTTCACAGCATCAGCGGATATTTTTTCTACAACTTAACCGCTCAAAAAATTTCTATCAGCAGTGATTTTTACGTCAGTTCCGGCACTAGATTTAATATTTACACCGGACGCGACACTAATGGCGACGGTTTTTTCAGCGAACGACCTTCGTTTGCGACCGATTTAAGCAAACCGAATCTGATCAGAACGCCTTACGGCATTCTCGACCCGAATCCTTCGCCGAACGACGAGCTGATCCCGCGAAATCTCGGCAGAGGATCGAAAAACTTTGTTTTTAATTCTTCCATCTCAAAGAGCTTCGGTTTTAATGAAGATAAAAAGAATAAAAAACCGCCGAAACAAACTCTCAATTTCGGTCTTCACGTCAATAATGTTTTCAATATCATTAGCAAAGGAAATCCAATCGGAAATATGTCGTCGCCAAATTTTCTACGCACGCTATCAGGGTCTTCGGATGGCGGATTTACCTTTATCAATGGAGCGCAGCAGATTAATTTTCCCGGAAGAAGTATGTCTTTCAACATCGGTTTCGCATTTTGACCGCTGTTATCGAGAAATTCAGAAGCTTTTCAATTGTTTGATTCTTCAGGTAAAAGTCGGAATCGGAGGTTTAGCTACAGGATTACATTTAACGCATTTACAGCCTTTTGGTTTGATGAATTGGTTAAAATAGCTTTTTCCGTAATTGATTGTAACCTCTTCGGAAGCCTTTATTTTGCGTTTGGCGACGATCCAGATTTCTTTGCCTATTACATCCGAATCGGCGTTCGGGCGGCAGGAATGATTGATGTATCGCGCCAGATTTTCTCTACTGCTGCCGTCAATTGTCTGCTCGGAATCAAGCGTAAATAAATATCTTCCGCGATGTCGGTCGGCTTCTTCATTGGAGATTAATTTTCCGGTGTATTGAATGATTCTCGCTCCTTTGGGAATGTCTGCGGCGGCGAACAAGCCGAGACCGGTTTTAGAACGTTTTACTATTGTTATTCCGCTTGTTTTGCCCATTTAAATATTTCAATGAGAAGATATTGCTATTGAGCGTAATACCCTTTTCGCGTGCGAATCGCCAGATTCGGATATTTTTTTATATTAACTTTGACCGTGCGCCAGCCGCCGTCGCGCTCGGCATTCGACGGCGAGTAACCGATGCTGTAAACCTTGCTTAAATCATTAACGACTTGCGGGTAAATGCCCTCAAGGTCGTCAATGTCTTCGGCTTCGTAAAACAAACCGCCGCTTTCGTCAGCCAGCAGATTCAAAGCTCGTCTCGTCCCTCTATAAAGCTTTTCGCTGAGTCCGTAGCTTTCGCGCGTGTCGAGATGAATCGGGACAATCAATGCGGAGCTGTGCCGGACTTTCTCAAGCAAATCGGCGAAAATGATGTTGGAAGATTCAATATTGTTTTGTTCGATAAACGTATTGTCTTCGCCATCGGTCATAAAAACAATCGCGCTTCGCCGCTCGCGGTTTTGTTGATTCGCATTTTGATTTTCAGTGCTTTGATTAAGCGCAAAAGCAAGAGCGTCCCAGACTTTGGAGCCGCCTCTGCTTTTGATTTTGTCAACCCTGTCGAGCAGCTTATTCCGGTCTTGCGTGAGCGGCGAGATAACGGTGACTTCTTCGTCAAAAACAATGATTGAAATACGATCCGAAGGTCGAGCGGCTTTGATGAAATTTCGCGTCGTTTTCCGAATCAATTTGATTTTGTTTGAAGTCGAGCCGGAAATATCAATTAACAGAGTAATATCAAAAGGAACTTGCGTTGCCGCAAACCAATCAATGGCTTGCTCGCGTCCGTTTTCAACGACCGTAAAATCATCTTTATTGAGAGACGGCAAGATCGCACCCGGTTTTTCGGGCATCACCGTCACATTTAAATTGACCAAATTGGTTTCGACTCGTAAAACATCGTCTTTTTCTCCCTCTGAGTTTTTCGGGGCAGTTTTGATTTCTTCTTGATTTTGTTGAGCCGCAAACTGCGGCGAAGACGGCGACTTAATAACCACGGCTTTATATTTTTGTTCGAGCCTGCGGATTTGGTCAGCCAGCGGCGGCAATTCATATTCACGACGAAGCTCTTCGAGCTTCGCTTCATTTTCAATCGGGTACAAAACAAGCAAATCCTTCGATATTCCGACCATAGTACCGAATACCTGTTTTTTACCCGAACGAACGCGAAGCTGATCCACAATTTTGGCATAATTGCCTTTCGAGATTTCGCCGGCATCGAAAGCCGCCTGCATAATGGGAATTAACTGCTGCTGAAATTCTAAAGAAAGACCGTCCGTAAAGATTACGGGCGCGACTTCAGCCGCTTCCGCGCCGACCAGAGCTTTGCTCGTCCAACCGTGTTCTTTTAGGATTTGGCAGAATTGCGCGGCATTCGCAGCCTGCTGCCGTTTCAAACGCTCGTCAAATGATTTTGATTCGGATGCAGACCTAGCCAAATCTTCATAAATCTGCGCTGTGCTCTGCTTGATTTGTAACAGCTCAAGCTGCAATTTCTTGTTAAATGAGGCGCTTTGTTGAGAGCTTATCCCGCCGATAATCTTTTTAACTTCTTCCTCTGACAGACATTTCGATTGTCCGAAACTATCTAAAACAGTCACTAAAAATATAAAGGTCGGAAATAAAAATTTAAAAACAATCTTGTTTCTGTAAACAGCCATAAATTCAAGACGATTCTCTTAATCAGGATAATTATTTACCTTTAGTTTCGATAATTAACCAAAATGCTGCAAGGAAAAACAAAAAAGCGGATTTCGCACCCGCTTTTTTGTTTTTAACTTTGAATTCAAAACCTTTAAGCCGTTCCGGCATAATATGTGTTCATTTTCTTTTTTTATCTCTTTTTTCTCAAGAGTAATTATTTGATGTAGCAATCCGAATTATCGTTAAATAGGTTTACTTAAACAAGGCTCGTTTGATTTGATCAGTCGTAGGGCTTGCAAAGCAAAATAAAGCGGCTGAGGTTGAATTCAACCTCAGCCGCTTTATTTTTAAATTCAATTCCCTTCAGCTTTTTCTAAGTTCCGTCAAAACTTGTTTCGCGACCGCCTTCAAAGTGTCGAAAACTCCGTCGCCTTTGGCAGCAACCGCTTCAAAAACCGGCTCGCCTTTGCGCTGCAATTCGGAAGTTAATTCTTCGACCGGCGTCACGTTCGGCAAATCGCGTTTGTTGAGCTGCAATACATAAGGAATCTGCATCAAGTCGTAGCCCTGCGCCTGCAAATTTTCTTCTAGATTGTAAAGCGATTCTATGTTGGCGTCCATCCGCTCGTCCTGCGAATCGGCGACGAAAACCACGCCGTCAACGCCTTTTAAAATCAGCTTGCGCGAAGCGTCGTAAAAAACCTGTCCCGGAACGGTGTAAAGATGAAAACGGGTTTTAAAACCGCGCACCGTGCCGAGTTCGAGCGGCATAAAATCGAAAAACAGTGTGCGTTCGGTTTCGGTCGCCAGTGAGATGAGCTTGCCTTTTGATTGCGGTGCGGTCGTATCGTAAATATATTGCAAATTCGTCGTCTTGCCGCACAAGCCGGGACCGTAATAAACGATTTTGCAGTTGATTTCGCGCGATGCGTAATTAATAAAAGTCATTTTGATTTTGGATTTTGGATTTTGGATTTTGGATTTCTTCGATGAAAGCAACCCGATTCTGCTTTCAATCTAAAATCCAAAATCTAAAATCCAAAATTAACTAAAAAGGCTGTCAATATCTTCGTCGGTGATTTCGGCGAATAACGCGACTTCCTGAGCGCGCTGTTCTTCGGTGTGTTTCTTAACTTCTTCGAGAATCAAACCGATTTCCTGCGTGGCGCGTTTGACGCGCAATTTGACTAAGCCGAGCGTCGAGCGTTCGTCGAAAACGACGACCAGCAGCGTTTGTCCGACAACGGAAATATAAATGCTTTCGCGCTCGCCTTCGTGCGACAGAGCCGGAAAAGCGTTTTCGCCGATCAGCCGCGCCATACTCGATGTCGCCGCCACGTTTCCCGCCGCCAGCGAAGAAAAGCTAGTCGTGTCAACCGCCTGAAAGTCGCCGTGAAAAGCAATCGGCTGCCCGTCGCGGTGAATCAGCAAAACCATTCTGGCAGCGGTTTCAAGGCTCAATCGCGCGATCACAGTTTTCAGCCGTTGAAACTGCTGTTCGTGTAAGATAATTTGAGTTTCCTTCATCGGAAAAAGCTCTCTTTTTTGATAGAAATGCGAAAAATGCTTGCTTTATGCAGTGTAGCGTGCGGGCGCGTCGGAAGCAAAAATATTCGCTGGGATTTTTGCAGCCGTCCTCAAAGAAGAATAACGGCGGTGCGGAACTCCGCCCACGTTCAAATCTAGCACATTATAATTTTTGACTTCAAGTGTTTTATGAAATTTAACATTTTTTACCAATATTAGATTAATAATGCGATCAACCGAACGCCGGTTGATAAATTTTTCTTGTAGCTCACACGAATAATGTTTATAAAGAACGACAGCACAAAAGAATTTTGGTATTATTTGCCCATTGCGCTGTCGCTCTCCCGCGCCTTTTAATGCAGCAATGATTTACCGAAATTTCCCAACCACTAACAATCGCTTAAACGTCGTTTCCATCGGCGGCGGAACAGGTTTGGCAACTCTCTTGAGCGGCTTAAAACATTTTGTCGGAGATTCTCACGACGATTTTCCTGAGATTCACTCGCTGTCGGCAATCGTCGCCGTGACGGACGACGGCGGAAGCTCCGGGCGTCTGCGCGACGAATTACAAATGTTGCCGCCGGGCGACGTTCGCAACTGTATGGTCGCGCTGTCGGAAGATTCGACGCTGCTTTCCAGACTTTTCAAATATCGTTTTCGAGGCGAAGGCGAGCTTGGCGGACACAGTTTCGGCAATCTTTTTCTTGCCGCTTTAACCGAAATTTCGGGCGGCGATTTTGCCGAAGCCGTCCGCCACGCTTCCGAAGTTCTGGCAATCAAAGGCGAGATTTTTCCCGCCACCGATTGCGACGTGCGGCTCGTGGCGGAAATGGTTGACGGCTCGCTGGTGCGCGGCGAATCGAGCATTACTGCGGCAAATTCAATCGTCAAAAATATGTGGCTCGAACCCGAACGCTGCTCGCCGCTGCCGGAAGCGCTCGAAGCAATCGCGTCGGCTGATGTGATTACACTCGGACCCGGTTCGCTTTTTACGAGCCTGCTGCCGCCGCTGCTGGTTGAAGGAATGGCGGAAGCAATTGCCGTTTCGAGCGCGACGAAAATTTTTATTTGCAATTTAATGACTCAGCCGGGCGAAACCGACAATTTTACTTCGGCGCAGCACCTTGAAAAAGTCAAAGAATATGCTCCGATAATTGATTTTGATTACGTCGTGGTTAATAACCGCGAGATTTCCGCAGAACAAACCGCCGCTTACGCCGCCGAAGGCGCGCATCAAATCGGGCTGGGCGATTCGCTTTCGCCCGTTTTGCGCGGGCGTTCGGTCGAATTGATTCGCGCCGATTTATTGGACGCAGGTGAAAAAGTGCGTCACAATCCTGAAAAGCTGGCGCAAGTTGTCTTAGATTGTGCCGTAAAAGCACAGTTTGAACAGCTTGCGGCATTTTAATTTTCACCAAGAACGAGCAAATGGAAGGTTCAACACAAGAAACGTCGCAGCCGCAGTTAGACATTCTCATTCTCGCCGCCGGATTGGGAACGAGAATGAAATCGGAAACGGCGAAGGTTTTACACAAATTGGGCGGCAGACCCGTAATAGCGCACGTTGTTCGCACGGCGGCTGCGCTCGATCCGCGCAAAATAGTCGTCGTCGTCGGACATCAGGCAGAAGCCGTTGAGCAATCGGTCAAAACCGAGATCAACGACGACCGCGTTTCTTTTGCTCTACAGGAGGAGCAGCTCGGAACCGGACACGCTGTTTTGTCCGCCCGCCGGTTTTTTGAAAATGAAAATTCGACGCTGCTGATTTTATCGGGCGACGTGCCGATGATTCGAGTCGAAACGCTCGCCAAGCTCGTCCAGCAGCATCGAACGCATCGCGGACGCGGCGCGGCTTGCACGATTTTAACTGTTAAGCTCGACGAACCTGCGGGTTACGGGCGTGTTGTGCGCGATCAATTCGGGCTTTTCCAAAAAATTGTCGAACAAAAAGATGCTTCGGAAGAAGAAAGAAAAATACGGGAAATCAACTCGGGAATTTATTGTTTTAATTCTCGCTTGCTTTTCGATTCTCTCGCCAAAGTGCGAAACGACAATAAACAAAACGAATATTATTTAACAGACGCGCCGCTAATTTTATCCGAAGCGGGCGAGCCTGTTTCGCTTTATCTGCACAATGATTTCCGCGAAGTTTCGGGCATCAACAACCGCGAAGAGCTTGCCGAAATGGAAAAAATCCTGCGCCGCCGAATTAATTCTCGTTTAATGCGCGATTACGGCGTGACTTTGATTGACCCGAAACACACCTACGTTTCCGAAGATGCGGAAATAGGGCGCGACACCATAATTCATCCGAACGTCACAATCGAAGGCAAAACGCACATCGGCGATGGCTGCGAGATTCGTTCAGGCTCGCGCCTGACAAACGCTTACGTCGGAAAATCGGTCACGATTTTGGAAAACTGCGTCATTGACACTTCTTCAATCGGCGAAAACTGCACCATCGGACCGTTCGCGCACATTCGCAACAACGCGCAAATCGAACAGGACGCAAAAATCGGCAATTTCGTCGAAGTCAAAAAATCAATCGTCGGCAGAAAAACCAAAGCGAGCCATTTAACTTATCTCGGCGACGCTCAAATCGGTGAAAACACCAACATCGGCGCGGGAACAATCACCTGCAATTACGATGGCAAAAACAAAAATCGAACGACAATCGGCTCAAACGTCAAAATCGGTTCGGATACAATGCTCGTCGCGCCCATTAATGTCGGCGACGGCGCTGTAACCGGCGCCGGTTCGGTCGTCACAAAAGACATCCCGCCAAACAAACTGGCGGTCGGCGCACCCGCGCGAGTCATCAAATCTCTAGACATTGAAGAAGAAAAGAAAGAAACCGGAGCGTGATTTGATAAGGATTTTTCATCCTTCATCCTTCATCCTTCATCCTTTACCAAATGTGCGGAATAGTTGGTTACGTTGGAAATAAACAAGTCGTGCCGGTCATTATTGACGGGCTGCGAAAGCTGGAATATCGCGGTTACGATTCGGCTGGAATCGCTGTCGTTGACGACCATCACAAATTGGAGATTCGCCGCGCCGAAGGCAAATTGCGCAATCTCGAAGAATGTATCAGGCTCAGTCCTTTGGACGGCAACTACGGCATCGGTCACACGCGCTGGGCGACGCACGGACGCCCGACCGAAGAAAACGCGCACCCGCACCGCGACTGCACCGGGCGCATTGTCGTCGTGCATAACGGAATTATCGAAAATTATTCGCAGTTAAAAGATCGCCTGCGCGCCTCTGACCATCGTTTCGTGACCGAAACCGACACCGAAGTCGTCGCGCATTTAATCGAAGAAAAACTGCGCGAAGGCGCACAAAATCTCGAACTTGCGGTTCGTCAAACCGTCAAAGAACTGCGCGGAATTTTCGCGCTTTCGATTATCTCTTCTGACGAACCCGACACGATTATCGCCGTCCGCGAAGGTCCGCCGGTTGTTATCGGTTTAGGCGACGGCGAATTTTTCGTCGCTTCGGATGTTCCGCCGATTCTGCAACACACGCGCGACGTTTTCTTTTTGGGAGATCGCGAAATTGCCGTTTTAACTCGTGATTCTGTTCGCGTCACCGATTTTGACGGAAACATTGTCGAACCCGTACAGCAGCGAATCACCTGGGACCCGATTGCGGCTGAAAAAGGCGGCTTCAAGCATTTTATGCTCAAGGAAATCTACGAGCAGCCGCGCGCCGTCCGCGACACCGTGCAAGGCAGAATTTCTTTGGACACGGGCAAGGTTTATCTCGATCCGATGCAGATTACGGACGAAGATTTTCGACAGGTTACTTCAATCAAAATCGCCGCCTGCGGCACTTCTTGGCACGCCGGACTTGCCGGAAAATATATGATTGAACAGCTTGCGCGCGTTCCCGTCGAAGTTGATTACGCTTCGGAATTTCGCTATCGCTCGCCCGTTCTGTACGAAAACACTTTGCTAATCGTTATTTCGCAATCCGGGGAAACCGCCGATACGATTGCAGCTTTGCGAGAAGCCAAACAGCAAGGCTGTAAAATTCTGGCAATTTGCAACGTGCAAGGCTCGATGATTACGCGCGAATCTGACGGCACAATTCTGACGCACGCCGGACCGGAAATCGGTGTCGCTTCGACGAAAGCATTCACTTCGCAAATGGTCGCGCTTTATTTGTTCGCGCTTTATCTCGGACAACTGCGCGGCAAGCTTGATGGCGAAAAAGCGAAATATCACGCGCAGCAATTGGCTGAACTGCCCGTCAAAATCGAAAATCTCTTAAACGATTCAGACGACATCGAAGAATTATCAAAAGAATTTTTCCGCTGCACCGATTTTCTTTATCTGGGACGCGGAATTAATTTTCCGGTCGCGCTCGAAGGCGCTTTGAAATTAAAAGAAATCTCTTACATTCACGCCGAAGGCTATCCGGCGGGTGAAATGAAACACGGTCCGAACGCGCTGATTGACGAACGCCTGCCGGTCGTCATCGTCAATCCGCGCGAAACCGGCAACGCACAGAGCGAGCTGCGTTATGAAAAAACGCATTCAAACATTGTCGAAGTCAAAGCGAGAGACGGAATCGTGATTTCGATTTTAACCGAAGGCGATGAAATGTCTTCAAAAGTTTCGGATCACGTCGTTTCGATACCCGAAGCGTCGGATTTGCTGATGCCGATTTTGGCGGTTGTTCCGTTGCAGCTTCTCTCATATCACATTGCAGTCAGGCGCGGCTGCGATGTTGACCAGCCGCGAAATCTGGCAAAATCAGTGACGGTTGAGTAATTTTACAAAATAAAAAGGCGCAGTTGAGCGCCTTTTTATTTTGAGATTATGCAGTCTTTTTTGCTTTTTAACTTGAATATTCGACTCGCGTCGGAACGGCTCGGAGTCCGCTCGCTGAAGACTGGTCACCCGCATTTCCTTCTTCGTGATATTCGGCATCTTGATTAACCTGCCACACATCGTAAAGCCGTTTTTCCGCTAAAATATTTTCCGCGCACAGCATCGCCGTCATCATTGCGTGATCCTGGTTGTTATATTTATGCATCCCGTTGCGACCGACGACGTGCATTGTCGGAAAGTTTGTTTCAATTTCGGTTTTAAGAGTCTCGACGTGCGTCGCATATTCGTCGTCGTAAATCGGATAGGCTTTCGGCTGCCGGACGACGCAGCCGTCCACGACATCGCCCGCTTTGACCAAACCGATCTTTTCGATTTCGGTTTTGGCTAATTCAATCAGATTTTCATCCGTAGAAGTCCATAATCCGTCGCCTTCAAAACAAAAATATTCCAGACCGTAGCAGCACATTTCCGGGTCGGGAACCATTTCAGGCGACCAGGATTTGAAGTTCTGAATTCTGCCGACTTTAACTTTCGGGTCGTGAATATAAATCCAGTTATCGGAAAATTGCTCGCGGTCTTTGACGATGAGCGCGACGGTTATAAAATCACGATATTTTAAAGAATTGGCGGCATTTATTGCCGAATCCGAAAGTTTTGGCGCGAGCGACAAACCCAATTGTCTCATCGGAGCCGAGGAAACGACGTGTTCGGCTTGAATTTGGCTTTCTTCCCCGTTTGCATCCCGAACCTTGATCGCCCAGAGATTGCGGTTTTCGTCCCAATCACAGCCGACGACTCTGCGTCCCATCAAAACGTTTCCGCCCATTTCCTTTATTTTCTCGGCGCAGGCTTCCCACATCATTCCCGGTCCGAGTCGCGGGTAACGGAAAGTGTCAATTAATGTTTTGATAACTTCCTTGCGGTTTTTCGGCTTTCTTTTCGGCAGGAGAGCGTTTTTGACGGCTGAAGCCAGCGAAAGACCTTTGATTCGCTGCGCCGCCCAATCTGCTGAAATATCTTTGCAGTTCATTCCCCAGACTTTTTCCGTATAAGTTTTGAAAAAGATCGAAAACAGCCGTTTTCCGAATTTATTGCTCACCCAATCTTCAAAATTTTTCGGGTTATCAACCGGCGCAGCCTGAGCTTTAAAGTAAGAAAGCAGGCAAGCCGTAGATTCAAACACGCCGAGCTTGAACAACGCTTCAAACGCTTTGAGCGGATAGGAAAAGAATTTGCCGCGATAGAAAATGCGCGAAGAACGCGGTCGGTCGAGCATATCGTGAGGAAGAATTTCCGTCCAAAAATCCTCGACTTCTTTCGATTTTGAGAAAAAGCGGTGACCGCCAATGTCGAAGCGGAAATCTTTATATTTAACGGTTCTCGAAATGCCGCCCACGTATTCGGGATCGGCTTCAAAAACAGTTACATCAATCTCTTTATCTTTTTTGAGCAGAGTATAAGCTGCCGTTAGTCCCGCGGGACCGGCTCCAATAATTGCGACCCTTCGAGGGCGCAGTTCAGTTTTATTCATTCGTATATAATTCTCAGATGCCAATTTTTTCGTTGATTTAAAAAGGTAATTGAATATTTTATCGGTTAATAATTACTTTTACCGTAGTCTTTCAAACATAATACCGCCAAATTACACTATTTGCCGTAATTAACAACGAAACGACAACCGTTAGATAAACAATTTTGTGCGCGTAATCGTCAAAAAGATTCCATTCTACTTTCTTGTTATAAAAAAGCAAGAAAAAGAGCGGTGCAATCGGTATAAAATATCTGCCTTGAATGCCTTCGATGCCGCTTCCGCGAATCGGCGACCACGTCATATACAACAGCGTAGCGACGATAAACGCCGTGCCGATAAATATCACCGAGAAAATCGCTTTGCTCCAACGCGGCAAAACGTAATTGGAATCTTTATCAAGCAGCGCAAACGCAACCAGAACGGCGAATACGACGACCGGAAGAAAATCGGGAACGTATAAATCCCACCAGGTTAATTGCCCGGAAAACGATTTAAAATAAAACCAGAAATGAAAAGTATATTCTCTAATCACCATCCAGACGAAATAAAACGGCGCGCTCATAATAAAGCGCAACTGTTCTTCGGGGCTTATCGGCTGGTCAATTCTGTACGGCAGAAAAATCGGTTTAACAGCCGCCGACCAGACAGCCACGCTGCCGACACAAACCGCTATCAGCGCGAGAAATGTAATCAAACGGTTTCGGATTGATGTAAATTTCCAACCGGGAATTATCAGAAAAAGCAGCGGAAGCAAAACATAAGCCTGCTTGCTCAAAACCGCCGGTACAGAAAGAACAAAGATTTTGACAATATCAATGCTTTTTAATTTCCCCTCTTCGCTCAACGCAAGAGATAAAAAATAAGCAATCGTCAGAAAACAAATGCCGTATGTAAAAGCGTCAGCCGAGGCGGAAGCGACCTGAAAGACGTTTGTCGGCGTCAGGCAAAGCAGGCAAAAAACCCATTTGTGAACCGGAGTCTTCGCGATTGCCAGATAAGCCAAAATTAAGAAAAAAAGTAAATTAACGATTCTCGCCAGATAAATCAAAACAAGCGGCGAGGCATTAAAAAATTTTCCGATTAAAATCCCGGCGACCTGCGGGGCGTAAGGAATCGGGTTGTAGATAACCGTATTCGGAAAACGCTCGAAAACTTTATCTTCTTCATTGAGCGGAAGATAGAGGAATTCGGAAATGAGCCGGGTGTCGAATTTGACCTGCGGTTTCATCTCAATATCGCCGACCAGCTTGCGGTTGACCAGCAGAACGCTTTTCGGAATCCAGCCGCCGCTCAAATGCTCTCGTTTTTCGCCGATAATTACGCCTTCGGAAATTTGGTAAGCGCGAAAAAAATGATGCGGCTCATCGCCGACCAGAGCCGGAGGGGTTAAGAATACAAACAACAGCCCGAATATCCCGCCTAAAAGAAGCAGCACATTTTGAGGTTTGCCGAACGGGCGCGCTTTGCCCGGCGTTTCTTTTTTCGCAATCATTTTTGATTAATTAAATAAGCCCGAACCGCACGATCAATTTGTTAGAACGCTCAAATCCTGAAACCTTACACAATCTCCGCGAATAATATGCATTTCGGAATCAATCTGTTTTCCCGAAAAGCTCACCTGCAAACTTTCGCGGCGATGAAATGATGCGTATATTGATTACTTTATGCCGATCATCAATTCATTTTGGTCTAACTTTTATAAAACCGAAAATCTTAAAAGTAAACTGTGGATATTCATTTTTGCCGCTTACATAATTTTGCTGGCATTCACGGTTTTTAATCACGAACCGTGGATGGACGAAGCGCAGCCGTGGCTGCACGTTAACGATTTCAGCCTGGCGGAGATTTTAACCAGAAATCTTCGTTACGACGGGCATCCCGCACTTTGGTATTTGCTGGTGATGATTCCGGCAAAGCTCGGTTTGCCGTATTTTTCGGTTAATGTTTTATCAGCCGTTTTTGCGGCGGCGGGCGTCTTTTTGTTTTTGCGTTATTCGCCGTTTCCGTTAATAATCAAAGCGCTTTTTCCTTTTACCTATTTCACTTTTTTCCAGTACGGCGTTGTATCGAGAAGTTATTGTTTAATTCCGTTTTTTTTGTTTCTGATTGCAATTAAATACGAGAAAAGAATTGAGAAGCCGGTTCTTTACGCCCTGCTGCTTTCGCTTTTCGCCAACGTCAGCGCTCATACATGGCTGGTCGCCTGCGCTCTTTTTGCGATTTATCTTTTCGATCTCGTAAAAGCGCGGAAGCGGCTCGACAGCGCCTTGAAAATTCGACACGCCGCCGCTGTTTTGGTTTTCGCGCTGGGAGCAGGTTTTGTTGTTTTAACGCTAATGCCGCCGCCGGATCAGACTTTCGCGCGGGAGAATAATTACAGTTTGCTCAATTTCCTGGATTCCAGCAAATTGATGATTTCCGGCTCGCTCGTAATGGATGAAACGAGCAGGTTCATTGACTTACAAATTATCTGTTCGCTCCTGATTTTAGCCGCAACCTTTTTCTGGCTGCGCCGGAAGAAGTTAACGCTTCTCTACTTGCTTCCGCTGCTCCTAAACCTGATTTTTCTCGCCGTCAAATACCGCAATTTATGGCACGAAGGCATTTTGTTTTTTCTCTGGATTTTCGTTCTCTGGCTCAGTTTCGCTAAAGACGAAAGCGAGAATCGAACGATTTTCGCGCGGGCTGTTCTGGCGATGATTACGATTGTTCTCGCGGTTCAAGTTTATTGGGCGGCTTACGCGACTCGTTATGATTTATTTCAACCTTATTCGGGCGGCTATGCAACCGCGAAATATATCAAAGAAAATGGTTTGGAGAACAAAAGAATATTCGTCAGCGGATGGAAATCAATCGCAATTTTGCCGTATTTTAATGAGAATATTTTTTATAATTTCAACAACGGCTCAAAAGAGCGAATCTGGTTCTGGTCACACGCCAATCAAACGCCGGTTGGCTTCTACCCGCAGCTTGTTGACACGATTCAAACTGAGAAACCCGATGCGGTAATCATCGCTTCCGATCATCTTGAACCGAACACGAAAATCGAGCTTGAAGGTTATCGCCCGATAGTTTTTGCAGGAAATATTTGCTGGAAAACGGGAATTTTCGAACCGGATTCATTTTACGTTTTTCGCAAAGCGGATTAAATTATCAAGCGGCAACTGCGAAATCGCAGCTTTCCGATTCCGGAACACAGCTTTCATCGCTCGCCGCATCGCACGAATCCAGAGTCGGCGCGTCGGTTTCAATCAACCCATCGCCATAAGTTTTGCCAGCCTGCAAAGTTGCGAAATAATTGCCGATGTTGCCCAAAACTTCTCCGACCGAGTGCGAATGATAAAGCGTCTGGCGAAACTGAGCGCCGCCGACCAAACCTTTCGTAAACTGCCCGGCAAGCTGTTTCATTTTGCCGAGAGCAGGGATTTCCGGCATATCTTCCAATAACATCTCGAAATATTCGAGCAGACAATCCTGTTTATCCTGCAAAGTCGGCTGAAACGGTTCGCGCCCAGCCAAAACGTCTTCGATTTGGCGAAAAATCCAGGGGTTTTGCATCGCGCCGCGACCGATTAAAATTCCGTCGCAATTCGTTTCGCGCCATTTTTGCAGAGCGCCTTCGATTGAGACGACATCGCCGCTCCCGGAAACCGGAATCGAAACGGCTTCTTTCACTTCGCGGACGTAATCCCAATTCGCCAAGCCTTTGTAGCCCTGCTCTTTCGTGCGCCCGTGCAACTGTAAATGCTCGATGCCGCAATCTTCGGCAAGGCGCGCGACTTTCAGATAATTCAAAGAAGCGTCCGAATAACCGGCGCGAAATTTGAGAGTCAGCGGAATCGAAATCGCTTTTTTGATTTCTTTCAAAATCGTTTCGAGTCGGGGCAAATCCCTAAGCAAACTGCTGCCGCCGCCGTTTTTGACGACTTTCGGCGCGGGACAGCCGCAGTTTATATCCAAAATATCAGCGCCGACTTCTTCAGCCATTTGCGCCGCCATCATCATTCTTTCGGGCTGCCCGCCGAAAATCTGCACGGCAAACGGGCGTTCTTCAGCCCAAAAACGCATCTGCCGTTTCGATTTCGGGTTGTTGCGCGTCAAGCCTTCGACCGAAATAAACTCGGAAACGGTCAAACCGATGCCGCCGCGCCGCTTTGCCATCCGGCGAAAAGAATAATCCGTGACGCCAGCCATCGGCGAGAGAACAAGCGGCGGATTGATTTCGATATTGCGAATTTTGAAAGATTTCATTTCTAAAAAGCAAAAGACAAAAAAGATTGATGCAAATTACATAACCTATTCTGCTTCCACCTCTTTATTTTTGTTTATTCGGCGCTCCACCAACCAAAAGAATTTCAGTTACGTTTTAGTTACGTTTTCGATTGTCAAACTTTGTATCGTTTTTGATTAAGCCGCAATTTTTTCAGCCGGTTTGTGACGCAAGAGCATCACTTGGTCTGCTTTTAAAGCCAGTAAACCGTAAGTACACCCGCTTGAATCAACGAACTCTACTTCGAATGCCTCGCCACTACTGTAAACCTCGACAACTGCGCCGACTTGTCCGCGCCATAAATTCTCTTCCGGCAAATCTTCCAAAAGAGCGACAGTATCGAAAAGTTTAATTTCATTCATTTTTTTAAATCGGCAGGCAAGTTACTAAAGTCGGTGCTTCTGAATCTGTTTTGATAATCCAACCGCTTCTAATAATGCCGTGTTTCCCTTTCCATTCAAAATTGAAATCAATGGTGTAACGCTGTCCATATTCATCAAGCCTACCGATTTCCGCGTCTATATTTTTGATGGCTTCGTGTAGAGCGGTCTGTAATTCGGAAGCGTCTGCCGAAGTTAAACCAAAAGCCGCTGCGAATATTCGCGCTTTGTGCTTTCCGACCTCGTGATTTGGATTCAAACAATAATCACGAAGTTTGCGAATATCAACAACGGCTTTTTCAGCGTTCGGAACGCGCATTAAGATTTGCTTTTCGTCAATTCAACGCCCGTGGCGACGAAAGTGATTTCATTGGCGGTTCCGTCCGCGTTGCGCTCGATTTTCGCGCCGTCGTCGTTGACCATGTGGTCAACCTTTTCTTTGCTCAAAACTTTAACTTCAAACACGCCTTCAGCCTTGGCGTTTAAACCGGCGGCGTTCAGCGGAATAAAAAAAGCGTGATCGCCAAATGTGACGCGCACCGGCTTGGCGTCTTTGTTTGCCGCAAGCTCCATCCAGCAGCCTTCTTTTTTGCACGAGCGAACAATCACGCCTTCGACCGCAACAGTTTTTCCGGCGTATTTCTGCGGGTTTTTCATCACGTCGGCGAGCGCCGCCCGTTCTGCTTTCGCCGCGCCGAGCGCAACTCCGCGTTTGATTGTTTCGCCCGTTTTCAATTCAACCGGCGCGTTGTCATTGCTTTTCACAACGGGCTGACCTTTGCTGTTTAATTCCTGAGCCGCGCCGGAAACGGCGAAAGCGGCGGTTAAAATTGCCAAACCAAATATTTTTTTCATTTCAAATTTGTCTCCTTTTAATTTATTTTACAGATTATCGCTTGTCTTAGACTTTTGAGAAAGTCAAAGACGCTGTTTATTTGCTTTGATAAACGATTTTGCCGTCCATCACGGTCGTCAAAACTTTTACTTTTTCGATTTCGACCGGATTGATCGAAAAAATATCATCCGACAAAACTATGAAATCGGCTAATTTGCCGATTGAGATTGTGCCTTTATGCGCTTCCTGAAATTCGGCGAAAGCCGAGCCGACTGTGTAAGCGCGAACGGCTTCTTCGACCGTGATTTTTTGTTCTGGAATCCAGCCATTCGGATTCTTACTGTCCAAAGTGCGGCGCGTCGTCGCCGCGTAAATGCTCAGAATCGGATTAAGCGGCGCGACGTACCAATCCGTGCCGAAAGCCAGAGTCGCGCCTGCATCGAGCAGCGAGCGAAAGGCGTAAGTCCCGCGCAGACGTTTTTCGTCCAGCCGTTTGTGCGCCCAGCGCCCGTCGTCAATCGCGTGATACGGCTGCATCGAGGCGACGACTTTGTTGGAAGCGAAACGTTTGATCAAACCTTCATTCAAATGCTGCGCGTGTTCGATGCGGACGCGGCGATCTCGCGCACCGTTTTCTTTGGCGACGCTCTCAAAAATTTTCAAGACTTCATCATTTCCCCGGTCACCGATGGCGTGAATCATAATCTGCAAACCGGCTTTATCGGCGTCCCGCACGAATTGATGAGCCGTTGCGGTTTCTACGAGCGGCAATCCGGTCGTGTTCGGCGCGTCCAAATAAGGCTCGTAAAACCATGCGGTGGTCGAGCCGAGCGAACCGTCAATAAAACCTTTCAAACCGCCGACGCGCAACATCGGATCGCCAAAGGCGTAGCGCACGCCTGCTTTTTGCCAGCGCTGCCAATCGGAAATCGGCGAAACGGCGTAAACGCGCGTTTTCAGTTTTCCCTGCCGAATCATTTCCTGATAAATACCGACATCCGTTCCGGCGGACATATCCTGCACGCTCGTTACGCCCAAAGAAGCGGCATAATCGGTCGCGGCTTGCAGGTATTCCATTTTTTGCTCAAAGCTCGCTTCGGGAATGACCTTGTAAACATAATCCATTGCCGCGTCTTTCAAAACGCCGGTCGGATTGCCATTTGAATCTCGAACTATCTCACCGCCCGGAACATCCTTTGTGCTTTTATCAACTCCGGCTTGCTTCAATGCGAGCGAATTTGCCAGCGACATATGCCCGTCGAGACGATTAATAAAAACCGGATTGTTCGGCGTCACGGCGTCAATCATCGCAGCGGTCGGCAGATTGTTCGGCGTCCAGTTTTCGTGATCCCAGTTGCCGTTTAAAATCCAGCGACCTTTCGGCAGCTTGGCGGCAAAATTCCTGATGCGCTCGACAAATTCCTGCGGTGTTTTGGCGTCGCGCAAATCAACGCTTGAAAGCCCCGCGCCGCCATCGAGAAAATGAACGTGCGAGTCGTTAAAACCCGGAATCACCAATTTTCCGCCCGCATCAATGGTTTTTGTATTAGCACCGGCAAACACGCGAATTTCAGAGTTTGTGCCGACGGCGACGATTCGATTTCCCAAAACCGCAAACGCTTCGGCGGTCGGTTTATTTGCCTCCATTGTTCGGACTTTAGCGTTGATGACGATTAAATCAACCGACATTTTTTGCGCGTTGGCTGCGAAACCAAAAAGGCAGAAACAAATTAAAAGCAATAATTTTTGATTAAAATTCATAAGAATTTAGTACATACTGAATCTGTATTCGACAACTTTCGTGACTGAAATCGGCTTTCCATTTTTTTCAGCCGGAAGAAATTTGATTCGCAACGCGGCGAAAACGGCTTGTCGGGTTAATCCTTCGGGCAAGAACGAGACGATTCCTAATTTTGAAACTCTCCCGCTTTCGGAAAAGGTTACTCGCAACCGCAGTATTCCGGTAACGCCTTTCATTCTTGCAGACGTTGTGTATCCCGGTCGGGTTTGACTCGCAATTATTAAAGGACTTGAATCCGAATCCGGCGGCTTGATGCTGCTTGGAGCTGCATTTTGATTTTGGTTGTTTCCGCCGGATTTGGTTTCGTCCGTTAAAGCAAAAGGGCTATTCCTTAATTCGGAGAATTTGATAGTTTTAACATTGTCGGCAGGCAATGCGGGCTTAAAATTCGCGGAAGCAAGAAAACGTCGTATTGCCGGGCTGTTTTCCTCACGCGAAACGGCAGAAATGACGTATAAGTTTGTTTTAGTGGCGAAAAACTGCGCGATTGAATAAGCTTTATCTCCGGGAGAGACGATTTGCTTTCCGCGCAAGCCGTCCCGCGAAATGTTTTCTTCATTTCCCTGTGTGTATTCAATTATTGAATTCAATCCTTTTTTTGGATTTTCCAGGTGGTAAGATTCAATGCTCAATAAAGTTTTTTCATGATAAGCGGTTAATAATTTTACTTCTTTAAACTCCAGTTCGCCGCCTCCGCGCGTCCCCAAAACAAATCCGTCTTTTTCCGAAAAAAACTCGTAATTCCGGGGCATTTCGATTGAAAAGTCGCCGTTGTCGCTTTGCAATCGCACCCATTCGGCAGCTTGAGAACCGGCTGTCGCTTTATTCGCGTCTTGAGCCAACAGAATTTGCGAACAAAAAATAAGAATAATTGTGAGAACCGAATATTTTGTAACAGTTAAATTCGTCATAACTATTTCAGCTTCAGATTTTAATTTTTAATGTTGCGGTTATTCTGCTTAAATTGTTGACATCAAAGCCTGTGTCTTTTAGTTTCAACTTGAGGCTGGGTTTCATTATAACGATGCAAATGAGAATCATTCAAACCGCCGGAATTTTATTATCAATAGTTTACGCCTTTTTCATCGTCTGGCTTTACTGGACAGAGCCGAAAACGGTTGCCGAGATTTCGACCAAAGCGACCGTTACGGTCGGCGCTTACGAAATCAATCAGGCAAAATTCGACGAAGGCTTGCGGCTTTTCCGCGCTGAAAATTACCGCGCGGCGCGCGAAAACTTTAATCAAGCCGATTCGGAAAAACGCGACGCCAAAACTCAATTTTACACGGCTTACAGCTTTTACCGCGAAGGCTGGGGCAGAACCTGGAACGACGATAGCCTTTTCCGGCAAGGCGTGGAAACGGCAAATCGCGTCGTCGCGCTCGACCCGAATTTCAAATCGGACGATGCGGATTTAAAATTAAAAACCGCCGTAGAGTTGAAAACAGAATTGGAACAAGGAGTTGAACGAAGCTGGGACGATTTGAATCCGCTGAAAATTTTAAGGGAAAGAAAGTAAAGTTTGAACCGCCGAAACGCAGAGACGCCGAGAAAATAAAGAGAAAAACAGAAGAAAATCTTTAAACTCTTTTTCTTGAACCCGGCGTCTCGGCGGTGAAATTTAATGAACATACGCGAAAGAAATTTAGCTGTCTGGCGTTTTCTGTTATTGCCGCTCGTCTTTTTGACTGTGGCATTGCTCGGCGGTTTGCGGGTTGGTGCGGTACGGCAGAATTTTATTTTTATTCCTCCGCCGCTCGTTTGTTTGATTTTGGCGAGCCTGTTGATGCTGCTTTTTTTGCGCGGGCGGCTCGTTTTCTTCGGCGATTGGATTTCGCACGATTTTCCGCTGCTGACAAACGCGGCAAACGCCATAACGTTGCTGACGCTTTTTTTCGCTTCGGCTCAGGCTTTAAATTCCGTGCTGCCGGAAAGCGGTTTTTTGTTCTGGCTGTTTTCGTTCTTTTTTTTGTGGACGCTGTGGAACAATCTGTTTTCCGAATTCGACGCCAAACGGCTGCTCAGAAGTCTGGCGGTGCTTTTCGGGACGGCTTTTTTGCTCAAACATTTGATTCTCGCGGCTTTCGCCGCGCCCGAAGAAAGCGGCTGGTACAAATTGATAAACTACATTTTTGAAGGCATTCCGCGCACTGTTTTAGGCATTCCGAATTTTGCCCCGGCGACCGGCTATATTTCGTTTTTCGCGCTCGCTCTCTACGTTTTAGGTCTCGTCAGCCTTCCGTTTGCGGCAATCGAGCCGATTCAAGAAAACGAAAAAGTGCGGCGCATCAAACTTGGAAGTCGTGAGTCTGGAGTCGAGAGTCTGGAGTCAAAGGAAACAAATCAGATTCAAGAGTCTGGAGTCAAAAGTCTGAAGTCAATAGAAGCAAATTCGACTCAAGACTCTCGACTCCAGACTCCAGACTAACTCTTTTTGTCGTCTTTATAAAGAATCGGCATTATCGCCGTTTCATAGCTTTTGGCAATTTTAATGTAAGCATCCGTTCGCAGTTTTGCCATATATTTTTTGCGCGCCGCTTCCGAACGTTCCATTGTAATCGCTTGGCGAACCTGATTTTCGTTAAAGACGGGTGTGGCGGAATCGTTGACGCGCTGGTCAACGCGCAAAATCATCGCGCCTTCGTCCGTTACAATCGGGTCTGAATAACCGCCTGCTTTGACATTTTTAATCGCGGTGCCGATTTCCGGGGCTAGCTGCGGAACTTCAAAGCTGCCGACTTTGCCTTTTTCTTTTTGCGAATCGGGGCGCTCGGAATGCTGCGCGACGAACGCTTCAAAATTGGCTCCGGCGCGAAGCTGTTTGACTAAATCGGCGGCTTTGGTTTTGACCTGATTTACGTCGCGTCCGGCAAAGCTCAGGAAAATCTCTGAAATTGTGACGGTTTCCGCTTTGCGGAATTTTTCCTTATTTTTTTCAAAATAATCTTTCAACTCTTTCTGCGTTAAACCGTTATAAAGCTTGCCCTCAACTTCGTATCGAAAGACCAGAGCGGGAATCAGCTCGCGACGCCAGATAGCTTTCAAATCGTCCGGCTCGACGTTTTCAGCGCGAATTTGTTTATGAAGCTCTTCAATCGTTTTGATGTTGTAACGCTGCATCAATTGGACAAAACGCTGGTTGATTTCCTGTTCGACTTCATTTTCAAGCGAAAGCTCTTTGCCTTGCTGCATAATCAGCTCTTCGTTGATCAAATCAACAATTAACTCATTGCGCTTGGCGTTAAACTCGCTGACGAGCTGTTCGCGCGTTTTCCCATCGGTCTGACCGCGCGCCATAATCGCATCGGCGCGGCTGTTAATCTCGCGGTTGATGCGCGACAAAGTAATCACGCCTTCGTTGACCTGCGCGACGACTTCATCAACCACGCGCTGTTCGGTTTCCTGCGCTAAACCGGAAAAATTGAATAAAAAAACGGCGGCAAATAAAACTGACAACCGCACAAAAGCAGTTTTGGAAAATCTCACTTTGTAACTCCTATTTTTAGTAATTGGTAATTGGTAATAAGTAATTAGTAATTAGTAATTAGTATGATTGCAGGAATTGTTCTGCTCGATTTGCGAAATTTATTATTGCTTATTGCTGATTACTAATTACTGATTACTTTACCCGTTAGAACGAATTTCGTGCAAGATTTGACGCGCCGAATCGAGAATTTGTTGGCTTTCGTTTGCGGAATTTATCGGAATTCTTAAAACCCCGTTCGGCGAAAAACCGATGCCTTCGCCGGAATTAACCAAATCCATCAATTTTTCCGGTTCAACCATTGCGCGTTCCGACAATTTAAAAGCGATTCCCTGCGGCGTTTTATCAATCGAAAGCACGCGCATTTCTTCTGCAAGACGACGAAGTTTGGCATAATTAAAAAGATTTTCGACCGATTCCGGCGCGCGCCCGTAACGATCCTGGATTTCGGCAAAAAGTTTATTTAAAACGTCTTCCGAATTTGCCGATGAAATGCGTTTGTAAGTTCTCAGACGCTGCGACATATCGGCGATATAATCGGTCGGAATCGAAACGTCAACGCCCAAGTTAATCGAAACGCTGGCTTCGTCCTCAATTTCGTCGCCGCGAATTTCGGCGACCGTGCGTTCGAGCATTCTGGTGTACAAATCAAAACCGAGCGCGTCCAAATGCCCCGATTGCTCGCCGCCGAGCATATTTCCCGCTCCGCGCAATTCCAAATCGAGCGCGGCGATTCTGAAACCCGCGCCCAGATCGGAAAATTCACGAATTGCAGAAAGACGACGACGCGCAATCGGCGTTAGCGTTAGCTCGCCCGGAATCAACAAATAAGCGTAAGCGCGGCGATTTGAGCGCCCGACGCGACCTCGCAGTTGATAAAGCTGTGATAAACCGTAATTATCGGCGCGGTTGATGATAATTGTATTCGCTCGCGGAATGTCAATGCCGTTTTCGATAATCGTCGTGGCGACCAGAACGTCGAATTTATAATCAACAAAATCGAGCATCGCCGTTTCCATTTCCTGTTCGTTCATTTGCCCGTGAGCGACGATAATTCTGGCTTCCGGCACGATTTTTTTGATCAAAGCGGCGATTGATTGGATTGTCTCGACGCGGTTGTGAATAAAAAAGACTTGCCCTTGTCGTGACATTTCCAATTCAATCGCCGATTTAATCACCGAATCGGAAAACTGGACGACCTGCGTGTTAATCGCCAGACGGTCGCGCGGCGCGGTTTCAATCACAGACATATCGCGCATTCCGGTCAAAGCCATATTTAAAGTGCGCGGAATCGGAGTTGCCGAAAGCGTCAAAACGTCAACTTTCTTTTTAAGCTGCTTCAAACGCTCTTTGTGAGCGACGCCGAAACGCTGTTCTTCGTCAACAACCACCAGCCCTAAATTCGGAATCACGACATCTTTCGACAAAATCCGGTGCGTCCCGATAATGATGTCAACCGCGCCGGATTCGAGTTTTTTGACGGCTTCTTTTTGCTCTTTAGGCGAGCGGAAACGCGATAAAAGCTCAACCGTGATTGGAAATGCCGCAAAGCGTTTTTTGAAAGTTTCGTAATGCTGATACGCCAAAACGGTGGTCGGAGTTAAAACCGCGACTTGTTTTGAATCCATGGCGGCTTTAAAAGCGGCGCGCATCGCCACTTCGGTTTTGCCGAAACCGACATCGCCGCAGAGCAATCTGTCCATCGGCGTCGTCGCTTCCATATCTTTTTTGACATCTTCGACCGAAGCCGCTTGATCTACGGTTAATTCGTACGGAAAAGCGTTCTCAAACTCGTCCTGCCAGGGCGAATCGGCGGCAAAAGCGTAGCCTTGAACTAGTTTTCTTTCGGCGTAAAGCCGCAAAAGCTCGTCCGCCATATCGCGCATCGCGCGTTTGGCTTTGGCTTTTTTGGCTTGCCAGCCGATTCCGCCCAATTTATCGAGATTAGGCGTCTGCGCTTCGGCGCTCGAAAAACGCGAAACCAGATCGAGCCGCTCGACCGGAACATACAACTTGGCGTTATCGGCGTAAGTGACGAGCATAAACTCAACGCTCTGCTCGCCCATTTGCAGCGCATTCAGACCTTCAAAACGCCCGATTCCGTGATCAACGTGAACGACAAAATCGCCCGGTTTCAAATCCCGGAAATCCGACAGAAACGCGCCGGTTCTATCTTTTTGACTTTTGCCTTTCGACTTTTGCTTTTCAGCCTTGTTTCTCTGCTGCTGCGCCTGAAATTCGGGATGTACCTGATATTTTTCGATTTCGTCGAAAAGATCGGCTTCTGTATGAACGATTAAATTGGCAACGGGAAGCTCAAAACCGGAACTTAGATTTCCGAGCGCAAACGAATCAGACGATAAATTAACTTCAGATTCGCGCAAAAGCTCGCTGACGCGCTCGCGCATTCCGCTCGTTTGCAAAACGAAAATCGTTCGCTGCTCGTTGCTCGTCGTTCGCTGCTGACTGCGTTTTAAATCGCTTGCCAATTCGCTGATTCGATTGTGATAACGGCGCGCGGCGCGGGAAATGATTTCGATTTCGGCTGCTTTTTCGGCAGTTGAAAAAAGAAATAAAGGTTTTGCAGCCTGAGATTTTATATTCGGAATTTGAATTTGCGGATTTTCATTTTCAAACGCCAGACTTTCATCAGTCGCGGCTGCGGCGCGTCCCAAAGCGCGAAGCTCTAATCGCTGTTTTCCGCCGACTAGCTCGCGCAATTCATCCGGCGTCAAAAACAACTCGTTCGGCAGCAAGCCTAATTCGTCGGCTCGGTTTGTTTCCTCAAAACTGTTTTCCAAATTCTGGTAAAACGAGCCGAGATATTTTTCGACGCTTGCCGGTTCATCAAAAATTAAAACGGCGTCTTTGGGTAAATAATCGAAAGCCGCGCCTTTGCGTTCGTGTAAAACCGGAAGCAGAAACTCCCAACCGGAAAAAGATTCGCCTTCATCGGCAAACTGCGTGCGATCCGCCAAAGCGCGGGCAAAGCGTTCGTCCGAAAATCTTTCGCGCGCGAAAAACGCCCAGTCCCGGAAATCCTGCGGCAAAGCGGCAAACTCGCGCATCGGCGCAAAGGAGATTTCTTTTAGTTGTTGGGTTGAAAGCTGAGTTTCCGGGTCGAACTCACGAATCGAATCAACCGTGTCGCCCCAAAATTCGACGCGCACGGGCAATTCGCAATCGGGCGACCAAACATCAACAATTCCGCCGCGCGAAGAAAATTGCCCGACGCCAGCAACGGGTTCTTCGCGGACATAGCCGCAAGCGACGAGCTTTTCGATTAATTCTTCGGGCGGAAAATCTTCTTCGCGCCGAAGATATGCGCCCAAATTTCTTAACTCTTCGGGCGCAACAGTTTTCGCGACAAGCGCGCGAGCCGTCAAAAGCAAAAAATCCGGCACCGTTTGCGTCAGCCGCCAGAGCGTCAAAGCGCGCTGCTCCAAAGTTTCCGCGTGCGGCGAAACTCCGGCATACGGATCGGCGTCGGACGAAGGCAATATTAAAATTTGTTCGTTGTTCGTTGTTCGTCGTTCGTTGTTAGATTTTTCCTGTAACGAACGACGAACGACGAACGACTGACTAAAAAAACAAAGATCACCGTTCCAATCTTCCAAATCTTTGTTTGTTTCGGAGACGACGACAAAAGTCTTTCCGGTTTCTTTTTGTAATGCGGCTAAAACGCAGGCTTTCGCCGCTCCGCTCGTTAACCCTGCAAGCGAAACAATCGGCGAGCCGCGCCGGATTTCATCGAACAAACGACGAAATTCTTCGCTCGCTGCGATGCGCTCGAAAACGTCGGCTTGTTTGATTTCAGTCGCGCTGCTCATTTGCTTTTAAACAAAAGTTTGCCACAAAAAGACGGCGAATGAACAGCGCTGTATTATTTATTTGCTAGGAAGTTAATTAAAAGGGCAAACTGTCAACTATCAACTATCAACTATCAACTATTGCTCAGAAAACCTTTGTTTAATTGCAAGACAGTTGATAGTTACGTTGATTTTCGCAATTTTGAAACTTTTAGTTTAGCAGTGTGGCGATAAAAATCGCCGTAACTTCTTGAGAATTTCTTAAATCGTTTGTTGATTCATACTGCGGCTACCGAGCCACAAACAAACGGCGCTCAACAGGCACGAAATCGGGCAAACGAGCAGCGCATAACGCAGCATCGCCGGATTTTGGGTCGCGCCGAAGCGGTCGCTTAAAAACCCGATTAAATTCGAGCCAAAGAAATAAGCCGCAATGTTAACCGCGAAAAAATAAATTGCCACGCCCAGACCGCGCAGATTAACACCAGCGATTTCGGTCACATCAGCCGCCGCCGCTCCGAGCCAACCGAGAGCCGCAGCCAGCAGAACGAAATTTGCCAGCAAGATCAAATAAACGTTGTCCGTAAAAATCAACAAAACCCAGAACGGAACGGAGATGAGCGAAAGCAGCGCGCCGTAAAGCATTCGCCCGCCGCGTTGTCGTTTGCGAAACAAATCGGCTAGCGCGCCGCCGAACAGCGTCGCCGGGATTCCCGCGATTAAAGTTAAAACGCCGCCCCAAAATCCGATTGTCACGAGATCAAATTTATGCAATCTAAAATAAAACGTCGCGCCCCAAATCGAAAGATTGTTTGTCGCCAAACCAAGTAGAGCGTATCCGAGACAAAGCAGAACAAAACTTTTGTTTGATAAAAGTTTGCGCCAATCCGCACTCGAATAGTTAGCGTCGTTTGCCGAAGCGTTGGCGTTTCTTACGGGTTCGCGGAGCAGAAAAACCAGAACGGCGAAAACGATGCCGGGGAAACCGACAATCATAAACGCTTCGCGCCAGCCGATCTGGCTCAAATAACCGCCGAGCAAAGCCGCAAGTCCCGCGCCAATTGCGATTCCCATTGAATAAATGCTCGTCACGGTCGCGCGTTTTGAAGGCGGAAAATAATCGCTCAAAAGCGAAATCGCCGCCGGTCCGAGAGTCGCTTCGCCGACTCCGACGCCGACGCGACACAAAAAAATCGTCCAGAAATCCCACGCAAAAGCCGTCAAACCGGAAAACAAGCTCCAAACAGCCACGCCGATTGCGATTATTTTCGTCCGCGAGCCTTTGTCGGCAATTCGCCCGAACGGAATTCCGAGCAGCGTGTAAAAAATCACGAACGAAGTTGTTCCGAGCAGCGCGAGCTGCGTGTCGGAAAACGACATTTCCTTTTTAATTAAAGGAAAAAGAATGTAAATAATCGTGCGGTCGAGAAAATTCAAAACGTACACGACCATCAGCAGCGCAAGCGCGTACCAAGCATAACCGGAGGCTTTTTCGGAAATTTGCTTCATTCGATTTATTGAAGAATCATAACCACGGCTTCGCCTTTGACAACCGTTTCGCCTGTTTGTTTTGTGCAAACGGTTTCGAGGGTGACAATCGGTTTATCCTCGCGGATGTCGGCGACGGTCGCCGTCGCGGTAACGGTATCGTCAATAAAAACCGGCGCGACAAATTTCAAAGTTTGCGACAGATAAACGATTTTGCGCTCTTTAAATTCGTAACCGAGAACGGCTGAAATCAAAGCTCCCGAAATCATTCCATGCGCGATGCGTTGCCCGAAACGAGTAGTTTTCGCAAACTCTTCGTCAATGTGAATCGGGTTGTAATCGCCCGACAACTCGGCAAATGCGCGCACAACCGAATCAGTAATTTGTTTGCTGGTCGAAAATTGATCGCCTATTTTTAAATCCATCATTTTGTTGGTCGTTCGTCGCTCATCGCTCATCGTAGATTGCTTTTTGCAACGAACAACGAACGACGAACAACGAACAAACTTATTTTGCTTCTAAAAATTTGAGAACAGCCGCGTTAAAATCCGCCGCTTTTTCGACTTGCGGGACGTGACCGCATTGGTCGAAGACGACGAGCTGCGAGCCTGCGATTTCTCGATTAAAACGCTCGCCGTCAGCCAATTTTAATAAACCGTCCTGTTTGCCCCAGATGATTAAAGTCGGTTTTTTGATTTGATTAAGCTGCCCGTCCAAAAAATCTTCGTCGCGTTTGATTGATTCGATGAGGCTGTTGATAGTGTCTCCGTCGTTTGCCTGAACGCGGACTTTCATTGATTCTTCGATAAACACGGGGCTGCCGAAAATCGCCTGGTTGTAGAAAACGAGCTTGACGAGCTGGCGCACTTCGTCTCGCGTCGAATAATTCAAACCGTAAATTTGCTTTAAATCAATTTCGCTCGGCTTCAAACCGGCGGCGTCCGCCAGAACGATTTTTTCGACTCGATTCGGATATTTAATCGCCGTCCAAGCCGCCACCCAGCCGCCCAAAGAATTTCCGACGAGCGTCGCTTTTTCAATCTTCGTTTCCGACATAAACTTGTCGAGAAAATCAACATAAGTCCCGACGCGATATTTGAGCGACGGTCGGTCTGATTTCCCAAAACCGATTTGGTCGAGCGCGACGACGTGATATTTTTGCGCCAAAGCCGGAATATTAAATTGCCAACTGACAACGCTCGAACCAAGTCCATGCAGTAAAATGACTGTCGGTTTTGTCGCATCCCCGGCTTCGACGTAAGAAATTTTAGCGCCGAAAACCGTTGACGTTTTTTCCTGCGCCGCTTGCCCGAAAACCGCAAAGGAAAACAGGAAAACAAACAGAACGAGCAAAATTTGTTTTTTCATAATTTTAAACCGATAATTTCTCTGTGCTAACTCTCTGTGACTTCTCCGTGTTCTCTGTGGTGAAAAAAGATTTAACACAGAGCGCACGGAGAAGCCACAGAGTTCACTAAGAGTTTCAATTCGCAATCTTCATTCGTAAAGTTTTTGCAAAACGTCCTGAAATCTTTGGCTGACGACGTTTCGTTTTAATTTCAGCGTCGGCGTTATTTCGTCCGCTTCGGCTGAAAAATCGCGTTCTAAAATTACAAACCGTTTGATTTGCTCGCTCGAAGCAACGCGCGCGTTTGTTTTTTCGACTTGCGCTCGAACGATTTCGTGAATCTCCGGCTTTTGCGTCAAATCGGCAAAACTTTCAAATTCAATTCCGCGCGCCCGCGCAAACGCTTCGGCTTCGAGCTGATTTAAAGTTATGAGCGCGACCAGAAACGAACGCCCGTCGCCGTAAATAAATGCTTGCGAGATTAAATGATTTTCTTTCAGCAGATTTTCAAGCAGCGCAGGCGCAACGTTTTTCCCGTTTGAAAGCACAATGATTTCTTTTTTGCGCCCTGTAATTTTCAAAAATCCGTCTTCATCCAAACTGCCCAAATCGCCGGTTTTTAGCCAGCCTTCGGCGTCAAACATTTCAGCAGTTTTTTCCGGCTCTTTGTAATAACCGGAAAACATCATCGGACTTTTAACGAGAATTTCGCCGTCCGGCGCGATTTTGACTTGGCACATCGGCATTGGTTTTCCGACCGTCCCGAATTTAAAATCATCGGCGCGATTAAACGCGACGCAGATGTTTTCGGTCAAACCGTAAGCCTGCAAAATCGGCAAATCGGCAGCGGCGAAAAATTCGGCGATTTCTTGGGGCAAAGGCGCGCCGCCGCTCGTCGCAAGCCGGATTCTGCCGCCGAAAGCATCTTTGACTCGCTGCAAAGCGGGCAAAACATCTTGAAATCTCTCATGCAAATCAAACGAAATTTCCTGTTTCGCCTGTTGAAGGCGCGCAATTCCGCGCCCGACGTTTAAAGATTTTTCAAATTCTTCGCGTTCTTGAAGCCGCAAGTTCTGCACTTCGGAAACGACTTTGGCGTAAATCTTCTCGAAAAATCGCGGCAGCGAAGCGAAAACCGTCGGTTTGACTTCGAGCATATAAGCATAGAGCTTTGACAAATCATCAACAAAATAAACGCTCGCGCCGTTGTAAAGCCGGTTGTAAATCCCCGAAATCCGCTCGGCGACGTGACAACCCGGCAAATAAGAAAACGAAACGTCGGTATCGTAAATCGAAACCGACTGCCGCAAAGATTCGCACGAATTTAAAACGTATTGATGAGACAACATCGCGCCTTTCGGCTGTCCGGTCGTGCCGGAAGTGTAAACCATTATCGCCGTGTCTTCTGCTTTGGCATTAAAGCCAAAGTTTTCCACCTGTGGAAAAAACTGCTCACGGCTTTCTCTGCCGAAAGCCAGAAACTCCTTGTAGTTTGTGATCGGAATTCCCTTGACTTCGGCAGAGTGTAATTTCCAAAAGAGTTTCTTTTGATTTACAACAGCTTCAAATGAATATTCTTGCGTTTCTTCAAGGCAAATAATTTCCCTCAATTTCCGCAGAGGTTCGCCAATATCCAAAATCTTTTCCAACTGCTTTTGCGAATCAACAAAAACGAATTCTGCGTCTGAATGGTTGATGATGTAAGCGCACTGTTCGGGCGAACTGGTCGGATAAATTCCGACTCCGACTCCACCAGCCGCAATCGTTCCAACGTCGCAAATCGTCCATTCCGGCACATTTCCCGCCAAAATCGCCACGCTCGCGCCTTTTGTCAAACCCTTCGCCAGCAAAGCGCAGGCAAAGTCGTGAACCTGTTCTTCAAAATCTTCCCAATTCCGGGATTTCCAGCCATCATTTTTCCGCGAATAAAAAATTGGCTTGCCGCGATATTTCGCAGTTTGCGCGCGGAAAAGACTATAGATGTTTGGAAAATTCATTTTGTTTTTAGCCACGAACAAACACGAAAAATCACGAAATTAAAATCAAATTTATTCTTTTGTTTTTTTCATGTCCTTTCGTGTTTGTTCGTGGCTAATATCTAAAAACCATCGCTGCCATATTGACTCCGCCGCCCGAAGCGCAGAGAAGTATCACATCACCGCGATTGATTTTTCCCTCTCGAATAGCGTCGTCCAAAACCATCGGAATGCAAGCCGACCCGGTATAACCCCATTTTTCCATAATCGTGTGAGTGCGCGACATTGGCAGATTCATCGCCGCCATCACTTCTCGAATTGTGCTTTTGTTAACCTGCGTCCACAGAAACAGATTTACATCATCGAGCTTCAATTCTGCGCGCTGCAAAACTTCGCAGACAATCTTCTGCCAGCCTTCGAGATTGATTTCCGGCGGCGTGCGTTTGGCAAAACGCACACGATTGCGATAGCCGCTCGCCAATTCTTCTTCTGTAATCGGATATTTCGAGCCGCCCGCGAAAATTCCCAAAAAGTCGTGATACTCACCTTTTGCTTCGAGCTTTGAAGCCAGCCAGCCTGTGTTTTCATTTTCCGTCGCCTGCAAAACGACTGCGCCCGCGCCGTCGGCGAAAATCGTGGCGGTTTTCTTTTCAGTCCAATCGAGGAATTTGGTCATCGCGTAAACGCCGATAACGAGTACGTTTCGATAATTTTTGTCGGCGATGATGTATTTGCAGGCGGTGTCAAATGCCGTGACAAAACCGGCGCAAGCCGAATTTGTGTCAAATGTCCCGGCGTTTTTCGCGCCGATTCTGTGCTGCACGACGACTGATGTTGCAGGCGAGATATATTCGGGCGTGTCGGTCGCGACAATTATCAAATCCAATTCTTCGGCAGAAATTCCGGCGTTTTTCAGAGCGGTTTCCGCCGCGCAGGCGGCAATGTCGGCGGCGCTTTCGTCTTCAGCCAAAACGCGCCTTTCCAGAATGCCCAGATTCTGCGAGACAAATTCGTTGATGTCTTCGCCGAGCATTCGGCTCAAATCCGCATTAGTTAAAACTTTGTCGGGAACTGAAACTCCTGTTCCAATTATCTTCGCATTACGCATTCGTTTTCACCGCCGAGACGCGGAGACGCAGAGTTTAAGAAAAAATGAGTTGTTATAAGAAAGAAATTTTATTTTTCTTCTTTTGTCTTCTCTCGGCGTCTCCGCGTCTCGGCGGTTCAATTCAGGATAAACTTTCTGACCGCTTGATTAAATTCTGCGGCGTTTTCGATGAAAAACATATGGCTGCCGTTTTTGATCGTTTTTAATCTTGCGTTCGATATTTTTTCCGCTAAAAGCGCGGAATTTTGCGGCGGCACAACAACGTCGCGGTCGCCGGTTAAAACGAGCGTTTCGGCTTTGATTTCCTGAAGCCGCGACTCAAAATCAAAAGTCGTAGCGGCTCGTAGCTGCTGCATATAAACCGTTTCTGGAACAAAATTCTGCTCGCGCAGCTCGCAAACTTTTTCAACCGTTTCCTGATTGGCGGCGTAAAATTCGGGCGTAAAAGCCGGAACGATAAAGCGGCGAATGCGCTCGCTCTTATTTAAATCGCCGGTCGAAACGAACGCCGCTAAAATTTCCAATTCCGGCGCGACGTGATTTTTGCCGCCCGCGCTCGTGCAGGCGAGAATCAGCTTGTTTAACCGTTCGGGAAACGAAAGGGCAAATTGCTGCGCGACAAAACCACCGAACGACGCGCCCAAAACATTGGCTTTTTCGATTTTTAAATCGTCAAGCAAACCGGCAATGTCGGCGGCAATCGTTTCGAGCGAGACAACCGCGTTTTCGTTAATTTTACTTTGCCCGACGCCGCGCGGATCAAACGTAACTACTTGAAAATCTTCCGACAAATCTTCGACTTGCCAGCGCCAAATCCAAGCGCCAGCCGCAAAGCCCGGAATTAAAATTAAAGGCTCGCCCGCACCGCGCGTTTCGTAAAAAAGGTTCAAAGTTCAAGGTTCAAAGTTCAAGGTTCAAAATCAAACTTGGAACTTTGAACCTTGAACTTTGAACAATTAGAAATTCAGCTTAAATCCGAACTGAATCACGCGCGGTCCCGAACTGGTCGAAATAATTCGACCAAACGAATTGCCGAGAGCGATGTTGCTCACCGGATTGGCGTAATTCACCCAGTTAAAAGCGTTGAAAAACTCCGTCCGAAATTCGCCGCGCAGCCGTTCGGTGATCGGAATCAGTTTGATCAGCGAAATGTCAACGTTTTTCTGTCCGGGTCCGGTCAGTAGGTTTCGCTGCACGTTGCCGAAAGGCGCGTTCGGATCGAAAAACGGATTGGTGACCGCCCCGACTCCGGTTCCGTCGAGACGCGGACGCGAAATGGCAAACGCCTGCTGATTGAAATAATTGTTTAATCTGCTCGCCACGTCACCGCTCGGATAAATGTCGCCGTTAAAAGCCGGATTAAAATTAGCTCGGCTGATGACGGCGTTGCCCGGATTGTCAATCACCGAAAACGGCAAACCGCTTTGAAAAACGGCGACTCCGGCGATTTGCCAGTTGTTCAAAACTGCGCGCGCGGCGGCAGATTCATAATTATATTTCGGCAATTCGTAAACGCCGCTAATGACAAGACGATGTTCGCGGTTAAAATCCGAACGCCCGCGGTTTACGCGCCAATTGTATTGGTCGCCCGGATTGTTGACAAGTTCGTTGACCGTGCCGCCCGAATAATAATCGAACGAACGCCCGAAAGTGTAGGCTGCATTAAGCTGCAAGCCGTTTCCGAAACGTCTGGTTAATGTTGCTTGCAGCGAATTGTAATTCGAGTTTGCCGTCGTTTGAACTTGCTGCAAAGCGCCCGTAGCGTTTTTATTTGTTGATAAAATCGTGCCGGGCGCGAACCGCGGAGCGAAACTGTTTGTCGCCTGATTATAAATCGGTTGGTTAAGCGTAATGAGCTGCAAAAGATGCGTGCCTTTGTTGCCGACGTAATTAACTTCCAAAACCGTGTTTTTCAAAAATTCCCATTGAACGCCGAGATTGTATTGCTGAACGTAAGGCGTTTCCAGGTTCGGGTCAACAAAAACTCCGCTGACCGGAACGCCGACGGTCGAAAAAGCGAGCGGCGAGAGCGGCGAGGGAATTGTTCCGGCGGTCGGGAATTGATTGGGCTGCGGAAGCTGTAAAAACGGGCTTGAAAGCGGGCGCAAGCCCGGAAGAACCGCACCGAGCGGGCTAATTACGCCGACGCCCAAGCCGAGATACGGGAAATTAAAAAGCTGCGTGTTGGCAAAGCGCGTCGAAATGCGGTCGTAATAAATTCCGTAACCGCCGCGCACGACAATTCTGCCTTCGTCGTCAACGCGGTAAGCGAACCCCAGGCGCGGCGCAAAGTTGTTTTTATCGGTCGGCACAAGCGTTTTCGTCACGGTCGGGACGCCCGGAATCGGATTGGTCGCGTTTTCGGCTTGCACCAAACCATTGGGAGCAGCGCCGATACTGAATTGATCGGGCAAAAAATTGACGAGCCTGCCTTGTTCTTCAGCCGGCAAACCGTAAAAATCGTAGCGCAAACCTAAATTTAATGTCAGGCGGTCGCTGATTCTGAAATCGTCCTGCACAAAAGCGTTAAAATCTTTGACTCGGAACGAACGGTCGTAAACTCCCGAACCCAGAATTGAAACGCCGTTGCCCTGTAGGAAATTGGTAAAGCTGCTGAAGATTAATTGCCCGCGCGAAAAGGAGTTGAAATAAAATTTGACGGTCGAAAAACGATACTCACCGCCAACGCGAAGGCGGTGTTTTCCGGCGATAATTGAAACAGTGTCCTGAAACGAATAACCGTTAATGCGCGAAGATTGATCGGCGAGCGGCGACGAACCGAAGAAAAACGACGAATCCGTTCCGGCGACTTGAATAGTCGGCGCGCCCGCAAACAAATTGCCGAGCGGATTTGTGATACCTAAATCAGCGGCGGTAAAAGGTTCTTCGGGAACGCTCGTGACGCGCAGGCGGCTGAAGCCGAATCTCGCTTGATTGCTGACATTGGGACCGAAAATGTGCGTGTCGGTCAAAGAATAAAGCCATTGTTTGTTGGCGAGATTCGCGCCGAAACCGATAAGCTGAGTTGGCGGCTGACCTTCCAGACGATTTCCAGTTCCGGCAAAATTGTAATTCGCCTGTGTCGTCGGATTGTCGGCGTAAAAGAACTTGCTCGACAGAGTGTTGGCATCCGTAATGTTGAAATCTAAATTGGCGTTAAATTGATTTTCTTTGTAACGCGAAATGCCCGACTGCACGGTCGGAACGGCTGTTGTCGCCGCCAATCCGGTCGCGCCGGACGAAGGAATCGCAAATTGTCCGTTCTCCAAACGCGCGTTCAAAATGTTGAGCGCAACCGGATTGATCGAGGCGGCTGTGATACCAAAAGCCGCAGCGAGTCCGGCGGCGGTGCGATTTGCGTCCGTCAAACCGGCGGGAATCGAAGGAAACGTCAAGCTATTATTGAGCGAAAGCCCGTTAGTTTCTTTGGTATGTTGATACGAACCGAAGAAAAACAAACGGTCGCGGACGATTGGACCGCCGAAAGTCGCGCCGAATTGATTGCGCGACAAAACCGGCTTGTCTAAACCGCGCGCTTTGACGAATGGATCGTTGGCGTTTAAGGCTTTGTTTCGCAGGAAATAATAAACGTTTCCGCGAAATTGATTTGAGCCTGAGCGCGTAATGGCTTCGATATTGCCGCCGGAATTGCGCCCGCTCGCCGCGTCGTAGAGCGACGTTTGGACGATAAATTCCTGCAAAGAATCAGGCGCGGGAACGGCGAGATTGGGAAACGAATTCGTGCCGATTGAGTTGGCGTCAACGCCGTTGATGCGGACGCTGTTGCTGGTCGAACGCTGCCCGTTGACCGAAATCGGATTATCGCCGCGCCCCAAATCGGTCGTGTTCGAGATGCTCGACTGCGCGCCCGATTGCAGAGTTAAAAGCTGCTGAAAGTTTCTCGTCGGAAGCGGAAGCTGGCGAATCGTTTGACCTTCGATGACTCGCCCGACTTGCGAGCTTTCCGCCTGCAAAACCGGCGCTTCCGGCGTCACGACGACTTCGTTCACGCTTGCGCCCGCAACTGCAAGTTGAATATCAACCGCCGTCGTCTGCGTGATGTTAACGACGGCTTGCGCGGTTACTTTTTGAAAACCGCTTGCCGTCGCTTCAACGCGATAATTTCCCGGCGGAAGAAGCTGAAATGCGTAATTCCCTTCTCCGTCGCTCGTCGTTTCTCTGACCGCATTCGTATCCGCGCTAGTCGCCGTGACCGCCGCGCCCGCGACGACAGCGCCGTTCGGGTCAGTTACGGTTCCGGTGATTCCTCCGGTGGTCACCTGCGCGTTTGCCGTAATTGTTAGAACTGCAAACAAACTTAAAACAAGCAAAGTTACAAACTGTTTGCCCCAAATCATATTTCAAAACCTCCAAATGCTGCTGACCGTAAATTCAAAATAAAAACGAACGTCCGTCTTTTTTCAACTTTTATTTCAAAAGCCCAATTTCAGCCGGAAATTTAGACTTTTAGTTTTGCCTTCGATTTTGTTTTTTCAATTTCGGCGAGCTTTCGAGGACTCGCCACGCCGCGACAAAAAATCTCGGTCAAGCTCTTCATCACTGCGTCGTCGTCAAGACCGTAATGCAAATTGCCGCCGAAGAGCTTTTCCACCAGAAAATAATTAAAAAACTGCATATAAACCGCAGTAAAAGCGAGCGCCGGATCAATTGACGGATGCAGCTCGCCGCGCTTTTTCGTTGCTTCAAATTTAGCGTCAAAACGGCGGCGAAAATTTGTCGCCAAATTTTCAAACATTTTACGAAAATGCCGGTTTTGAAATTCCAGCACGTCTATATACATCAGCAGCCAAAAATCGTGATGCTGGTTAACCACGTCGCCGACCGCGCGGCTCATTTTCAACAAATTTTCGGATTCAAACGGCTCGTCAATTTCATCAAAAATTTCGCGCAGCTTTTCGTTGATGACAAGCAAATATTTTTCGATGATTGACTCTAAAATCGCCTCTTTCGTCCGGTAATAATTGTATAAATTACCGAGCGAAACATCAGCTCGCCGGGCGATTTCGCGCATCGGCGCGGCGTGAAAACCTTGTTTGATAAACAGCTCTTTCGCCGCGTCTTCGATGACGATTTTCTTTTCTTCAATAACAGCTTGGCTGAGTTTAGGCATCCGCTTTATAAAAAAACGAGCGTTCGTCTTTTTAAACTTTTTCTTGTCATTTGTCAATAACGATTTTAAAAAAAGTTTGTCGTTTTATTAAAAAAAGCTCATTCGGCTTTTTCAAACCAAACGAGCTTTACCTGTAGTCACTTTTTTAAATTGTTAATTATTGTAAGCGCCGTTAGTGCGAGAGTTATTTTCTTGTTTTTGACTAAAGACAGCGGCATTTCCGTCAAATGCAAGCTGACCGCTGCGAATGTTCAAATCTCTTTGCGGGAACGGGATTTCGATATTGTTTGCTTTGAATTTCTCCCAGATGGCGAAGTTTAAATCACTAAGCAAAACCGTTTTTCGATGCAGTTTTGCCTTGCTCCACACCCACAATTCAAAATTGAGCGAGTTGTCACCGAATTCGAGCAACCGCACGACTGGTTCAGGGTCTTGCAGAACATCGGGATTTTCTTTTCCCACTTCGCACAAAAGCCGTTTGACCAGATTAACGTCCGAATCGTAAGAGACACCGACCGGAACTCGCAGTCGAATGCGCGGATTGCGGCTGTCGTAGGTCCAGTTGATTACGTCTTCGGTGATTAATTTGCTGTTCGGCACGATAATCGTGATGTTGTCGTTGGTTTTGATGACGGTGCTGCGCGTTCCGACGGAAACGACTTTTCCGTCGCTGCCGTCAACCTCGATTCGGTCGCCGATTTTAACCGGGCGTTCAAATAAAATAATAATCCCGGCGATAAAATTGCTCGCCACGTTTTGCAAACCGAAACCGACTCCGATTCCGACAGCGCCCGCCAAAACGTTGAGCGTCGTCAAATTGATTCCGACGGTTTGCAAAATCACGAGAAAACCGAGAAACAAAATCGCATAGCGCGAAACTGTGCCGATTGCCTGCTGCGCGCCGATGTCGAGATGCGTTTTCGACAACAATCGCGCGGTCATCAAATCACGCAGCTTTTTCGACGCCCAAAACAATAAAACCGTAAAACCGATGACATAAATCAAGCTGAGCGGCGTAATTTTGGCTTCGCCGAGAGGAAAGAGATTGTAATGAAGAATCCTGCTAAAATAATCTAAATAATCACCCATAAATATACTTTTTGTCTTTTCTAAATTTCGTATCCTTATAAAAGGGAAGAAAAAAACGCGGTAAAAGTTGCCTTTTTACTGAATTCGGGGCTTTGCTTTGCCGTTTTGCGGGAAATTTGTTTTGATTTCTATAAGTTCGAGGCAGAAACACGACCGTTAGGGAGTGTGCCGCATTATTCGCACACTCCCTAACGGTCGTGTTTCTGCCACTTGGTATTTCAAGGCGTAACTCATAAAATTGATTGATAAAAATTTATGACAATTCCATTTATCGAAGAAAACGATCAAACGCTGGCGAGAAAAGAGCATTTGGAAAAATTGCGCACTCTGGTCGGCAATGTTTACCCGAACAAATTCGACCGCACTGCAATTTCCGGCGCGGAAGACACGATTACAAAACTGGTTAATTTTGCCCGCCCGATTAAAGAAAAATACGTCGCGCAAGATGAACAGCCCACACCGGAAGTCAAAGACGCAGCAAATTCAGAATTAAGAGAACTCGGCAGCGTTAGAACTTCCGGTCGTCTTGCGGTTCCGCCGCGCGTAATGGGCAAAGCTGCGTTTGTGCATTTGTCCGACGGCGTTGAGCGGTTGCAGATTTATGTCAGAAAACAAGATGTCAAAGCGATTAACAACGACACTTATCAAACAATTGACGCGGAAAATTCGGGATGGGAATTGTTTAATCTGCTCGATCACGGCGATTTCGTCGGCGTCGAAGGATATTTGTTTGTGACGAAGACGGGTGAGCTTTCGATTCACGTTGAAACGATTCAGTTTCTGGCAAAAGCGATGCTGCCGATGCCCGACAAAATGCACGGCATCGAAGACCCGGAAACGCGCCGCCGTTATCGCTACATTGATTTGATCGCTTCGAGTCTGAAAGTCGAACGCGAGCCGGGCGAATTGACGACGCGCGAAGTCTTTGAACGCCGCGCCCGCCTTATCAGCGGAATGAGAAATTATCTCGACGCGCACGGCTACATCGAAGTCGAAACGCCGATTCTCACACCGAAAGCGACCGGCGCGGCGGCGAAACCTTTTGAAACTTATCACAATGCGCTCGATATTACGCTTTACGCCCGCATCGCGCCCGAACTTTATTTAAAACGCCTCGAAGTCGGCGGTTTTGAAAAGGTTTACGAATTAAACCGCAATTTCCGCAATGAAGGTCTCTCGCAGCGCCACAGTCCCGAATTCACAATGCTCGAATTTTACTGCGCTTATATGGACGTGAACGGAATGATGGATTTCGCCGAAGCGATGATTAAAGAATCGGTGCAAAAAGCGACGGGCGGAAGTTTGCAGGTGAAATACGGTAATAGAGAAATAGATTTTTTTAATTTTCGACGTTTATCAATGAGAGATGCAATTTTAGAAATTTTCCCTAAACATTTTGAAGAAAGAACATTGCAGTCATTTGATCCATCTTGGCTAGATAACAGTAGAAACCTTAAAGCCCTAAGTAAGTTAGTTAAATATGGTCGTTCTGGTTTGGTTGTTAGTGACAAAGGGACAGCTTTAGCCGAAATTTTTAAAGATTTTGGAACTTACGATGCATTTCTAAAATATGTTAGAGACAGAACAGGACAAGAATACAAGGATATACCTAAACATGGATTGCTAATTACTTGGTTCTGGAACGAAGTTATACTTCCGCTAGTTGAGAACGAAAGTGATAAAGAAAATGAAAGCGAAAGTTCTAGACTGTTAGTTGATGTTTTTGAAGATGTAGAAGGGAGTTTAATTAATCCAACATTTATCGTTGATTATCCAAAAGCAGTTTCGCCGTTGTCGAAAGCGTCGCCGCAAAATCCGCAGATTGCCGAACGTTTTGAGCTTTTCATAAACGGAATGGAATGCGCGAACGGTTTTTCGGAGTTGAACGATCCGCAGGAACAGTACGAGCGTTTTTTAGACCAAGCCAGAGAACGCGAGCGCGGCGACGATGAAGCGATGGTTTTGGATGAAGATTACATTCGCGCTTTGAGCTACGGAATGCCGCCCGCCGCCGGAATCGGAATCGGGATTGACCGTCTGGTGATGCTGCTGACAAATCAGCATTCAATCCGCGACGTGATTCTCTTCCCGCATATGCGACCGGAACGCGGCACAACGGAAGAATCCGAAACCGAATAGTTATTTAAGAATCGTCCGATTTCAAAGCGCCGCAAGGCGCGATGATGCGGTAGCCAGCGGTGAGCGCAGCGAACCTCTGGAACAAAATGTTATAAAACAATCGCGCGCCGGATGGTGCGCAACATCGTTTGATAATTTATTGATTACGCCCTTTCAGGGCTGATATGTATTAATGCGCCGTTTTCCAGAGGTTCGCTGCGCTCACCACTGGCTAACTCATTGACGTGCCTTCGGCACTGGAAACGATATTTTTAAATTGAAAAACGTAATATCTTATTTTTATTATGCCTTCGACGCATACGAGCTTGCATTATCATCTTGTTTTTTCGACCAAAGATCGGTTGCCGCTGATAACTGCGGATTGGCGCGAGGATTTGTATGGTTATATGGGCGGAATCGTGAAAAATCAGGGCGGGGTTTTGCTGGCGATTGGCGGAATTGAAGACCACGTTCATTTGCTTGTCGGGCTGACTGCTTCGCATCGTCTTGATTATTTTATGCGCGAATTAAAGGCAAGCTCGTCCGGTTGGGCGCATCGCGGCGGCAAAACAAATTTCGCATGGCAAAACGGTTACGGCGCTTTTGCGGTCAGCGCGACGAGTTTGGATAAAGTTAAAAATTATATTCGTCGTCAAATGGAACATCATCACGGAAAAAACTTTCAAATCGAGTACGTCGAATTGCTAGAATTGAGCAATGTCGAATACGACGAAAAATATTTATGGTAAAGGAGCAATAATGTTTACCGACGTAGAATCACAAATCGAAAGCATCGAAGCGATTTTTGCGGAAGCGACGGAAGACGGTTTGAAGCTGGAAGAACCGCATCTTTTTAGTTTTTATTTTGTTGACGCCGAGATTGAAAAGCTCGGGAAACTGGGCGAACAACTTGAAGAACACGGTTACGATTATATCGGCGTTTTCGAGCTTGAGGACGAAGAAACCGACAAACCGACCGGCGAATATATGCTGCACGTTGACAAAGTTGAAACGCACACGGCTCATTCGCTCGCCGAGCGCAACGTCGAGCTTGCCCGAATCGCACAGGAAGCAGGCGTTACGGCTTATGATGGCTGGGAAGTCGGCGAGCTTGAAGGCGAGGAAGATGACGAAAATGCCGAAGAATGAAAATTTGCAACGACGAAAGTTAAAAGAAAAAGGCGAGAAATAAATTCTCGCCTTTTTCAGTCATATCAAGTCAATACCGCCTGACGTATTGACTTAGGGCTGAACTGCCGCAACCGCTTTGTCTGAGGCGTTGCCGAAATTCAATCCGTTATATCCTTGAACGGACAACAACAGCGCCCAAATCTCTCCGCGTCGGATTGAAATGTCAGCCTTTCCGTCGCCGTTGTAATCCGCAACGACCGGAACATCGCTGTTTAAACCGAATTGGACGGCGGCGAAATTGTAATTGCCGCTCTCGGTCGAAAGCTGTTGATACCAAACTCCGTCGCTCGGGCGATAAACCGCGATGTCGGTTTTGCCGTCGCCGTTATAATCCGCCGCGACCGGAATGTCGCCGCTTGCGCCCCATTGCGCGGCTCTAAATTCGTTGTTCGAGCCGCTCGCCTGCCAATACCAGCCGCCGTTTGATGGGCGGTAAACCGCAATGTCGGCTTTCCCGTCGCCGTCAAAATCAACTTCGCGCAAAGGAACATCAGTAGCTAATCCGAAATAAACCGCGCGCATTTGATTGTCCGAGCTTTGCATAATGTACCAAATCCGGCTGCTCGGTCTAAAGACGGCGATGTCGGCTCGCCCGTCGCCGTCGTAATCCGCCGCGACTGGTTTGTCTTCAGCCAAGCCCCAGCGGACGGCTTTAAAGCCTGCCGTAGATTGCTGCAAATACCACATTCCTTCCGTCGGGCGATAAACCGCAATGTCCGTCTTTCCATCGTTGTCGTAATCAGCCGGAGCGGTGATGTCGCCGTTTTTCCCAAAATGAGTTGTCACGGTTTGATTTGTGCGGCTCGAACGAATCGTCCAGATTCCGGTTGTTTCGTTAAAGAGAGCCAAATCGGAACGCCCGTCGCCGTCAAAATCCAAACGCGGTTTTGCCGAAGAGCTTTCCGGCTCAGCGTTCAGACGAGCCAGATAACTGCGGTTTACGTCGCCGCCGCCGGTGTTGATTATCGTGAAAGCGCCGCCGACCAGAATTCGACCTTGATTGTCAGCCATCAAACTCAAAACTTCCTGATTGACGTTGACCAGAGTCGCGTCGAGCGTGCCGTCAGCGTTAAACACCGCCAGATTCCGGCGCGGTTGGTTTTTAAACTGCGTAAACGCGCCGCCGACCAATATCTTATTGTCGGTAAAGCGAAGCAGAGAGTTTATTTTTCCGTTCAACAAAACCGGACTAAAAGTCGAATCAATGCTGCCGTTCGAGTTTAAACGAATGATTTCGCTTTGAGTCTCGTCAAGATATGGGTTTCTTCCAACGAGAATTTTACCATCGGCGAGCAAAGCCAGAGCTTTAACGACAGTTTGGTTTTGCTCGACGAGATTAAAAGTCGTGTCAACGCTGCCGTCGGCGTTCAAACGCGCAACGAAACCTCTTTCGGACCCGCTCGTCCCGTTATCAGGAAGATGAAATCTTCCTCCGATCACGATTTTGTCGTCACTCTGCACGTATAAATCGAAAATCATAAACGTATGGGCTTCGCGTCTGTAACCGGGATTAAAGCTCGCGTCACGGCTTCCGTCCGGGTTGACGAGAATCGGCGCGAAATCGTTTGTTGAGTTTGAGAGGCGAGATGTGCCGATCAGCAATTTATTGTGCGCGCGAATGAAAACCTCATTTTTCCCGGCTCCCGTCGCAAAGGAATAGTTTGGAACCCGGGCTGTGAGATTAAAGCCGGCGTCTAAGCTTCCGTCTGGATTAAGACGAGCTAAATCGGCTTTTGAAGTTCCGTTGACGGTGTAGGTAAACGAGCCGGAGACAATCACTTTACCGTCGCTTTGCAAAGCGAGATTATGAAGTTGATGAATTACATTAAAACGATTTGCGTCTGTGGTGCTGATTTGAAACGAATCGTCGAGCGTTCCGTCCTCGTTTAAACGAGCCATTGAAAAACGGCTGACGTTGTTAATCAAATCAAATCTACCGGCGATAATAACTTTGTTGTCCGGCTGCACCGCAAACGCTTCGACATTGCCCGGTATCATAAGCTGAAAACCGACTCCGGTATTAAACGTAGTGTCGCGCGTACCGTCCGCGTTCAAACGCTGAAAGTAATTAACCGCAGACGTGACGGTGCCGCCGACCTGATCGCCGATCAGCACTTTGCCGTCCGCCTGAACCGCTAAAGCAAGGATTTGCTGGGTATTTAGTTCGTTGTAAGTGGTAAAAGACGCATCGGGCGCGCCGTTCGGAAGAAGGCGCGAAATGGCGTAAGGAATGCCCGCATAACCGCTGGCAACGATAATTCCGCCGTCGGGAGCAAGCGCCACGCGATAAATGCGCAGCGAGGTTTGTTGAAAAGTCGAGTCGTTCGTTCCGTCCGCATTGAAACGATAAAGGAACGGCATCGTCACACTTTGTCCGATTATTTTGCCGTCCGGCTGAACAAAAACCTGAGATAGCCCAATCGTTCGGCGATTAAATGTCGCGTCGAAGCTTCCGTCATCGTTTAACCGGACTAATTCCGCAGTCGTGCCGGGAATCACGCCGGTCAGGGCGAGCAGCTTGCCGTTTTGAAACTCGATGTATCTCGTCTGCGCCGTCACGGCGGAATTAAACGAATTATCGAAGGAACCATCGGAATTAAGCTGGACGATATTGTCGGCGCTGACCAGAATTTTACCGTTCGGACGCACCAGAATGCGGCGGACTTGATTAAAGGTCGAGCTGTTAACGGTAAAAGTCGTATCGAGCGAGCCGTCGGCGTTCAGGCGCACGAGTTTGCGGGTTACGCTTTCGCCGTTTAGAGTGAAAGCGCCGCCGATGAGGATTTTGCCGTCGGGCTGGACGGCTAAAACGCTGACGGCGTTCAGGCTCGTCGCATCGCCGCCGGCAATTGTGTTGCTGTTAAAAGTAGAATCCAGACTACCGTCCGCATTAAGACGCACCAGAGAGCCGGTGACGGCTTGGTTGTACGAGTTAAATCTTCCGCCGACCAAAATCCTGCCGTCGGGCAAAGGCAGAATTGTATCGACGGCTTTATGGTTATAACTCGTCGCTGAGATTTTGGCGTTAAAAGTCTGGTCTAAAATATCACCCTCGTTATGGACGAGAGATGTTTCCTGAGCAAAGTTTTCGCCTGCAAAAACCAAGGCGATAAGAAATAAAGACGTGGCAATAAGCCGTAAGACGTTGAAAAATTCGTGAGTTAAAACGCCCTTCGGCGCTCTCACATGTGAGAGTTCCTTACTATTTGAAATCATTTTTGTTTTCCTTTTGTAACTCTGAAAGAGAGGTGTAGTTTTACCTAGTTAGATTAACACAAAAAGCTGTCGAAAATCACAAAAAAGCCCTGTAAAAGTTGATTTTATGCGTGAAGAAGCTTTCAGAAAATTGCCTTGAAATCGGACTTCATCTTGAAAACGTTTGAAAAGTTACTGCCTAAATGGGTAGTGAAATTGAGAAAAAAATCTGTTAAGGTGTATGCGAGAAAGGAAATTTACGATGTTTTCCGATTGCAGATTTTACGAAACAACCCTTGCTTGCTCGCCGAAATCGTCGTTGCGGCTGCTCAATCAAAAAAAACCGCTCCTGTATTATTACATAGTTTTGAACTGTGAGAATGCACAGTTTGAAGTGGATATGCGCGAAAAATTTTATAATTTTCTTGCCGGAACGATTTGCACGGCGGGCGGTATGCCCGAAGCCATAGGCGGCAGCGGAGGCGAAATTCATTTGCTCATCGGTTTCGATTCGTTCGACACGACGCCCGCAGATTTTATTCGCCGTTTGAAATTGCTTTCGGCAAGCTGGGCGCGGAAAAAAACCGGCGCGACGGATTTTGCGTGGAGCGAAAAAGTACAGGCGATTACAATCAGCGAATCGCAGCGTGAACGAGTGCGGCGGCGCATTTTCAATCAGAATAATCGGCGCGAAGGTGTAAATTGTTCCGCGCTGGAAACGCTGCAAATCAGTGTGGCGGCGGTGGCGGCTTAAAATTTATCGAATTTATGGTTTGATTCTTTCCATTCGATCCTTTCCAAAACCCACATTGCGAACGCTTTTTAATATTTCAGTAACCAGCCAAAAGGCGAGGCAAAAATGGTTTTGTTTATCGTATAACAAATGCGTCGAACGACGTTTTTGAGGGAAAGGAGAAAAAGTAAATGTCAGTGATTATCGCGTTTTCGTGGGGAATGTTAAATTTCGCGGTGCAATTTCTTCCGGCAGTTCAATAACAATCGGCAATTATTCTAAATAAAAAAGCCCGTCGGTTTTCAAAGACCGACGGGCTTTTCATTTCTAGAGCGATTATGGAATCAGTGTCCGGTTAATGTCAAGCATCGGTCAGTACCGCGAACGGTAGTGAGCGGGTTTGTTAATTGACCCGCTCACTACCGTTTGCGGTACTGACCCTTACATGCAATGTTGATTCGCTCCAGTAAAAAAAAATAGCCCGCAAATTCGTTTGCGGGCTATTTTTCAGAGAAAGGTCGCGGAAAATTATAGCTTTGTTTTATTGCGGCATCAGAATCGTATCAACAACGTGAATCACGCCGTTTGACTGCATTACGTCGGCAATCGTCACTCTCGACGTTCCGCCTTTGGCATCGGTTAAAACCAGCGCGTTGCCGTCCATCGAAGCGGTCAGAGTACCGCCCGCAACTGTGTTAAAAGTAGCTCTGCCGTTGCCTTTTTTGATTGCTTTGGCGATGGCTTTCGAGTCCATTTTGCCTGCGACAACGTGATATTTCAAAATGGTTTGCAGCGTCGTTTTGTTTTCGGGTCTCAACAGCGTCTCGACCGTTCCTGCCGGAAGAGCTTCAAATGCAGAGTTGACGGGCGCGAAAACCGTGAACGGTCCTTTGCTTTTGAGCGTATCAACCAAACCGGCGGCTTTAACCGCAGCGACGAGCGTCGTGTGGTCTTTCGAGTTGACTGCGTTGTCAACGATATCTCTGGCTTTGTACATCGCCGCGCCGCCAACCATCGGATTACCATCCGATTTCATCTGCATCTGTGCCGATGCCGAAAACGCGAAAGCCGTGAATACAAATAACATTCCAACAAATATTTTTTTCATTTTTTACCCCTTGTTACCCTCTTGATATTTTTAGTTTTTGAAGTTTTTCCAAACTTCACGGAATATACGCCGCCGTTTGGCAAAGCGGATTTAGTTGTTAAGATTTTTTTCAACAAAAAAGCGACCGTTTTCGAGCGGTCGCTTTTTTGCGAGAAAAGAAAGAAATTAACCGGTTCAACCAAGCGACAAGGTTTAAACTGCCCCTTGTTCGTTCTGAACACTCAGGTTTTATCCGTCGTGTTCGATAAAATTACGAGACCAAATCGAAATTGGATTGCTTGCGAGAAAAATTTTACAGTTTTGAAATCAAATAAGGCTTGCTGGTCGGAGCATCCGAGCCGCCTTCGGGTTCGAGCGTGACGGCGAAAACTCCGGCGTTTAAATCTTTTGACGGAATCTGATCGCGCAATTCGCCTTTACCGTTGTCGTGTGTTTTAAATGTGCCGCCGGGCGCGGGTTTCGTCGGATCGGAAATCCACCAGATTTGATAGGCTTTGCCGTCGGGCGCGTCGGGCAAGCCTTCGACGTACAAAAACGCTTTGCCGGTTTGTTTGTCGAAAACCAAACGCGCGCGCGCCTGCGGCGAGTTTTCCGTTCCGCCGAGCGCTGCGACAATTGTTTGCGGTGAAGCCAACAGCTCGCGCTCGGCGCGAATCTGCGCCAGCTCGCCCGACGTTTTATTCAAATTTTGTTCGGCTTCGACGAGTTTTTGATTCAGCCCGGCAATTTCAGCCTGCGCTCTGGCGTTTTGCCTGGTTGCGTTGATGAGCGAATAAGCCAAAACCAAAACCGCAATCGAAGCGGCAACCGCGATAATTTTCGGCAACACATTCCAAAAACCGGAGCGTCGCGGAGCTTGAGCGGTAAATTCATTTTCCGGCGTCGGAACGGCTTTTACCGAAGATTTATTCTTTCCGCCCTCTATAACCGTAAATTTCGGTTTTTCGGTTTGCGGCGTTTGTTTGATTTTCTCCAAAATCCGCGAACGAACTTCTGCCGGCGGTTCGAGCAGTTCGGCGGCGAAAGACAAAGCCGCCGCCGTTTCGCGCATCCCGTCAAATTCGGCGCGAAACTGTGCGTCTCCGGCAAGCAGCGCATCAAGCTCGCGCCGCTCGTTTTCATCGAGCGCGTCAAGCGCGTGTGCCGCTAAATTCTCTTTGTAATCTTTTTCAGTCACCTTTAAAACTAATCAAATTAGATGCCGTTTGCGCATCAATGTTCGCCCGTTTTACAACCAATCCCCGACGCGCGGAGCCAGGACTTCGCGCAATTTTGTCATGCCGGTTCGCATTCGAGTTTTGACCGTACCAAGCGGAGTATTGGTGCGTTCGGCAATTTCCGACTGCGAAAAACCGTCGAAATAAGCCATCAAAAGCGCGGCGCGCTGTTCTTCCGGCAATTCTTTTAACGCCTCTCGAACGACTTCGCCGCGTTCGTTATTTATTGCATCTTCAACCGCATCGGCAACGGCGTCAGCCGATTCTTTGGTCGCTGCCTCAATCGTTCGACTGCGCGAACCGAGAGAACGAAGGCGATCAATCGCCCGACTTCGCGCCAGCGTGACGAGCCACGTAAAAGCCTTTCCGCGGTTTTCGTCAAAATCCCGCGCCCGCTGCCAAACCTGCACGAAGACTTCCTGCAAAATGTCTTCCGCTTCGGCGCGGTTACCTAATATACGAAAGAGAAGTCCGAACAGGATTGTCCGGTAGCGGTCATAAATCGCAGCCAGAGATTCTTCGTCGCCCTGCGCTACGGCTCGGAGAAGGTCGGCATCGGGGATTTGAACGGTTTCTGGCTGCAAAATTAATGTTTTATAATCCGAGACAATATCGCACGGCGTTCTCAATTTTTACAAGCGCGCCTCTAATTAATTTAAGCCTATTCATAAATCATCGCGGAGCGATGTCGTGAATTTAGCCGTGTCTTTTAAGGCACGGTTTGAATGGCGAAAAATACCGGCGTCGCGTCAGTGACGATTGATTTATAATCCAACGCGGCTCAATTGTCGCTAACGCGACAGGCTTTTTTACCTGTTTTGTCCGTGCCTTAAAAGACACGGCTAAATTCAGATTGCCGCTTACGCGGCGGAAAAATGACTTTTTGAGTAGCCGCCAATTTAAAGGACGAGAACCGGGCGTTTGCCGGATTGTTCTCGTCCTTTAACCGGATTTAAATCAACAAAGTAAATTTCGCCGCGTTCGATGCTCATTTTTCGTCCGGCAAGCCATCGAGTAGCGTTCCGGCAAATTCATTTTCGATTTCGCGCAGCTCGCGCTGAATTTCCGGGTCGTTTGCCATTTCCGAAAGCTCATTTTCCAGATTGTCGGACGTTTTTTGAGCATTTTCTCGAACTTGCCGAGCGAGAAATTCTATCAATTCGAGCTGCTCGTTTAAACCAAGCTGCAAAATCTGGGCTTCGATTTTTTCAAGCGCGGCTGTATTCATCTTTTTTTAAGCAACCGTAATTTCCTGATTGAGATAAACGTCCTGAATAGCATTGAGCAATTGGACGCCTTCGTTCATCGGGCGTTGAAAGGCTTTTCTGCCGGAAATCAAGCCCATTCCGCCGCCGCGTTTGTTGATAACCGCCGTGCGAACCGCATCTGCCATATCGCTCGCGCCTTTCGATTCGCCGCCGGAATTGATCAAACCGCAGCGTCCCATATAACAGTTCGCCACTTGATAGCGCACGAGGTCAATCGGATTGTCGCTCGTCAAATCTGTGTAAATTTTCGGATTCGTTTTGCCGTAACTGCTTTCCAAACCTAAAACGTTGTAGCCGCCGTTTCGTTCGGGGAGTTTTTGTTTGATGATGTCGGCTTGGATTGTCACGCCCAAATGATTCGCCTGTCCGGTCAAATCGGCGGCTGTATGCAAATCGCCTTCTTTGGTTTTGAATTTGTTATTGCGCAGATAGCACCACAAAATCGTCGCCATTCCAAGCTCGTGCGCGTAAGCGAATGCTTCGGCGACTTCGCCGAGTTGACGGGTTGATTCATCAGAACCGAAATAAATCGTCGCGCCGACGGCGACCGCGCCCATATCGCGGCATTGGTCAATTCCGCCAAACATTACCTGATCGAATTTGTTCGGATAAGTTAACAACTCGTTGTGATTGATTTTGACGATAAACGGGATTTTATGAGCGTATTTGCGGGCGACTATTCCAAGCACGCCAAAGGTCGAAGCGACGGCGTTGCAGCCGCCTTCGATGGCGAGCTTGACGATGTTTTCCGGGTCGAAATACTGCGGATTCGGCGCGAAAGAAGCGCCTGCCGCGTGTTCGATTCCCTGATCAACCGGCAAAATCGAGAGATAGCCGGTTCCCGCCAGCCGCCCGTTTCCGAAAAGCGTTTGTAATGAGCGAAGAGTCGCGGGCGTTCTGTCCGACAAAGCCCAGACGCGATCAACGAAATCGCCGCCAGGAATTTGCAGTTGGTCTTTGGAAATTTTCGGTGTTGAATAATTAAGTAATACGTCGGCGTCGGCACCGAGCAGCTCTTGAATTTTCGATGAATTTATATTGGAAACTCGCGGTTCTGCCATCATAATTTTAATTCTCCTGTTAATTTAAAAACTGTAATCCAAATTTTGCGAAAGAAAGACAAATTATAACACAAAAAAAATGCCCGCAAGACAGCATAAGCTATTGCTAAATGTCGCTTTTGGAGTTATTATTCCGGTTGGAGTTTAAAAATCTTTGGGGTCGCCCCTAACCCGAACTTAAACCTTCTGAAAAGATTTTCACCCCAAAAAAACAAAAAATTTAAGTTTCTGATTTCAAAAGTGAAAGGATTTAGTATGTTTTTCCTCCGCAAAAGTGTATTCACTTTGTTTATTTTCTCGCTGCTCGCCACGATTGTTTTAGCCGGAGACGAGCAATGGAAACCGGTTTCGCCAGCCGAGTTGTCATTAAAAGAATCGGCAATCGAAAAGGACGCAGACGCCGAAGCCATTTTTTGGGAAGTTCGCGTTGACGACGGGGCGCTCGAAGAGCTTTCTCTCAAACATTACGTTCGCGTTAAGATTTTCACCGAACGCGGGCGCGAAAAATACAGCAAAGTTGATATTCCGTTCCTCAAAGGCAAAAAAATCAAAGACATTTTCGCCCGCGTCATCAAAGCGGACGGTTCGATTATCGAGCTGAAAAAAGAAGACGTTTTTGACCGCGACATCGTTAAAGCCGACGGCGTTAAAATCAAAGCCAAATCATTTGCCGTGCCGGGAATCGAGCCGGGCGCGATTGTCGAATATCGCTATCGCGAAGTTATTCGTTACGGCATCGCTCATAATATGCCGATGATTTTTCAGCGCGACATTCCAATTCAGGAAATGACTTATTATTTTCGCCCGGCGAATAATGCCCGGACTTTGAGTTTCAATATGAACGAAACCAAGTTTGAAAAAGAAAAAAACGGCTTTTATCGGGCGCAAATGAAAAATATTCCGTCCTTGCGCGAAGAGCCGCAAATGCCGCCGGAAGATGAAGTTCGCGCGTGGATGCTGGTTTATTACGTCAACGATTTGAAAATGGATACCGATAAATATTGGTCAAATGCCGGTTACTGGCTCGTGCAGGGTTTCGACATTAAAGATACTTTAAAACCGGGCGGAGATTTGAAAAAAGCGGCGGCTGAAATTATCGGCGGAGCCGCGACGCCCGAAGAAAAATTGACCAAGCTCTATGATTTCTGCAAAACGCAGATCAAAAATTTAAATTACGATTCGAGCGTTACCGAAGAAGAGCGCGATAAGATAAAACCGAACGATTCGACCGGGCAAACCTATAAAAAACGACAAGGTTTTGCCGTCGAAGTCAATCAACTGTTCGCCGCTTTAGCCGATGCCGCAGGTTTTGACACGCGCATCGCGTTTAGCGGCGACCGCCGCAAGATTTTCTTTTCGCCGAGATACGCTCACTCATCTTTTGTTCATTTGGCGGGCGTTGCCGTTAACGTCGGCGGCGAATGGAGATATTTCGACCCCGGCACGCCTTACACGCCGGTCGGAATGCTCGGTTGGTTTGAAGAAGGCGAGAGCGTTTTTCTGCTCAGCTCAAAAGATTACATCACCACGAAAACGCCGCTCGCGGAACCGGAAAAATCGGTTGCCAAACGAACCGGCAAATTCAAGCTGCTCGAAGACGGCACGCTCGAAGGCGACGTTCGCATCGAATACACGGGACATCTTGGAAGCCAGTATAAATCGAATAACTACGAAGATTCACCGAACAAGCGCGAAGAAGCTCTGAAAGAAGAATTAAAACGGCGCATCAACGCCGCTGAGGCTTCGAGCATTCAAATCGAAAACGTGACCGATCACGTCAAACCGTTTGTTTATGCTTACAAAGTCAGAGTTCCCGGTTACGCGCAAAAAACCGGCAAACGTCTGTTTTTGCAGCCGAACTTTTTTGAATACGGAACCAACCCGTTGTTTACGGCTTCGACGCGCAAATATCCGATTGTGTTCAATTTCCCATGGTCTGAAAACGATCAAATCGAAATCGAAATGCCCGCCGGTTATACGCTCGAAAACGCCGAATCTCCGGCGCCGCTGTCCGACGCGCAGGGCATAGGTTTGAACGATGTCAAAATGAGAATCAGCAATGACGGGCGGATTTTGACTTATCAGCGCAAATTCCATTTCGGAAAAGGCGGGAATATTCTGTTCCCGGTCGGTGCGTATCCGGCTTTGAAAAATATGTTTGAGTTTTTTCACAAGAACGACACGCACTCGATGGTTTTAAGACAGGGCGGAACAACCGCAGCAAACAAATAAGATATTTCTTTTGATAGAAATATCTCGAAAATGAAAACTCTAAACTGTAAATTATACTGATTCGCCCAAAAACTGCGGTTTTTGCAGGATAGTTAATAGTTTACAGTTTAGAGTTTAGAGTTTCGGCTGATTCCCATCGGCTTACGAATCCGGTGTTCAAAATCAATATGCTCAAATCGCTAAAATCATTACTCACCGCTTTGCTGCTTTTCGGATTTATTGCGGAAGCTGCCGCTCAAACACCGACCGCGAAAGATTATTTCGATCAAGGCTTGCGGTTAATCAAAGAGCAAAAGCTCGCCGAAGCTCTCGCCGCATTTCAAAAAAGCGCGCAGCTCGACCCAAAACAACCGGCAGCACAAGCCGCCGTCGGTTCGACTCTGCTCGAAATGAAGCGCGAGTCCGAAGCTGTGGCGGCGTTCCGCGAAGCTGTTCGGCTCGCTCCCTCACAAAGCGCTTATCGCGTCGGTTTTTGCCAATCATTAAGTTTGACCAAAAACCACCCTGAAGCAATCACGCAATGCGAAGAAGCCGTTCGACTCGACGGCAACTCGCTCGAACCGCAAGCCGCGCTAGCTTCAGCTTTTCGTGCGGCTGGACATAGCAACAGCGCTTTGACCGTGACTAACAAAGCTTTGGAGCAGTTTCCCGAAAATGAAATGCTGCTCAATCTGGCTGCCGAGATTAATTCGGAATCGAAAAACATTGCCCGCGCAACCGAGATTTATGAAAAGCTGGCGCGCCTTCGACCAAACTCGGCTCTTTATCAAATAAAGCTCGCCGCGCATTACCCGCATCTTCTACGCGATGCCGATGCCGTTGCCGCCGCCAGGCGAGCCATCGAACTCGAAAAGCATCCGCTCGCTTATTATTTCCTCGGCGTTCTTTATTCTGATTTGGGACAATCGGAAGAAGCCGCCGAAGCTTTACGGCAGGCGGTCGCGCTCGACGACAAATTTGCCGAGGCTTTTTATTACCTCGGTATCAGCGAGCGGCGGCGCGGCAAAACGGAAAACGCCATTGCCGCTTTAAGACAAGCCGTGCGGCTGGCGCCTGATAATTTCGACTTCAACAAAGAATTGGGTTCGACTTTGATTGATAATGCGCAATACGATGAAGCCGCCGCGCCGTTAAAAAAAGCCTCGTCGCTCAGACCGAAAGATTTAGAGGCAAAAGCCGGACTCGGTTTGGCGCTTTTTGAATCAGGAAAATACGAGGAAGGAATTTCAGTGTTAATGGACGCCGACCGTTTGCAGCCGGGAAATCCGGTGGTCAATATGTTTCTGAACGTCTCGCGCGCCAGACAGCAAGGTTTCGCCCAAATCGAAGAAATGAAACGTTACGCGAAAGAAAATCCGCAGGACGTTAAGGTGCGCGTTCAGTTGCTGCAAATTCTCGGCTATGCTAAACGTTTGCCGGAAGCCGAACAGTATATCGCCGAAGCTTTGCAAATGAAACCGAAAGATGTTGATCTTTACGGGCATATCGGAGTCGTTTATATGAGCGCGGGCAAGCTGGATAAAGCTTTTGAAATCTTTCAAAAATCGCTTGCCGTTCAGCCGAATCCGACCGCTTATTTAAATCTCGCCGGTTATTATGCAAAGCGAGGGCAAATCGAAGAAGCCGTTAAGGCTTACGATAAAGTTCTGGAACTGAAACCGGATTCGCCGAACGTGATGAAACTTTACGCCGATCTGCTTCGCGACAGCGGTAAGCAGCGCGCGGCTCTGGACATGTACAAACGCTCGCTGGCAATGCTGCCGACAAACGCCCCCGCGCTTTTTAGCGCCGGAGTTTTATCGGCAAAGCTCGGCGATTTTGAGGCGGCGCGACAATATCTGGAAACGCTCAAATCAATTGATCCGCAATTGACGAAAACGCTTTCGCGGTTTTTAAAATTGCTGCAAAATTAATCTGTTTTACAAATTTATGCTTCACACTAAAAAAATCTGTTTAATCGCTCTGTTTTGTCTGAATTTATTTGCCCTTGACGCTTTTGCCCGCACGGGCGAATCCGTTCCGGCTTGGCTCTCACAAGCTCAGGCAGCGCGCGTTCCGACTTACGACAAAGACGTTCCGGCAGTCGTTTTGTACGACGAGCGAATCGTTAGTTTAAGCTCCGACGGGCAGTTGACGATGACAAGCAATTTCGCCGTCCGGCTGCTCAACCGCGAAGGCAAAATTTTCGCCAAAGCCGCCGAAGTTTATCTGCAAAGCTCAAGCAAAGTGCGCGATTTAAAGGCTTGGCTGATTCGTCCGAACGGCACAATCAAATACTTCGACAAAGACACAATCGTTGATATAATCGCCGACCCGGACGATGTTTATAACGAATATCGCGTCAAAACAATTGACGCCGAAGGCGAAGCCGATGCGGGCGCGATTTTCGGTTTTCAATCGGTCGTTGAAGAACGCCCGCTTTTCACGCAGGACATCTGGTCGTTTCAAGAACGGCTTCCGACTCTGGTTTCGCGCTACGCGCTCAATTTGCCCGCAGGCTGGCAGGCGGCGAGCGTGACGTTTAACCGCGACGAATTAAAACCGCAAGTTTCCGGGACGAGCTATGTCTGGGAAATGCGCGATTTAGCGCCGATTCCGCCCGAATCCGGCAGCCCTTCGGTTCGCAACATTGCGCCGCGCATTCACGTCAATTATTCGCCCGCGACGCCGAACGCGGCTTATCGCGCGTTCGCTTCGTGGCAGGACGTTTCGCGCTGGGGCAGCGAATTGCACGATCCGCATGCCGCCGGAGACGACCAAATCGCCGCCAAAGCACGCGCTTTGACCGCGAATGCGAAAACCGAATTGGATAAAATTCGCGCCGTCGCCGGATTCGTCCAAAATCTGCAATATATTTCAATTGACATCGGCGTCGGACGCGGCAACGGCTATCGCCCGCGCCCGGCGAGTCTGGTTTTGCAGCGCGGTTACGGCGACTGCAAAGACAAGGCGAATCTGATGCGCGCGATGCTAAAAACTCTGGGAATCGAAGCATATCCGGTTTTCATTTATTCGGGCGACCCGACTTTTGTCAGACAGGAATGGGCTTCGCCGTCGCAGTTTAACCACTGCATTATCGCCGTCAAAGTTAGCGCGGAAACGAATGCTCCGACCGTCGTCACGGACGGCAAGCTCGGACGCCTTCTGATTTTCGACGCGACCGATTCTTACACGCTGTTGGGCGATTTGCCCGATCACGAACAGGGCAGTTACGCGCTCGTCGCGGCAGGCGAAAACGGCGGCTTGATTCAAATGCCGATTTTGCCGCCGGATGCCAGTCGTCTCGAACGCCAAGCCGAAGCGGTTCTCGCGGCGGACGGCTCGCTGCAAGGCGCGATTCGCGAACAGGCTTTCGGACAAACGGCGTCGAAATATCGCGCCGAATCGCGTATGCTCGGAGCGGGCAATTATAAAACGGCGATGGAGCAATGGCTGACGCATCGAGTCGTCGGCGCGAAAATGTCGAAAATGACTCCGACCGACAAACCGACCGAAAGCCGTTTTGATATTGATATGGAGTTTGCGGCGCAAAACTACGCGCAATTGATGCAGGGACGCTTGATGATTTTCAAACCGGCTTTTGTCGGCAGACTCGACCAGCTTTCGGTCAGCGATAAAAAGCGCGTGCATCCGGTTCTTCTCGATGCGAGCCAGTATTCGGAAACTATCAAAGTCAAGCTGCCCGTCGGGTTCGACGTTGACGAAATGCCCGAGGCGAGCAAATTAGAAACGCCGTTCGGCAAATTTGCCGTCACATACGAAATCAAAGACGGCAATCTGCTGTTTCATCGCAGTTTGACGCTCAATAAAACGAGCGTCGCGGCTGACAAATACGAAGCCGTCAAAAGCTTTTTCTCCGCCGTACGCGCCGCTGAGCAAAATCCGGTCGTGCTGGTGAAAAAATGAAACGGTTTCTCTCCGCGCGTTGGCAAGACCTCATAATGGCGAATTATGAAATTCCGCCCGAAGTTTTACGAGAATTTGTTCCGCGCGGAACCGAAATTGATTACTGGAACGGCGAGTGTTACGCGAGTCTGGTGGCTTTCAAATTCGCGGACACCGCCGTTTTAGGTTTTCGCATTCCGTTTCACGTTAATTTTGAAGAAATAAATCTGCGGTTTTACGTCCGGCGCGAAACCGCGGAAGAAACGAGACGCGGCGTGGTTTTCGTTAAGGAAATCGTGCCGCGTCTCGCTATTTGTCTGGTCGCCAACACGCTCTACGGCGAAAAATATGAGGCTTGGCGCACTCGGTTTGAAGAAACCGAAAATCGTTTGAGCTATTTTTGGACGCGCGGCGATTGCTCGAATAAAATCGGGATAGAATTCGGTGAGAGTCTCGGCGTGCCGAAAGCGGACTCGCACGCCGAATTTATTATCGAGCATTATTGGGGCTATACGAAATTGAACGAGAGAAAAACCGGCGAATACAAAGTCGAGCATCCGAAATGGGAATTAAAAGAAATCAAAAATGTTGAAATAGCAGTTGATTTTGCCGCAACTTACGGCAAACGATTTTCATTTTTGAATCAAACCGAGCCGCGTTCCGTCTTGTTTGCTGCCGGTTCTGAAATTTCGGTTTATAAAGGCGAGAAGATATATTTGTAATTTTTAACCGCCGATACGCAGAGACGCCGAGCTTTAAAAATCAAATGAAAAAGATTTCTTTTTCTTGGCGTCTCTGCGTATCGGCGGTGAAATATTAATGAAAATCGCTGCAATTGTCGCCGTCGCGCAAAATCTGGCAATCGGCAAAAACGGAAAACTGCCGTGGCATTACAAATCCGATTTGCGTTTTTTTAAACAAACGACGACCGGAAACGCCGTCTTAATGGGCTGGAACACCTGGATTTCAATCGGCAAGCCTTTGCCCAATCGCCTGAACATCGTTTTGAGCCGAAAACACGGAATCGAAAACCAGCCTTCGGTGTTGCTGATGCGAAATCGGGAAGAAGTTCTAACGCTCGCCGAATATTTGAATTGCGATTTGTTCATCACGGGCGGCGCGGCGGTTTTCGAGTTATTTAAAGACGACATCGAGCGATGGTTTGTCACCGAAATTCCCGAAACAATCGCCGAAGCCGATGTTTTTCTGCCGACTGATTTTCTCAATTCTTTTAGTCTCGCCGAAACGAGAACGCTCGAAGAAAATTTACAGGTAAAAATCTATGAGCGCGGCAAATGAAAAATTAAGGCAAGAGCTTTTGGCAATGCGCGCGGAAGACGAACGCCTGCGCGATGAATTGGCGCAAACCGGCGAGCTTTTCGATGGTTATCACCTGACGATGGAATCGGTTCATTTGAAAAATGCCGCGCGGCTCGAAGAAATGCTCGCCGAATATGGCTGGCTCGGCAAATCTCTGGTCGGCGAAGACGGCGCGGAAGCCGCCTGGCTCATCATTCAGCACGCAATTTCGCGCCCGGATTTGCAAAGAAAAGTTTTGCCGATTTTGCGAAAAGAGATTGAAAAAGGCGAAGCGCCCGCTTGGCAAGTCGCGTATCTTGAAGATCGAATCTTGACCTTTGAAGGAAAATCGCAGATTTACGGAACTCAATTTGACTGGAATGAGCAGGGCAAAATGTCTCCGTTGCCCGTTTTCGAGCCGGAAAAAATTGACGAACGCCGCATCGGCGTCGGTCTTTCCATTCCTTACTCCGAAATTATCGAAAAGCACCGTGAGTATGCCGAAGAATCAAATGAAAAGCCGCCCGCCGATTTCGACGGGCGGCAGCGCGAATTTGAAGAATGGGCGCGCGCGGTCGGTTGGCGCAATTAAGACAAAAATTTGTCCAAAAAGTACGGCAGCATTTTGCGCCACCAATCCCAATCGTGGCGAACATCAGCGCCCCAAACGTCCAGAAGATGCGGAATGCCTTTCGAGTGCAAAATGCGCGACAGGTCGCGGCTGCGCTCCGGCGCTTCAAATGCGCCCGAACCCGTAACGATTACAATCGAATCGGCTTTTCGCAAGATAGGCAGATAATAATCGTCGTTCAAATTCTGCATATACTCGATTGGATTATTGAAATAGACGTTATCATCGTGAAAACCGTCCAAAAATCCGCGAATGTCGTAAGAGCCGCTCATCGCAATCGTGCCCCGGAATAAATCCGGGTGTTTGAAATAAGCATTGGCGCAAAGAGTTGCGCCCAAAGATGCGCCGGTCGTTAAAGGTTTGGCATCATCGCCGCATTCGTTTTTTATCAAAGGCAAAACTTCTTCCGTAATATATCGGTCGTAGCGCGTCAAAAGCTCGGCTTTCCAAGCCGGATGCGCTTCTTTGTTTAAAAGCGAATAGCGGTTGACGCTGTTGATTGAATAAGCGCGGATTTGACCGCTTTCGATAAAAGGTTTAATGGCATTAACCAATAAAAATCGTTCGTATTCGAGATAATCTGCGGCGGCGGTCGGAAACATCAACAGCGGATAACCCGCGTGTCCGTAAGCCACGAGCGGCATTTCCGCGCCTAGATTATGACTAAACCAAGACGTAGTATCACGTCGCATAAAATATTTACTCTCCTCGATAATTTGTTATAAAAAGCTGAATTTAATCTTGTGAGGTTAAAAGAAAAATGCGCCGACTTCAAGTTTGCCGCGGCAAACTTGAAGTCGGCGCGAATGATTTACTTGATAACGGTAATTTCGCGCGTCGTCGAATTGTAGCCGCCGTTGTCAACCGGATTGCCGTTTTGATCAACGAGTTCGAGCTTTACTTTGTGCGCGCCCGCGTTCCAGCCCGTAAGCCAAACCGGCTGCCATTTTTCGATAAATTTCGATTCGGTGTTGTTAACCGTGTAACGCACGCGATATTCGCCGCCGTCGCCTTTCAATTTGGCATTGGCGAGCCAGAAATCAATCATAATCGCTTCCGTGTCAGCGCCTTTGTATTCACCTTTCGGTCGGCTGTAAGTTAAAAGTGGTTTGGTTTTATCCACCGCTCCGGCGGTCGTCGCCTGCATCTCTTTGCCTTCGGGCGTTGCGGCGGCGTTAGTGTTTGACATCGGCTGACCGGAGTTTGTGGTTGCTGGTTTCGTCGCATCTGCGCCGCCGTTTTTGACGATGAATCTGACCATTTGAAACGCGCCTTCGTTCTTGTAGCTTTCGTGCCACGGGCGCGAAGGGAAAACGCGCAAAGTGTGTTCACCGTCAGTCACATTCCGCAATTCAAATTCCTGACCGAGATTGTAATAAGCCTCGTAAGGCTGATTATCCAAAATGACGTGAATGTGATTGCCCATTCCGGTCGCCGGGTCTTTCATCGGCTGATAACCTTTTAACTCGCCGCCTAATTCCAATTTGACTTTGACGGTCGAACTGCCGACGGTTGCGGCTTCTTTCGGCTCGACGATTTTCAAAGTCGGCGCGGCGGCGTCCTGTTCGCCTCGCTGCTCTATCATTCCGCGAATCCGCGCGGGCGTTTCAGTTTCCGACAGCGTTTGCGTTTGCGGCGAAGCGGAAACATTTGCGGCGTTAGCATTTGCCGGATTTGTGTTTGCGGTTCGATTTGTATTGGCGTTTTCGCACGCCGCCAAAAAAGCGATTGAAAGAAATAAACCGACGATTTTAATTTGTTTCATTTTTTCCTTCTTAATAATTTTTAAGCTGCAATAGGAATTTGCTGCAAAACGATTTCTTCAACATTATCGAAATCGTAAACTTCGGCAAAACGATTGATTATTTTGTCTTCGACTTCCGCGAGTTCAAGCTCGCGCGACAAAAGCTGATTCATCGAAGCTACGGGTTCGCCGTCGCAGGCGACGATGTAATTGAAAAAGCTCAAATCGGTGTTGACGTTTAAAGCAAAACCGTGCGTCGTCACCCAGCGCCGGAGGTGAACGCCGATTGCGGCGACTTTGCCGAATTGCGTGTGAACGCCGGTTAAACCTTCGATTCTGAAACCTTCCAGCCCGAAATCGCCGACGGCGCGAATCAGGCTTTCTTCGATTTCGCGGACGTAACGATGCACGTCTTCGCGGTCGGGGCTGAGGTTGAAAATCGGATAACCGACGATTTGCCCGATGCCGTGATACGTTATTTTTCCGCCGCGATTGGTTTCAAAAACCGAAACGCCGAGTTTCTCCAGCAATTCCGGCGTCGCCAGAATTCCGTTTGCGTTGCCGCGCCTGCCTAAAGTATAAGTATGCGGATGTTCGAGCAGCAAAAGCGTGTCGGGCTGGCGGCGTTCGAGAACCGCTTGCTCGGTTTCTTTTTGCACCCGGAGCGCTTCGGCATACCCGATTCTTCCCAAACGGCGAACTTGTAACTGGCGTTTTGACATCTTTGCCTGCAATTAATTACAAGTTAAATTGTAACGAGATTCGTAAAATTTGGAAACGCGAGAAAAATTGGATGAAAAAAATACTGAATTTTAAAATTGTTTTAGCCGTTTTGATGTGCGCTTTTTTGTTTGAAGTTTCGGCTGAAGCGCA
>DASVTY010000100.1:0-1890 GCA_036387315.1 Pyrinomonadaceae bacterium
ATTCCGGGCGCTAACTCGACCGTGCCGAAATGATAAGCCGATTCGGGTTTTCCGCCCGCAATCATTATGTGCGACATCATCGCCGCACCCGCGCTCGTCCCGGCGACGATCAGATTTTCGTTTTCGTAACGCTCGTGCAAAACGTCATCAAGGTCGGTTCCGCCCAAAATCTGCGTAATTCTGGTTTGACTGCCACCGGTGAAAAAAACTCCCGTTGCGCGCTCGACTAATTTAATGATTTTCCGGTCGTTGCCGTGTTCGCGTTCGGTGATGTCGAGCGCGGCGACTTCTGCAACGCCGAGACTACGAAAAACTTCCAGATAAGAATCGGCAGTTTCAAGCGGAAAACCCGAAGCCACTGCCGAAACAAAAATTCGGGCTTTGAGTCCGCCCGCCAGGCGAACGAATTCACGCAAAATCGCGCTGTCGGCGGTTCGATTTTCCGCGCCGCCGATGATTACCAAAACGCCTTCTTTTCGCTTTTTCTTCACGACAGAAATTTAATCGAAAAAACAAAAAAAAGGCGAGTCACGCGACTCGCCTCCACCCCTAGTTTGGTCTTTGGCACTTCTCTTCCCCGTAAAGCCATGACCAGTAGCCCTTCAAGAATGGTAAATTGCTTCACCATCATCCTCAGGAGACATTTAACAATTTAAACTGCCAAAAGTACCTGCACGGTACGCTCGCGTACAAAAAGGATAAAGTTTCTTAGAAATTTCATCCCTTTTTTCCAGGAAAGTGTGTTTATTAGTGTTTCGTGTTGGCGTTGGTGCTATGATTAGCATTGCCACTGTTCGTATTGCCGCCAACAACCGAAGCGTTCGGGTTGACCGTTAATTGATTAACAACGCTTGTCTTACCCTCAATTCCCTGCGCAACTTTTGCGGCTGACGCTTTTTGCGTTTGATTTGCAACCGTACCTTTAAGTGTAATTACGCCGTTGGCAACATCAACGTTGATTGTCGAATCGCGCAAATCGTTGGCAGCCAGCAAAGCGCTGCGGGTTTTGATCCAAATCCACGAATCACTTGCGCCCTGACCGATTGAGCCGCCGGCTCGACGCGCTTCGGCTTCGACGTTCGAACGATTGGCATTCGCTTCTTCGCGCGTCATATTGTAATTAAAATTGCTGTTCCCGGAAGTGGTCGTGTTTGCATTCGTCGCGCTGGTGTTTCCGGTGTTGCCTGTAATCGGGGCTTGATTTGAATTCACGACGCCCGCCGTGTTGTGATCCGCGCCCGCCGCTCGGTTAGCATTTGCGTTGGTACCCGGTGTCGTGCTGGCACAACTGCTGATTGCCAAAGCCGCTCCGATTCCTAAAACTGTTAACTTGATGTTCATCTTCTAACTCCTTTTATTTCCCTGTTTCATTTTAATGCACAAAATCGCATTTAACATTTAAAAAGCAATATTTGTGCCGATTCAGACAAAGAACGATTGAATTTAATTAAACTTGCGCTCGTCCTTAAAAAAAATTTATGCCGCTCTGGTTTCGCCGCCGAGCAAAGTTAAAACTTCGCCCGTGATATAGCTCGAATCAACCGGCGAAGCGAAAAAGACGAAAGCCGGAGCGACTTCTTCGGGCTGCGCCGGACGCTTCAGAGGCGTGTCCGCGCCGTGTTCGGCGACTTTTTCCGGCTCTTTGTCAGCGACGTTTAAAGGCGTCCAGACCGGACCGGGCGAAACGCAGTTAACTCGAATTCCTTTTTCAATCAGATTTTGCGCCAGCGATTTGGTAAAAGCGTGAATCGCGCCTTTCGTCGCCGAATAATCGAGCAATTCCTTGTTTCCTTCGAGTCCTGTAATTGAACCGGTGTTGACAATCGCGGAGCCTTCCTGCAAATGCGGCAGCGCGGCGCGAGCCATAAAGAAATAGCCCATAATATTTGT
>DASVTY010000101.1:0-18622 GCA_036387315.1 Pyrinomonadaceae bacterium
GACAACGAACGACGAATAACGAACGGCTGTTTACAGCCTAACGATTCTGGCGCGGCTGTCGCCGCGTGTTTCTTTTGTGAGAGCGTTTCTGGTATCAACGACGAGTGGCGCAAGCTGGCAAACTCGCTTGTAATCAACTCCCGAATGTTCGGTCACAATAATTACGCAATCCGCGCTTTTGATTAAATCGTCGGTTAATTCCGCGTTGTAAAGTGGCTTGCCGTGTCCCAAAGTGTGCGAATGATCAAACGTAACTTCCGGCACGAACGGATCGTGATACGTGACTTCAGAGCCTTTGGCACGCAGCAAATCAATGATTGAAAGCGCCGGAGATTCGCGCATATCGTCAATGTCTTTTTTGTAAGCGACGCCGAGAATCAAAACTTTCGAATTCTTTAAAGCCTTGCCGTCGTCGTTCAGCGCGTCGCGGACGAGATTAAGAACGTGCTGCGGCATCGAAGAATTGACTTCTTCGGCGAGCGAGATAAAACGGGAATCGAAACCGTGCTGGCGCGCTTTCCACGAAAGATAATGCGGATCAAGCGGGATGCAATGACCACCGATTCCCGGTCCCGGATAAAACGCCATAAATCCGAAAGGCTTTGTTCCAGCCGCGCGAACGACTTCCCAAGTGTCAATACCGAGCGTATTGCAGAGCTTCGCCATTTCGTTTGCCATTCCGATATTGACGGCGCGGAAAGTGTTTTCCCACAATTTGCAGGCTTCCGCGACGCGCGCCGATGAAACCGGATGAACGGTTTCGACGATTTGCGAATAAAGAAGGGCGGAAACTTCGGTCGAATCGTCCGTAACGCCGCCGACGACTTTGGTGATGTTGTGCGTTAAAAATTGCGGATTGCCCGGATCAACACGTTCGGGCGAAAAGGCGAGCAGAAAATCTTCGTCTAATTTGAATCCCTGTTTTTCAAAATCGGCAAGCAAAACTTCGTCGGTTGTTCCTGGATAAGTCGTGGATTCGAGAACTATTAATTGACCGCGCCGCAGATTTTCCTGAATTTTTTCCGACGCCGCCATAATATAGCTCATATCGGGGTCTTTGGTTTTGCGAAGCGGAGTCGGGACGCAGATGATAATTACATCGCACGATTTTAAATGCGAAAAATCCGTTGTCGCTTGTAGACGGTCGGCGGAAACGCATTCCGCGACGTGCGCGGTCGGAACATCGGGAATATACGAGCGCCCGGCGTTGATTTCGGCGACTTTGCGCTCGTCAACTTCAAAACCGATACCGGAAAAACCTTTGCGGGCAAATTCGACGACCAGAGGCAGACCGACGTAACCGAGACCGATGACGCCGATGCGCGCCGCTTTCTGCACGATGAGATTCTTTAATTCTTCTTTAACCATTGATTTATAAAATATTAAGTTTTGATAATGAGCGTTTTCAAAAACCGCCGAAAAATGCGGTGGCTGACCGTCCAGACTATTTGAAGCTGCCGCCCGATGTCAAGAAACCGGATTATTATTGCGATTAAATGCCCGTAAAGTTTTTTTCTCAATCGGAAACTCCAGAGGTTTTATTCGAACTCTCTTGACACTCGGCAGATTACCGTGTTACACCGTTTTCTGCCGCAAAATATTGAAACGAGAAGAAAATTGCCGGAAAGAATTTTAAGAACGAGCGTGAGCGCGGAAAATAAAGAAATAGTTTTGCCCAGCCGCATCGAATCAATTGATCAGGCTGCGGAAGTTGTTGCCGGAGCCGTAACTGAAGCTGGCGTTGACGAAGGGGCGTTGTTCGGAATTGATTTGGCGGTGCGCGAGGCGGTCGCCAATGCCGTCAAACACGGCAACCGGCTCGACGAAACAAAGCAGGTTCGGATTTCGTTTGAGACAACGCCGCAGCGGTTTGAGATTACGATTCGGGACGAAGGCGGGGGATTTGATTTCGAGCATCTTCCCGACCCGACCGACCCGGCGAATTTGTTGAAAGAATCGGGGCGGGGCGCATTTTTAATGCGCTCGTTTATGGACGAAGTTCGCTGGCAGGCGGGCGGCAGCGTTGTCACGATGACAAAAAACCTTTAATTTATTCTAAAAAGGAAATCGGAGTTTAAAACAGGAGAAATTTATGGCAGAACTTAGCATCAACGAACGACAAGCCGGAGATGTCACCGTGCTTGATATGAGCGGACGAATTACAATTGGCGAAGGCAGCGTCGCTCTCAGAACCGCGATTCGGCGCTTGCTGGAAGAAGACAAAAAGAAAATTTTGCTCAATCTGGGCGGTGTCGGCTACATTGATTCGAGCGGCATCGGCGAGCTTGTTTCGAGCTTTACCGCAATCAACAAAGAACAGGGGCAATTAAAGCTTTTGAAATTGACGCAAAAATTGCGCGACCTTTTGGCAATCACCAAACTTTTAACCGTTTTCGACGTTTACGATGACGAACAGGAAGCCTTAAACAGCTACAAATAAAAATATTACAAATTCAAAAGACGCCGCAGGACGAAATGAATTTATCTTTCGCCTTGCGGCGTCTTTTTCCGTGTGCATCTGTTTCGGCGTTGGGCTGCATCTTTTAATAATCGCATTTACCCTTTTCGTTTAGCGATAAATTCTAAAATTACAACTTGTTATGAAAAAGCGTTTATTTTTCTTTCTGCTTTTATGTTTTGCGGCGAATTCGGCGTTGGCGCAAACGCCGAAAGCGTTTGATTTGTCAGAATTCGGAATTAAAATCCAGCCCGACGCGCGTTTAATTTCGGTAATGACGGCGCTCGAAGCGGCTGGTTTCGAGAGCAGGCAAAATTCTGTTTTTCGCACGGAAATACAAAACGATTTGAAAACGATTGACCCGGATTTGCAGCGCCGCCTGCGGGCTTTTTACGAGCGCAACAAAATTTACGCGAAATCCGAATCGGGGCAGAGAATCGAAGCCGCGCCGAGCGAGCAGGTCGCACGTTATGTTTCGCTCGCTTACGCTCTCGGACAACCTCCCGATTTTTTGACGCCCGCGCGCAGCACCGAATTGCCCGCCGGTTTGCTCGAAGTTTTGGATTTCGCGCCGCTCGTCCAGGAGTTTTATCGAAAAATGCGTTTGGGCGAGAAAATGCCGGAGCTTTTGGTAAAATATCAGGCTTTCGGCGATAAATTGAGACCAGAAACTTCGGCGATGGTGCGTGAATTAACCGCGTATCTCAACACGCGCCCGCAGACGGTTTATTTTGAAAGAATCACTACGAAAAGCCAGCCCGCCAAAGAAAAAAGCAAAAAACCGGCGATGCAGACGGTCGAAATGCGCGAACGCGCCAGAAATTTTTATGTTGTGCCGGATTTGCTCGCCGTTCCGGGAACAGTCAAGTTGCGCGTGATCGGCGACGATTATTACGTGACAGTGGCGACGGATGTTAAACCGCCGGAATCGAGCGAATTGCGCCGCGCTTATTTGCAGTATTTGGTTGACGCGCTCGTTTTCAAAAACGCCAAAGAAATTACCGTTCAGAAAGAAGCGATTCGTCCGCTGCTTGACGATTTGTCGAGAAACGGCGCGACTGTTTCGCCCGATGTTTATCTTGCCGTCGCTCGTTCGCTGGTCGTCGCGGCGGACGCCAAGCAAATTGAGTCGGCAAAGATTGCTGCGGCTACAAACGAAGCCCGCGCCAAAATCGAGCAAGTCAAAACGACGTCGGAGAAATTAACCGTTTCGGAAAATTTGAAACAAACAAAAACGGCGATTGAAAAAGAAACTTTTCTGACGCTTTCCGAAGCCTATTCGGACGGCGCGGTTTTGGTGTTTTTCTTCGCCGACCAACTGCGCGGTTTAGGCGGCTCTGGATTCGACATAGCAAGCTCGCTGACCGATATGATTCAGACGTTCGACGCCGCAAAAGAAAAAGCGCGGCTCAAAGAAACCGAAACCGCGCGCAATCAGGCTCTCGCCGAGCTTGCCGCGCGTCGCAGTAAGCGCGGCGAGGAAAAAGTCACGCCGGCTGATTTGCCGGTTGAGTCAAAAGACGACGAACTTGTTAAAAACCTTAGAGAAGCCGAACAGATGATTAGTCTGAGAGATTACGACAAGGCGGAAAACCGGCTCAAAGAACTGTTAAATGTTTACAAAGGCGAGCCGCGAATTTTCTTTGCGCTCGGACGCACGGCGGGGAAATCAGCCACTGAAGCAATTGACGAGACGGTGCGTGACGAGCGTTTGAAAAAAGCCGAAGCGTTTTATCGCGGCGCGATTGATGCTGCTGCGGGCGAAGATTATAAATATCTGCTTTCGCAGGCGCGCGTCGCTCTGGGACGAATTTATGAGTTTTACGACCGAAACGACGACGCTTTAAAGGAATATCAAGCCGCGATTACAATCGGCGAAGTCAAAGGTGGCGCATATCTGGAAGCTCAAGCCGGAAAAGCGCGTTTGATGCCGAAATAAATTTAAAATCAATGCTGTAAGAGGCGATGGGAAAATGAGACTTGTGCGAAAATGTAACGGATTTTCGCCTTTTTCAAATCAACCGCAAGCCCTTAAAACTTCCGACTTTCTATCCAATCGGACATACCTGTAAAAAAATAGCGGTTTTTGCCGCACTTTCGGCGAAATATCAATTGACTATTAAATAGGAATTGACTATTTTGCTTGTGCTAATGCCTGGTTTAAAAGAGCGAATATAGCCAAAGGCTGGTTTATATCCTTGCAGCCACGCCTTTATCGCATAGAATCAATGCCCGCTGCGGGCATTTATCGTTAAATCCGACAAACAGTAGATTGACACGGCAAAAGCCGCAAACCGACAAAATTAATGTCCCAATAAAGTAGAAGTGAATTTAAATTTGAAAAGTTGAAAAGAAAAATATGAAGCGAAAAAACAATATTTTAATGTTTGCCCTTGCCTTTGTTATTTGCTCTCAATCGTTAATTTTTGGGCAGGCAGTGCGCGGGCGAATTGAAGGAACGGTTAAAGACCCGCAGGGACAAGTTGTGCCGAATGTTTCGCTGACAATTAATAATGTCGGCACAGGCGAGACTTTACAGGCGACATCTTCGGAAGAAGGCGTTTTTGTCGTACCCGAAGTAAAACCGGGAGCCTATAAAGTGACGGCGGAAGCGACCGGATTTAAGAAAACTTCGGTCGAAAATGTCGTTGTTCAAGTCGCAACGGTTTCGACTGTCAATATTGATCTGGAAGTCGGCACGGTAGCCGAACAAATAACGGTTAACGCAAGCGAGGCGCAGGAAGTAATCAATACGTCAAACCCGGAAGTCGGCGATGTCGTTGATCGCCAGAGAATTCTCGATCTGCCGCTCGACGGGCGCAATCCTTTTGAATTAACCGCGCTGCAAGCCGGCGTTCAGACAAAAACGGGTTCTGACGGCGAGACAACCAGATTTTCGATTAACGGAAATCGCACGGTCGCAAATAATCTCACTGTTGACGGCGTGAACGCTTCGGATAATTTTCTTAAAACTCCCGCAAACATTACTCTCGGAGTAATTCCCGTGAGCGTCGAGAGCATCGGCGAGTTCCGCGTGACAACTTCTTTGCCTTCGGCGGAATTCGGACGCGGAACGGCGCAGATCAACGCAATTACGGCTTCAGGGACAAACAATTTTCGCGGCTCGCTTTTCCTTTTTCACCGGAATACGATTTTTAACGCGAACACATTTTTTAACAACGCAACCGTTGATACCGTTACCGGAAAAAGTCTTCCGCGCGAGCCTTTAATTCGTAACCAATTCGGCGGCAGGCTCGGCGGTCCGATTCTGAAAGATCGCACATTTTTCTTCTTTTCATACGAAGGCAAACGCGAATCTCGCGGGCTTTCGCGCAATCGTCTGGTTTATACCCAAGAAGCGCGAAACGGGATTTTTCGATATTTAAAAGGGCGCGTAACCACGCTGGCGAATATCGCCGCCGCGCCCGGAACCGCTCCCGCAAGCGCGATAACAGGCGTTCCGGCGGGAACGAGAACTTGTGCGACGACCGGCACAAACGCTCTTCCCGTCGGCACAATCTGCGTTCAAAATGTGTTGGGAATCAACGCGCAGCGCAGTTCGATGGATCCGATTATCAGCGATTATCTGGCAAACGTGCCGACTCCGAATAATTTTCAAATCGGAGACGGTTTAAACACGGGCGGCTTTCGTTTTAACGCTAAACTTTTAGCTCCGAGCGATCAGTTTGCCACCCGTATTGACCATCGCTTTAATGATAAACATTCGTTTGAAGGCACGTTTAATTACGGAGATATTAACTTTTTAGGCGATTATATTAATGAAGGAGAAGAAGCGTTTCCCGACGCTCCGTATCGAACTCGAAATACCATCGGGCGGGGAATTTCTGCAACGCTGCGTTCGATTTTAAGTCCGACAATTATCAACGAGGCGCGTTTCGGCGCTCAGCTTTCAACTTTGACTTTTGGCAATACCGCAGACATTTCCAGAGGCTATAAATTGGACATTTCCACGGTTTTCGAGCCGGAAAACAGCTTTATCGCTTCAAACCGCAATTTGCGCGTTTTGCAATGGACTGACAATTTAACTTTTATTCGCGGCGAACATACATTTAAGACGGGCGCGGAAATCCGTTCGTTATGGGTGCGCCGCTATTCGTTCGACGGAACTTTGCCGACTGTTAATTTCAGCACCGACAACCCGACGGGATTTAGTCAGGCGACAAATTTTGCAGGCAGCACGTCGGACGATTATCTAGCCGCCCGCGTTCTCGCCAATACGTTGACCGGAGCAATCGGGACGGTGACGCAAACTTTCAATATTACCGACCTCAATTCCGGCTTTGAACGCGGAGCGCCGGAAGTCAGGGAATATTCAAATATGGAATACAACTTGTTTTTCCAGGACACCTGGCGTTTTCGCCCTAATCTGACTTTTAATCTCGGTTTGCGATATGAATACATCACATCGGTAAAAGAAGCGAATAATTTCGCACTTTTGCCGGTCGGCGGTTCCGCCGCTTTATACGGCGTTTCGGGCGAAGGCAATCTGTTTCAACCGGGAACTCTAACCGGAACCGCTCCGGTTTTAGATTTTGCTCCGAATGGCGAGCTTTATAAACCGGACAGGAATAATTTTGCGCCTGTCCTCGGATTTGCGTGGGACCCGTTTAAGAATGGAAAAATGTCGGTTCGCGGCGGTTATCGCGTCAGCTATTTCCAAAGCACGTTTAATACAATTGACGGAACGCTCGATGATAACGAAGGCTTGGTCTTAACAACGACGCGCGCGATAAATACCGGCTTTTTGAGAAACGGTTTTGCCCAGGCGCCCCTGCCGACGCTTTCGATTCCGGCGTCGCAAAGCATTCAAACAAACTCAACGGTTGATATTCGAGCCTTTGACGAGGATTTGAAAACTCCTTATCTTCACGACTTCAATTTCGGCGTGCAATATGAAATTTTCAAGAAAACTTCGCTCGAAGTCCGTTATGTCGGAAATCGCGGACGAAAGCTGTATCGCGGATACGACGTTAACGAAGTTAATATTTTTGCCCGCGATACAAACACCGGACAGACATTTCTCGACGCATTTTTGATTGCTCAAAATAACCTGAAAGTTTCAAGAGCGGCGGGCGCAGGAGATAATTTCGGGTACAATGCGGCTCTTGCGGGCAGCCTTCCGAATCCCTTTTTCCAAAACGTCTTGTTTTTTCAATTTCCTGCTGAATTTACCAACGCCAATTACATAACGCGGCTTGACCAAAATCGCGTCGGCGATTTCGCCGATTACGTTTCACGCGTTCGCTTAATCAGTACAAATCCGACAACAAATCAGGCAATCGCTAACCCGCGCGGTGCGCCGTTTTATGAAGCGGTTCGACGCGGACAATTGCCGATCAACTTTTTCCGCGCCAATCCGGCAGTTCGCGGTGCGCAGCTTTTCACGAACGGCTCGACTTCGCAATACGACGGATTGCAGATTGAGCTGACGCGGCGGCTTTCAAGCGGTTTGCGAATTCAGGCAAATTACACTTACTCAAAAGGTTTGTCCGATTTTGTCGGCTCAACGGGCGACACAAATTCATTTCTGACTCTGCGCGATACCAGGCGTGAATACGTCCAGTTCAACAACACGCACCAATTTTCGGCGAATTTTATCTATCAGCTTCCTCTTGGAAGAAGACAAAAGTTCTTCCGGGATGTAAAAGAAATTCCGGGTTATTTAGTGAGCGGATGGCAAATCGGAAGCATCATCCGTTACACGTCAGGCGACCCTTTAAGCATAATCTCCGGGCGCGGAACTTATAACCGCGACGACCGTTCGGCATCAAATACGGCTGATTTATCCGGCAATTTTTCCGGTAATTTTCAGGATTTGTTTGGCGTTCAATCAAATTCAAACGGCGTGTATTACATCAACCCGAATCTTGCGCCGGGCAGCACGGGCGACGCTTCCGAGGTTATCTTTACAAATCCGTTGCCCGGAACAATCGGTTCGACTCCGCTATCTTCGTTTTACGGTCCGAAAAACTTTAATTTTGATTTCAGCGTGCTGAAACGCACGCGATTCAATGAAAAATTTAACGTCGAGTTTCGCGCCGAAATATTCAACGTGCTCAACACGGTTAATTTTGATAACCCCGAAACCGACATTAACAGTCCTAATTTCGGCAGAATCTCCAATACCGTCGGCAGACCGCGGTTGATGCAGTTTGCTTTGAGATTAAACTTCTAGAGCAATTCAGGCTCGGATGTACGGTTCAGTACCGCGAACGGTAGTGAGCGGGTCAATTACAAACCCGCTCACTACCGTTCGCGGTACTGACTGTGATGCCCGACTAACCGGACACTGATTCCATAATCGCTCTAAAATCCGCTTTTCTCTTGCCGATAAAGTCAATTAAGAAATCCATTTGGCTCTTCTTCGGTTTTGTTAATTTTCAGGGATTCGATTGCGTCTGATTCATCCTCCAAGCTCCAAATTTCGTAAAGCGCCGCAGGGACTTCCAAAAGGAAACGCGAAGGCTTTTGCAAAACGGCTTGGCGCGAATAATCAATCATAATTTGCGGATAAGTGATATAAAGCTCGTCCGCCGCCCGCGTCAGTGCGACATACCACAAACGACGCTCTTCTTCCTCGCCTTCGATGTCGCGCAGAGAGCGCGGACTTGGGAATTTGCCTTCAGCCGCCCAGATCAGAAAAACCGCTTTCCATTCCAAACCTTTGGCTTGATGAACCGAAGTCAAAGTCAATAATTCATCTTCTTCGTCGCCCGAAACAACGTCTTCGCCGGAAAGCGGACGATTAAAATTCTCGGTTTGAATCAAAGCCAGTTCCGACAAAAAACTTTCGGTCGAATCGTAACGCGCGGCGTACAAAGCGAGCTGTTTTAAATCTTCGATTCTCGCTTCGGCGTTTTCGTAAGTTGATAACAGATGTTCTTCGTAACCGTTCGTCAAAATCATCTCGATTTGCCTCGCCGGACTGTTGCGCGTTTCGTCGGTCGTCAAATCGTTTAAAAGTTTGATGAAATTTCCCCAGCCAATTCCGCGTTTCGGCGCGGCATTGAAATTTTCGGTTTTGATTAAAGCCAGCGGGTTTTCCGCGATTGCGATTTGTTCCCAAACGCGGTTTGCAGTTGCATTGCCGACGCCCGAAATTAATTTTAAAACCCGTTTCCATGCGATTTCGTCGCGCGGATTAACGATTAAACGCAGATAAGAAACGGCGTCTTTGATATGCGCCTGCTCGAAAAAACGCACGCCCGATTGGACGCGATACGGAATTCCGCGTCGGGTTAATTCAAGCTGCAATTCGAGAGAATGATAATGCGAGCGATAAAGCACGGCGATTTCTTCGAGCGATGTGTCCTCGTCGCGCAATTCCAAAATCCGCGAAGCGACAAAAGCCGATTGCTGCTCGACATCCCGGCAGGGAATCAAAGCCGGTGAAAAGCCTTTCGATTTTCGCGCCGCCTGCAAGACTTTCGGAAACTGTTTTTTATTTCCTGCAATCGCCGTGTTTGCTAAACCAAGAATTTCCGGTGTCGAGCGGTAATTTGTTTCGAGCTTGTAAACCGTCGCTTCCGGATAGCGTTCGGGAAATTCGTAAATGTTCGTAAACTCCGCGCCGCGCCAGGCGAAAATGCTCTGCGCGTCGTCGCCGACGACCATTACGTTACGATGTTTAACGGCAAGCAAATCAATAATTTCGGCTTGTAGTTTATTCGTGTCCTGATATTCGTCAACCAAAATATGCTCGAATTGTTCAGCGTAAATGTTGGCGATGTCGGGTTTTTCAACGAGCAGCTTTTTCCAGTTCAGCAATAAATCGTCATAATCCATAGCATTTCGCGCCCGTTTGCGGTCGTGATAAGCGAAATCAACGCGCCGGATTTGCGCCGTGAGCGGTTCAAAATACGGATAGCGGCGCGCGATAACTTCTTCAATCGGTTTGTCTGTGTTCGTTGCGTAAGAAATAATATCGAGCAAAACTTCGGGTTTCGGAAACCGTTTGGCTTTCGTATCAATCGCGGCGTCTTCGATGCAGACGGCGAGGAAATCTTTAGAGTCCTCGCTGTCCAAAATCGAATAATTTGAAGAATAACCGAGCGATGCGGCGTGTTTTCGCAAAATCAGATTGCCGATTCGGTGAAACGTCCCGCCCCAAATGCGATGCACGTTTTGGCTTCCCGTCAGCGATTCGACGCGATTGAGCATTTCTCGCGCGGCGCGGTTCGTAAAAGTCGCAAGCAGAATTTTCGGCGCGGCAACGCCCTGTTCGATCAGACGCGCGACCCGGTAAGTTATCGTCCGCGTTTTGCCGGTTCCCGCACCCGCGACGACTAACGCTGCGCCCGGCGGAGCGGTTACGACGCGAAACTGTTCGTCATTTAATTCCTGGCGATAGCGCGTCAAATGTTCCGGCAAACCGGATGCGCCGCGTTTGATAACGTATTTTTTAGCCATTAATTCGCAGCATTTTTTATTTCAGCTAAACTTAAAGAAGATTTTAACTTTAAAACAAGAATTAGTTTAGAGCAGGAAAAAAATCTATGACTGGAAGTGTTTTAGCAAAACGTGCTGAAGTGTCGCTTTTTACGGTTCGTTATTACACGCGCATCGGGCTTTTAAAACCGTCGCGCCAGCCTAGCAACAATTACAAGATTTATAAACCTTCGGACGCGACGAGACTGCGTTTTATCGTTGCGGCAAAAGAATTGGGTTTTACGCTCGCGGAAATTACGCAAATTTTGGACGAAGCCAAACACGGCAACTCGCCCTGTCCGATGGTCAGAGAAGTTGTCGAACGCCGAATCGAAGAAAACAGGCGGAAAATCGAAGAATTAAAACAGCTTCAAAAGAAGATGAAACGTGCGTTGTCTGATTGGTCGGAAATGGAAAATTCGATGCCCAACGGCGAATCGGTTTGTCATTTAATCGAATCGGTTGCTGAAATGCAAAAAAGCGCTTGACTTGACACCTGCTGACAGGTTGTAAGCTGTTAATGTGAGCGATTCGGAATTAGTTTTTACCGATGCTCAGTGCTATAAAACGTGAGGTGGAAAATGAAGGAACTACAAACTTTGACACAGGTGATTGATCCGGTTTGCGGAATGAAAATCGTCCCTGAAAAAGCCGCAGGCAGCTACGATTACAACGGTGAAACTTATTATTTTTGCAGCAAAAGTTGTCTGGGAAAATTTCAGGCAAACCCGGAAAGTTTTCTAAAACCGAAAGCAGATGCGCAGGCTGGGAGCTGTTGCAATCATCACGGACACAAACCTGTAACTGTGACGGTCGAAAAACCGGAAAGCTCGAAAAACGTCGAATACACTTGCCCGATGCACCCGGAGATTGTTCAAATCGGTCCCGGAAATTGTCCGATTTGCGGAATGGCGCTCGAACCGAAAATAATTTCGCTCGATGACGAACCCGACGCCGAATTTCTGGATATGAAACGCCGTTTTTGGATTTCAGCCGTTTTGACCATTCCGGTTTTTGTTCTGGCGATGGCGGAAATGCTGCCGGATTTTCATACCGTCGTTTCACCGAAAATCTCGCTCTGGATTCAATTCATTTTAGCGACGCCGGTTGTTGTCTGGGGCGGATTTCCTTTTTTTCAGAGAGCCTGGGATTCGATTAAAAACGTCAGCCCGAATATGTTTACGCTGATCGCCCTCGGCACGGGCGCGGCGTACATTTTCAGTCTCTTTGCGCTGTTTTTACCCGATTTGTTTCCGGCAACGCTCAGAAACGAACATACGGGAATTATTGCCGCCTATTTTGAAGCGGCGGCGGTGATTACAACGCTTGTTTTGCTCGGTCAGGTTCTCGAACTGCGCGCACGCAGCCGGACTTCGAGCGCAATCCGGGAGCTTCTTCAACTTGCGCCGGAAACGGCGACAATCGTTGCCGACGACGGAACGGAAACCGAAATTCCGCTTCAGCACGTTGAGACAGGCGCAAAATTAAGAGTCAGGGCAAACGAGAAAATCCCGACGGACGGGACGATATTAGAGGGCGAATCCGCCGTTGACGAATCAATGATTACGGGCGAGTCGGTTCCGGTTGAGAAAACGGCGGGCGACAAAGTAATCGGCGGAACAATCAACGGCAGACGCGGCTTTGTGATGCGGGCGGAACGAGTCGGCAGCGACACTTTGCTTGCGCAAATCGTTAGAATGGTCGGCGAAGCGCAGCGGTCGCGCGCGCCGATTCAAAGAGTAGCCGACGCGGTTTCAAGCTACTTTGTCCCGGCAGTGGTTTTGGTTGCAATTGTCGCGTTTGTGGTCTGGCTGATTTTCGGCAGCTTGACTTACGCGCTTGTGGCGGCTGTTTCGGTTTTGATTATCGCCTGCCCGTGCGCGCTCGGTTTGGCGACGCCGATGTCAATAATGGTCGGCAGCGGACACGGCGCGCGGCACGGCATTTTAATCAAAAAAGCCGAAGCCCTTGAAATTTTGGAGAAGGTCAACGTTATTGTCGTTGATAAAACCGGAACTTTGACCGAAGGCAAACCGCGTCTGCAAAAAGTTGTCGCGTTAGCTGATTTGAGCGAAGACCAAATTTTAAGAGTCGCCGCGAGTCTGGAAAAATCGAGCGAACATCCTTTGGCGGAAGCAATCATCGGCGGCGCGCAAGAGCGCGCCGCCGTGCTTACGGAAGTCGAAGATTTTGAGACCGTTACCGGCAAAGGAGTTTTCGGAACAATCGAAGGCAGAAAGATTTTGCTCGGCAACGGCACATTAATGAAAGAAAACGGCGTTGATTTGTCGAGCGTCGAAACGGTTGACGAGCTTCGCGCCGCCGGGAACACCGTGATGTTTGTCGCGGCTGACGGCAAATTAAAGGGGCTTCTCGGCGTTGCGGATACAATCAAAGAATCTGCGAAAGCCGCAATCACCGAGCTGCGCAAACAGAATATCGAAGTCGTAATGATGACGGGCGATAATGCGAAAACTGCGGAAGCTGTTGCAAAAAAGCTCGGCATTGACCGGGTTTTTGCCGATGTTTTGCCCGAACAAAAAGCCGCCAAGATTAAAGAATTACAATCGCGGGGCAAAATTGTAGCGATGGCTGGCGACGGCGTTAACGACGCTCCGGCGCTGGCGCAATCGGATGTCGGAATTGCGATGGGAACCGGAACAGATGTCGCTATTGAATCCGCAGACATCACGCTTTTGCGCGGTGATTTGCGCGGAATTTTACGGGCTAAAAATTTAAGCCGCGCGACGATGAAAAATATTCGTCAGAATCTGTTTTTCGCTTTCATTTACAACTTAGTTGGAGTTCCGATAGCGGCGGGAGTTTTGTATCCGTTCTTCGGTTTGCTTTTAAGTCCGATGATTGCGAGCGCGGCGATGACGTTCAGCTCGGTTTCGGTTATTGCAAACGCTTTGCGGCTCAGGCAAATAAAACTTTGATTTTTGCAATGATTACTTTGAGACAAGCGGCGGGCGCAAATGTTATAATTAAAGCTTAAAGTTTGAAATTTTAACCAAAGAAAGCGAGTAATTATGAAATTTCCGGGCGGCGGTTTTAACCCGCAACAATTGATGAAACAGGCGCAGCAAATGCAGGAAAAAATGGCGAAAGAGATGGAAGCTCTCGTCGTCGAAGCATCGGTCGGCGGCGGAATTGTGACCGTGCAGATGCGCGGCAATCACGAAGTTGTCAGCGTTAAAATTCAAGAAGAAGCGGCGAAGGACGACGTTGAAATTCTACAGGATTTGATTGTCGCCGCTGTCAACGAAGCCAATCGCAAAGTCGAAGAAGCGATGCAAAGCAAAATCGGCGGAATGCTGCCGCCCGGAATGTTTTAGAAACGGTTTTAGGTCTTCGGTCTTCGGTCTTTGATTTTTTCAACCCGAAGACCGAAGACCGAAGACCGAAGACCAAATGTTAGAATATTCAGAATCAGTAGCCAAATTAATTGATGAATTTAAACGTCTGCCGAGCATCGGGCAGAAGTCTGCGCAGCGAATGGCTTTTTATTTGCTCCGGCGTCCGAAAGAAGAAGTCGAACGGCTGGCGGATGCGATTCGGGACGTGAAAGATCGAATCACTTTTTGCAAAATTTGTAATAATTTAACCGAAATCAATGAAAACCCGTGCCGGATTTGTTCGTCGCCTGGACGCGACCGCGCTTTGATCTGCGTCGTCGAAGAGCCTTACAGCCTTGTCGCTGTGGAAAAAACGCGCTCTTACAAAGGTTTGTATCACGTTTTGCACGGCTCGCTGTCGCCGATTCGCGGCGTCGGACCGGATGAATTAATGCTGCAAAATTTGATTCCTCGGCTCGACCCCGAACACAACGACGGTATTGATGTCAGGGAAATTATTTTAGCGACCAATCCGAACACCGAAGGCGAAGCGACGGCAAGCTATGTTGCCAGATTATTGAAACCTTTGGGCGTTCGCACGACGCGAATCGCAATGGGAATGCCGGTCGGTTCGGATTTGGATTTCGTTGACGAAGTAACGATGGATAAAGCCCTCGCCAACCGACACGAGATTTAGGAAATGAGAACGGAGAATGGTGAACCGATAATAAAAACAGTTCACCATTCTCCGTTCTCATTTCTCATTTCCAATTAGAAGCGTACTTTTTCCTCGGCTTCGTCTGCGCCGACATTTTCTGTTTTTTGCAATTCTTCTCCGGTTTCGTAAAAATCCACATCGAATTCGACGAGCGATTGAATCGGAATATCGGCGATGTGCGTCGGCGCGTCTTTAAACCGGACTATTGCGCCGCACCCGATTATTTCCGCTCCCATTTCTTTGACTCGTTCGGCGGCTTCCTGCATCGCTCTGCCGGAGCGAATAATGTCGTCAACCAAAATACACGGATAAACTTCGCCTTCTTTGATGTATTGCCGGAATTGCCGTTTTCCGTCTTCCAGTTCAGTCCAATAAATTTGATTCGCGCTCAAGGCTTCGCGCACGCCGAAGGCGACCGGAATTCCGCCCGGACTCGGGCTGATAATCGAAATTTTCGGCAGGCGACTCGAAATATCGCGTTCGAGCCGAAACAGACGGCTCAAGCCGACCGCCAAAATTCTCGCCGTGTCGTAATGACGAAAAGCTAGCGGCATTTGAAAATAATGCCCGGCGTGTTTACCCGACGGGTAAACAAAATGTCCTTTTCGATAAGCTCCGGTTTTTTCCAATATTTCCATTACCGATTCGGATGTCGGTATCAAATTAACCATTCGTCCTCCTTAAAATAAAAACTTTAAAATTGCTATCGAAAAGAATAACTCAATTTTGCGGTTTTTCAGAAATCTTTCGCGCCAGCCGAATGTGTTCGCGCTCGATTGTCGGAATTTCCGTTTTAACCTCGTCAATTTCAAACCAGCCTGCGTCAACGATTTCGCCTTTCTTCGGTTTGGCGTCGGTGTTTTCGGCGCGGCAAACATAAATTATTTCAACGTGGCTGCCTGCTGTTCGCGTTTTAACGTGCCGCAAGTCGGTTATATTGATTCCGACTTCTTCCATCAATTCGCGTTTGAGCGCGTTTTCCGGCTGCTCGCCCGGATTTATAAAACCGCCGGGAAGTCCCCAGCCTGAGCGATTGGCGCGAATCAGGTGTTTGAGCAGAAGAACCTTTTGCGCCTCGTCGAAAACAACGCCGACGGCGGAAACCGTAAAGCTCGACTGCGTCAGGCGCACCAAAAAACGCCGCATTTTTCGCGGCATTCGTCGCCAGCTCCAACTCACGAAATTGTTTTTCAAAAAAAAATCTCCAAAAGGCAATCGTCAAAATAAACGAAAAATTATCAAAATTTTACATTTTCGGTCTGTTTGACAAATCACTATTTTCTCTCTATAAATATTGACAAAAATTTACGAACAATTATTGACGAAATATCAGTTAAAAGAGTAATTTGCTCTTAGGCGCAACCCGCCTTAAAATCATCTTCACCGCACTCTCAAGATAGTCGAAACTTAACGGCGGAACTTGCCCGAAAAGTTTATTTAAAAAAATGGCTCAAAAGAAATTCCCTCAGGGTTTCACCCTATTTCTAGTTGTCTTCGCGTTATGCCAATGCGTTCTGGCGCAATCCGGCGGCGGCGAACAAATTCCTCAACAATTAGCCTCGGAATTAAATCAGAAATTCCGCAAATTTGATTTGGTTCAAACATCTCCGCAAACGGCTTTCCGCGATGTTCTCAGCAACCGAAACCTCAAAATAAAAACCGGCGGTGATAATCTGGAGCTTCGTTTAAGACCGCGAAATTTGCTGTCGCCCAATTATCGCGCCGAAGAAACGGGCGCGAACGGGGTTAAACGCGCTCTGCCCGCGCCGAAGCTGCAAACGTTTCAAGGCGAAATCGTCGGCGAAGAAAACTCGCGTTTGCGTTTAACGATTTCCGACGAAGAAATCGAAGGCTTAATCGTTCGCGGCGGCGTTAATTATTTTATCGAACCCGCCAAACGGTTTTCCCAAAGCGCGAGCGACAAGGACTTAATCGTTTATCGCGCCGAAGATTTGTTAGGTCAGACGCCGCTCGACTGCGAAGCCTTAGCCCATAGAATCGGTGAGGCGGCGAAAACTTATCTGCCTCAGCCGGAACAATTTCTTTCTTCGTCACCGCAAATGGTGAGAGTTGCGGAAATAGCGACCGAAGCCGATTTTCAGTTTGTCACCGAGCTTGGCGGCGCGACGGCGGCTAATAACGAGATATTAAACATCTTAAACGTGGTCGAGGGCATTTATGAAAACCAGTTGGGCGTGACGTTCAGCGTTACTTTCCAGCACGTTTGGACAGCCGCCGATCCGTATCCGGCGCAAAACACAGTCACGGTTCTGGAGTTCTTTAAAAATTACTGGAACGCGAATTATCCCGCCGGCAGTTATCCGCGCGACACGGCGCAGCTCTTTTCGTCGAAAGAAGCTCTGCGCGGTCGGGGTCACGCTTATATGAACACGATTTGCCGACCGGATGTTTCTTACGGAATGCACGGACGGTTTCCATACGGAACGGCGAAATACTCGGTTCCGGCGCATGAAATCGGGCATAATTTCAACGCCAATCACGTTGACGCGGCTCAAAGCTGCGACAATACGATTATGAACGCCACGCTCACGACCGAGACGCCCCTGACGTTTTGTCAGGCTTCGCGCAACGAGGTAAGCGGCAGCGTTGCCGGCGGCGACAGTTGTCTTTCAGCTCGTCAATTGACCAAAACGAAATTCGATTTCGACCGTGATTCAAAAGCCGATTTATCGGTTTTCCGCCCTTCGAGCGGCAGTTGGTATCTTTTAAACAGCGGTTTGAGCAATTTTCAAGGCGTCCGATTCGGTTCGGCGGGCGACCGTCCGGTTTCCGAAGATTATGACGGCGATAGAATCGCCGACATAGCGGTTTTTCGCGCGGGCGTCTGGTATATTTTAAACAGCTCTAACAACGCTTTCCGCGCCTTTGGTTTCGGACTTGCCACCGACATTCCGGTTCCGGCTGACTACAACGGCGACGGACGCGCCGAAATAGCGGTTTTTCGTCCCAATGGCGGATTCTGGTACACGCTCGATTTAACCAACAACAATTTCGGCGGCTCGCAATTCGGCGCTGACGGCGACATTCCGACGCCGGGAGATTATGACGGCGACGGCAAAGAGGACGTTTCGGTGTTCCGCCCGTCAAGCGGTTTTTGGTATCGCTTAAACAGCTCGAACGGACAATTTGCCGCAGCTTATTTCGGCAAAAACGGCGACCGCCCGGTTCAAGCCGATTACGACGGCGACGGACGCGCTGATGTCGCGGTTTTCCGGGGCGGCAATTGGTACATCTGGCGAAGCTCCGACGGCGGTTACGGCGGCGCTCTGTTCGGACTTTCGACCGATTCTCCGGTTCCGGCTGATTATGATGGCGACGGGCGCGCCGACATAGCGGTTTATCGCGACGGGGCTTGGTATAGTCTCAGCAGCTTTACGGGCGCTTTTACCGGCAGTCAATTCGGGATGACAGGCGATGTTCCGATTCCATTTAGATAGTATGGGATAGACTGATCTCGCTGCGCTTTCCCGCTGCTTCAAGCAATCAACAAACGAAAAGGCAATCCATTATACGGATTGCCTTTTCGCGTTAAAGAAAACAGGCAAAACGCCGCTCAAACAATTAACGCTCCAAGCACATGACCAAAAGAATGTGAGAAGCGCAAGCGTCAGCGCGCGGCTTCTTTGCTAATTAGCCGCG
>DASVTY010000102.1:0-5621 GCA_036387315.1 Pyrinomonadaceae bacterium
GCTAATAACAGACATTGCTTACCATTATTCGGAGCGTTTAGTTGTTTTCTATTTAGAATAAAATCAATATGCGTTCCTTCACCCTGCACTTCTACTGGAAATTCAGTTACTTCAAAAAACCAAGCAGATTTCTTTTCTGTGTATAAATTTTCAGCCGCTTCAATTACAGCATACTGAAATCCGAAGCCATGACTATTTAAAACTTTTTGGAAACTATCTTTTAGCTGCTTTTCTTGCTTTCCTTTTAATTCATCTTCCTGCTTTTTTTCCATAATTTAAATTACTGTTGGTCGCTGCCGACAGCCCCGCCGGTGACGAGATACAAAACAGCCATCCTAATTGCCAAACCGTTTTCGACTTGATTTAAAATAAATGCCCGCGAGCTGTCGGCGATGTCAGAAGAAATCTCGACGCCGCGATTCATCGGACCGGGATGCAAAACGATGGCGTCTTCTTTGGCGAGATTTAAACGAGCTTGCGTCAGACCGTAATGAATCGAATATTCTTTCATCGAAGGAAAAAACGCCGAATCCTGCCGTTCTTTTTGAATCCGCAAAATCATTACCACATCGGCGTTTTCGAGCGCATTTTCCAGGCTCGAAGCGATTTCAAAATTGCTTTCGACCAAACCCAAAAATTCCGGCGGCAACAGCGTTCTCGGTCCGAAAACTTTGACTCGCGCGCCCAATTTTGTCAGCAGATAAAGATTCGAGCGAGCGACGCGCGAGTGCAGAATATCGCCGATAATGGCGACGTTTAAATCCGCAAGTCGCCCTTTACTGTCGCGGATTGTCATTGCGTCTAAAAGCGCCTGCGTCGGATGTTCATTCGCGCCGTCGCCTGCGTTGACGACTGCCGCGTCCGAATGTTTAGCGAGCAGGTGCGGCGCGCCCGCCGAACCGTGACGAATTACAATCGCGTCGGGCTGCATGGCGTCGAGATTTTTCGCCGTGTCGAGCAGAGTTTCGCCTTTTGTGACGCTGGAAGTTGAAATTGAAATATTGATGGCGTCGGCGGAAAGTCGTTTGGCGGCTAATTCAAATGATGTGCGCGTGCGCGTCGAAGCCTCGAAAAAAAGATTGATAACGGTTTTGCCGCGCAAAGTCGGAACTTTTTTGACTTCGCGGCGCGAAACGTCGCGGAAAGTTTCCGCCGTGTCCAAAATCTTCAGAATGTCGGCGACGGAAAGATGTCGGATTCCGAGCAAATCTTTTCGGCGAAATGGTTTGGGCATCGAATAAAATTACATGGTCGGACGCTCGTAAATCCCGACGCCTTCTTCGTTGTCGAATTCCGATAGCAAAACTTTGATAATTTCGCTTTTTTTGGTTGGTACGGTGCGCCCGATGTAATCGGCTTGAATCGGCAATTCGCGGTGTTCTTTGCCGCGATCAACCAAAACGGCGAGTTGGACGCGGCGCGGGCGTCCGTAATCCATCAATTGGTCGAGCGCGGCGCGAACCGTTCTGCCGGTGTAAAGCACGTCGTCAACCAAAATGATTTTGCGGTCTTCGATGTCGGCGTCGAGCTGCGTGCGGTTGACAATCGGGTTTGCGCCGACGGTTGATAAATCGTCGCGGTAAAGCGTGATGTCGAGAATTCCGAGCGGCGGGCGGGCGCCTTCCAAATCCAGGATTTTATCTGCCAGACGTTCTGCCAGCGGGACGCCGCGCCGCTGGATGCCAACCAGATACAAATCTTTAACTCCCTGATTTTCTTCGACGATCTCAGAAGCAAGACGAAACAAAGCGCGCTTGATTCGCGCCCCATCCATTATTCTCGATTTTTCCACCAAATTTATTTCTGCCATCTTGCCAGAAATGGTAAAGCGTAAATTGTAAATTGTAAATTGGAGTGATTGATTTGCCGCCCTCAAAATTTAGCGGCAATGGAAACGAAAGCTGAAACTATAAACTGTCAACTATCAACTATCAACTGTTACTCATTGGAAAATAGTTGATAGTTTATAGTGGATAGTTGATAGTTTTTTCAATTTAATTTGCCCGGTAGCTTAGTCGCCGCCAGCACAAACAGCTATTTACCATCCGCCATTAACAATTTACCATTATAACCAATGTACGATTGGCTGCGTCCTTTGCTTTTTCGTCTGCCGCCGGAAGCGGCTCATGAGATAGCCGTCAAATTTTTAAAATCCGGTTTTGCTGACAAATTTGTCCCGAATCAAAATCTTTCGCCGTTTGGAGAAATCGAATGTTTCGGATTGAAATTCAAAAATCCGGTCGGTGTCGCCGCCGGTTTTGATAAAAATGGTGTTGTCGCTACAGAACTTGCCCGTCTCGGTTTCGGTTTTGTCGAAGTCGGAACGACGACTTTTCATCCGCAGCCGGGAAATCCCAAACCGCGCCTTTTTCGTCTGCCGCAGGACAAAGCCTTGATCAACCGCGCCGGATTTAACAACGACGGAACAGCGGCAGTGGTCGAAAGATTAAAGAAAAATCGCCCGCCCTGCGTTTTGGGAATGAACATCGGCAAAAGCAAAATCGTGCCGAATGAAGCGGCGACCGAAGATTATTTAAAAAGTTTCGATCTCGTTCACCCGATTGCCGATTACATTGTCGTTAATGTTTCATCGCCCAACACGCCGAATCTGCGCGAACTGCAAAAAGCCGATGCGCTGGCAGAATTGCTTGATGCGCTTCAACAAAGAAACCTTGAATTAAGCCCGGAAAAAAGAATTGTCCCGCTTTTGGTGAAAATCGCGCCGGATTTATCCGAAACGGAAATTGAAGCAATTGTCGGCGTCGCAATTGATTTAAAGCTCGCCGGTATTGTGGCGACAAACACGACAATCAATCGCGAAAATCTGAAAACGACGAAAACCGAAATCGAGCGCATCGGCGCGGGCGGTTTGAGCGGCAAACCGCTCGCCCGACGTTCGACCGAAGTCGTCGAAAAAATCTTTCGCTTTTCCGGCGGCAAATTGCCGATAATCGGAGTCGGCGGTATTTTTACCGCTGCGGATGCTTTTGAAAAAATCGCCGCCGGAGCTCCGCTCGTTCAGCTTTATACGGGTTTTGTTTATCAAGGTTTGACCGTCGCGCGTGACATCAGCGACGGACTGATTAAAATCTTGCAAGAAAAAGATTTTCGCACGTTTCAGGAAGCAATTGGGAGTAATAAAAAATGAAACACTTTTTAGCATTTGCATTTTTTCTATTTGCGGCGTGTTTTACAACGGCTAAAGCTCAAAATATAAAACTCCCTGCGGAATGCCAAAAAATCTTGAAGGGCGAATTTAGCAGTTATCGCCCGGCGCAAGTTTCGCAGGAATTTCAAATTAATCATCAAGCCGGAAAACACTCTTACGAACCGAACCTCGTCAAAGGCGATTGGAACGGCGACGGGAAAATCGATTACGCTGTTTTGATAGAGCGAAAACAAATTCGCAACGAAAATGCGCCGAAATCATTAACAATTGCTTTTTTACGTAGTTCAAACGGTTACCGCCATTATATTTTAGAAGGCGGCGATTACATTGATTTGATGAAGAAAGGCGAAAAAGATTACAGCTACGATTGGCAAAGAAATTTCAGGTATAAAAACGACGCGATTTTTGTCGGAATCGGAGAATGCTGCGGAAGCTCTTATGTTTGGCGTAACGGCAAATTTATTTCTACAGTCACCAGCGATTGATTTTTATGTCGAAAAATAAAGAAAAACTTATTGTCGCTCTTGATGTTTCAACGGCTGACGAAGCGCAAAAAATTGTTGCCGAGTTGAAAGACTTAGGCGTCGGTTTCAAAATCGGCTTGCAGCTTTTTGTCGCGGAAGGCGGCGGTTTTGTCCGCGAATTAACCGAATCGGGCGCGCGCGTTTTTCTCGATTTAAAATTTCACGATATTCCTAACACGGTCGCGTCCGCAGCGGTCGAAGCCGCGAGACTTGGCGTTTGGATGTTTAATCTGCACGCCGCAGGCGGAAGCGAAATGATGGAACGAACCGCCTCGGTTGTGCGTGAAACCTGCGCGCGCGAGCAATTGCGACAGCCGAAAATAATTGCCGTGACGGTTTTGACAAGCTCGAATCGGGAATCATTACGCGAAGTAGGAATTGAAAACGAAGTTCTGCCGCAAGTCGTAAAACTGGCGAAATTAACCGAATCCTGCGGTTTGGACGGCGTAGTCGCGTCGCCTTTGGAAATCGCCGCGATACGCGAAACCGTCGGGAAAGATTTTTTGATTGTGACGCCCGGAATCAGACCCGAATCCGAAGTTGCGGGCGATGACCAAAAGCGCGTTTTAACTGCGGCGCAAGCTGTTCGCGCAGGCGCGGATTATCTCGTGGTCGGCAGACCGATTTTGCGAGCGAGCAATCGCAGAAGCGCGGCGGAAAATATTTTGGCTGAGATAGAATCTGTTAATGTGTAAGATTGTTGTTTTTTAAGTTTGATTTTTTTGCATCAAAAGTCTTGATGAAATTGCTTTTTTATTCTTTCGTTTTAATCATTTCGTTTTCATTTGCGTTTCCCGCCAAAGCGCAGACTGAACGTTTTCCGGTCGGTGAAAAACTCACTTATCACGTGAGCTTTGCAAATTTTACCGACGCCGGTTTTGTCGAATTGCATACGGTCGCGCGCGAAAAAGTGGGCGGGCAAGACGCAATTCATTTGCGCGCTCGGGTGAAAACGACCGGAATGGTCGAAGCGACTTTGCTCGCTCTCGATAATGAATACAACAGCTTTATCTCGCCGGAAACCGGGTTGCCGCTGAGAATAGAACGCACTTTGCGCGAATCAATCGCACCGACCGACATTAAGCGCGATTTTGCCGAAAACCAATCGCCGGGCGCAAACAACGTGCGCGATATAATTTCGGCAATTTATCAAGTCCGCACGCTGCCGCTTGCTTTGAATGCGACGTTTCCGCTGAGGGTCGTCGAAAACAATCAAATTTACGAGGTTGAATTGAAAGTCGTCAAAAAAATAACCGTTTCAACCGCCGTCGGCGCTTTCGGCGCATTTGTCGTTCAATTTCAAATCGCCAACAACGAGAAATACAATCGCTATCGCTTTCAAATGATCGTCAGTGACGACGAGCGGCGACTGCCGATTTCCTTTCAGGTCAGACATTCAAAAGGCGAGATTCGCGCCGAATTAGCGAGCGTTCAGATTCTGCTGCCGGAAATTCAGATTCCGACAATCGCCACGCCGCCGATAACTACCAACCCAAACATTCCGCAGATTCCGACGACCGTTTCGCCGCCAAAACGGAACCCGATTCCGCCGCCGAAACCCTACGTCGAAAATCAACCGCTTGCCGCCGATTTGCCGTTTGCGCTCAAAGAAAAACTGAATTTCGACGTTTTCCGCCAGAATAAAAAGATCGGTGCGATTCAATTCGACATCGCCGACCGTAAGCTTTATTTCGGGCGTGACGCCGTAAATTTAACCGCGAAAATCGTTCAATCTTCCGATCCGTTTCTCCCGCAGGGAAGCTCTTTTACGTCTTTCATCAATCCGGAAGCTCTGACGCCGTATCGCAGCGAAATGCGGGCTGGCGGAACACTCAGCCGCTTTGGCGATAATTATAATTTTGATCAGGATCGCGGTTCAGTCACTACGGAAAAAGGAAAAATTGTCGAAGCTCCCATCGGAACTTACG
>DASVTY010000103.1:0-30643 GCA_036387315.1 Pyrinomonadaceae bacterium
CGCGTTGATTAATAAAGCGAGCGCGCAGGCGATTATAAATAGTTTTCGCGCCGAAAAAATTGGACGGTTCATTTTGTTAAGTTTGATACTTTGTAAGGAATAGCTTGTGCTATTTTCCGCCATTTTAACCCGTAAAAATCGGTTTGACAAATTCAAACGCCCTATTCTGTCAAATAATCATAATCTTTATTGCGAAATTTAACGGTTAAGAAAATTGATTTTTTTTTTCGATAAAGTTATAAACAAGAAGCACCCGTACAAATCCGTTGTTATCCTATAAAAAACAAATTGGGCGCATCAGTAATTAATAAAATCTAAAAGGAGACCGAGGATGTTGTTAAATCCTAACGCCGTGAGTTGTTGGCGCAAGCGTTTAATTGCAGTAAACGCTTTATTTTTACTTATTTTCTCCGGCGCGGTTTCGCTCGCAAACGGTTTGCCGCCCGACGCGCCGATTTTAATCAGCGAAAAAGATTCGACGCGCGCTTTGACCGTGCGACCGACGAAAAAAGGTTCGGACACAAAAATCAGAGTTTTTAGACCCGGCTCAAATACGCTGGTGACTTTGTTTGTGGCGAATCTGGATTTGCTGCCAAGCGAAGGCGCGGGCGCTTTTCGCGCCGATATGGAAGACGTTTTGAATCGCCGCTATCCGTTAACCGTAGTCTCTCTCGACAAAACCGAACGCGAAGGGATTTACGCTTTAACGGTTCGCCTCCACGACGCAATCGGCGATGTCGGCGACGTTTTGACGCGCGTTGCCTGGCGCGGAATGTCGAGCAATCGCGTTCGAGTGGCAATAGGGCACATCGGCGACGGTTTGAAAGACGACGCGGACGCCGTTCCGACTCCGCTGACGGAAAATTCATTCGTGCCTGCGACAGTGAATTCTCTGGCTGCCGAAACGGGCGGCGACCGGATTCGTTTTATGGAGCAAGCCGCTTTCGGACCGAGCGCGGCGCTTGATCTGCGACTGCGGCAATTGGGCTTTCGCCGTTGGATTGAGGAACAGACGGCGGACAAAACCGATTCAAACGGCACGGCGAGATTTTCGACTTTTCCTTATCCAAACGTAATTCCGCGTCAAACCGTCAGCGAGGTCGGTTGTCCCGGTCTGTCGGCAACGGTTTGTTTGCGCGACAATTACTCGATGTTTCTGCTTCAGAACTGGTTTTATCGGGAAGCGTTCTACGGCGAAGACCAACAATTGCGGCGTCGCGTTTCGTGGGCTTTGAGCCAGGTCTGGGTGGTTTCCGGGCGCGACATCGTTCAGTCCGGGCGAATGCTACCTTACATCAAAGTTTTGGACAAACACGCTTTGGGCAATTACCGCGATTTGATGAAAGAGATGACCTTAAATCCGGCGATGGGGCAATATCTCGATATGGCGATCAGCACGCGCCAAAGTCCGAACGAAAATTACGCCCGCGAGATTTTGCAGCTTTTCACCATCGGCGTTGATCTGCTCAACCCAGACGGAACGCCAGTTTTAGATCAAAACGGCAATCGCATTCCGGCTTACACTCAGGAAACAATCAATAATTTCACCAAAGTTTTTACGGGCTGGACTTTTTGCAATTCCGGCTGCCCAAATTCGCAAACCGGCATTCCCAATTACCGCGATCCGATGGTCGCTTTAATTGCAGCAAATCACGACTCGACACAGAAAACGCTGCTGCGCGGAACAATTTTGCCAGCCGGACAGGACGCGGAATCCGATTTGCGGCAGGCTTTGGATAATATTTTTTATCACCCGAACGTCGCGCCCTTTGTCGGAAAACTGCTGATTCAACAGCTCGTCACGAGCAATCCGAGTCCGGCTTACGTCGGGCGCGTCGCCGCGGCTTTTAACGACAACGGCTCGGGTGTTCGCGGCGATATGAAAGCCGTCATTCGAGCAATTCTGCTCGACCCGGAAGCGCGCGGCTCGGTTAAAACCGATCCCGATTACGGCAAACTGCGCGAGCCGGTGCTGTTTGTAACCAATTTTCTGCGGCGTTTCGGCGTGCGAACCCAAACGGATACAACGCTCGGTGTTCAATGCAACGGGCAGAGCGACGGAATAATTAACAACGTTTCGAGCGCCCTTTTCGATCAGGACGTTTTCAATCCGCTAAGCGTCTTTAATTATTATCAATTGGACGGAGTTATCCCGAATACAAATCTGGCGGGCGCGGAATTCGGCATTTTCTCGACCGGAACGGCATTGAAACGGGCAAATTTCGTTAATCAGATGATTGTGCCGCAGGGAAACACCGCGCCCGGAATTCAGCCAAATTCTTTTACCGCCTCACCGGGTTACATTCCGTGCGGAACGAAAATCAATCTTGACCGGCTTCTCCAATATGCCCAATCGGACGCAACCGGCAATAGTTTGCTTGAGCAGCTTAACCGGGAAATGCTGCACGGCACAATGTCCGCGCCGGTTCGCAATCATATTATGCAGGCGATTCAAGCCGTTTCGCCCGCTCTTGCGGACAAGCGCGTTCGCACGGCTGTTTATCTGACGGCGACTTCATCGCAATTTCAAGTGCAGAGGTGAGATAACAATGAAAAAATCGAGAAGAGAATTTTTGAAATCGTCTTGCCGCGCGCTTTCGATGGCGGCTCTGGCTTCGCAGATGCAGCATTTCGGGTTGGTCAACGCGCTGGCGCAGGAACGTTTGAAAAGCGAATCGGCAAACAGCCTGGATGCCGAATATAAAGCTCTGGTTTGCGTTTTTCTCAATGGCGGCAACGACAGCAACAACACCGTCGTCCCCAATTACGACGAAGGTTACAACCAATATGCGGCTGCGCGTCAGGCGCAGGGGCTGGCAATTGCGAGAGCGAGTTTGCTGCCGATTACTCCGCCCGCAATGAGCGGGCAGATTTACGGTTTGCATCCGGCTGTCGGCGAATTAAAAACGCTTTTTGACACCGGCAAAATGGCGGTTGTCTGCAACGTCGGCACGCTCGTTCAGCCTTTGACCAGACAGCAGTATCAATCGGGCGGAGCGCGCCCGCGCCAGCTTTTTTCGCATTCCGATCAAGCCGATCAATTCCGCACCGCCGTTTCCAGCTATAACTCAACCACAGGCTGGGGCGGCAGAACCGCCGACCGCGCCGCCGCTTTAAATGGCGGAGCTTTAATTCCGATGGTAACTTCGATTGCCGGTTCGACGGTTTTTAGCGCCGGCAACAGCAGCGCGCCGCTGATTGTCGGACCCGCGCCGACGCCGCTCAATCAGGTATTGACTTTAAACGGTTTCGGTAATGACCCCGACGAGCTTGCCCGCCGCGCCGCGATGGAGAAATTGCGGCAGGAAGATTTAAGCCAAACGCTCGTCCAGGCGACCAGCGTTTTAACACAGCAAGCCGTTAACGTCAGCCAGCAACTCAGCCAGGACCCGACTTTGAGCGTCGCATTTCCGAACACGTTACTCGGAAATCAATTGCGGCAGGTGGCGAAACTGATGAAATTCCGCACCCAATTAAATATGAGCCGCCAGATTTTTTATGTGCAGCTTTTCGGGTTCGATACTCACGGCGGGCAATTGACAATGCAGTCGAATCTTTTGACGCAGCTCAGTCAGGCGTTAAAAGCGTTTTATGATGAAACTCAGGCGCAGGGAATTGCCAATCAGGTGACGACGTTTACGATGTCGGATTTCAGCCGCACGCTCAATCCGTCCGGCGCAGGTTCAAACGTTGGAACGGATCACGCCTGGGGCGGACATCATTTTGTCATCGGCGGCGCGGTCAACGGCGGAAATTTTTACGGCAGCGCGACGGCAAACGGTACGATTTTCCCAACATTGGTCAACAACGGACCGGACGACGCGGAAAATCGCGGGCGCATTATTCCGTCGGTCGCAATCGAGCAATACGCCGGAACGCTGGCGCGCTGGTTCGGTCTTACCGACGCTGACATTCCGCTTGTTTTCCCGAATATAGCGAATTTTTCGACCTCAAATCTCGGTTTTATGGTTTAAACGGAAGGAAACCACAGAGGACGCGGGGTACACAGAGGTTTTATTGTTTTATTTCTCTGTGTCCTTTGTGTCCTCTGTGGTTTCTTTTATTCCGAATTGCTAGTTAGCTTTTTCAGTCCGGCGGCTTCGTCAATTCTATTCTCCAATTCTCTTAACTCTTTCGGCGCGCCGTAATTATGGATGACTTTTTTGGTCTTGCCTTTCAGCGAAATCGATGTCGTCACGGGCGGCAAATCCGCTATTCGCATTCCGTTTTCGTCGGTTTCGTATTTATCTTTGAGAGAAAAATAATTGATGTTTTCAAAGGCTTTCACCAATTCCTGGACTTTGGCTTTTGGAATTTTGAACCGTTTTTTGCCTTTGACTTTGACATTCTCGATGCCGTTGTAAACTACCGTCCCATCGCCCGAAATCTGCGCCGAATAAATCGGACAGGTGCCGTAACAGGCTCCTCTTTCAATCGTAATCAGAACTTCGGAATTCGATTTTTTCTGCGCTTTCGCATTGGGAGAGAAGCCAAAGAAAACGAGCGTCGAAAGCAGGAATAGAAAAACGAACGAAAGATTTTTCAAGTTAAATTTCACAAACATCGCTTATTCGATGCGGCTTTTCCATTTTTCAGGAAATTTTACTTGTCGAAAGTTAAATTTCTGACAAAAGTCCAATCGCCGCTCGGTTCGATTTTGAAGTTGCCGACGCCTTTTGACGCGACAATCATATTTGCCGGATACCAGAGCGGCAGAAGCGGCACATCGCGGCTGACGATTTCCTGCGCTTGCGCGTAAAGCAGTTTGGCTTTTTCGCGGTCGGTTTCGTTGACAGCTTTGCTGATCAGATCGTCAAATTCCGGGTTGCTGTAACGAGTCCGATTCGAGTTTCCAATCTGGCTTGACGCGAACAAATCGCGGAAATAAATCGGGTCATGATTGCCGCCGACATACCGCGCCGTCGTCATTTGATATAGACCTCGTTTGAGCTGATCGAAAAACACGCCGGATTCCGCCGTTTCGATTTCCACCGGAATACCGATTATTTTTAACTGATTTTGAATCACCTGCGCGTACTGGCTGGTCGCGGCGTTTCCCGCAATAATTTTAAATTTAACCGGCTGCGAAAAACGAATGCCGTTGGCACCAGCTTTAAATCCTGCTTCGTCGAGTAATTGCTTCGCTTTTTCCGGGTTGAAATCGTATTTGACGCCCGGCGCATAAGCCCACGAGGTTTCAGGCAAAATCGAATAAGCCAGCTTTGCCTGACCGAAAAGCAAATTGTTGATTATCTCTTCCCGGTTAATTGCATAAGCCACGGCTTGGCGCACTTTTGGGTTGTCGAAAGGTTTATCCTGCGTGTTAAAGCTCAGATATTGAATGTTAGCGCCGGGAAATTGCTGAACGCTAAAATTTGAATCGTTTGAAAAACTTTTCAGCGTATCGGGCGACAGATTAACCGTCATCGGAGCAAGCTGGACTCTGCCCGAACGCAGCTCGGCTTGCAGCGAATTGGCGTCGGCGATAACGCGGACGCGCAACTGTTTGATATTCGGAGCGCCTTCCCAATATTCGTCGTTAGCCGCCAGCTCGACGAAATTGTTCGCTGAATCATAGCGCACGAATTTGTAAGCTCCCGTTCCGGGCGGCGGCGTGTAAACGCCTGGATTCGGAGTTGATCCCGGTGCGTTGTTGTTCGAGCCTGTACCGATTTGGCTGTTTTCCGGCAAAATCGGAATCGCCACGAGATTTGCCAAAAGGTTGTTTTTCAAAGCCGGTCGCGCGATTCTGATAGTTAAAGTTTTCGCGTCCGGCGCGGTTATTTCCGTAATCATCGGCGTCCTTTGCCCGTTGATGGTTTCGAAAAACGAAGCGGCTTTCGGGCTGCCGAGTTTGAGCAGAGAATCGAGCGTATATTTTGCGTCGGCGGAAGTCAGCGGTTTGCCGTCGTGAAATTTTATATTGTCCCGCAGAGTAAATGTCAGCGTTAAATTGTCGAAAGACGATTGAATATCGCCCGCAGCGTCGCCGACATACTCAAAATTTTCATTTTTCTTAACCAGCGCGTTGTACATCAAAGTGCGAATGCGTTCGGCATTTGCGGGAACGCTGCCCGCGCCCAAAAAATCGAGCGTATCGAAATTGCCGTCGAGCGCAATTGTAAAAGTGTCGCTTGCGCGGCGGCAGGCTGGGGAAGCGGTAAAAATTAAGGTGATAACTGCAAATAAAAAAAGTAATTGAAAACGATTTCTCAAATTTTTCCTCCGTAGCTGTAATCGAGTTTTTTATTCAATTCGGCAATTTTGTCGGATAGCTCTCCAAAGCGGTGCGGATCAAATTCGTGAGGCGGTTTCAAGAGCGATTTTACTTCGCCGATTCGCTGCAATGATTCGTCGAGCCGTTCTATCTTCAGTTCTCCCGCGCGAAAGCCTTCGAGCAGGGAATAATAGCTTTTCCGCACGGCTTCGAGCGACGAGCAAATCAAAATCATATCTTCTCCGGCTTGAAACGCGGCGCGCGCGGCTTCTTCAATCGAACAATGTCTTAAAATCGCGCCCATTTCCAAATCATCTGTCAAAACGAGGTGTTTGTAGCCAAGCTCAATGCGGAGCAATTTGGTGACGACATCGAAATTAATCGAAGCCGGTGTCAGTCGCCCGCCGAGCTGTCCGGTCGAAAGATTGACTCTCGGAAAACCGCCGTGCGAAACCATTACGCAGCGCACGCGGTCGTCTTCGTCCTGACGATAGACAAACAGCTCGATGTACGGCGCGAGGTCTTGCGTGACGAGATCGTCGTGCGTGAGATTGACAATCGGCATTTCGTCGTGCGAATCAACTTCGCCTGCGCCGATGCCTGGAAAATGTTTCAAGCAGCCGAGAATGCCCGTGCGCTGCAAACCGCGCAGATAAACCATCGAATAACCGAGAACTTCGCCGGGCGAGCGCCCGAACGAGCGCGAATACAAACCGTTTGACAGCAAATCGCGTTCGGGCGTCATAATCTCCATTACCGGCGCGAAATTCATATTAAAACCGAGAATCCGCAGCATCTCGCCTGTAATCGAACCGAGCGCGCGTGCGGCGGCAACATCGCCGTGCTGGCGAATCACGCGGGGCGGGGGCATCGGCGTCGCAATTCGCCGCAGACGGTCAACCAAACCGCCTTCCTGATCGAGACTTATAATCGGCAGAACGGGCAAAATTTCCCGAATGTCATCAATAAATTTGCGGGTTTGATCGAGTCGGCGAACGTTGCGCCCGAAGAAACAAACTCCGCCCGGTTTTATTTCTTCGAGCACCGCGCGCGTTTCCGCGTCGGCTTCGGTGCCGGGCAAACCAACGAATAAAAGTTGCCCGACTTTTTGTTCGAGCGGTAGAGAAAGCAAAGTTTCAAGCATTAATTAAACTTTTGGAGAGTCGGCGAAAACTTATCGCAAATTTTGGCGGATTAAAAAAGATTTGGCAAGTCCGTTTTTAAAACAAAACTGAAACGACGGAAAGACAACAGCAGGCGAAGCCGGTTATTTCATTAAAAGAGAAGCTCGATTTTTATCATAAAAATCGAGCTTCTCTTTTAATACAACTGATTTTCGAGGATTATTTTCTCGTGAAAACCATTTCCGTAGAGTTCGTGCCGCGCAGCGATTCGACATCGCGTTTGACGGTCAAAGTTTTGCCGTCCGCGCTCAGCTCCCAGGTTTCTTTTACGGAGATTGTGGCTTGCCCGTTCGGAGAATCAATCGTCTGCGTGCGCGTAAGATTGAGTTTGTTGTCTTTTTCGACTTTGGCTTTGAGCGTGGCTTGCCCGCCCATTGCGCCTTCCGCAGTTGTTTCCTTGCCTTCCAAACTGTAAACGGTCGTCCCGTCTCCTCCGCCGAAACCGCCGCGCATTCCTCCGCCGCGTCCCGGAGGCGGAGCGGGCATTGTGCCGGCGTTGCCGCTTCCGCCTGCCATTTCGCCTTGCGGCGGTGCGGCTCGTTTGGTTGTGGTTTCGACTTTTAATTCTTTTTCAGTCTGCGTGACTCTCAAAGTCATCCCTTCAATTCGGGAACGTTCACCGAGCTTTGATTTGCTCGCATCGAGCGTCCATTCGCCGGAAAAGTCCGCCTTTTTGGATTGTGCCGTCGCGCCGATTGCAAAAAGGCAAACAAACGCGAAAAGTATCGCTAAATTTTTCATTTTGATTTTCTCCACTGGAATTTTTAGAAAGTAGCCTGATTTTAAGACACTCGCAAACCGCGTTTGGTTACTAAAATGCAGCGTAAAGTTTTGTAAATATAAAAAGTTGGTTTCCGAATGTAAAACTTAGAGCGAATCAACACAGTATGTCCGTGTTAGTACCGCGAACGGTAGTGAGCGGGTTTGTAAACTTACCCGCTCACTACCGTTCGCGGTACTGAATCTGATGCCTGACTTAACCGGACGCTGATTCCATAAACGCTCTTGGTGAATTGTAAAGCGCAGTGCTTTGTAACCTAAATTATTTGAAAAATTGAAGAATTCGCTTGGGGGCGGTCTCCGACTGCCTCTAAACGAAAAAAGCGCTGGATTCTTATCTTTTCCGTTGTTTCGGGTCGAGTAATTCGCGCAAGCCGTCGCCGATAAAATTGAAAGCCAAAACGGTTAAAGCGATAACGATGCCGGGAAACAGCAGAACGTGCGGAGCGTTTGCCAAAGTGTCGAGTCCGCGCGCTTCTTCGATCATTGTTCCCCACGAAGGTGCGGGAGGCGGAATTCCCAAACCGAGAAAAGAGAGTGAAGCCTCGGATAAAACCGCGCCCGCCATCCCCAGGCTCGCCTGAACAATCAAAGGCTGAATCGCGTTTGGCAAAATATGAACAAATAAAATCCGCCAATCGCTTGCGCCGAGAGCGCGAGCGGCTTGGACGAAATCATATTCCCGGACTTTTAAAACCTGCCCGCGCATTACGCGCGCGTAGCCGACCCAACCGATAATGCACAGCGCGAGAATAAGTTTTCCCAAACCCGCGCCGAGAAATGCGACGAGCGCAATCGCCAAAAGCAAGCCGGGAAAGGCGAGAAAAACGTTGAAAAGATAACCCGAAAGAAAACGGTCGAGCCAGCCGCCGTAAAAACCAGCGAGCGCGCCCAAAACCGAACCGATAACAGAGGAAACCGCGACAACAATAATTCCGACTTCGAGCGAAATGCGCGCCCCGAAAACAACGCGCGAAAAAACATCGCGCCCCAGCGCGTCAGTGCCGAACCAATGCTCGGCTGAAGGCGCGGCAAAACGCATCGCCAGATTTTGCGCCGAAGTATCGTGAGTGGCGATAAACGGTGCAAAAATGGCGACAATCACCAAAACTACCGCAACCGTGATTCCAAAATAAGTTAAACGATTCACGACAATCTGATTCGCGGGTCGAGCCAGCGATAAACCCAATCGGTCAAAGTGTTAGCCAAAATATACGTGACGCTGATAACCAGGACGCAGCCTTGCACGAGACGATAATCGCGTTTGCCGATTCCGTCTTCCAACAACAGCAAGCCCAAGCCTTGCCAGCCGAAAATGCGTTCGGTAATGATTGCGCCCGCAAGCAGCACGCCGAGCTGCAAACCCAAAATCGTGACCACCGGAATCAAGCCGTTCTTCAAAACGTGCTTGTAAATCACGACTCTTTCCGATAAACCTTTGGCGCGCGCCGTGCGAACGTAATCTTCGCCGAGTTCTTCGATCACGGACGAACGCACCATTCTGGTTAAAATCGCTGAAAGCGCCGCGCCCAATGTGAATGCGGGCAAAATAATGTCTTCGGGATTTTCGCTGCCTGTCGGCGCAAACCAGCCGAGCCTGACGGCAAACAGAAAAACCAGCGCCGGACCGATGACAAAACCCGGCATACTGATTCCCAAAAGCGCGAAAAACGAAGCGAAATTATCAATCACCGAATTTTTGTTCGTGCCCGCTAAAACGCCCAGCGGAATCGCAATGGCGACGGCAATCAGCATCGCGGCAAGCGCCAGATAAATCGTCGCCGGATAGCGTTCGAGAATCATATCCAAAACCGGGCGGTCGGTTCTGAACGAAGTTCCCAAATCACCTTGCAGCAGATTCGCCCAGTAATCTACATAACGGTTGTCTGCACCGTGCCATTCAAAACCTTTTTCCCCAAAAGCCGAAAAGAAAAACGCCGGTCGGTCGAGTCCGTGTTTAGCGCGAAAAGCAGCGTATTGTTCGGCTGTCGCCTGATCGCCCAAAATCGCCTGCGACGGATCGCCCGGGACAAGCTCGATTAAAAGCGTGACGAGCGAAACGACCGTCCAGACGACGAGCAGAAAAAGCGCGAAACGGCGCACAAAGCTGAAAATTTTGTGTCGGTTCATCAACCTGTTTTCATCCCAATTTTTTTTTGCCCGATTTTTTTTCGCCTAAGTGAATTGCGGCGATGCCGCCGGTTAGATTTTGAAATTCTACACGGTCAAAGCCTGTTTCGGCGAGCATTTTCGCCAATTCTTTTTGATTCGGAAAACGCTGCACCGAGTCGGGCAGATACTCGTAAGCTCCACGCGAGCCGGAAACCGCTCCGCCGATTCTAGGCAAAACCGTCGTAAAATAAAAGTTAAAAATTTGACGAAAACCGGGAATGATCGGACAGGAGAATTCTAAAATCGCAAGCCGACCGCCGGGTTTTAAAATTCTGTGCAGCTCGATTAAACCGTCCTGCCAATTCGCCAGATTCCGCAGACCGAATGCAATAGTCGCGGCGTCAAAACGATTGCTTTCAAACGGCAAACTTAGAGCGTCGCCTTCAATATATGGAATCTCGGTTTGATTTTTGGCGTTTTTTTGAAAAGCGATTTGGAGCATCGGGCGGCAAAAATCCGTTCCGATGATTTTCGCGGGCGAGTTTTTTTGTAATTCGAGCGATAAATCGCCGGTTCCGCAAGCGACATCTAAAACGAGCGCGTTCGGATTTTTCAAAACGTCCGACAGCTTTTTCCCGACAAGTCGCCGCCAGCGCTTGTCGGTATTAACGGATAAAAAATGATTTAAAAAATCGTAACGCCGAGCGATTCCGCCGAACATTTCGCGCACCGCTCTGGCATGTGCGATTTCGTTTTCAGTTCTTGTCGCCACTTTATAAATTCAGGAAAATATCACAAATGAAAAACGCAAACTATCAACTCTACACTGTAAACTATAAACTGTCTTGCTAAGAAACAAAGGTTTTCTGCAAGACAGTTTATAGTTGATAGTTGTGGAACAATCCTAATTTCGAAAAAGCCTTGCAGCTTCTATTTTTTGCTTCCGAGAGCGTCAACTTGCGGCTGAATTTTTTCGGCGTCGCCGACAATGACGATTGCCTGAGGCGCGCCTTTAAACAGTTTTGCGGCGATGCGTTCGGCGTCTCCGGCGGTCGCAGTTTTAATTAAATTTAGTCGTTCGCCTGCGGCGGTTGTTTTGAAAGTTCCAACGTCCAGCCATCGCTGCGAAGCGGTTTCCGGTTTTGCCAACTCGGTTTGCAGCGCATTTAAAATCTCGTTTTGAGTTTCCGAAAATGCTTTCGCATCAATTTTTTCGCTCGCAGCTCGATTGATTGCCGCGCGGAGCGCGCTTAAAGTTTGCGCCGCTTTTTCGGTCGGAACCGAAGCGCGGACGATCAGCTCGCCGGGCAAAACGTGCGCGATGTGTTCAACCTGAACCGCGCCGAATTCGGTTTGCAATTTTCTTTCGAGCGATTTCGCCCAAATCGCCGCCGCAATCGAATCTCTGTCGTTTTGCGCCAGTCCGCGAACGGCAATTCGGATTTCCGCCGTTTCCGCATCCGGCGCGTCAACAATCAAAATTTTTGAATCCGGCGCGTCCGGTTGCCGAAATGTCGAAAGCAGCGGTTTGTCTGCTTTTTTCCACGAGCCGAAAAACTGCCGTACCGCGCGCAAAGCGTAATTCTCTCTGACGTTTCCGATAATGACGAGCGACGAATAGTCGGCGTTTAAAAAACGGTCGCGGGCGAAAATTAAATCGCCGTATTCGATTTTGGCGAGCGATTCGGGCGTTCCGCCGTCGGCTTTGCCGTACGGAAAATCGCCGTAAAGCCGACGGCGTATGGCTAAATCGGCAATCGCAGCGGCGTTTTTGCTTTCTTCCTGCGCTTGCCGCAGACGCGCTTCGCGCACTTTTTTGAAATTCTCCGGTGTAATCGGCGGCGCGACGACGGCGTTCCGCACGGCGTCGAGAATTCTTTCAAATTCTTCGTCGTTTCCCGTCGCCGTGATTTCAATAAAATCGTAATTGGTCGCGACGTTTAAAGAGCCGCCCAAATCTTCTTCAAAAAACTGTTTCGTTCCTTCGTCGGGAATCAATATGTCGCCGAGCAGCCGCATCGTGCCTGATTTCTGCGCCGGATCAAACGTTGCGCCCGCGTTGACGCGGAGCTTGACGGTGATTTTTTCGCTTTTCGGTTCGGGCAGAAGGAAAACTTTCAGACCGTTTAAAATCTGTTCTTTTCTCGGTTCGCGCAGGGATTGAGCGTGAGCAACCGAAAAGGCGCTTGCCGCCGTCAAAACAAGCAGCACAAAACGCGAAAAATTTCTAAATTCGAGCAAACTAATTTTAAGTTTCATTGCACCAAAGATTCTGAGAGAATATTAATCAAGTTTAGATTTCCCGAAAGCAGCCGGTCAACGCTAAAAGGCATCAAAAAATGGATTCCGAAACGCCGCATATATTCTCCAAGGTTCAAATTTGCGGCAAACAGCGTTATAATCCGGCAACGAGCCGCTTCCAAGACCGGTTTGATGCGGTTAGAATCCTAAAAGTTAGTTTCCGTTAGTGAAAGGTAGAAAACAAGTGAGTAAAACAGTAAAGCACTGCGAAGTTTGTCAAGAAAATTTTGGCGACCGTTTTAGCTATTGCCCGGTTTGCGGCGAGACTTTGAGAACCGTCGAAGTCGGCGGCAATCAGGCATATTCGGCTTCGTCAAACGCGGCTTCTCAAGCTCCACCCCCGTTTGTCCCGCGCGAGGAAACCGTTGCGGCAGTAGCGGCGACCGCTCCGCTTTCTCAGGAAAGCGTTCCGGCTTACGTCACGCCGGAACCGGCAGCCGCCAACGGTTCGGCGAGCTTTAAGACCAACGAACCCAACTTGTCAATCGAAAATTTCGACACCAATGCCGAAAATTATCACGACGACGGTTTGTTTCATCTGACGATTTTGCAAGCGCCGAAAACTCACCGCAGAGATTTCGGTAAGGGCGCTGGCTTCGCTTTGGGATTTATGATGGTCGCACTGACCACCTTGTTGATTTGGGATATTTTCAATTTCCCGCTTGATATTGATCCGGTTGATGCGGACATGGGGCTGCCGTATGCTTTTCTCGCTGATGACGAACCGATGCAGGAGGAAAAGCCACCTCTGCAAAAAGAAAAAGATAAAGGCGGCGGCGGCGGCGGCGGCGGTAAAAACGACCCGAAACCGGTGCAACAAGGCGTAATGCCGAAAATGTCGAGGGATAAACAGGAGATCGCACCTGATGTTGATAGAGTTATTCAGCCCAATTTTGAGTTGAAACAGGTCGCCAAGCTCGAAGGACCGAATATTAAGCAACCTCCTACATACGAAAGATATGGCGTGGCGAATGGCGGCAAAGACGCTTCCGGCGGAATGGGTGGTGGTCGCGGACTTGGAAACGGTGGTAACGGCGGAATAGGCATCGGAGATGGTCCCGGCTATGGCTCCGGTCGGAACGGTGGAATCGGCAGTGGTAGAGATGGAGGGATTGGAGACGGAGATGGTCCGGGCGGCGGTGGTGGTGAACCCCCTCCGGTTGTGAGAAAAGAACCGCCTCCGGTTGTTTCCGAGCCTTTGAAAATTCTTTCGCAGCCGCGTCCCGGCTATACAGAGGAAGCCAGAAAAAATAACGTGCAGGGAACCGTTCGCGTTCGCGTGACGTTTTCGGCATCGGGACAAGTTACCGGAGTTTCCGCCATCAACAGTTTGCCTTTCGGATTAACTGAAAAAGCGATTGCGGCGGCGCGCCAGATTCAATTTATTCCGGCAAAACGGAACGGTGTTCCGACTTCCGTGCAAAAAACAGTCGAATTCCGGTTCACGATGTACTAAAGAGATTTTTACCTGTGTGTTGAAGGCAATCGCCGCACAAGATTTTATTAGATTTCCGGCATCGCTTTTCGTTATTAATCTTAAAGCGATGCCGTTTTTCTTTGGAAAGCGGCATCGCTTTTTACTCCGCGCAAACGTGTCTTCAGCTTTAATCAGCATTTACTAAGAAGATTCTTTTGGTTACGTTTTCACCAAACGCACAAAACATATCTTGACGGTGAACCGAAAGAGGGACTAGCTTAATTTCTTACTTAATTTTCCCGGCTTGTGTTTGCTGTCCGTTAAAAGTCACAATTGCTCCTGTTATTTGCCCCGCATCGCCATATACAAACATGATTTGTGCGTCATACTCTTTAACAAAAAACTCAATATCCGATTCGGGCAACAATTCTACTTTAGGCTGTCCCGTTGCTTGTCCCATCAGCTTATCGCCTTCTCTTGTGACTACAACAACAAAGTTAGGAGCAAGCTGATACTCTCCTATATACCGGTCATAGATTTGCGGGTTCAGCTTAATCGCTTTTCGTTGTACCAACACTATTTGTTTCAAGCCGAAGGCAATTGCAGCCAAACTGCGTGCAATCGTGTTTACAGGGACACTATCTAAGTTGCTGAGAACAATTACGCAAAGTTTATCTTCGGGATAACGTGCAATAGAGCTAGCGAAACCATTAATCCATCCGCCGTGACCGATAAACTTTCGATTCAGATGTTTGGTCACCTGCCAGCCATAACCGTGTTCCGCCGCATACGCGGTAAAAATTGCGTCCAGTGATTTTTTGCCGACAAGTTTTTCCGTATATAAAGCTTCGTCCCAAAGTTGCAGGTCTTCGACGGTCGAGTACAATCCTCCGGCAGCAAAAGGAAGCGACATATCCATATAGGGGGCGTTAATCAACGCGTTGCGCTGCAAAGAATATCCGGCAGCGCGATGTTTTAATATCGCCTTGTTGTTATCATATCCCGTGTTCTCCATTTTCAATGGTTTGAAGATGTTTTCTCGCAAAAAGGCTTCATATGACATTCCCGATGATTTTTCAATTACAGAACCGAGCAAAATATATCCTAAGCTGCTGTAACTAAACCGTTTGCCGGGCTTGAACTCGACCGGCGCTTTTTTTACAATTTCCAAAATATCCGTTGCGGGCGTTGGCGATGCCAATACCTTCTCGTATCCCCACACATTGACATAATCCGGGATACCGGAGCTGTGCGTTAAAAGATGATGAATAGTTACGGGCTTCCAGGCTTCCGGGCAGTCTGTTAAGTAATTGCAAACGGAATGCTCGACATTCAGCTTGCCCCGCTCCTGCAACATCATAATCGCCATTGCAGTAAACTGTTTGGTGAGAGAGCCGATTCTAAACTTGGTTTGCGAGGTGTTGGGTATGTCGTTTTCAATATCTGACATACCATAGCCTTTACTGACAATCACTTTACCGTTCCGCGTAATAAGAATCGAACCGTTGAAATGATCGGATTTCATCGCTGCGGTCATTAATTCATCAACTCTGTCAGCAATTTCCTGAGCCGAAGAGGGCAAAAAGCAGAATAACGTTAACAGACAAAATAAGGCGAGTCGGTGAAGCTTAGTGAAAAATTGTTTAATCATAACATTTAAGCTCGAATTCAAATTTAATTATTGCTTTAAGTAGCGGCGCAAAAGCATTTGGGCAAATCACTCTTTCGGCAGATAGTATCCGTTGCGCGCACTAACCGTCACTTTGCGTTCCTTGCCCTGCTCGTCATGCGCCTTCACTTTTATCTCTAATTTGTGCAGGCGACCCTTATTCTGCTCGTTCTCTTCGAGCGTAAAACCGAGCGTATAGCGCGCCGTTAAGTTGTTGACCAGCTTCTCGAAGGCTTCAACGTATTTTTTAACACTGCCGACGCGCGACATTTCGCCGCCCGTTTGTTGTGTAATGTCGCCCACAACTTCAATCGTTCCGGGCATTTCTCGGAAGTCGGTTTTTTTTGCCACCTCAGCAGCCCAACCGGTAAGAAAAAATGTTCTGATTCGCAAAAGGTTCACAGTAATACCGGTTTCGAGCAAACTGTGAATCACCTCGTCGCGTACAGTGAACGGAAAGTAAGTAAGATCATCCGCTGCAACAACCATTACGGCTTGCGAATTTGGGCGTTCTACCGCCGCCCGGCGAAGCGTCTCGGCGGCACAGGCAACGCCCGACGCGGTGTTTGCAACGCTATAACTCCAATCTATTTGCTTGAAATCCCGCTCGTATTTTGCCGAGAGGTCGAGTACCGACTCAAATGCCGCAATTATTTTTTTGCGATCACGAGTGAAATCTTGCAGCACGTGCAACGGCGGGGGAGTCTGACGCGAATCAGGACTCAACGGCGAGCAGGGAGAATCTGCTTTTCCCAGCCACGAAACCGCAATCGCAACTTCGTCTTCGGGCGGCAGCTTTGCAAATGCCGAGGCTAATCGCGAAACCGTTTCTTTGTTGTGAAAAGTTCGCCCCCAATGTCCGTAAAAATCTATGACCAGCATTAACGCGCGTGGTCGCCGCGTTCCGGTTCCGGTACTGAAATAGGTGAGTTCACGCTCGCGTTCGTCATCAAGCACTGTAAAGTTATTGCGAGTCAGGTTTCGCACGGGAGCATCATTTTTTTTGTCTTTGACGAGGGCATCTACAAAAACCACTCGCGTTCGGATTGTAATCTTGTCTTCGTCATCGTTCTGGGCTAGGACGGGCATCATCCAAGCACATGCGATCAACATACCCAACAAGACAAATAGTCTGGCTTTGAGCAAAGCTGCGCGGCGCGTATTTGTTTCAGACAACATAAATGATGATAAACATCAATAGAGACACCGATGCAAAAGTCGCGGCGGTGTCTCTATTAATTCGTTTAACTGCATTTCAGGTTTGGCATCTCAGACTAGTGTCCGCTGCCATTAAGCTCATCAATTAAACGTGCAAGTGTTTGGGTGAGGTTTGTTGCGAATATCGGGGTTAAATGCGCAACGGAAGGCGGCATTGGCAGCTTGTGCTATGAAACAGTTGAGTCTGTTCCGGGTGCTCGTAGCGGCAATTCCGGCACATCCTGCGCGTTCCGCGAGAACGAGGCTGCATTTCCCGACACACTTAATATATCTCCAAATATAGGTGAAGAACTTTCTTGCTTTCGCTTTTTCGGCGAGCGAGTAAGAAGCCTTGGAGATGACAGACTTTTTCTGTGGACCCTTATCGTTTTTCATTTGCTGGAGCTGCATATCCAATTGATAGCGGTCTCTGGTCTCGAAGTTTTGATACGGGCTATAGTAGCCCGAGTATGCCGGTTGCTCGCGGTACGGAGCACCGCCATCCGGCGGGTAATACAGCTCGTCAACAACAGTCATTCCTTCCGGGTCTTCGCTATCAAAGTCGTTGACAACCGCGTTGTAAGTGTCGGAGTTACCGGTTTCGGCGTCGTGAACGTAAATTGTACCGTCCCAGTAGCTTTGATCTCCGTCGGTTGCCATAACTATCATCTCGTTACCGTATGCGTCGGTATCGAAAGTCGAGTTAAACGAGTTGAACGAATTAAACGAAGCGGAACGAAATATCGGTGATTTGAGCGTAGTTGCGGTGTTTGCATCGCTCTCTTCAAGGTAAATCATGCTCGCATTCCAGTTAATTCGTTTGTTGATTTTTTCAAGGTCTTTTATCGCTCGGTTAAAAGCTTTATCTTTAGTGCGAAGCTGGTTGAAGCGTAGTTTAACCGCATCGCCTTTAAGTACCTTGAATTTTTTTTCTTTTACGCCCGACAGAATGGCGTTTAATCCGATTTCAGGGGTTCCGTTCTCGGCGGTATTGTCGCTTGTCGTGGCAGCGGCATTGACTGCCGGAGCGAAGTTAGGTGTTATCAGTGTCGCGAAGAATCCTAAGATCAGCGCGAAAAACAAGAGGCTTTTGACAAATTGTGTAGTGTTTTTCATTTCTAGTTACTCCACGTAATTCTGAGAATTTTTTCTACTTTCTTTTTTTTAGAGTTGTTGAATGCCATGCCGTTTGAGGACACGTGCACTTCAGAGTGTTAATTACTGATACGAGTCGAGCTGACTTGTAAGTGAAATTGATTGTTTATTGAGTGAGATTAAAAAGTTTTATAGTCAGTTAACCATTTGCAGTTATGGGGCGCTGGTTAAGAGGAAAACTTTAAGGGTTCTCAATTACAACTTCGTAGCGTTACGATAAATTGAGAATACATTCCCAAAAAAGCCTCGGTCGGCTAGAAATCTAACATTGCAAAAAAAAATGTTGATAAGCTGTTAATAGCAGCCTTTCCTCGAAAAAACAGCCGGTTAGCTAACAGTCCGCGCGGAAGCATTCGCATCCGAATTTTTCAAGCCCGCGTGCATCGAGAATAATAATGCGACCCCGCTGATAGTTAATTAAACCTTTTTGCTGAAGGGCGCTGGCGGCTATTGTGACCTGACAGCGGGCGACGCCGAGCAGTTGCGCGATTAAATCCTGCGTTAGTAAGAATGAATTCGATTTTAATCGGTCACGGCTGATTAAGAGACAGCCGCAAAAGCGCTGCTCAATGCTGTGAAACCGATTGCAAACGACTGCTTGAGCAGTTTGGCAAAGGACGGAGTGAGCATAGCGTAAAAGCACCGATTGCAAAGCGCCGCTTGAGCGTAGCTGTAACAGCAAATTATCGGTCTTAATTTGTAGCGCATCGGATGCTATTTGAACGATAACCTCACAAGGCGTCTTATTGACTTCGAGCGCAACCTGCACCCCAATCATGCCTTCCCTGCCGATCATACCAATCTGAACGGTTTTGCCGTCCGGGGTCGTGGAGAGCAGTGAAATCATTCCGCTTACGGGAAAATAACAGTGTGTAATATCGTCACCGCCGTGCAAAATAACCTTGCCCTTTAAGAGACGCACGGGTTTTAGAAAAGGAAGTAATCGCTTGTACTCTTTATCGGGCAAAAACGACAGCAATTGATTTCCGACAGTTTGGCTAGAAAGTTGTGAGACAGCCATATGTTACTCCCACCTAACATATACGTATTTATTTTGTTGTTTTATTGTTATGCATTAGGCTATATCGTCAATTCCGCCGGGCAAGTTTTGCCCTGTCAATAAGCATAAAGAAGGTTTTTGATATTATTGTTTGAATTCCGCCGCGAACCTTCTTCGCTTTATATGGCTTCAACTGAGTCAACTGTATTTTCGCCATTTTGCATTTTAAAACTCTCACTTATCTAACGCACCAAAAGCAGGTGAAAACTATCATCACTTGAAAAAGTTTTTCCGAAGGTCTAAAAATAAGCTGACTTTTAAAGAAAAAGCCGAACCAAATTTGGCTCGGCTTTTTCTTTGTCTAAAACAAAACAAATATTTTACGTCAAATTTCCGATCACATTTTTGATTCTCTCGACGGCTTCTTTCAATCGTTCAAATTTTGTCGCGTAAGAAATCCGTATATAGCCGGAAACACCGAAACCCGCGCCGTCGGTCGTCACAACATGCGCTTCGCGCAAAAGCAAATCGGAAAAATCCGCCGACGTTTTAATTTTGCCGTTGAGATAACCGCGCACGTCCGGGAAAGCGTAAAACGCGCCTTCCGGCTCGCTGCATTGAAAGCTGCAAATTTCGCGGAGAGCGGGAATTAAATACGCTCGCCGCCGCGCATATTCTTCAATCATCTCATCGAGAGATTTTCGCGTCTCTTCCCAGTTTTCAAGTGCTTCGGCGCAGGCGGCTTGGGCAAACGAAGTCGGATGCGTCGTCGAATGGCTTTGCAGCTTGTTCATTGCTTTGGTCCATTCGGCGTTCGCCACCGTATAGCCGACGCGCCAGCCGGTCATCGCAAAAGTCTTGGAAAAAGTTCCGGCGATGCAGACGAACTGCTGCAATTCTTTGGGCAGCATCGCGGTCGAAAAAACCTCGTGCGGCGGATAAACAAACCGCGCGTAACATTCGTCGGCGACAATGAAAACGTTTTTTTCCGCGCAAGCTTCGACAATTTTTCGGAACTCTGCGCCCGGAATCACACGCCCAGACGGATTTCCCGGTGAATTAATAATAATCAGCTTGGTTTTATCGGTGATTGCGCGTTTTACTTGTTCGGCGTTTAAAACGAAACCTGTTTCTTCGGTATCAATTGTGACGATTTTTGCGCCGGTAAAATTGACGATTTCGGGAAATGAAACCCAATAAGGCTTGTGCAGCAAAACTTCGTCGTCAGGATTTGCCGCGGCGCAAACGGCATTAAAAATCGCCTGTTTGCCGCCCGATGTGGCAATAATTTGATTCGGCTCGAAATGCGCGTTGAATTCGCGCTCGTAAAAACTTTGAATTCCTTTTTGCAAAGACTTCAAACCGGGAGTTGGCGTGTATTTTGTGACGCCCTGCTGTAACGCCTCAATCGCATAATTCTTGATGTGCTGCGGCGTATCAAAATCAGGTTCGCCAACGCTCAAATCAATCACATCGGCACCGCTTTCGCGCAAATCTGCGGCAGCCTGCATCGCGGCGAGCGTCGCCGACGGGCGCATTCTTTTAACGGCTTCGGAAACAGGAAAAGATGACATAACGAAAATCTTATGCGAAAAAAGAAATATAACAAAATAATAAAACTAAATTTTCGCTAAATCTTTTGGAGAAATTCGACGCGGTTGCCAAACGGATCGCGGAACTCGAAACGGTCGTAACCCGGAATCGGCACGCCTTCTAAAATTTTGATTCCTTTTTCGCCCAATTTCTCGCGCCAAGCAGCCAGATTTTCGACCGCGTAAGCGAGATGAGCTTTTGTTTTTGTACGGTCAAAATCTGCTTCGGTTCCGACGTGAATTTGAAAAGCTCCGAGTTCGAGCCAAAATCCGCCGCGCCCTTGCAGCGATTCGGGTTTTTGAAGTTCCTTTAAACCGAGGAAATCACAATAAAATTCTCGCGCGGCGTTTTCCGCACCCGTTGGAATTGTGATTTGAGCGTGGTGAACGCGCTCCAAAACAAGCTTCATAAATCAACCTTTCTTCAGCTTCTTTCTCATTCTCGTTTCGACGGAAGCCGGAACCAGCCCGTCAATCGTCCCGCCGAGCGTGAAAACCTGTTTGATTAAACGCGATGAAACGTAAGAATATTTGTCGGCAGCCATCAGAAAAACGGTTTGAATTGCGGGTTCGAGCCGCCGGTTCATCAAAGCCATTTGCAGCTCGTACTCGTAATCCGACACGGCGCGAATGCCGCGCACAATCGTTTGCACCTCGCGCTTCCGGGCGTATTCAACCAAAAGACCGCTGAAATCTTCGACAATCAAACGACAATGGTCGGTTTTTATCTCCGGCAAAACTTCGTCCAGCATTTTGCGGCGATCAGCAACCGAAAACATCGGATTTTTCTCCGGGTTATTTAAAATAGCGATGATGATTTCGTCGAAAAGTTTCGCGCCGCGTTCGATAATGTCTAAATGCCCGTTTGTCACGGGATCGAAAGAACCGGGATAAATAGCTCGTCGCATAATCAGTGCGGAACTTTATCATTAAAAAACAAAAACTTGTAGCCGCCGGTTTTCAGCCTGTAATTATTTTGTAAAAATTGAATGCGGAGCGGGCAAATTTACTAAATCAGTCAAAAATAAGTTATATTTTGAGGCTTGCAGCAAAAGCAATTCGTCTAAAAAATGAAACGTCAGAAAACGGAAAAAAAACAAGCAGCCGCCTTTTACGATTTGGAAGGCACGCTCGTCCATACAAATCTCGTTCACACTTTGGGTTTTTACGCGCAGCGCCAGCAAGGATTATTGAAAACAATCACCAAATCGGCAAAAACACTGGCGAAAATTCCGCTATTTGCAGCCACGGACGTTTACAGCCGCAACGTTTTTAACCAATTTTTCTTTAAAAGCTACGAAGGTGAATCCGAAGACCGCTTGCGCTTTTTCGCCGACGAATTGTTTGAGAAAACGCTTAAACCGGCGGTCTTTCCGGGTACATTCACGCTGCTGGAAAAATCGAAAAAATTGGGTTTGCGGCAAATCGTAATTACCGGAGCGTTGGATTTTTCGGTCGCGCCTTTGTTGGAATATTTGGGAATTGACGAATTTGTGGCAAATCGTCTGGAATTCGTCAACGGCTACGCGACCGGACGACTGCTGCCGCCCGTGATGGCTTCGGCGACCAAAGCCAAATGGATTCGAGAATACGCCGAACGCGAAAACATCTCTTTGTCCGATTCCTACGCTTATTCAGACAGCATTTCCGATTTGCCGATGCTCTCAATCGTAGGACATCCGGCTGCGGTCAACCCCGATTTTCGTTTGAAACAAACCGCTTTGCAGCACGATTGGGCGATTTTGGATTTGAAGTAAGCCTATTGCATTAAATGCAATCTATCTTTCCTTAAAAGGCGATGAGTGAAAATAGTGGAAATATTTTAAGAGACAATCTACTTAGTATCGTTGGATTATTGAGCCTTTTTATAACGATAATAGCTGCCTTTTGGAGTTTGTCAGATAAAATAGCAACGCAAGGAGAGCGCATTGCTAAACTTGAGGAAAGGATTAGCATCTGTGTTGAATGCGGAAATCTTCCCAAAGAAAAAAACAAGAGCGGTGATATTTGGACTGAATACAACAGTAAAGAGAAAGATGATAAAGGAAGCACTTCATTCGGTGTTGAAATAGATGTTTTGGAAGATAAATATCGGTGGAATTGCGGAAAATTTACGAAACAAGACATCATAAAAAAAGGGTGGTTAATGAATAGTAGTGAAACATTGGATGAAATCATAAAAAGATATGAACCTAATAAAGAATTAGGCGATGCAAAGAAAATAATTGTGGTAGGTACAGCTTCCTCAGAAGGCGATTTAAATAGACAAAACAATTTAGCGGAGCAACGAGCCAAAACCCTCTTTGAGGTTGTTAAAAATAATATTAATTCTAATGTGCCAATAATTGGAATGAGTTTTGGACAATATGTCGCTGATACCTCCAACGCAAAGTGTTCTGATGACACTTCAGAACAAAGAAGAATATTTATAGTTAAGGTTACTCAGTTACCGGATGGAATATCAGATTATCAGTTAGAACAAGAAATAAAAGAGCGTTTTGTTGAATTAAAGGATAAAAATCCCTCTTTTCCTGTAGATATTCGTGATTACTCAAATTTCAGGGACAAAAAGCAAATGTTTTTGAAATAGCTATTAATTAAAAGAGCAACAAGTGTTGCAAGTTCAATTACAACCATTTTACAAATATGGCTTTGCAATTAAGACGAAAAACACACGAATCAATCATTTATATTGACCGCGACAGTGCGCTCAGGATTACTCCTTTTGATGTTTGGAGAAGGGGTTAACGATTTGGAAATTGGGTGACGAGTTAAATATAATGGCTACGTAGCTAACTCATTCGGTTTGTGGAGTGAAAAAGATGTCGCACACTGTCAAAGAAGCAAAAAATAATCTGAGCAATTTGATTCGTTTGGCGGAAAAAGGCGAACCGCAGATAATTCGCCGAAACGATACGGAAGTTGCCATTGTGGTTTCGATTTCAGATTGGCGAAAATTGAGCGGCGAGAAGGAAAGCCTGGTTGAGTTTCTGCAAAAAAGTCCGTTGGATGAAATAATTCCGTTTTTGGAGCGGCATGAAGATTTACCGCGCGAGGTGTCTTTTGAATGAGCTTTCTGCTGGATACCAACATAATTTCCGAACCGAAACAAAAGCAGCCGAGCGAAAAAGTGTTGGAATGGCTAGACGCGCAGGACGAAGCGAAACTTTATCTCAGTGTTTTGACAATCGGTGAAATCAAAAAGGGCGTTGCCCGGTTGGAATCGAGCCGGAAAAAAGCTGCGCTCGAAAAATGGCTGGAAGAATTACGAATTCGTTTTTCACGCCGAATTCTGCCTTTGTCCGAAAAAACGTTTTTAGTCTGGGGAAAAATGTGCGGCGAGTTGGAGCGAAGGGGCGTTTTGCGTCCGGCATTCGATTCGCTTTTGGAAGCGACCGCGTTGGAACACGACCTGATTTTTGTGACTCGAAACGTCAAAAACTTCTTCGATTCGCCGGTCACAATTTTGAATCCCTGGGAAGATTGATTTCCAGTTCATCAATTTCCAAACAACAGCAATAATTTTGAAATATGGCTTTACAGCTACGACGAAAAACACACGAATCAATAGTTTACATTGACCGCGACAGCGCGCCGCGAATTATTCCCTTTGGCGAGGATTTTATTCTCGAAGATTTGCCGGTGGGAACCAGGATTTTGTACCCGAATCCGCCGATTCAAGGCTTGCCGAACAGGGAAGCGGCGATTCGCTATGCGGTTAATCACCCGCTCGATGCCAAACCGCTTTACGCGCAGCTTGAGCCTGGAATGAAAGTAACCATTGCGATTGACGACATTTCAATGCCGCTGCCGCCGATGCAAACGCCCGATGTGCGGCAGACGATGCTCGAAGTCATTCTCGATATGTGCCGCGCAAACGGCGTTGACGATATTCATTTGATTATCGCGATTTCGCTGCATCGCAGAATGACCGAGTGGGAAATGAAACGGATGGTCGGCACGAAGATTTTTAACGAGTTTTACCCGGATCGTTATTACAATCACGACGCCGAAGACGACGACAATCTCGTTACGCTCGGAGAAACCCGTCACGGCGAACCGCTGCGTTTAAACAAACGCTGCGTTGAAAGCGATTTGCTGATTTACGCCAATATCAATTTCGTACCGATGAACGGCGGGCATAAATCCGTCGCCGTCGGTTTGTGCGATTATGAAAGCTTGCGAGGGCATCACAACCCGAACACGATTTTAAAATCCGACAGTTATATGTATCCGCCGGATTCGGATTTGAATCACAAAATTACCAAACTTGGAAAACTGGTTGACGAGCATTGCAACGTCTTTCATATCGAAACCGCGCTCAACAATCGAATGTTCAAAGAAGGCTACGACATTTTGACGCGCAACGAAGACGAATTTTCGTTTGCGGACAGATTGAAATGGGAGGCGATGAAACGCACTTTCTCGAAATTGCCGCGCGCGGCGCGCCGAAAAGTGCTGGCAAATATTCCTTCCGAATACGAATTGATTGCCTGTTACGCAGGCGCGACCGAGCCGGTTCACGAGAAAATTCTGGAAAAAGGTTATCAGCAATACACCGTGCCGGTGAAAGGTCAGGCGGACATTTTGATTACCGGAATACCGGAAATCTCGCCGTACAATGTGTATTCAAATTTAAATCCGCTGCTCGTGCAGGTGATGGCTTTGGGCTATCACTTTAATATGTACAAAAACAAGCCTTTGGTGAAAAAAGGCGGCGTGATGATTATCTCGCATCCGTGCGTGGACGAATTCGATCACGTACAGCACGCGCCGTATATCGAGTTTTTCCATCGCCTGTTGCCCGAATCGCGCGACGCCAATTATTTGCGCGACAAATATGAGCGCGAATTTGCCGAAAATCCGAACTATATCGAAATGTACCGCCGCGGCTACGCTTATCACGGCGCGCACCCGTTTTTTATGTGGTACTGGGGCGAAAACGGTCGTCAGCACGTCGGCAAAGTCATCGTCGCCGGAGCCGAAAATGCGCACGTTCCGGAAATGCTGGGCTGGGAACGCGCCGATAATTTGACCGAAGCGATTGCGATGGCTCGCTCTTTTATGGGCAGAAGCGCGGAAATCACGATGCTGCATCAACCGACAATTTGCATCGCCGATGTCGAGTGAATTAATGGTTTGAATAAAAAAGCCTGTCGTGATTTCACGACAGGCTTTTTTATTGTTTGTTTAGCCAGTTTAGGGTTTGCCGGCTGCTGCGGGATTAACAACTTTGCCTTCGACGTCGTATTGCTCGACGCTGCCGTAGGTCGCTAAAGCGCTGCGCACCTTTGCGGCATCGCCGACGGCGACGATTTGCAGATGCGGCAGATCGAGATATTTTTGCGCCGCGCGCTGCACGTCGTCAACCGTAATGCGCGAGACTTGCTGCGGGTAATCGTCCCAGTACGAAACCGGGAAACCGTAGAGTTTCTGCGTCACGATGTTTGAAAGCAAAGCCTGCGGCTGTTCGAGCGAGAGAGCGAAGCTGCCGATGATCGAGCGTTTGGCGTTTTCGAGTTCTTCAGCCGGAACTTTTTCGTCGCGGATACGCTTGATTTCGTACATAAACTCTTTTAACGCACCTTCGGTCACATCGGTTCTCACGCTTGAGCTTGCCTGAACGGTTCCGGGAAATTTAGAGCCGCCGAAACCGCTGTAAGCGCCGTAAGTGTAACCTTTATCTTCGCGCAGATTCATAAACAGACGCGCCTGCGGTCCGCCGCCGAAAATCTGGTTCATTACCAGAACCGAGAAATAATCGGGATTTGTGCGTTCGATGCCGACGTTGCCGAGCTGCAAAACCGTCTGCACCGAACCGGGACGGTCAATCAGGAAAATGCCGGGTTTGGACAAAGCCGCGACGGTCGGAATTTTGGTCGCCGGAACTTCGGCTTTTTGCCAGTCGCCGAACGCTTTTTCGAGCTTCGGCATTAATTCTTTCATCGTGATGTCGCCCGTGACGGCGAGAATCGCGTTGTTCGGGCGGTAATAAGTTTGATGAAATTGCTTTAAAGCGTCGGGCGTCAGAGTGCGCAGGCTTTCGACCGGCGGTAGAACGAGTGACGCCGGATGTTCGCCGTAAATCGCACGGTTAAAGCGCTCGGCGGCGAGAAGCCCCGGATTAGAACGCTGTAATGGCAATTGAGCTAGCGTTCGTGCTTTGTATTTATCCACCTCTTCGGTTGGAAAAGCCGGGTTGCGAACTACATCGGCGAAAATATCCAGAGTTTGATCGAGGTTTTCAACCAAACCGGCGGCGGTCACGTTGCTGGTAAATCCCGAGAGTCCGGCGTTAGCCCCGATAACGGCGCCAAGCGATTCGCTTTGTTCGGAGATTTCTTTACTTGAGCGTTTGGCGGTTCCTTCGCGCAGCAAGCTGGCGGTAAACGAAGCTACTCCGCGCGCCGTTTGCGGGTCGGAAAGACCGCCGCTCAAAACGACCATCTGCATCGAGAAAGTCGGAACTTTGTGGTTCTCAAGTAGCACGACCTGCAAGCCGTTCGACAAAGTCGCTTCCTGTGCTTTCGGCAATTTGACGCGCAAAATTTCTTTATTCAGCGGCGCTTTGCCTTTGATGACTGCGCCTTTTGTCGAAGTTTGAGCGGCGTTGCCTCCTTGCGCGAATGCTGCGGGCGCAATAACAAACAAACCTGCGAGCGAGGCGGCGACGAATAATTTTTTAGGAAAAATTGTTTTCATATTTTCGGATTCTCCTTTTAGTTTTTCGCGGCTCCTGCTGCTCCGCCGGTGGCGGTCGGTCTGGGCGCGGCTTTTGGTGTGGTGACGATAACGACTCGATTGGTCGGCTGCAAATATTTATTGGCGGCTTGTTTGACTAGATCGGCGGTGACGGCGTTTACTTTGTCGAGCCGGGTGTTCATCAAATTCGGCTCGTTATAATAAACCGTGTAAATTCCCATTTGATTGGCGCGATTTTGCGAGCTTTGCAGACCGTTGATAAAACCGCGGCGGGTGTTATTTTTGGCTTTGCTTAATTCCCAATCGGCAATTCCTTCGGTTTTTATTTTTTCGATTTCTTCATAAATCGCGGCTTCAACATCAGCCGGATTTTTGCCGGGCGCGACGCTCGCTTGAATATAGAAAGCACCCGGACCGCGGCGCTCGTCCATATAACCGGAAATGCCGGTCGCAAGCTGTTTTTCTTTGACGAGCTTTTGATACAGACGCGAGCTTTGACCGTTTTGCAGAGCCGAAGATAAAACCTGCATCGCGTAAAATTCCGGCGTGTTGCCCTGAACGGCTTTAAAAGCGATGTTAATGCGCGTCAGACGAGCAAGTTGATCATCAACGTTCGCGCGGCGTTCGGCTTTTTGCGCCGGTTCGGTCATATCAACGGGAGGCGGAGCCGGCTGGCTCGGAATGCTCTCGAAGTTTTTGCGAATTTTCGCCAGAGCATCATTCGTATTGAAATCGCCAACGAGAACTAAAACTGCGTTGTTCGGCGCGTAGTAAGTTTTGAAAAACTGCGATACGTCTTCGACGCTGGCGGCGTTTAAATCTTCCATCGAGCCGATTGTGCTGTGTTTGTAAGCGAAATTGTCATAAATCATGTCGTCAATCATCTCATCGGTTTTGCCGTAAGGCTGATTATCAACTCCGAGACGGCGCTCTTCCTGCACGGCGTTGCGCTGATTGTCGAGATTTTCTTTGGTAATTTCGAGCGAGCGCATCCGGTCTGCTTCTAAAAAGAGCGCCAGATCGAGCTGGTTCGAGGGCAAAGCTTCAAAATAATTGGTACGGTCGGCGTTGGTCGTTCCGTTCATATCTCCGCCGTTGTTGAAAACGAGAGTGAAATGCTCGCCGGTTCCGACATTTGCCGAACCTTTAAACATCATATGCTCGAATAAATGGGCAAATCCGGTGCGTCCCTTGCGCTCGTCGCGCGAGCCGACGTTATAAGTTACGGAAATTGCGATGACGGGCGCTGTGTGATCTTCGATGGTAATCACGCGAAGCCCGTTTTTTAATGTAGTTTCTTTAAAATCCACGCGCATTTGTTTCTGAGTTTGCGCCAAAGCCGAAAAGCTCAGCGAAAAAACTAAGGCAAATGCAAAAGCGATAGACAAAATCCTGTGTGCTTGCTTCATTGGAAGCCTCTCCTTTTAAATTTTGATAGTATTTTGGTTTTGAGAAAATGACTTGATGATTATACGCCGCAAGGCGAATTAGGTTTCAAGCCGAAAAGTTAAATTAACACCAAGTCGTGTTAAAATTTGCGTTTTATATGACATTCGATGCAGCGATGAGCCAACGGGTTTTACATAATAATTACAATATTTCGGAAAACTTAACTTATATTTGAATTACAAAAATTCAGATACTTGATTAAAATTAATTGTTTTTTTACTGAAATTTTCCGCGAACCAAAATTTCTTATGTTTTTAATAGCTTGCTTGTCACCATAAAGACGCCTGTAATCTGAAAACGGTTACATTTTTTTGGAAAGATTTTTTCGTAATTGTCGGAAAATTATAAAAGAGCTTTTAAGCAAGTTATTTGTTATTTGATTTAAAATGAAACTTTCACCAACCGAAATTTTTAACGGCAAACGCATTTTATTTATCGGCGGCACTGGATTTGTGGGCAAAGTCACGCTTTCGATGCTGCTCTACAATTTTCCGAACATCGGCAAAGTTTATGCGACCGTTCGGGCGCGCAACCTGGAAGAATCGAACAACCGCTTTTGGAACAGCGTTGTGACGAGTCCGACCTTTGACCCGCTGCGCGAAAAATACGGCAAAGCGTTTGAACATTTCATCAGGGAAAAAGTTCAGCCCGTCAACGGCGATGTCGGAAACGAATTTCTCGGATTATCTGAAGCAGAAGCGCGGGAAATAATGCAGGATTGCGACATTATCATCAATTCCGCCGGAAACGTAACATTTAATCCGCCGCTCGAATCCGCCTTGAGAACAAATGTCGTCGGGACAAACAACGTTTTGAAAATGGCGCGGATGATGCGGCGTCCGGCGCTGGTTCACGTTTCGACTTGTTTTGTCGCCGGAAAACGCTCCGGCACGATTTGGGAAAACGAACCCGTGGTCGGTTATTTTCCGCGAAAAAACGAGCTGATCGGCACAATATTCGATGTTGAAAAGGAAATCGAAGACTGCGCGCGTTTGAGCGAGCAAGCTCGCCAGGAAGCCGACGACGCGATGCAGATTGCCGAATTCCGCGAACAGGCGCGAAAGCGCTTTGAAGAAGAAGGGCGCGATCCCGATGATGAAGACGAATTAAGATCGGCGATGTTCCGCGAGCGCAAAGTCTGGATTCGCAACCGCACGACTGAGCTGGGCGAAAAGCGGGCGGAGTATTGGGGCTGGACAAATATTTACACTTACTCGAAATCGCTTGCCGAACAGATTGTCGCCAAACAGGATGACATCGTAAAAGTTCTGGTTCGCCCATCGGTCGTCGAATCCGCACAAAGTTATCCGTTTCCGGGCTGGAATGAAGGTTTTACGACAACCGCGCCGATTATTTTAATCGCTCTTCGCGGTCAACCCGTTTTTCCGGTTAACGAAAAGCTGGTTTTGGACATTATTCCGGTTGATATGGCTGCGGGCGCGATGCTCGGCGCGGCGATGAACGCTCTGGTTGACGACAAACCGCCGCTTGTTTTCCAAGCCTGTTCCGGCGACGTGAACCCGAACCCAATGAAACGAATGGTCGGACTTGTCGGTTTGTATAAGCGCCGTCATTTCAAAGAAAAAGAGACCGGAAACAAATTAATTAACGCCGTTAACGCAAACATCGAAGCGACCGCCATAACTCACGAAACTTATAATCTGATCTCCGCGCCGATGCTCAATAAAGTGGCTAAACGCGCAAGCGATTTTCTGGAAAAAGCCACACCGAAATGGGGCGGCGGCAGGTTTGAAAACGCGCTCGACGGCGTGAAAAAATCGCTCGAAGATTTTGAGCGCACGACCGAGGAAACCAAAGCCGCGTTTGATTTATTCAAGCCGTTCACGATTGACAATGAATATTCTTAT
>DASVTY010000104.1:0-10668 GCA_036387315.1 Pyrinomonadaceae bacterium
TGTTAGCTTTTCAACCGCAAATCGAAGCATTTGTCGAGAGCAAAGCGCGCAATGTTCAGGTTTCTGAAAACGCGCAAAAACTTGATGTACAAACTCTGCTCTCAAGAGTTCAGGCAGCAAAACCCGAAATCAAACCGACAAATTTGACTGTTCAATCCGCCCCAAACGCAGCCGCGGCGCTGGCGCTCGGACGCGAGGGAACTTTGTACGTCAATCCTTATACGGGCGAAATTAACGGCGAAAATTCAAAATCCGCGAGAGCATTTTTCCAATTCGTAACGGATTGGCACCGCTGGCTCGGCGTTTCGGGCGAAAATCGCGCGATCGGCAAAGGAATTACCGGCGCGTGCAACTTGGCGTTTCTGATTTTGGCGATTACCGGAATTTATCTCTGGATGCCGCGCAAATGGAATTGGAAAAATGTCAAAGCAGTCGGTGTTTTTCGCTTCGATCAAAAAGGAAAAGCGCGCGATTTTAATTGGCACAACGTCGCCGGAATCTGGACTTCGCTGATCTTAATCGTTTTGACGGCGACCGCCGCGGTTATTTCATACACTTGGGCGAGCAATCTCGTTTATTACGCGACCGGCAACACGCCGCCCGCGCCTCAGCAGCCTGCGCCGCAGCAACAATCAAACGGCAATGCGCCTTTCGTAGTTCCCGCAAACGTTTCTTCCCTGTTTTCACGCGCAGAACAGCAGTCGCCCGGTTGGAAATCAATCGCGCTGCGTTTTCCGATTGGCGAAAACGCGATTTTTACGATTGATGAAGGCAAATATTTGAACAAATTCGGGCGTTCGACGCTGACGCTAAATGCAAACACGGCTGAAACCGTCAAATGGGAATCTTACGGAGATCAAAACTCAGGGCGGCAGCTTCGCTCGTGGATGCGTTTTACGCACACAGGCGAATCGTTTGGAATCGTCGGGCAAATCATCGCTTTTATCGCGTGTTTGGGAGGAAGTTTGCTCGTTTATACCGGACTTTCGCTAGCCTTCCGGCGTTTTCGCGGCTGGTTGGCAAATCGTTCAAAAAGCTCGGGTTCGACCGCTGTTCCTGTAACCGAAAACGAATGAATATTATTCGGGAATTTGCCAATCAATTTCTCCTCGTTTGGCTTTTTTCAACGCTTCGTTGATTTGTGAAAAAGGTCGGCTGCCCAAAAAGCCTTTAGCAAGCGGCGACGGGTGCGCTCCCTGCACGATTTTGTGTTTTGTTTCGTTAATCAGCTCAATTTTCTTTTGAGCCGGTTTTCCCAACAAAACGAATACCACAGTTTCATCTTTCTCATTGATTTGCCGGATAATTTCGTCGGTAAACTTTTCCCAGCCTTTGTTTTTGTGCGAATTTGAAACGCCTTCCCGGACGGTCAAAACGACATTAAGCATCAACACGCCCTGTTTTGCCCAGGCGGTTAAATTCGCGTGATTGGGCGGCTCGACACCCAAATCATCCTTTAATTCGCGGTAAATATTCCTGAGCGAAGGCGGAATTGTCTGGCTTTTGTCTTCAACCGAAAAGCTCAATCCGTGAGCCTGCCCTTTTCTGATATACGGGTCTTGTCCGAGGATCACAACTTTAACGTTTTCGTAAGGCGTCAGCTCAAGCGCCGTAAAAATCTTTTCAGGGGGCGGAAAAACTGTTTGCTCACGTTGCTCATCGGCGACAAATTCTTCTAATTTCGCAAAATAAGGTTTTTCGCGCTCATTTTGAAGGCGCTCTCGCCAGCCTTTTGGAATTTCAGGAATCATAAATTTTCTAACAAAAGTTTTTTTATAATGATTACAATAACTTATTCACTTATCAAGAAAAACGGCTGCTCTATTCCAGAGCAGCCGTTTTTCCGAATCAGATTTTAAACCGATTAACTAACTCCGTCTTTTTTCGCGTCGCTTGTGCCGTTCGTTGTGACTTCAACAACTTTTTCCGACGCGAGAACGATTTTGCCGTCTTCCTGCTGCTTGATTCCAAGCTGCGACAAAACCTCCGGCACAGTCAAACCGAGCGATTGAAGCTGTTGCAGCAACCCGAAAATAATGCTCGGACTGGTTTGGGCGAAACGGTTGATTCCGCTTGAGCCGTTACCGTTGCCGTTTGAACCGCCCTGATCAATCATCACGATTTTATCAATCTTGCCCATCGGTTCGGCGACGGCTTTAAAGACCGGCGCGGTGGCTTCGATAATCGAAGGCAGTTTTTCGAGAATAGTTTGCAGGCGGGCGGAATCGTTAAACTCGCGCCACGCAGCGGCTTTTTCTTTGATCGCGGCGGCTTCCGCCAAACCCTGCGCTTCGGTGGCTTTTGCGTGCGCGAGACCTTGCGCCTGGAGTTTTTCGGCTTCCGCCAGACCTTGCGCTCTGATGCGTTCGGCTTCGGCTAAACCGAGCGCGCGGACACGGTCTGCTTCGGCTTGTCCTTCGGCTTGAACAGCCGCCGCGCGTCCCTGACCTTCGCGTTGAAGCGTTGCGGCTTCGGCTTCGGCTTGTGCGATTTGCGCCTGTTTGCGACCTTCGGCGGCTAAAATCGAAGCCTCCTGTTCGCCCTGCGCGCGAAGCACGGCGGCGCGCCGGTCGGCTTCGGCTTGTTTGACTACGGTTGCTTCAAGCTCTTTCTCTTTACGCAGAACTTCCTGTTCCTGCACCGCGATTTGTTCCTGCGTGCGAATTCGTTCGATGCGGACTTCTTCGGCGATAACTTCCTGACGCGCTTTGGCTTCGGCAAGCGGTCCGGCTTGATCTGCGGTGGCGCGTTCCTTTTGAATTTCAGCGGCAACCTGCGCTTTTTGAATTTCGGTTTCGCGGTTTGATTGCGCGATTAACGCTTCCGTATTCAGGCGAACTTTTTCGCCTTCCTGCAAAGCGAGCGACGCTCTGATTTTAGAATCGCGGTTTGCTTCCGCCTGACCGATTTCGGCGTCGCGTTTAACTTCCGCCGTGCGGCGTTTGCCGAGCGCATCCAGATAACCTTCGTCGTCCGAGATTTCCTGAATCGTCAGCGCGTCCAAACCGATTCCCATTTTTTCCAAATCTCCGGCGGCTTCGCTCGTTAATTTTTGAGCAAAGCTTTGACGGTCGGCGTTGATTTCTTCGACCGTCAACGTGCCGAGAATCGCGCGCAAGTGACCTTCGAGCGTTTGGAAAACCAGTTGATGAAAAACCTCAGCCGGCATTCCCAGAAAGCGTTCGGAGGCGGCGCGCAGAGATTCGTCATCACCTTTAATTTTGACGTTGGCTGTCGCTTTGACCGAAACCGGAACGCCCTGCGCCGTGTAAGCGCGCGAAGTTGCCAGCGGAACTGTCAAAACATTCAAGCTGAGATATTCGACTTTTTCGAGAAACGGAAAAACGAGCGTCGCGCCGCCGCGCACGAGCCGGTAACCGACCGTCGCACCGTCCGCGAGCTTTCGACGGCGACCGGAAATCACCGCCGCCTGATTCGGCGAAACTTTGATGTAATTGCGCGACAGCAGCATCATCGCAATGATAAAGCCGATAACGACGAGCAAAACAATGATGGGAATGGAAAGAAACCAAGCTGAATCGAACATAATATTTAACTCCAATCTAAAAAAGAAACTGCCTTTAAGCGGTTTTGGACGGAAGAAACGAATTAGTGTTTTCCTCCGCGCTGACTAAAACCGAATCGCCCGCAATTGATTCGATGCGGACGATTGCGCCCGTTTTGATTTCCGTTCCGTCTTTGGCGCGGGCGAGCTTTTCGACTCGTTCTTCGCCGACGCGAACGGTGATTTGACCGATTTGGTCGGGTTTGATTGCGACTGTAACCTGCGCCGCGCGCCCGACAAGCTGATCTGCACTGACCGAGCTGGACGCCTGCTGATTGGTCAAAAATTTTGCAAACAAAGCGATCAAGCCGCCAAAAATTACGCCGCCGCCCAAGCCTGCAAGCGTGCTCCCGATTGCGCCCAGACCGAGCTGCACGCCGATTGCGCCGAAGCCGCCGAACGCCGTGACAAACACGCTCAAAACGCGGCTGTCCAAAACCGCAATGTCGCCCGCGCCGTCGAAACTGTGCCCGCTTTCAAAAAACTCGAACAAATCGCCCAAAACCAGCGAAGCGATCAAAAACACAAATCCGACGCCTCCGATTAACAGAAACAGCATCAGCAAATTAAAACCGGCGAAAAATTCATTCACGTTGTTTTCGGGTAAAATTCAGAAATAATTTAACTTTCGTCGGGCAGAAGATAGCACGAAAAAGAGCCGGACTTCAAAACCGAAAAGGTTTATGATTTTGCCCGCAAACTCCGTATTCCTTTCGCCGCAAATCAGCCAATCTCTCTTTGAGGATAAAACCGGCGCCGGAAACTCTAGCCGATTGAGACAACAGCCAGTAATGGTTTTCAGCCAATTCGGAAAGCTCCGATGATGAAACGTCAATCAGTTTGCCCGTTTGATAGAATTGTTCGGCTTCGTTTAAAACGTCCAGAAGCGCATCGGCATTGTCAGCGGCTGCCGCGAGGCGAAACATTTCGCCGGTCGTCCGAAGATCGGGCGATGCTGCCCAAATTTTTTGGAAAGCATTAATTATTGTACTGTTTACATCGAATTGATTGTCAAGGCAAAACGACGCCAATCGCCGCACATCGTCATCGGAGCGAGCGCGTTCGGTCAGGATTTCAACCGCCTCATTCCAACTTTTTGTCCAACTTTTTGCCCAAAGTTTTTCGTTTCCGAGAACCGGGCGGTTATTTAAAGCGGAAAAATCAACGAGCGTCGCCCAGGTCAAAAGGTTTTCGCGCTGCTCGGCGTGTTGACGATGATGTTTTTCCTGTTCGATTTTCGCTAAATCGCGTGCTGTAGGAGCGAACAGAGCCGCGACGCGCGGAGAACGAAGCTGATTTTGCGATTCGGCTTCGGGCAAAAAAGAATGCTGCTCGCGCCATCGGCGCGAAGCAGCATAAATCAGTGCCAGAAGGATTAAAAATGAAAGACTGAAGATGACTGTTGACATCTTTTGCGCCTTTTGCGCTTTTGACGGAAGCAACTTTTGCCGTCGTTTTCTATTACGACAAGCATTTCCTTCCGGTTTCAAGTTTTTTAATCCTTATAAATTTGCACTACCGGTTTGCCGTTCATATCAATATAAGCGCGGTACATTCCTTCGCTGTTGAACGAAATGCCGATGTTGCCGAATTTATCAATCGCAATCACGCCGCCGTCGGCGTCCTCGTTGTCCATTTTGCCGAGCGCGGGCAGCTTTCGCTGAATCACGGCGTCAACCGCTTGTTGAATCGGCATCGCCTGATATTCCATTATCGCCGAGATGTCGCGCGCAACTCCCAAACGAATAAAATATTCACCCCAGCCTGTCGCGGAAACGGCGCAGGAATTGTTGTTGGCATAAGTCCCCGCGCCGATAATCGGAGCATCGCCGACGCGACCGAATTTTTTGTTCGTCATTCCGCCCGTTGAAGTCGCGGCGGCGAGATTGCCGAATTTATCAACCGCAACCGCGCCGACCGTGCCGTGACGGTTTTCGTCTTTTTTCGATTCGACGAGCGAAACTTTTTTGCCCGCTTTTTCGGCTTCCGCTTTTTTCTTTTCTTCTTCCTGAATTCGTTTTAAAGCGTCAAAACGACGCTGCGTGAAAAAGTAGCTTTGCGGAACAGTCTCGACGCCGTTTTCGCGGGCGAATTTTTCCGCGCCTTCGCCGATCATCATTACGTGCGGCGATTTCTGCATCACGAGACGCGCCAGACTGATTGGATTTTTGATGTGTTTCAGAGTCGCCACCGCTCCGGCTTTCAGAGTTTTCCCATCCATAATCGAAGCGTCCAGTTCGTTTGTGCCTTCGCTGGTAAAAACAGCTCCTTTCCCGGCGTTAAAAAGCGGCGAATCTTCCATAATCCGTACTGCGGCTTCGACCGCATCGAGGCTCGTGCCGCCAGCCTGCAAAACTTTATAACCGGCTAAAACGGCTTGTTCGAGGACGACGCGATATTCTTTTTCCTGTTCGGGTGTCAGTGTCCCGCGCGTAATCACGCCCGCGCCGCCGTGAATCACGATTCCGAGCGCCGGGTTTTGCGGCGATTGCAGTTGCTTCACTTCGCGTCCGGCGCTTTTTTGCCCGAAAGCTGTTAACGGCAAAATCATCAAAACTCCAATTAAGATCAGCGAAATTGTTTGTCTCATAAATACCTTGTTGAGAATCCGTTGGTTTGTAGGGCAAATTATAACAGAATCAAACCGAACTTCGTGGGCTGAGGAGCGTAAAAATTAGGTGAATTTGAGGTAAGAAAATTTTCACCGCCGAGACGCCGAGATTTTTAGGAAAAGAAGAGAGAGGTTTCTTCTTTTCACCCGAATTCTTCTCATTTTTTTCTTTAATTTTCTCTGCGTCTTTGCGTCTCGGCGGTTCAACTTTCCTCACTTTGAATTTAAGTTAAAAATAAAGTGTGCCAATTCGGTCGAATATGTTATAAGTTGGCGTTTTTCCGCATTCCGAAATTCAAACAAGGAGAAAACTAAAGGTGGAGCTTCGCATCGAGAATCTCTCGAAAACCTACTCGAACGGCGTCAAGGCGCTCGACGATGTTTCTTTAACGATTCCAACCGGAATGTTCGGTTTGCTCGGTCCGAACGGCGCAGGCAAATCAACTCTGATGCGAACGCTTGCCACGCTGCAAGATGCCGACAGCGGCTCGGCGGTTTTGGGCGATTTGGACGTTTTGCGGCAGAAACACGAAGTTCGCAAAATCCTCGGTTATCTGCCGCAGGAATTCGGCGTTTATCAAAAAGTTTCGGCAATCGAAATGCTCGATCATCTGGCGCTTTTAAAAGGCGTGCGCGACCGTGCCGAGCGTAAACAGCTTGTCGAAGCTCTGCTCAACCGCGTTAATCTTTACCAGCATCGCAAAAAAGCTCTGAGCGGTTTTTCGGGCGGGATGAAACAGCGATTCGGAATCGCGCAGGCTTTGATCGGCGATCCGCGCTTGATTATCGTTGACGAGCCGACAGCCGGGCTTGATCCGAGCGAGCGCAATCGGTTTTACAATCTGCTCGCGGAAATCGGCGAAAACGTGATCGTCATTCTTTCCACTCACATCGTTGAAGACGTAAAAGAGCTTTGCACGAATATGGCGATTATCAACAACGGCAGGGTTTTGTATGCCGGAGCGCCCGCCGCCGCGCTCGAAACCCTCTCCGGCAAAATTTGGCGCAAACAGATCGGCAAAGGCGAAATCGAAGATTATCAACAACAGTTTCGCGTTATTTCCAGCAAGCTCGTCGCAGGTCAGCCGATTATTCGGATTTTTAGTCCCGTTGCGCCCGGTGACGATTTTCGCGCGGTTGAACCGGATTTGGAAGACGTTTTCTTCGCGCAAATTACCGATTCTCAATCAAACGAACGAGATGAGGAGGAAAGCTGAATGTTCACCACGTTTTTTAGCTTTGAAGTTCGCTATTGGATGCGGCGGTTGATGGTTTACGTTTTTCTCGCCGTCATCACGTTTCTGGTTTATCTGGCAACGTCGAGCGATAACGTTCAAATCGGCGGAGGCGTTGACAACACTTTCCGCAACTCGCCGTTTGTGATTCAAAATTTTTACGCGGCGATGTCGTTCGTGACGCTGCTGATGACGACCGCTTTCGTCAATTCGGCGGCGACGCGCGAGTTTACGCAGGATACGGCGGGAATAATTTTCTCCGCTCCGATTCGCAAAACAGATTATCTGCTCGGCAGATTTTTAGGCTCGGTGGTTGTTGCGGTCGTTCCGATTTTGGGCGTCAGTCTCGGCATCGTCCTCGCTTCTTTAATCGCCGGAGTGAGCGATCCCGAACGCTACACCGCATACAATTTTTTGGCGCACCTCAACAGTATTCTCATTTTCGCGGTTCCGAACACCTTTCTCATCGGCGCGATAATTTTCGCCATCGCAATCTGGACGCGCAGCACGATTGCTTCATTCGTCGGCGCTCTTGCTTTGCTCATCGGTTATTCGCTGGCGGGCGAGTTGTTGCAGGATTTAGACAATCAAACGCTGGCGATGATGATGGACCCGTTTGGCATCAACACTTACAACCTGGTGACAAAATACTGGACGGCGAGCGACAAAAATAATTTGAGCGTCGGGTTAACCGGCTGGATGCTGGCAAATCGCTTAGTGTGGGTCGGAATCGGGGCGATTTTGCTAGCGGTTTCGGTCTGGCGTTTTACTTTCACCGAACGCGCGAAACGTGGCAAAGCAAAAGATGAAGAAGTTTTGTCGCAAAATTATGCCCGCGTTCCAGCGGTTCAACTTACGGATACGGCAGCAACAAATCTTTCGCGATTTTGGAGCGAAGTAAAAATAAACTTCCGGACGATTGTTAAAAGCACGGTTTTTGTCGTGATTGCGCTCTTTGCAATCATTGACGTAATGGTTACTTTGTATCATTCGACCGGCGAAGGTTACGGCATTTCGTCTCTGCCCGTGACCTACAGAATAATTCACCTGCTGGTCGATTCGTCTTCGCTTTTTTTGATTGCAATTATCACGTTTTTCTCCGGCGCGATAATCTGGCGTGAGCGCGAGGCAAAGTTTGATGAGATTTACGACGCGCTCCCGTTCCCGACATGGATTTCGTTTTGCGCCAAATTCGCCGCGCTGATGGGAATTGTCGCAATTTTGCTCGCACTCGACATTTTGTGCGGCGTGGCATTTCAAAGCTTGAAAGGCTTTTATAATTTTCAGCTCGGACTTTACGCGCGAGATTTCTTTCTGTTTCAGCTTTTATTTTTCGGCTTTTGGGCGATTCTGGCGATGCTCTCGCACACGCTCGCGCCGAACAAATACGTCGGCTATTTTATCTTTGTCGTCGTTTTTATGGTCAACGCCTTTATGGCGAATTATTTCGAGTTTGAATCGAAAATGCTTCGTTTTGCGGCGTTTTCAAATTACACCTACCCGGATTTTTACGGAATCGCGCCTTATTTTTCACAAGTTCTCTGGTTCGGTTTGTACTGGTTTTTATTCTGCGGCTTGCTCGCGGCTGGAACGGCTGCGCTGTGGCAGCGCGGGCGCGAAACACATTATAAAAATCGTTTTTGGCAAGCGTTCGGGAGCTTTCGCGGAACAATCCGCAACGTCGGAATCGCATTTTTGCTCGGTTTTCTCTTCATCGCGGGCTGGGTTTATTACAACACGCTCGTCGTCAACAAAGTCGAAGCAAGACCGGAGCGCCATAAAAAAGCCGCCGATTATGAACGAAGCTATAAACAGTTCGAGAATTTACCGCAGCCGCGAATTGTTGATGTGAAATACAACATCGAGCTTTTTCCTGAACGCCGCGATTTGGTGATGCGCGGGGAAGAAACGCTGCAAAACAAAACAGATAAACCGATTGATAAAGTTCATCTCAATCTCGCCGTCAATTTCGAGACCGACATCGCGCTTGAACGCGCAGCGCTCGAAATGAACGACGAACGCTTAAAATATCAAATTTACACACTATCACCCGCGCTTCAGCCGAACGAAACAATAAGGCTGAATTTCACCGTGAAATACAACAATCGCGGGTTTGAAAACGATTTGTCGCAGGAACAAATAATGCCGAACGGCACGTTTTTTAACAGCACGATTGCGCCGCAAATCGGTTATCAACCGGGAACCGAGATGCAGGAACGCAACGACCGGCGGCGACAAGGCTTGGCGGAAAAAGAATTGATGCCGCGAATCGAACGCGACTGCACGACGAATTGTCTGAACACATACATCTCGAACAATTCCGATTGGGTAAATGTCGAAACCGTAATTAGCACTGCTCCAGACCAAACTGCGATTGCTCCCGGTTCGCTTGTTCGGGAATGGACGGAAAACGGGCGGCGTTATTTCCATTATCGTCTCGACCACAAGGCATTAAATTTTTATTCGTTTTTATCTGCGCGTTACGAAGTTGCGCGCGAAATCGTCAACGGTGTAAACCTCGAAGTTTATTATCACAAAGGTCACGAATGGAACGTGCCGAAAATGATGAACGCGCTTCGCAGAACTTACGAATACGCGACCGCAAATTTCGGTGAATACAAACACAAGCAGCTTCGCATTATCGAATTTCCCCGCGTTGGCAGCTTCGCGCAAGCTTTTCCCGGCTCGATGCCTTATTCCGAAAGCATCGGTTTTATTGCGAATTTGGAAACGCCCGACGCGATTGATATGGCGACTTACATTGTCGCGCACGAAATCGGGCATCAATGGTGGGCGCATCAAGTTTGCGGAGCGAATATGCAGGGCGCGACTTTACTTTCGGAAACGCTAGCGCAATACACGGCGCTGATGGTAATGGAAAAAGAATACGGGCGCGATATGATGCGCAAGTTTTTGCAGTACGAAGCCGACGCTTACCTTCGCGGGCGCGGCGGCGAATTGATGAAAGAACAACCTTTGCAGACGGTCGAAGCCGATCAAGGCTACATTCATTACAACAAAGGCAGTCTCGTGATGTATTACCTCAAAGAAATGATCGGCGAGGACAAAGTAAACGCGGCTTTGCGCGAAATCATTCAAAAACACGCTTACAAAGAAGCGCCGTATCCGACTTCATACGCGCTGGCTGACGCGCTCAAAGTTCAAACGCCGCCGGAATTTCAATATCTGCTCAAAGATTTATTCGAGGACATTACGCTGTTCGCTAACCGCACGACCGAAGCGACTGCAAAAAAACG
>DASVTY010000105.1:0-27216 GCA_036387315.1 Pyrinomonadaceae bacterium
ACAAATTTTGGGACGAACGATAATTTCCCGCTTCCCGCGCCCGCGCAGCCTTCCGGGAATGCTTTGACGCATTTTACAGTCTCGAACCCGAACGGAATGTGGAATTTGTTCGTGGTTGACGATTCGGGACAGGACGCGGGAATCATCTTCAGCGGCTGGAGCCTGACAATCAGCAACGGCGTTACGGCGCAAAATACGACTCCAATCAACATCCCGGATTCCGGCGCGGCGTCCGTTTATCCGTCGAGCATCAACGTTGCGGGACAAATCGGAACGGTTACGGGCGTTAGAGTTCTGATTAATAATTTAACTCACACTGCGCCGGACGATTTGGATTTGCTGCTCGTCGCTCCCGGCGGTCGCAGCGTCGTTTTGATGTCGGATGTTGGCGGAAACAATGCGGTTAATAACGTATCTTTGATTTTCGATGATGCGGCGGCAAGCCTTTTACCCGATGAAGGGCAGATTGTTTCCGGCGCGTTTAAGCCGACAAACATCGGCGGCGGAGATTCTTTCCCGCTTCCCGCGCCTTCCGGCAATCCGACGGGCGCGAATCTGTCGGCTTTTAACGGAATTAATCCGAATGGAGCCTGGAGCTTGTATCTCGTTGATGATTCCGCCGCAAGTGCGGGCGTTTTAGCGGGCGGATGGAGCCTGGCGATTAATACTTCGACGACCGCCTGCCCGTTGACAATCAACCCGACAATTCAAAGTTTTCCGCAAACCGGCGGCGTCGGGAGCTTTGCGGTTTCGACTCCCGCCGGATGCGATTGGACGGCGAGGTCGCAAGCCGCGAATGTCGTGACCGTCGCTTCGGAAACGAGCAGCGGCGCGGGGAGCGGAACAATTAATTTTACGGTTCTGCCAAACACCGGCGATCCGCGAACCGGCTCGATTACCGTTTCAAACAACAATGTCACGCAGACATTTACGATTCAGCAGACTTCGGGCTGTCCCTTTGCGCTCGGACAGGAAACCCAATCTTTTTCCGCAACCGGTGGCTTGGGCAGCGTTAATGTGACGGCGACCGATGCTTGTTATTGGACTGTTTCGAGCAACGCCGATTGGCTCAGAGTAACTTCGCATCCGAACGGTGTTTTCGGCGCGAGCGTCGTAACTTTTGCGGTTGCGCCAAACGGCACGAACGTCTCTAGAACCGGAGTTATTACCATCGGAGGTAGAACTTTAACGGTTACGCAGGCGGCTGGGTCTGGCTGCCCTTATGCTTTAAGCACCGATTCTCAATACGCTCCGTTTGGCGGCGCAGCCAACAATATTGCTGTTTTGGCTGGTGCCTCATGCAGTTGGACGGCGAGCAGCAGCGTCGGTTGGATTACAATAAACTCAAGCGGCGGCAGCGGAAACGGCAACGTCGCTTACACGGTTGCTGCGAATAACACAAATGCTTCGCGCACCGGAACGATTACCGTCGGCAATCAAACGGTCACGATTCTTCAAGGGCGTAGTCCGATAAACACGCCGTTTGATTTTGACGGCGACGGAAAAACGGATTTTTCCGTTTTTCGCCCGTCGAACGGTGCCTGGTACATTCTTCGCAGCTTGGATGGCGCAGCAACCGGAGTTCAATTCGGTCTCGGAACAGACCGGATTGTCGCAGCCGATTACGACGGTGACCGTAAAACCGACATCGCTGTGTTTCGACAAGGTTTTTGGTTTGTTCTAAACAGCACGACCAATACTATGCGAGCAGTGAATTGGGGGACTGCGGGCGACGTTGCCGCCCCCGGAGATTACGATGGTGACGGGCTTGCGGACTTTGCCGTTTTCCGACCTTCGCAGGCGACCTGGTACGTGCTGCAAAACTCGTCGGGCGGCATTATCGCGCAGCAATTCGGCGCAGCTTCCGACGCACCCGTTCCGGCGGATTACGACGGCGACGGAAAAACGGATTTCGCTCTCTACCGCGCCGGACCTTTGCCGACCGAACCGAGCATTTATTTCATTCGTTACAGCAGCAACAATCGTTCGCTGGTTTTGCAATTCGGAAACGGCGAAGACTTGCCGGTTTCGGCTGACTACGACGGCGACGGTCGCGCCAATATAGCCGTTTTCCGACCGAGCGCGGGGGCGTGGTATCGGTCGCAAGACCCGGCAACCAATTTCGGCGAACAATTTTGGGGCACAGCCAACGACGCTCCTGCACCGGGCGATTATGACGGCGACGGGAAAACGGATGTCGCCGTTTTCCGGCAAGGCGTTTGGTACGTTCTCAATTCTTCAAACAGCTTGGTGCGAGGAGTTCAATGGGGATTGAACACAGATTTGCCCGTGCCGTCGGTTTATAAACCCAATCCGCCTCAAACATTGCAAACGCTTTTGCCTTGATTTGAGACAGGCGAACAATCGTCGGACAAAGCGCGTCGAGTAAATTTTAATGATTCATGCCAAAATATATCAAAACTAAGTAATCGGACAAATATTTTTATAAAAGAATGATTAATCTGGGAGCGCGGATGTCCACATCCGCACGTTCGCGTCAGCGAACGAAAATTAACAATGTTCTCGCCGCTCGCGCGGCGATGCGGATGTGGACATCCGCGCTCCCAGCTATTAATTGATTTTGTCGCGCTACTTACTTTGTGTGACTGGCTATGAAAATTAAGAAATCAAATCTTGTTCGGCTTCTCGCGCTCGAATTGTCTTTTTTGCTGCTCGTCGGCTGCGCTTCGGTGGCGAGTTTGCAGGTCAAACGCGCCGAGCAAAATCAAAACGCCAGCGCCGCCGCTCCGACGCCGAACGATGAAATAAATCGCCCGCGGAGCGAACCTTACACCGGCGAGCTTTCGATCTTTGAAGACCCGAAACGCGAAGAAAATCTGCAAATCAATCGTGTGATGGACATTTTGAAAATCAAAGATTCGGCGAACGTGGCGGACATCGGCGCAGGCTCCGGCTGGTTTACGACGCGCGCGGCAAAACGAACCAAAGGCGCGGTTTACGCGGTTGAAATCAATCAGGACTACATAAACTACATCAACGAGCGCGCAAAAAAAGAGAATCTGCTGAACATCAAAACCGTTTTGGGCAAAGAGGACGATCCGCTGCTGCCGGAAAAATCAATTGACGCGGTTTTGATTTTGAAAACTTATCACGAAATCGGAGCGCCGATTCGTTTGATGAAAAACTTGAAAAAATCTTTAAGAAAGGGTGCTCTCGTCGGCATTATTGATCGTAGCGGAAAAGGCGACGATCACGGAATTGACAGCGCGCAAGTCATTAAAGAAATGGAGCAGGCGGGTTTTGTATTGAATGAAACTTACGATTTTGTTAAATCCGAGGGAATCGAGTATTTCCAGGTGTTTCGCGTCAAGTGATTTGACACAAACGTTTTGAGAACGTAAAATCTAAGTTTTTCGACTGGCAAGCAATTTGCCACCGTGTGGAGGAAATCAAACAATAATGAGTTACGCAATAGTCAGAACAGGCGGCAAACAGTTCCGCGTCGAACCCGGCGAAATTTTAAGAGTTCCGTCAATCGGGAAAAATCAAAGCGAGCAAATCGAGCTTGAAGCTTTACTTGTCGCCGACGGCGACTCGGTAAAAACGGGCGCAGACATCGGCGGCGCTAAAGTGACGGCGACGGTTCTCGACCACGGTCGCGGCGAAAAAATCATCGTTTTTAAATTCAAACGCCGCAAGCAATATAAACGCACCAAAGGTCACCGCCAGGGTTATACTAAAATTAAAATTGATTCTATCGGTTAGAAATTTAGGAGTTTTAAGAAATGGCACATAAAAAAGGTGTAGGTTCATCACGAAACGGACGCGATTCGCATTCGCAGCGTCTCGGACTCAAAAAATTTGGCGGCGAGCGCGTGATTGCCGGAAACATTTTGGCGCGTCAGCGCGGGACGAAATGGAAACCGGGCAAAAACGTCGGACGCGGCAAAGACGATACTCTGTTCACGCTGATTGACGGCTTGGTAAAATTTGAAGACAAAGGCGCGCGGGGCAAATTCATCAGTGTTTACCCTGAAGGCGCGACCGAGTTAGCTCCCGCAGTAACAGCCTGAGTTTTATTCACGTTTGGCTTTAATACTCCGTCAGCCAAGCTGACGGAGTATTTTTATTTGCCGATTCGTTTCAAACTGCCGTCGCCGCTGATTTTGCGGTTTGAAATGTTGGCGACTCGTTCCGCCTGAGCAAACGCGCGGAGAAAATTCTCGCCCAAAACTTTGCGAATATCCTGTTCCGAGTAACCGCGCCGCAGCATTTCGTAAGTGATTAGCGGCAAACTTTCGACTCCCGTAATTCCTTCCGGCAAGCTGTCAACTCCGTCGAAATCCGAACCGATTCCGACCGAATCAATTCCCGCTGTCTTTTTGATGTGATCAATATGGTCAACAATCACCGTGTATGAAGGCGGATTAACGGGATTGGCGGCGAGAACTTTTTCGCGCTCCGCTGCCAGAGTTTGCGGATTGTCTTTGTATTGCGCGTCTAAACGGTCAAGCTCCGGTTTCAGACGCTGGTCGCGCGAGCGAGTGTCGTCCATATATTTCTGGCTGATAAAAGCCGAATAAAAATTAACCATCACAACGCCGCCGTTTTTGCCGATGCGTCGAAGCAAATCGTCGTTGATGTTGCGCGAATGCATTGCGAGCGCCTGAGCCGACGAATGCGAAGCGATGACGGGCGCGGTCGTAATGTCCAAAACATCCGACATTGTTTTGTTCGAGACGTGCGAAATGTCAACGAGCATTCCCAGACGATTCATCTCGCGGACGACTTCCTTGCCGAAATCCGATAAACCGTTGTGACGCGATTTTTCGCGTCCCTGATCAACCCAGTTGGAATCAGCCCAATCGTTTGTGTTGTTGTGCGTCAAGGTCATATAGCGCACGCCGAGGCGATAAAAATTTCTCAGCGCAAAGAGCGAATTTTCAATCGCGTGCCCGCCTTCGATTCCCATCAGAGCCGCGATTTTGTTTTCTCTTTTTGCGCGTCGAATGTCTGCGGTCGAAGTGGAGAAAAGAAAAGTGTCGGGATAACGCTCGACCACCCGATAAGTGGCGTCAATCATATCGAGCGCGCGGCGCGCAGAGCCTTTTTCCGGCAGCTCGGCAAAGCGCCGGTCAACGTAAATCGAAAAGAAAAATCCGGTCAAGCCCGATTGTTTGAGACGCGTGATGTCGGTATGAAACGGGTCTCCGCCTTGTTTGTGAATTTTTCCGCGCGAATCCGACCCGATGTCGAAATCTTCGTCAACCATTGGGCTGGGAATATCGTTGTGTCCGTCAACAATGATCGCCTGTTTGTGAATTTTCAGAGCGCGCTGCCACAAATTTGCGTCAACTCCGGCGGGCATCGTTTGCGCATTGGCGAGCAAAGCGGAAAAAGCGATCAGGAGAAACAGGAAAACAAATTTTTTCATAATATTTTTGCGGGAGAATCGAATTTAATTGCCGCAAGTTTAGCAGAAAAAATCAAAAAAACTGAATACCGAGACGCGCGGCGGCAAACGTCAACCCGATCATCGTTTTCGCATCTTCAATCTCGCCCTTTTTGATTAGCTCAGCGCAGGCGCGAAGCGGAATGCGCTCGACTTGCAGAAGCTCGTCGTCTTCGAGATTTTGGCGAGATTCCGTAAAATCCGTCGCCAAATAGACGTGCATTTTCTCGCCCAGAAAACCGGGCGAAACGTAGAATTCGGTTAATTTCTCGACACGCGCCGCTCGCACGCCGACTTCTTCTTCCAACTCGCGCTCTGCTCCGGCTTTCGGGTCTTCGCCCGGCGCAAGTGAGCCAGCCGGAATCTCCAATAAATATTTTCGCGCCGGATGCCGATATTGCCGCACAAGCGCGACCGTTTCGTCCGCAAAAACCGGAACAATCACAGCGCTGCCCGGATGCGAAATAATCTCGCGCGTGTAAGTTTTTTCTTCTTCGCGGACGGTGGCGAGCGACACATTGAAAATGCGTCCGCGATAAATTTCTTCGGTTTTGAGAATTTCAGGTTGATTCATTCCAAAAATTTTATGTTTTCAACCGCCGCTTAATCAAACCGAAAGTTCAGCAAATTATCAGTTATGCAGATGGAGAGCTGAGATTCACAATAAAGAATCAAACTCTTCTCCGCGTCCTTTGCGAAAAACCTTCGCGTTCTTTGCGGTTAATTTTTCTAGGAATTAAACCGCAAAGAACGCAAAGGATAATCGCAAAGGACGCAGAGAATTTTTAATCTTGATTGGCATTAATTTCAATTATTATGTTAATTTGGCAGGGAACTTTAACCGAATATTTTGTGTCTAAACTTGAAAAAGAGGGTTTTAGAAATGGATTCGATTACGCAGGGCAATTTAAAAGAAAACAGAAAAAATCCGGTGTTTCTGGCGGTGATGGGCATCGGCACGCTGATTGTCGCCGGACTTCTCGTCTGGCTCTTATTGACGCCGACGCCGACACAGGATTCGACGCCCAGACTCGAAGGCGCGCTGCGCGAAGGAGCGCAGTTTGAAGAGTTAAAACGCAAAATTGTGGTTGATAGAAACGAAGATTTTACGACCGAGCAGCGTTCTATATCCGGCGATTTATCAATGCGGCTGGTCGGCGTAGTGCGGAATTTTACCGGCACAACTTTGACCGGTTTAGAGGTCGTCGGTTCGGTTGTTGATAAAGATGGAAAAGTCGTTCGGGAAAAAACCGCAATTGTTTTGCCGAATGCAGATTATCCAAAGCTCGATCCGAACAAAACAATGCCGATTGCGGTTGTCGTGAGCGGTTTTGAGAAAACCGACGACCGCGCAAATTTTAAATGGCAGATAACGGGTTTGAAAGTTGAGTAAAATAAAAAGGGAAGCCGATTCAGCTTCCCTTTTTATTTGGTTTCACGGACAAAAAGCTCTTCGAGCGATTGCCGCACCGGCTGGACGGAAACGAGCTTGCCGCCGAGATTGCGCGAAGCGGCTAAAACACTTTCGATTTGGCTTTCTTCCTCGATTTGAATGCGCGCGCCGCTCGTTGTGGGAACGAGCGAAACCGGATTTAAATTCTGCAAAATCGGCGCGAGAGCTTCGGGCGAGATTCCGTTTAAAGTGATTTCAAACGATTGAGTTTCGCCGGATTGCGTCAGTAATTCATCGAGCTTGCCGGTTGCCGCAAGTTTTCCTTTTCGCAAAATCGCCACGCGGTCGCAGAGAGCTTCGATGTCGGACAAAATGTGCGTTGACATAAAAACCGTGACGCCTTTTTCCCTTAAATCGGCAATCAATTCGCGGATTTCGCGGCGCCCGACCGGATCGAGACCGCTCATCGGCTCGTCCAGGAAAACAACTTCCGGCTCGTTAATTAAACTTTGCGCCAGCCCGACGCGCTGAAGCATTCCTTTTGAAAATTTGCGAAGCTGTTTACCGCGCGAGGTTTCTTCCAAACCGACTTTATTGAGCAAATCTTCGACGCGACGTTTTCTTTCCGTTTTTTCGATTCCGAAAAGCTCGGCGAAATAATTAAGCAACTCACGCGCTGTCAGGTAATCGTAAAAATAAGGATTTTCCGGTAAATAACCGATTCGCGCGTGCATTTTTACATCCGAGATGTCGCGCCCCAAAATTTTTGCGCTTCCGGCGGTCGGAAACATCAGGCGCATTAACAGTTTGATAGTCGTGGTTTTGCCCGCGCCGTTACCGCCCAAAAAACCGAAAATCTCGCCGCGCTCGACCGACAAACTCAAGCCGTCCAAAGCGCGCACTTTCTTTTTCTTCCAAAAGCCGACTTCGTAATCTTTCGTCAAATTTTCGATTTCAATAACTTTCATAGTCTGGAGAGTCTGGAGAGTCTGGAGAGTCTGGAGAGTCTGAAAATCAAATTGACTCTCAAGACTCTCGACTCGCTAGACACGCTAGACTATTTGTAGGGGATTTTGGAATTTCTTTGATCCAAATCAACTTCGCATTTGCCTTCGTTTTGAACGAGCAAATATGCCGCGCCCGAAGAATCAACCGGCGAATTGTCCGGCGCAAAACGAAGCCCGCCGTTGGCAAATTTAACGTTTTTCAAAACCGGAAAAACTTCGCGCCAGTTGTTCGGGCAGCGATTGGTTTTGTTTTGAAATTCGGCAAGCCCGGCGCGAATCGCGGCGCGGTCATCGAGAGATTCGAGCTGCTGCAAGCGTTTTACCGCAAGTTCGCGCGTTTGTTCGTCTTCTGCCGATTCGTAAATTTGCAGATAAATCTCGCGCGCCGTATTGCGGCTGCCGCCTTCGGCTTGCAATTTTGCGCTCATCTGACGCATCCACGCTGGCGCGTCGGGTTTAGTCGAGCCTGAATCGTAGATTTCGGCAGCTTTTTTGTAATCTCCGAGTTGCCAGTAAATAAATCCGAGATTGTGATACATCCGCCAATTTTCGGGCTGGGCGGCGATGCCTTTTTCGCTGATTTTAACGGCTTGTTCCGAATCAACGGCGGGCAGAACCGTCGAGCCGTAAGCGTAAACCGCAGAAAATTCCGGGTCGAGCGTTGTCGCCGTATCAATGTACGGGTAAAGCAGGCGCGGATTGAGCGGGCGCAAATCGTCGAGTTGGACTTTGCCTTTGCTTTCGATCAACTTGCCGCCGACGTATTGCAAAGCGTTCATCCAGTAATAATCGGCAATCAGACCTTCAAAACCGAGCGAAGCCTTTTTCAGAGTCGCGCCGCTAAAAGCCAAATCCTGTTCGAGCATTTCGGCGGGAAGCTCAGGTTTATTCGCTTCCAGAAAACGGCTCAAACCGAAAATAGCCGGAAAACCGAAAATCAAAATTGCGAAAAGCCAGAGTTGCTTTTTCATTTTTATTTGAAATTTCTGCGGCTGAAAATCAAAACCGAAGCGGCGAGCAGAATCGAAACGTAAACGACGGCATAAAGCGTTGCACCGAAAATATGATTTGCCGTCGGCGTTTTGCCGTTTGCGGCGGCGGTGACAAAGCTGAAATGCGCGAGATTCGGCAGCACGTAATAAAGCGCGCTGAAGAAAAATTGCGCGGAAACTGTGCCGAGACTGTCAGCCATATCTTTGAGCGCGGCACTCGAATGTCCGATGACGAAAACAAAAAACGTGAGCAGAGCCGAAAGCGCGGGCGACGAGAAAGAAGAGAAGAGAATTGCGACGGCGGTTAAAATCGTCAGTTCGAGGAAAATCAAAAAAACTGCGCTCCAAATCGAAACCGCGAGCGATGCGCCGCCGACATAGAAGAGCGCGAGCGAAAGTCCCGCGCCCATCACGATGATGTTGACGGCGAGCGTCAAGCATAATCCGAGATATTTTCCGATTAGAAATTCCCCGCGCCCGACGGGTTTTGCGAAAATCGCAAAGACGGTTCGCTTCTCGATTTCTTTGGAAACCAACCCGATGCCGACGAAAATCGAGATAAAAGCGCCGAACACCAGCATCGCCGTTAAACCCAGATTGGTAATGACGCGGGCTTGCTGTCCGGCTGTTATCTCGCCGAGAAAAATTGCAGATGCCGTGATTAGCAGTACGAACAAAACGAGATTGTAAAGCACGCGGTCGCGGACGGCTTCACGGAAAGCGTTGCGGGCGATAACGGCGATTTTCGATAAACTCTCGAAAGGTCTTTTGTTTTGTGCTGCAATTGACAGATTTTCTTGAATAGCGGTTTGTTCAATCATCTGTTGTCTCTTCGGAAAACAATCTCTATTTACCAAAATTAAATTTGGATTTTTCTTCGGGATAGAGAATTTCGCGCTCGGTCAAAATTGCATAAAGCGCGGGCGACGGATAAAGCTCCATTAAATTTAGAATTTCTTTGTCGGTTCTCGCTCTTTGGCTTGCCGCAAAAGCCCCGTCGTTTATTAAGAGCCGCCAGGTTTCAGCTTGTTTTTTGTCAAGCTCGCGAGCCGATTCGTATTGTTTCACAGATTCGTCTTTTAAGTGAAGTTTTTCGAGCAAAGATGCGTAGCGAACTCGCATAAATACCGAATAAGGAAAAATCCGAACCGCTTCGGCGTTTGTTTTTTCAGCTTGTTCGAGTTCGCTCGATAAAGTTTGAGCCGAAATCAGATACGAATAAGAAACGGTTGTGTTAATCCCTTTATCAACGGCTTCGCGCAGTTGCGCGGCTGATTCCTGATAACGATTTTCGTTCAGCAGTCGAAGTCCGTAAGAAAAATTGGCAGAGGCATTTGCCGGATCGAGCGTTGCGGCATTTTCAAAGTAAATTTGAGCCGTTTCAAAATCCGTTTGCCGTTCGCCTTGATAAACATAAAATTGGCTCGCGGCTTTGAGAGCCGAGAAGATTGTTAATGACAAACAGAACGCGAGCGCAATTGAAGCAAAAGCGAGCTTTGCTTGTCGCGGAAGATAGAGTTGAACGCTTTTTTCTGCGGCTTTTTTCTGAAAGTGTTTTCTCAGTAAAATTGCCAGCAGAAAGAAAAATACCAACCCGTTTTGCATCAACCGGAACGAGAACGAGCTAAAAAACGAGCTGACCAAAAAAGCGGCGATTCCGGCGGCGGCGGAATGAGTCAGGATATTATATCGGTCGGTTTTAAGTTTTTTGATTTCACCGAAGCCGAGCTTGAAAATGCCGAAAATAAAACACGAAAAAAATATTCCGCCGATAACTCCAAGCTCGGTCAGAATTTGTAAATATTCATTATGCGTCCGTTCGGCTAACCGCCAATCCTGCTGCGCCGCGAGCGATTTGTTGGCTGGATCAACCGAAAATGATTGGCGGTATTTATTAAATTCCAGACCGAAATTATCCGCGCCGACTCCCAATAAACGGTTTTGCGAAAACATTTCCAATCCGACTTGATAAAACAGAAGCCGGATGTTTTGCGAAACGCTGTTGTCCGCGCTTTTATCAACTTGCGAAGCGAACCGGCTAATCGTCGTGGCTTTGTTTTCGGTCGAGCTAAAGATTGGAAATTGAACCGCGGCGGCTAGCAAAACAATCCCAAAGACGGCTAATACGAGCCGCTTTTTCTCCGCGAAGGTTTTTCCGGTGAAAACTCTCAGCGAAACGAAAACAAACAATCCGACCAGCGATGCCAGCAGAGCGCTGCGGCTCGTGGTAAATAAAATTGCGAGCCACAGGGCGAATGTAATTGAAATCGCCCAAATTAGCCGTTTACCATTTAATCTGAGAATGAAAGAGAAAAATAAAGGCAGCAGAGCGGCGAAAATTTCGGCGTATCTGCTGTAACGAAATCCGAATTGTTCGATTACCGTTTCCGAGAAGGTAAATTCGATAATGCACGACGCGGAAATAATTGCGATTACTGCGCCGAGCGACGCGCCGCTGATTTTAAATAATTTTTTATCGGAAACGATTCGGGCGGCGAAAAGGAAAAAAATCAGGTAGCCAGCCCAAACCAGAGTATGATGAACGACCGATAAAATCGAGCCAGCCCAAAAAGCCGAAACCGCGCTCCAGAGAATCAAAGCGCAGCAGGGAAGAAATATGAAGGTGGAAACTTGTTTTGAGATTGAAAATCGGCGTTCGTTTTTTCGGGTTTGAATTAAAAAGCAGAATAATAAAAGGGAAAGAATTGCCGAAGCTGCTAATTCTACTTTCCATGGATGACCGACGAGCGCCGCCGGAGTCGGAAACGGAATCAGCGGAGCCGCAATGACGAACACCCAGATTGCCGAAAACCACTTCAAACAATTAGTTGAAGTGGCAAATTCTGAGCCTGACAAAATATTTTCAAATTTCATATCAGAATTTTTGGCAAATTTCGGAAATATCTGATTTTGACAACCAAAATGAGAAGATAAAAAAGGAGACGAAATCTAATCCATCTCCTTTTTTATCTAAAGTTCATTTAGCGTTTAGTTGTTCAAAGGGCTACTTGTACCGGTAACTTTGCCGCTAGCAGAGGCAAGTCCGCTCCCCGCGTAGGTGAGGACACCCTGAGTCTCAATGGCAAATTGACGAGTTCCCGTTGCAGTAACGCCAGACGATTGTTGCGGCGTGGCAACTGCGGCAAAAATAGCAGGAGAACCGCTACCTGCCGTCGTATCTGCAGCAACAGCACTCAAAGTAAAGGTATAGCCGCTTTTCGAGCCGCTACCTAAAACGCTGTCAATAACTCCAGCGTCTCTCAGTTTAACTAAGGTATCTGCATAGTTACCGCTTCCGGTGGTCGCTTGGTAAGTCATTTGACCACCGTGAAGGGTGCGAAGTGAAGAGACTGCCGAGCCTTCGTTAGCTGAACGACGTGCTGCGAGCAGGTTGGGGATGGCGATGGCGGCGATGATGCCGATGATGACGACGACGATGAGTAATTCGATGAGCGAGAAGCCTTGTTGATTCTTTTTCATTTGTGTTTCTTTTTTCTCCTTGGTTTTTACTTGAGCAGATTGTTTTGAATTTTTACTGCGGCAGCGAGGTTTGAAGCTTTTCGCCTTCCCGCTCGCAGGGTTGCTGTCCGTCTATTTACAAACCCCGTGCCACAAAGAGAATAATTTTCAAATAACATTTAAAATGCAGATAAAATCGCACTTTTTTGCAGGACAACCGCTTCTCTGAAATTTTATTAAGACGTTTGAAAATAATAATTAACAGTTTTCGGCAGTGATTAAGTGACAAATTGCGTCAGATTGAAAGGTTCATTATTGAATGGTATTGAGCAAAATAGAAAAGAGAAGGCAGATATTACGTGCCTTCTCTTTTCATTGAATTTGTTGAAAGCTCTTTACTACTGAATCGGATAAATCGAAGCAGTAGGAATATCACCATTGGCTCCCCAGTTTTGGACTGTGGGGGGAGGTGGTGTGGATAAGTTAAATGGGTATATGTTAAAGTGAGAACTTTTCAAAACCCACCAATCTCCCGTGGTTGATCTCCATATTGCCGCGTCAGTTTTACCATCTCCGTCATAATCCCCTTGTTGCGGAGTATCTGTGGATATCCCAACCTGATAGTTTAGGAAACCGCCGGAGCTTTTGATTATGTGCCAACCACCTGTGCTTGGTCTGAACACTGCAATATCGGTCTTGCAGTCGCCGTCATAATCGCCCGGTACCGCTTTGTCCTGGCTTGCTCCCCACTGCTGAGCAAAAAAACCGGCGGTCGAACGTTGGATATACCAGGTATTGTTTGACGGGCGGAAAACTGCAAGGTCCGTTTTCCCATCACTATCGTAATCACCTTGAACCGGGATATCGTTGTTTGTGCCGAATTGAATGTATTGTTGAGCTCCATTAGAACTTTGAATGATGCACCAAAGTCCAAGGGTAGGTCTATAGATTGCTATGTCTGTTTTACAGTCGCCATCATAATCACCGGGCACCAGCTTATCATTACTTGCTCCCCATAGTTGGGATACAAATGGTCCGTTAGAGGAGCTATGAAGAATGTACCAAGTATTGTTGTTTAGGCGGAAAACTGCAAAATCTGTTTTTTTATCACCATCGTAATCACCCTGAACCGGAATATCTCCGGATGCACCGAAGTGATAATTGATCTGCTTGTTCGGATCGTTCGGAAAGAAGCTATCCAAGATGTACCAATCTCCAACTGACGGTCGCCAAACAGCGTAATCAGTACCCCCATTTCTGTTATAGTCGGTTTTGGAGATAGCGTTTTCATTATGGGTGTTAAGGAAAACTGCGGCAGTATTTGTAGTTGCTAGTGGAAAAGCTGCGTCTGGTTTGCCATCATTGTTAAAATCTCCTACAGCGGCATCTAGTGGATGACGATTTGGACCGAGACTAACACTAGTCTGATCACCTAACTGACCACCACCTAAATTCAGCGCAAAGAAGACAGTAATAGAAGCTGTATGTCGATCTCCGCCCGCTGCTGCAATATCTAATCTGCCGTCCAGGTTAAAATCGGCTGCTTTTAATCCTCCACCAAAATAATTATTAAAACCTGGTTGGTTCATAACCTCAGTTAACGAGCCATCAGTATTCCCAAGATACACTCTTATATTGCCGCCATATTGGGACGAAGAACCAGCAACCAAGTCATCGGCTTTTCCATCATTGTCAAAATCACCTGTGATAGAGTTGTATATAGCATCTGAATTTACCGCTTTAGGTTTTACATCCCACTTCCAACGATCAATCCCATCTGGCTGCGCACCGTTTAACATGACGTAAATGGGATTTGGATTTACAATAGCGCCAGTACCTTGGGTAGTAATAATGTCGTCAAATCCATCATTATTGAAATTTGCAGTTCTTATTGAAGCCAAGTCGGGACTGCCTGATAGTTGAAAATTATTAAGTTTGGCGAAAGTTATTCCTATATTTTTAAATACAGAAACTGTTCCTTGTCCATTACATGTGGCTATATCAGGACCTCCGGCAGAATCAACAAAGTTGCCTGTGGTTAATCGCCTAGGACTAGCTGGAGTATTTGGAGTACTTGAGTCCCGCGTGGAAAAAGTCACGATGTAAAAACCAGGGACTCCATTGTTGCTGGTATTATAGCCGACTGAAATGCTATCAGAATTATTGTTGGATGTGGCAAAGTCAGATTTCCCGTCTTGATCGAAATCTGCAACTACGATGGCTTGCGGGTTCGTTCCGCCTAAAGCAAAATTAGTCGGAGAACCAAATCCTCCAGTCCCCGTTCCAAGAATGAGAGAGACACTGTTTGTATCATAATTAGCAGTTATTAAATCTAATTTTCCGTCGCTGTTAAAGTCCCCAGTTTCTATTCTTTGAGGTCCACTTCCTACCGGATAATCAGTAGGAAGCGATGGGAAAAGAGCTGAAGTGCATGGGCAAACTACAGCCAAAACGCTGTTAGTGCTGAAACACACTAATAAAACGAAAGCAAAAATCCTGACTAGGGTAAATTTTACGACTGTTCGCTGAATTGTTTCTGACATATAGAGTTTTTCCTTTGTGATTCTAAAGTTGAAGATTGAGAGCCGATAGAACTTAGATTCGGCGTGTGGATAGTACCAAATCTTTTTAAAATTACAAGTAAAATCTTCTTTAAATTTCTTCTCGTAAAAAAATGAACTGACGGCTTTTATTTGTTCCGCATTTTGCGTGAAAATATCAATCGGAATTGGGCGATGGATGAAAAGGAATATGAAAAAAACAGAAAAAGATTATAAATATCTGGAAATTTCTCCAGAAGCGCAAGCCGCAGGATTAAGACGCATCACGCGCCCGAAATTTTTAGACAAAATCCCGAAAAACGTTTCTTTGCGCGATTGCAAAAGCCGCATTACGATTATTTAGACGCGGGTATAATCGAACACTTCAAACAGGAAGCAGAAGGCAGCGGCGAAGGCTGTCAAACCTTAATTAATCGCGCTTTGCGGTCTGTAGTTGAAAGCGAAAACGCTCTGCCCGAACAAATCAAAGAAAACCTTTTAAGTGATAAAGAGTTCTTACAGAGTCTCAAAAATGCTCTGGCAATTTAAAAAAAGAGGCTCGACTAAAGCCTCTTTTTTTACTTCTCTTTTAATGCCGGTTTAAATTCGTTTTAAATTCATTGCATTCGCATTTGCGCTGAAACGGTGCGGATGTTGTGTTTGTCGAGAAGATGACGCAGCGAGCGAACGCTCATTTTGAGCAGCTCGGCGGCTTTTGTTTGATTGCCGCCGGTGAGCCGGAGCGATTCGAGAACGTAGGTTTTTTCAAGCTGGTCGAGGTGAACGGTCAAATCAATTCCGTCGTCGGGCAGCGTAAATTCCGAGCTGATGCGCGCCGGGCTATAGTTTGTAACGTGGTCGGGAAGTCGTTCGGGCTGAATTTCGGGCGTGCGTTCGAGCGCAACGGCGCGTTCGATGGTGTGTTCAAGCTCGCGGACGTTGCCGTGCCAGGCATAGTTTTCCAGAAGCTGCATCGCGCGCTCCGAAATGCCGCAATTGCGCCCGGTTTGCTGGCAGAATTTGCCGACGAAATGATTCGCCAGATCGCGGATGTCTTCGCGCCTTTCTCTGAGCGGCGGCAGGTGAATCGGAATCACCGAGATTCGGTAAAATAAATCTTCGCGGAAGCTGCCGTCTTTGGTCATCGCTCCCAAATCTCGGTTGGTCGCTGCAATGACACGCGTGTCGAACAGAGTTTCTTCGTGCGCGCCGACCGGGCGCACACGTTTTTCCTGTAAGACGCGCAATAATTTGACCTGCATCGTCGGCGACATCTCGCCGATTTCATCGAGAAAAATCGTGCCTTTGTTGGCGGCTTCAAACAAGCCTTTGCGATTTGCCGTCGCGCCTGTAAAAGCGCCTTTGACGTAGCCGAAAAGCTCGGATTCGAGCAGAGTTTCGGTAAACGCGCCGCAATTGATCGAGATAAAAGGTTTTTCGGCGCGCGGGCTGCAATCGTGAATCGCGCGAGCGACCAATTCTTTACCCGTACCGCTTTCGCCCGTAATTAAAATGGTTGACTGGACTTCGGCGACGGTTTCAATCATCTGGAAAACCGCCTGCATTTTGTCCGAACGCCCGATAATGTTCGACAGATTTCCGCGGTCACGCTGCGCGCGGCGAAACGCGTGGTTTTCGCGGACGAGCGATTGTTTTTCCAAAGTCTTTTTGACTATGAGCTTTAATTCGTCAACGTCGAACGGTTTCTGCACAAAATCGTCCGCGCCCAGTTTAAAAGCCTCACGCGCAGTTTCGACGTTGGCGAATGCGGTCATCAAAACAAAACCGATGTCCGGCGCGGTTTCGTGCGCCGCGCGCAGAAGCGCGATGCCGTCCATATCCGGCATTTTTACGTCCGAGATAATTAAATCGGTCTGCTCTTCGGCGAGCATCCGCACGCCCTCGCGCCCGTCGCGCGCGGTTCGCACGCTGTGACCTTCGCCTTGAAAAACGAGGGAGAGAAGCTGCCGGTAGCTTTGTTCGTCGTCAACAATGAGTAAGTTTGCCATTGATAAAGAATTTGAATTGATTTTTCTCTGTGTTTTTTGTGTCTTCTCCGTGATCTCTGTGTTAAATCTTTTCGTCACCGCAGAGAACACTGAGAAGACATAGAGGAAACACAGAGAGAAAACTTGCTTTAAATGCGAATTCGGTTCGCATCTTATATATAATTTTTTGCAGTCGAATCAGAGATGACTTTCGTATCGTCGAAAACTTTTACCCCGTCAAGCGGAACCGGGGGAAGTTTAAATGTCTGGTGCGCCTGTTTCTCCGTTTGCTGCGCCGAGTTCGCTTTGGCTTCAATCGGCAATTCAACAGTAATTGTCGTGCCTTTATGTTCCTGACTGCGAACGTTGATTGTGCCGTTGTGGTCACGGATGATTTGATAAACGATTGATAATCCTAAGCCGGTTCCGCCGGTAGTTGATTGCGAAAACGGCTCAAACAGGCGCTCGACCTGCGCGGCGGGCATTCCGCAGCCCGTGTCGCTGAAAAGAATTTGCAGGCGGTTGTTATTCAAACACTTCAGCTTAATCGCCAATTCGCCGCCGTCTGGCATCGCCTGCACGGCGTTGCGCGCCAGATTCCAGAAAACTTGTTTGAGACCGGCGGCGTCCGCCGTGGCTAAAACCGATTCGTCCGGCAAATCTTCGATTAAATTGTGTACCGAACGCAAATCCGGGCTGTGTCGGAGCAAAGTAATTGACTCGCGCAATGTTTCGCAAACGTCCGTTTCGGTAATCTCGCCTTTTTTCGGGCGCGCGTAAGTCAAAAAATTGGTGATAATCGTGTTCAAACGGTCGGATTCGCGCATTACGATGTCCATCAATTGAGCTTGCGAAGAATTTTCCTGCATCGCCGGTTTTAAAACCTGAATCGCGCCGCGCATCGCGCCCAAAGGATTGCGGATTTCGTGCGCGAGTCCGGCGGCGACGCGACCGACGGCTGCGAGCCGGTCTTTGCGCCGGATGCTTTCTTCCATCGCGCGCATATCGGTTAAATCCTGAAAAGTTAAAATCAAACCCGTAGTTTCGCCCGATTCGGAGAAAAGCGGAGAGATGCCGTAGCCGAGCCTGATTCCGAACCCATCCGGCGTGCTGAAATCCGCTTCAAAACGCGGCGGCTGCTCGCCTTTTTCCACTGATTCCAAGGCGACGGCAATCGGCTGTTCGATATTTCCGAGCAAATCGAAAATTTTCCAGCCGCGCACTTCTTCGGATTTATAGCCGGTGATTTCTTCCGCCGCCGAATTAAAGAGATAAATTCTGCCTTCGAGATCGGTCGTCACTAAACCCGAACGAATTGACTGGACGATTCGTTCGTGCAGACGCTGCAAATTCGCCAGATTTTGCTCGGTTTCGAGCAGTCGGACGTTTGAATGAGTGTGGCGCTGCGCTAACTGCGCGGCGAGCAAGCCGACAAAAAGAAACGCCGCATCGTGAAAACCGACGATTTGCCATGCGCGACGCATTGTTAACGACGCCGCGCCGACTTCAGACAAACGCGGGATAAATTCGTAAATAACGGCGGTCGAAGTCGCCGTGAAAATCAGCGTGCAGCTAACTGCCGTCAACATCGTTCCGCGAGCGTTGAAAAAGATGCTCGTCAAACAGATGAGAACCGTGTAAAGCGTAATATACGGCGATTTAACGTCTCCGGTCGTCCAAACGAGCCACGTAATTAAAACCGTGTCGGTAATAAACTGAGCGGTAAGCTGCGCTAATAAATTGGTTTTTGATTCGACTTTCCACAAACAGAGCGATGCCCAAAATCCTGCCGCGAGCAACAAAGCCACGATGAAAATCAGCAGCGGCGGGTGCGTAAATTCGTTTAAAGAATTTGGGAATGCTTCGCCGTTCCAAAACCAGCCTGCCGCCATCAGCAGAAAAAGCGCGCAAATTCGCCCGATAGCTAATTTTCGAGCCTTTTCATCCAGCGACTTTAAAGCAGAATAATGCGAGTTTTCGTATGACATCCTGTTGACAATCGAACAAAAAGAAACTTTAACTTGAGGCTTATAATCGCAATCTAACGATTGCGAACAATGTCGGCAAACAAATTTTAACCGAAAAACGGTTTGAAATGCTAGCTTTAAAAAAATGAACAAAGAACAAGTTGATAATTCACCGAAATTTGACCGCCGCCCGTGGGGTAGCTTCACCGTTTTGGACGAAGGCGCGGGCTACAAAGTCAAACGCATCGAAGTCCTGCCGGGCAAGCGTTTAAGCTACCAAAAACACCGTCACCGCAACGAACATTGGTTCGTCGTTGCGGGAACGGCAAAGGTTACGCTCAACGACGAAACGATTATTGTCGAAACCGACAAGACGATTGATATAAAAATCGGAGACGCTCACCGCGTCGAAAATCCGTCCGAAACCGAAGATTTAATTTTCATAGAAATCCAGCGCGGCGATTATCTTGGCGAAGACGACATCATTCGTCTCGAAGACGATTTTGGGAGAATTGAAAAGTAAAAATTAAGAATGAAGAAATTCTAATTGTATTGAAAAAAAGATTAAAACCGAAAGTGAGCAAACTATAAACTGTCAACTATAAACTATCAACTGATTTGCAGTTATTTCCTGCAAATCAGTTGATAGTTCAGAGTGTATAGTTGATAGTTCTCCGCTTTCTTTACCGTAACTTTACTCTTTAACTTTTTTGTCAATATTTCTATTTCTTAATTTGCCGAAAGACTTCTTCCGGCGTAATTGCGGTCATACAGCGATGGTCAATCGGGCAATCGCGCAGCATACAAGGCGCGCAGGCTGGCGGTTTGCGGACGATTTCCGCTAAATCCGAAAACGGGCGAGTTGTCGCGGGAATCGTCGGACCGAAAATGACGACGGTTTTTGTTCCGACAGCCGGAGCGATGTGCGCCGGTCCGGTGTCATTTGTAACGAGCAAATCCGCCAAACTCAAAATCGCCGTCAATTCGGACAAAGTTGTTTTTCCGGTCAACAAAATTAATTTTGATTTCGCGTTTTTGACGACTTCTGCTGAAACTTCCAACTCGTCGGGCGCGCCGACTAAAACGACGTTTGCCGTCTCGGTAAGCAAATCTGCAAGCGCGGCGTATTTTTCCGCGCCCCAGCGTTTGGCGCGGCTGTTAGTCGAACCGGGGCAAAGCGCGATGATTTTTCGATTGAAATCAGCACCGTTTTCCAGCAAAAAACGACGCGCCGCCGATTTTCTTTGTTCCGAAACGACGAGAGAAATGTCCGGCGCGCGCTCGAAAACATCGGTTTTGCCCGAAAGCTGTTTTTCGAGTTCGGCGACAATATTCAGATAATAAAAAACTTCGTGACGCTCGCTTTTCCATTCGGGAAGGTTTAAAGCGTGCGTTAGCAGAAAGCCGCGATTGTCGGTTTTGTAACCGATTCGGTTTTTAACTTTGCCGAGCTTAGCCGCGAGCGCCGATTCAAAAGAATTGGGCAACAAAACGGCTAAATCAAATTCTCGCTCGCGCCAATTTTGCGCATTGCGGCGAACGGTTTGAAAAGCGTTTTTTTCGCGTTCGTAAATCAAAACGTCGTCGAGAAAATCTGCGTCTTCAAAAAGCCCGATGAGATTTTTTCGAGTGCAAAGCGTGATGTGAGCGACGGGCAAAACGCGGCGCAATTCGCGCAAAGCCGGAACCGACATTGCGGCGTCGCCGACCCAGTTTGTGCCGCGAACGACGACCCGTTTTATTTCTTCGATTTTCACAACAGAGTTCTCAAACCGTCTTCGAGCGAAACTGCGGGCTGCCAATTTAGTTCGTTTTTGATTTTCGTCAAATCCGTAACGTAATTGAGCGGAACCGGCGCGGGCAAAGATTCGCCTGAAATCACGGCTTGCGCGCCCATTATCTCCTCGAATTTCGCCAAAAGCTCGCGCAATGACAAAGCGTTTTCGCGCCCGCCGCCGAGATTGTAAAAACCGTGAACGATTTCCGAATCAACAAAAGCGCGGCACGCGCGAGCGAAATCTTCGACGCTCAAAATGTCCCGAATCGGTTCGCCCGCAAGCGGCAAACGAACCGGAACGCCGAATTTGATGGCTTCGGCGTAAAATGCGACGAAGTTCGGCTCGTTGCCTTCGCTTAAAGGCGCGTAAACGGTCGAAAGCCGGAAAACGCACGAACGGAAATTTCGTTCGTTGGCATAAAACTCGACGTATTTTTCGGCAATCAGCTTTGACCATTCGAGCGCGTTTTGCCCGTGAAAATCGGTTCGACAGCCTTCCGGCACTTCCGCGTAATCATCGGCGAAATGCCCGTAAACGTCTTTGGTCGAAGCGAAAATAAATACCGAATTCGGCGACATTGCGCGCAGCAAATTAACCGTTCCTTCGACATTGACGAGAAAACATTGCTCTGCGGCTTCCGGCGATTTGTCGAGATACGCGGCGAGATGAATGACGACATCGTATTCGGAAACCGCCTGCGCGTCGTTGAGATTTAAAACGTCAAAACCCGAACGCCGCGAAAAATCGTCCGCGCCGAAAAAACGCCGAACGTGAGTTCCCAAAAAACCGCTGCCGCCCGTGACAAGAACTTTCATCGAGCCAATTCTATCAATTTCCGCAACTTTTCTTGTAACAGACAACCCTGTTTTGTCATACGTAAAAAATCGAACGGTTAATCGAGAACGACGCATCAAAAGAAGTCGGAATTGAATTGAGGATTTAACATTGCAATTTTAAATCTCAATTTACATCAAGCGGCTGTCAAATTTCGGCTAGACACTCGCAAAACAAAGGTTTATAAGTTTTTCAAGCGGTTTATTCCGCTATGGAAGTAAAAATAAAAAGTTAAATATCTCGAATGGCAACACGCATTCCGGTTCAACCGCCGACTAAAACAAGCAGAACTCGTTCTTCGAGCCGCTCAAATCAGCGGCGCGCCGTAAAATTCATTCAGCCGGACGAGCCGCGCTGGAAACGTGCGGGGCGCAAAATCAGAAATTTTCTGACGCACCCCGGATTTTATGTTCCGGTTATCGTTCTCGCGGTCGGCACAATTTTGACGCTCGCATATTTTTGGATGGAATATTCCGAGCGCGTTGATCGACTTCTAAATGGCGAAGTTTTTACCCGCTCCGCCGGAATCTACGCCGCTCCGAAAACCCTGCGCGACGGAGAAAGTCTCAACCCGAACGAGTTGACGGCTTATTTAAAAAGCGCCAATTATGTTGATAAATCTCAGGCGGCTAGCGAAAATCGCGGGCGATTTCGATTGGCAAACAACGCGCTCGAAATCGAACCGGGCGAAGATTCGGGCATTGACGGAAAGCAGGCTTTTGCGCCCGTCAGAGTGCGTTTTTCAAAAGACGGAAAAACCGTCGCGCAAATCGAAAACCTGACAACGCAGGAAAAATTAAAATCCGCGCAGCTCGAACCGCGTTTGCTTTCATCCATACTGGGCGAAGATCGCGAAAGACGAAAAACCATCGCTTTTAACGATTTGCCGACAATCCTTATCAAAGCGGTTACGACGACCGAAGACCGGGCGTTTTTTGAGCATTACGGCATCAATGTGCGAGGCATTTTGCGAGCGCTTTGGAGGCGCGTTGACAGGGAAGCCGAGAATTCTCCGCTTGCCAATCAAGGCGGCTCGTCAATCACGCAGCAATTGGTTAAAAATTTGTTTCTTTCGCCGGAAAAAAGCCCCACGCGGAAAGCGCAGGAAGCGTTAATGTCGGTGATTTTGGAAACGAGATTGCCGAAAGAAAAAATTTTCGAACTGTACGCCAATCAAATTTATTTGGGGCAGCAAGCGGGATTTTCCATTAACGGCGTCGGCGAAGCCGCCAACGCTTATTTCGGCAAAGACGTAACGGCTTTGAATTTGTCAGAATCGGCGTTTTTAGCCGGAATTATCCGCAGCCCGAATCGTTACAATCCGTATAAAAATCCAGACAAAGTTAAAGAACGCCGCAATCAGGTTTTGGATTCGATGGTTGAAGCGGGCGTCGTTTCACGCGCCGAAGCGGACGCGGCGAAAGCCTTGCCTTTGACTTTAAACCCGCCGCAAAAACGCGAAGAATTAACCGATACGCCGTATTTTACCGAGTTCGCGCAATCACAGCTTGGAAACGTCGTCGCCGACCCGGAAGCCGTTCAGCACTTGCGCGTTTACACGACGCTCGATTTGGAATTGCAAAAAGCGGCGCACGAAGCCGTGTCCAAACGGCTCGACCGGCTCGACAAAGCCTTTAAAAACAAAGCCGGTTTAAACGCCGCGCTGGTTGCAATCCGACCGAAAACCGGCGAAGTCGTGGCGATGATCGGCGGGCGCGATTATCTGCAAAACCAATTTAACCGCGCGACCGACGCTCAGCGTCAACCCGGTTCTGTTTTCAAACCGTTTGTTTATGCGACCGCCATCAATACGGCTTACGATCCGACGCCGCGCGTTGTCACCGCCGCAACGGTTTTTAAAGACGAGCCGAAAATTTTCACCTACGGCAGCGAAACTTACAAACCGAATAATTACGGCGATTTTTTCTCGAACAAACCCGTGACGGTGCGCGATGCGCTCGTCAAAAGCAAAAACACGATCACGGTTGATTTGGCGATGGAATTAAACGTCGGCAAAGTGATGAATCTGGCGGCGAAAGCCGGTCTGCCGAAAGTGCCGAAAGCATATCCTTCGATGGCGCTCGGAACGGCGGAAGCGACGCCTTTGCAAATGGCTTCGGCTTACACGGCGTTCGCCAATCTCGGACAGCGCGCCGCGCCGAACACAATCGCCCGCGTGACGACCGGCGACGGGACGACGGTTGCCGCGCCTTCACCGCAAAAAACGGACGTTTTGCGCCCGGATGTCGGGTACATAATGGTTGATATGATGAAAGATGTCGTCAACCGGGGAACCGCCGCCGAGCTGCGCGCTTGGGGTTTTAGAAACGTCACAAACAAAGTCGGTATTGCCGGAAAAACCGGAACTTCGCGCGACGGCTGGTTTGTCGGTTTTACGCCCGAACTCGTCTGCGCGGTTTACGTCGGGTTTGACGACGGCGACGATCTGGGTATGAAAGGCTCGGATTCGGCGATGCCGATTTGGGCTGATTTTATGCGCGCCGCGCTCGACGCTCACCCGGAATGGAACGGTGATTGGGCGATGCCCGCCGGAATCGAGCGAGCCGAGATTGACATTACAACCGGAAAAGTTGTCACTGCCGCAATCGAAAATTCCGTTTCAGTCGAGCCTTCGCCGACGCCGGATTCAAATCCGACGGAAAATTCTGTAAATTCGGAGCCTGCTCAAACCGGCGTCGCGGCTGAAAATCGGAGGACGGAATTATTCATCACCGGAACCGTGCCGAATCGTGCAAGTCTTTCCGATACGGACGAAACTATTTTGATTGACGAGCCGGAAACTTTTCCGACTCCGCTCGAATCGCCCACGCCGTTTGAAACCGCCCCGCCGGAAATGATTTATCCCCAGCCGACCTTGCCGCGGTCAACACCCGTTCGCAGGCAAAACAATTCGCCGCAGTACGACGAACAGCCGCCTCCGGCGACGCAACGTTCAAACACAATTCTTTTGCAGATTTGCTCGAAAACCGGCTTTATCGCCGCCTCTTCGTGTCCGACGACCAGAGCGAAAAATTTCCGAATGGGCGAAGAACCGACGCAGTTTTGCCGACCGGAATATCATCAGCGATAAAACGCAAATCGGTTTTTAATGAATGCGAACCGGAAATAAAAAAACTATGTGCTCTTTGCGATCAGCTTTGCGTCCTTTGCGGTTAAGTCTTTATCAGGATTAAACCGCAAAGAGCGCATAGTTTTTACGCAAAAAGCGCAAAGACGAATTTGATTTCTCAAGTTTTACTTTTGATTTGCATCACGAGCAATCGGTAATTCGTATTTATGCATGATGTAATTGTTTTGGGCGCGGGCGCAGCCGGATTGTCAGCCGCGTTGTGGTGCGACGAACTTGGGTTGGAAACTTTGGTTTTGGAGCGCGAGCCTGAGATCGGCGGACAGCTTTTGCGAGTTTTTAATCCGATTGAAAATCATCTCGGTGCTCCGCGAGCGCAAAACGGGCGCGAGCTGCGCGACCGTATCGCCGAGCAAATCGAGCGACGAAATTTTCAATTGCGGCTCAATGTGAACATTGATTCGGTTGATTTATCGGCGAAAACGGTTTCTCTTGCGGGCGGCGAAAGCCTGTCGGCTCGCGCTCTGGTTTTAGCAACAGGCGTTCGCCGCCGGACATTGAACGTTGCCGGCGAAACCGAATTTCGCGGGCGCGGAATTTTGGAATCTGGAAAACGCGACGCTTTTCTGACGGAAGGGAAAACGGTTTGCGTTGTCGGCGGCGGCGACGCAGCGGCGGAAAACGCTTTGATTTTGGCTGAACGGGCGGCGAAAGTCTATCTCATTCATCGCAGCGGCGAGTTTCGCGCCCGGACGGAATTTTTAGACAAAATCAAAGAAAATACGAAAATCGAAACCTTAACCGAAACTCGCGTAAATAAAATTCTCGGCGGCGAAGCGGTTGAAAAAATCGAATTGCAAAATCGAGGCGGCGAAGCTTTTCAAATTGCGGTCGAGGCAATCGTGATTCGCATCGGAGTCGAGCCGAACACAGAGCTTTTTCGCGGGCAAATCGAGCTTGCTAACGACAATTACATAAAAATAAACAGCCGCTGCGAAACGAATCTGGAGAACGTTTTTGCAGTCGGCGATGTTGCAAATCCGATTGCGCCAACCATTAGCAGCGCCATAGGAATGGGAGCAACTGCCGCCAAAGTTGTTTTTGACAAATTCTGAACTGCAACAATTCTCAATCGCTGCTTAACAATTTACGCGACAGCGGCTGCTTCGGCTTGCGCTTGCAGTTTTTCGGTTTGGAAATGCGCGACGACAGCATTAATGATTTCGTCCAAAGCGCCTTCCATTACCAAATCAAGCTGGTGCAAAGTCAAACCGATACGGTGGTCGGAAACGCGATTTTCTTTAAAATTATAAGTGCGGATTTTCTCGGAACGATCACCGCTGCCGACCATTGATTTGCGCTCCGACGCCATTGCATCGTGCTGCTTTTGCTCTTCCATTTCCTGCAAGCGCGAACGCAAAACGCGCATCGCTTTTTCGCGGTTCTTGATCTGCGATTTTTCGTCCTGCATCGAAACGACCAGCCCGCTCGGCATATGCGTGATGCGAACTGCGGAATACGTCGTATTTACCGATTGACCGCCGGGACCCGATGAGCAAAATGTGTCAATCCGCAAATCGTTTTGGTTAATTTTAATATCAACTTCTTCGGCTTCGGGCAAAACGGCGACTGTAATTGCCGAAGTGTGAACTCGCCCCTGCGTTTCGGTCGCCGGAACGCGCTGAACGCGATGGACGCCTGATTCGTAACGCATTTTTGAATAAACGTGGTCGCCTTCGATAACGACTACAGCGTCTTTCATTCCGCCGACGCCGGTTTCGGTCATTTCCAGAATCTCGAATTTCCAGCGCTGGCGTTCGGCGTAACGCGCGTACATTCTGAGAACTTCCGCCGCAAAAAGCGTGGCTTCGTCGCCGCCCGTCCCGGCGCGAATTTCGAGAATCACGTTTTTCTCGTCGTTCGGGTCTTTCGGGAGCAGCAAAACCTTTAATTCTTCTTCGGCTTTCGGCAGTTTTTCTTCAATTTCAGCGATTTCGAGATTCGCCATTTCGCGCATTTCGTCATCGTCAGCCATTTCCGCCAATTCGCGCGCGCCGTCCAAATCCGCTTGCAGCTTTCTCACCTCGCGGAATTTTTCGACGATTTCGCCCAGAGCGCGATGCTGTTTCATCGTTTTCGCGTACGTTGACATATCGTCTGTGATTTCGGGCGAGGAAATCTGCGCGGTTAATTCTTCGTAATTTTTCTCAATCTGTTCTAATTGATCTAACATAAAACTTTCTTTCAAGCCGTCTGCGGTTCGAGCTTGAGCGATTCGTTCAAGGCTTCGAGCGCAACTTCGAGCTGTTCTTCGTCCGGTTCCTGCGTCGTAATGTTTTGCAGCCACAAGCCCGGAAGCGTCATAAATTTGAAAATAAAACTGGTTTCTTTTTTCGCCGCGAAGCGGATAATTTCATACGAAAGCCCCGCGACGACCGGCAGTAATAAGATTCTGACCAGCAAGTTCAAAATCATTGCGTCGAAATTAATCGCCGAAAACAAAACGATGGCGACGAGCATTACGACCATCAAAAACGACGTGCCGCAGCGCGGATGCTGGCGTTTTTGCGTTTTTGCATTTTTGACTGTCAGCGCCAAGCCGTTTTCCCACGCGAAGACGGTTTTGTGTTCCGCTCCGTGATATTCAAAAACCCGCCTGATGTCTTTCAAGTACGAAAAACTGAAAATCATCGTGATGAAAAACAGCATTCGAATCAAACCGTCAATCAAATTAAATGCCAGCCATGAATGCGGTTT
>DASVTY010000106.1:0-39259 GCA_036387315.1 Pyrinomonadaceae bacterium
ACTAACCGGATTCCAGAGAATAAACAATTAAACTCGGGAAAAAGCAATAAAAAAGCGTTTGATATTGAATTCAATATCAAACGCTTTTTTATTGCTTTTTCCCGAGTTTAATTGTTTATTCTCTGGAATCCGGTTAGTTGAAGAACCTGGAAAAACGGAGTTCCGGGCGGCAGGCGTTCGGGCGAGAGGAACGATGTGTCGAACGTCCAGTTTCGATTAGGCGGCGAATAAACCTTGTTGCAGCATTTAAAAGCGCCGTTGTTGTTTCTGGCATTGTACAAATTGATGAGCGAGCCTGAGTAGTTCAGGTAATCGCCACCCCAGTTTTCCAGAAATCGCTTGAAGTTGTGGACGCCGCCTGCCAGACGCGGGTCGCCGCCGCCCTGATTCGGCGTGTTTTCATAACTGCTTTTCGCGTCGCCGGAAATCATTGCGAAACGGATAGTTGTTTCGGTCGCCGGGCGGTTGCCGAGAGCAAACGGGTAACGGAAGCTGCGCGCGTCTTTCCAGTTGTTTGAAAGAATTATTACCGCGTCGCCGATAACAGACGCCGGGACGTGCAAGGAGGTGTCCTGCGGCAGATAATCGTCCGCCGGCGTCGGTGTTCCATAGCTGAGGACTCCGGTCGCGTTGTAATTTCCCTGCACGTAAATCGCGTTTTCCGAAGCGACCGTAAATCCGGTTGTATCGAAAGAATTGGCGATGTAATTGCCGGGCAGGGTTTCACCATTAACGAGGCGAATGGCGCGCCGAAAATAGCTGTGGTCAACGACGGCTGACATATCCGCATCGTCCGTTTCCGAGCACAACGGAGCTTCGCCTTGAGGGTTGGCAGTGGTCTTAAAATCCCTTTCGAGGTCGTTAGCTTTACCATCGAGGTCTTCGCCGGGCTGCTCGGTGTTATCGCACGGACCGTAAATGTCCTCCATATCATACTCGCCGTCAAAATCGCGGTCGCCGCGACGGTCGGAGATGTACAACACCCAGCCGTTTGACTCCGGCACGTCCGTGGAACGTAAAACGTGACTGGTGTCGCCGTAATATTTAGTTCCGGTCGGCATACCGGAATTGAAATCGCCCCTTAAAAATTTTCTTAAATTAGCGACGTTGATTTCGACTATGCTCATCACGCCGTTGCGCGTTACTTTGTTCGCCGTGCCGCCCGTCGGGTCAACGTCATCGTTAAAAACCCCCTCGCGTGTGTCGAACATTTCGATGGGAAATGGCACAATCCATTCATATTTCGTGTTGTTATCAATGTAGGTAAGCTTTTTATGATCTTTATGGTCGGCAAATCCCGTGTCCAACCCCGGAACGGCATTGGGATTTGGATTCGGAGTCGGAGTCGGGTTCGGCGTTGGTGTCGGTATCGTTTGCTGGTTGGTGATGACAAAGTTATAAGGCGTAACGTTCCAAGTTCGGTCGCTTAGCCAGTTGCTCGATGAGTTAATGACCTCGCCCGACATCACAAAACGCTGCAACTGAATGATCGAACGAGTGTCAGTGCCCGAACTGTAATAATTCGAGGGATTTTGAATCTCGAACCTTTTGGTCGTACCTTCAAAAATGCGCGGCGCAGGTTCGGTCACGCCGAGGCTCAAAATATCTGCCGTAACATCAGCCGTGACCGGCAATTTGGTCGCCTGATCAAACGAAACCAGCTCGACTTTTATCCAAACTTCACGCCCGGGAATACGAAATCTCTCGCCGTTTAAACGAGTCGCCTGATAGCCGGTCATCGGTCTGGGTTGATAACCGCGCGCTTCGCCGCTGCCCGGCTCGGAGCCGTCTCCGCTATCGTCGCCGTCGAGTCTGATTCCGCATATCGTAGTTACGGCGCTGCCGGTGCTTGTGACGCAGCCGGGAAGTTTGGCTTTGCTGTCAGAGAGACTGACGCGGATGCCCGCTTTGTTGGCGTAACGGCTTAGTGCAAAAATTTCGTTATCCAAGCCTCCGGTCGGCGTACTGTTAACGGGAACAATCGAAGGCAAAGCGGCTGTTCCGGTTCCGTTGTTCCACAAATCGCCGATCAACTTGCCGCGTTTAATCAGTTCGATGTAATCCACGTCCGGTCTCGTCAGTTTCATCGGCAGCTTTAAGTCTTTTTGCAGCGCCATTAAGTTGCCGTCAAACAAACCGTTGGGAATGCTCCAATTCGGATTGCGCGAAACAGCGGGCATATCCGCGTTGTCAAAAAAAAGATTACCGCCCGTGCCGCCGGTTTTGAGCGCGCTGCCCATATTTGCTTTTAACTGTTGATAAGTGCCGGAGCCGTCTCGTATCCAAACGTTTTCGCCCCATTGACTTAAAGCATTTCGCCCGTTGCGTCCGACATCAGTTAATATTTCTCTGTGCGCCGAGACTCTCGATGAAAAATACAATCCGGTTCCGGCGGCGAGAAACAAATTGCCGTTCGAGTGAACGCGACCACCAAAATCGAAACGCGGTCCGGGGTGGAATTCGAGGTCGTCGTCATAAAAAATACCGAATTGAAAAATCGGCACGCGGTCGTTGAAAAATGTTCTGTCCAGCTCGACTTCGACGCCGTTCGATTTGTCGGTCGTTATAGTAGTTAATTTCCAGGCGTCGCGCGTCGCGTATAAACCTTGCAGAAGTCCGCCCGTAATTACGACTTGTTGCGAGGTTTGGGTTTGAACAACGTCATTTGTAAAATTGTAGCCGGTAAAATTCGGCGGAGCGGAATTTTTAATATTGGTGATGTCGGTAGAAGCCGGCGAAAGCTGAAAATCGAAAATAGCGTCAAATTGCTGCGTCATATTTTCCAGACTCGCCTCTGCTGCCGTGAACGTGCGAGTTTCCGAAGTGTCGTTCGAGGTGGCGAGCGTCTCGTTCGTCGTCCGCGAAACCGCCAGGGCGACGAAAACCAACAACAGCGCGAGGACTAATAACGCAATCACAGTCGCCGAACCGCGTTCGTTTGTTTTCACAATTTTGCCGTTCATTTCTCTTTGTCTCCTGTTTTTCTGCAAAAGCTTCTTTCGCTTGGTGAGAGATTAAAAATTCCTTGTTTATCCGGCGTCGTATTCGAGGTTTCTGGTGCTGAACGTTCCGTCGAGGGTGATGTAAATCGGTTTGCCGGTCGCTTCGTCAATTCCCTCCTGCGCGGTTAAACTGATTGTCACCTGTCGAATGTCGTTGCGCCTTTCAAATATAGGGTTTGTCCCATAAACAGTCGGATCGTCGGATGAAATTCCGTTAAAAGTCGTATAGCGAATCTGCAAATCTTTAATTCCGTAAGCAATCGGCTGTTCTTGTATTTGATTGGAGGCGTTGGCTCCGGTGTTGTTGCCGTAAAGAATTCTGACGAGCGTTCCGTCGGATTTGACTTTGTAAACAACGACAAAAATCCGCTTCAGAGTAACGTTCGGGTAAACCATACAATTTGTCGTGATGAGGCTGGTGCAGCGGCGCAGCAAACTGACGGTTTGCGGAGTTGATCCGTTAAGAGCTTGATTGACAGCCAGCGGATCGCCCGGCGCAAACTTGATTGATTTGTTTGTCGGAATATCCGTCGCCATTACAATTGCCCGCGTCCCGCCTCCGTCCACCAAAAACAGGTCGTGAATGTTCGGAATGGTTGGCAGAACCGCAGGCGTCCCGACGGCGGGATTACCGGCGCGAGAAATATCCTGGACGGTGGTTACCGTAACGCTATTTCCGGTTGCCGATGCGAGAGTAGCGTTGTTTAAAAAAATCGGACTGCCGCGGAAGAAATCAACATCCCGGTAAACGAAGCCGATCATGTCGGTCTTGCTGGTTTGCAAATCGCTGGCGTTAATTTGATTGCCCGGAATCACCGAAGTCAGCTTATCGCGCTCGGTATCAGTATCGGTTGTGAAGCCGAGCTTGTTGCTGAGAAAATCGTCAGGCAAGCTCGCCCCGAAGCGCGTGTAGCTCAAGCCGGAGTTGAGCGCGTCGCGCCCGATCAAATGCAGAGCGGCGCGCGCGTTTTTCAATGCGTCGGAGCGGCGCGAAGCGCGGTTGCGGTCTAATCTGCCGACTTGCAGCAAACCGTAGATGGCTCCGGTGACGATCAGAAAAATTACCATTGAAACCAGCAATTCGATCAGCGAGAAACCGCTTTCGTTTTTTCTTGAATTCAGCTTTTTCATTTGTCCTTTTCTTCTCGGTCTTTATTCAAATCTGGCAATCATCGTGCTGACTTTTTCTTCGCGCCAAAGTGTGTTGACACGGTAACGCACCGTAATATCCACCTGACGGCGTAATACTCCGTGAGTCTCGAACGGTCGGTTCGGCGTTGTTAAATCTGTAATTACGACTTTGCGCTCAAAGTTGGTGATGATTTGGCTGCTATTAACCGTCCCGTCGTAGTTGCTGCAACCGCCCGTTCCGGCACAGGCGTCATCAGCCGTGCCGATTACGCCGTCCAAACCCGGATCGCGGCGAATCGGCGTCCAGCCGGTTAAAAATAATCCCTGATGAACTCCGTTAACCGGATTTGTCCCGACGTTGCCGATTTGCGACCAGCCTTCCAGAGCGCGCGGGCGGCGCATATCGCGCGCGGTAAAAATTGATTCGAGAGTGGAGTAAGCATACTGTTTGGCGAGCGCTCTTTTGTCGGTTTCCATCGAACGCATCACGCTCATCGAAATCGCGGCGGTCGCGCCCAAAATTCCGACCATTAAAATCGTGATGGCGATCATCACGTCAATGTATGAAAACCCGCTCTGGCTGTTGTGCTGTTTCATAACTTGTTTTCCTCGTTGATCAACGGTTTTGCCAACTCGGGCTGGCGACGGCGTGCGTATAGTTCCACATTCGAATTGTCCCGCTCGCGCCTAAAACGGTAATGCCGCGCGTCAGCTCGGAGTTTGTCGGGGAAGTTGTTTGCGGTTTCCAGACGTAAATCGTCATTCCGGTCATCGTCGAACCGGCTCCGACGCTGTTAGTTCCGGCATTTAAAACCAAACCGGTGCTGGTAAAGCGCAATACGGCGACCGAATTGCCCTGAGTCAAAGGGTGGGAGCTTGGAGCAAAAGTCGGACGCGGAACCGGCAGCGGTTCGCCCGGCTCGGCGGAAATATTTGCCGGTCGCGGTCCGACTGTGGCTTCGTTTGAATTAGCCAGTGTAACCTGTTTAATAATTTTGTCGTCGCTGTCTCCGGCTTTGTTTTCGTCAATTATCAAAATCGCGTTTTTGGTGGTGTTGATTTCAACGCGCATCGTTTGCCGCTCGTTTAAGGCGAGCTGCTTGGCGTCCTGTAAAACGTCAATTATTTGAAGCGCCTGGTCTTCGGCTTTATAAAGCTTTTTGTGTCCGGCTAGATAGAAAATCGAAACGGTCGCTAAGATAAAGCCGATGACGATCACCATCAGCATTTCAATCAAGCTGAAACCGCTTTGTTTCGTTTTCCGATTTCGGGTTTTGAGCATTGTCATTGCGGTGTTTGTTTCATCAGGTTGCGAGCCGCAGAGCATCATCAACATCTTTGGCAATTTGCGTTCCAACATATAATCTTCAGCATTTATCAGCTTTTTTTGAAAATCGCGGCTCCAACATCTCCCGTCCGAATGTAAAATCGCCCACAATTCGCTCATTCTGACGGATGAGCAACCGCGGGCGGGCTGAATTTCGAGCAAATTATCGGTAAACATTAAAACAAGGGCTGATGGCTAAAGGATAAAGCTAAGGATTAATTCCTTATTTTCATCCTTTAGCCATCAGCCGTTTAATTCCGGGGCTGCGGTATCGTTGTAGTTGTCGTTTGCTGTTGCGGAACGATTACATTCGGCTGACCCTGCGGCGGCTGAACCTGCGGGGTTGAAGTGTTTGACGGCGGATTGCCGAGAGGAACGGGTTGGAGAACAGTATTTGAGCGATTTCCGTCCGGGTCAAGGACGCTGTTGGTCGGGTTGCCGCGAAAATCCGGGCGATAAATGCGCGGCGTGATAAAGAACAGGATTTCAGCCGTATTGCGTTGCGTTTGACGGTTTTTAAACAAATTGCCGAGCAGCGGGATGCTAGCCAAACCGGGCGTTCGGCTTCTCGATTCGTTTTCGGAGTCGGTCAAAACGCCTCCGACTACAGTCGTTCCGCCATCCGGTACGAGGACTTCGGTTTGCATTCGCTGCGTGTCAATTCCCGGTGTTCCGCTCACTCCATTGGAGAGCGCGGCGTTCACGGAATTGTTTTCTGCAACTACGCGGAGAATAACCGTTCCGGCATCCGTAATTTGCGGCGTCACGGAAAGACGCAACGGAACGGAAACGAAAGTAGTTGTAAAGACCGCCAATTGATCTTCGCCGCCTCCGTTGGGCTGAATGGTTGTCACCGGGATTTGACTGCCCGATTCGATTTGCGCCGGGCGGTTGTTCAGCGCTGTAACGCGCGGCGTGGCGACGATTCTGGCTTGCCCTTTTGTTTCCGCCAGATTCAGGGCGGCGGTGATTTGCGCCGTACCGAACGCGCCTGTCGTTAAAACCAGAGTTCCAGTGGGCGGATTGTTAGGCTCTATACCTGTTTGCCCCGAGATAATACCTCCACGGTCAAACGGATTTCTGACGCTTGCGCCCAATTGCACGCCGATTTCGCGTAAGAAGTTGCGCTGAGCGATAACGATGCGGACTTCGATTTCGACTTGCGGCTCCGGCTGATCGAGAAAAGCGACGAGCTGACGAATCGAATCAATATTTCTTCTCACATCCGTGACAATCAGGCGGTTTCCGCGTCCGTCAACTTCGATTCCGCCGCGCCGCGAAAGTCGGCGTTTGATAATCGGCATAATCCCGGTATCGGCGCCTCCGCCGGTGACATCGCCGCCGCTGCTGGAGGAAACGCCCTGACTGGTAGCGCCGCCGGTGAAACCGCCGGTGTCGCCGGCAGCTCCGCCTAAAGTGCCGGAGGCACGCGCGTAATTGAGTTGAATAATCTCGGTGTAAAGCTGTTCGGTATCAAGCCTCGCGTCTTCGATTTGGCGGCGCACTGCGGTTTCGTCAGCCAGCAATTTGGCGTCGGCAACGCGCAGAATCGAGCCTTGAACATCAACTCCCAAGCCGTTCGCACGCAAAATGGCGTCAAGCGCAATGTTCCACGGAACGTCGCTCAAATTAACGGTTACGGGAACTTGTCCGACCGATTTGTCAATGACGAAGTTCACGCCGTATTGCTCGGTAATGTGATTAAAAATATCTCTAATGTCGGCTTTGACAACGTTCAGATTGATCGCTTCGCCGACGAATCCGGGCTGACCGTATTGCTGACCTTGCGGGCTTAGCTGTTGCTGCGTTCGCGGCGGCGGAGTTTGCGACGGTCGCGGGGCGGTTGTTTGCTGCGCGTGCGCGGCAACCGCGGCAAGGGCAACGACAGCGACGGCAAAAGTCGCGCGATTAATTAAGTTTTTAAGGGATTTGAGCAGACTCATATTTTACGCCTCCAAAGAAATTGCGGCTTTAGGCTTGGATTTTTTTTATTTTTCAAGTGCGAAAGAGTTTGGTGAAATTATTTCGATTTGCGCGGACTCACCTTGCGGACGGGCTTGGTCGCGGGCGGTTTACCGGCAGTCGAGGGATTTTTACCCGCTTCGGCAGATCCGGCTCCGTCCGTTTCCGCGCGCGTTTTGTTGTCGGCGGTTAAGACGGGTTCTTGATTGTTTGCAGAAGCGGCAACGGCGGGAACCGTGACGGTCGGATTAACTGTGGCGGGCGCGCCTTCCTTGTTTTCGGCGGTTTCGGTGCGCGGAACGAGCATATCGTTTATCATCGGCACTTTCAGACCTTTATTTTCCGCCACGGTAAACGTTTTACCATCGGTCATTCGGGTTTCGCGCCGGAAAACAAGGCGATTGTCTTCGATGGCGACGAGATAGCCGTCATAGAATTTTTCGCCGGGATAAATCGTGTAAGAAAGTTTGATCGGCACGGCTTCGACCATTGCGGAATATCCGCGCGGCGTTCGGAAAACGCCGGTCACTTCGACTTCGCTGACGGTCAGCACGGCGGTCGGTTTCGGAGCCGGAAGTCCGAGTTCGGCGGCGCGCATTCTGAGGATTTTGTAGTTTTCAATGCGCTGCTGAATCGGCGGAGCGGCGACAACAGCCGGCGCTGCTTTTTCCGGTTTCTTGACGGGGCTTCCCGGCGTTTTCGACCCGGCTTTTTTCGGGGCGGCGACTACCGGTTTGCGAAACGGGTCGCGCTCTTGCGCTCCCGCCGGATTTGTCGCTCCGATTGCCAGCACAACGGCGGCGCAGGCTAGTCCAAAATTTAACGAACGAATGATGGCGATTTTTCTCATAACTTTAAATCAATGCGCTGCGGCGCACCGGCTGATAATAAATGGGAGAAATTACGGATTTTACTTCATCGAGTTTGAAGGTGAGACAACAGTAGGCGGGGTTGCAGCGCCCGCTCCTGCGGGAGGCGCGGCTCCGTTTGCCGGCGGGGCTGCGCCCGGCGCTCCGGCTTTGGCGGCTTCGGTCAACTGCTGCTGCTTCATAACACTTTCCGGCGTGGCGTAATAAGCCGTGAGCAAAAATTGCGAATCAATAGTTTTGTCACCGGCTTGTTTCGGGCGCTGCGTGATGCGGAAATCGCTGATCGAAACGATTCGCGGCAGCCGCGCCATTTGCGCGTAAAAGGCTCGCAAGTTCTGGAAAGTGCTGGAAACTTCGACTTCGACCGGCTTTGAAGTGATAAAGCCTTGGGGCGAATCATCTTTCGGCGAGAATCGCAGAAGCGTCAAACGACTGCCGCGCGCCGTGTCCAGCAAACCTTGTAAAACGTTCGTGATTTCGCGCTCTTCCGGCAGCAAGACTTTTAATTCTTCATACTCGGCGTCTTTCGCCTGAGCGAGCGCGCGAAATTCTTCGATTCGCTGCGTGGCAATACGCGCCGCTTCGTTCTTTTGCTTGAGGGCGTTCGCCTGATCTTCGATTTGAGTGGTTTCCTCACGAATCGGGCTGGTCACCATATACCAAAACGCGGCGTAAAACATCACGGCGAGAGTCACCAGAACGGCTATTTGCCAGTGAATCGCTAAATTCTTCAACTTTTCCATAATTCTTTTGTAAGTCGAGAGTCGAGAGTCGAGTGAGTCTCGCGGGTCAACTCGAATTTTATTTTGATTGGAATTTCTTTTGACTTGCCAGACTCGCTGGACTTGCTAAACTCGCCAGACTTTTTAATTTTTTGCCGTTTGCGGCGGATTTGCGGGTGCGGCATTGCTGCTGGCTGTTTGCGGGGTGCCGCCGTTCGGCAGGTCGGAAGGTTTTGCAGCTTTCGACGGCGTGTAGGCGCAGCGAATCGTGAAGTTAATAGTTTCCGGCTTTTTATCGGCAGCAGGAGCGCCTGAATTATCGGCAATTTGCGTTGCTGCGACTTCTTTGCGCTGCGTTTCGATGTTCAGATTCGTGAACAAACCGGACGAAAATTCGAGACTTCGACCGAAATTCGTGACGACGTATTCGTCCGGCGAATTGCCTTTGATGGTCAACATATCGCCTTTTTGCTCGACCGATTCGAGAAACAGCCCCGGCGCACTGATGATTCGCTCGCGGAGAGCTTCCAGCACGGCGCTCGGTCCGGCTTGGCTGGCGCGCAGATTTTTGATGGCGGTGATGCGGTCATCAATATCTTTGATTCTCTTTTTCAGATCGTCCTGCTCTTTCATCACCGCTTCCATTTGTTTGGCAATCGCCTGCTGATTGGCAAGCTCTTCTTCGGCTGAAGCCTTTGCCGACGTAGCCGTCATATAATCCAAACCGACGCCGAGAACAAGCAAGCCCGCGACGATTCCGGCGAGCAGCCCGAATCTTGTTCCCGCGCTTGCGATTTTCTTTTCGACGATAACCGCCGGGTTCGTCGGTTTATCCGTAATTGATTCGAGAAGATTTATTCTGATCATCTGAGTTCGACTCCTCTCAAAGCCAAGCCGACGGCAACCGCCATTTCCGGCATAATTTCATTTAAATAATCGGGATCGAATTTGCGCGTATCAACTTGAATACGTTGAAACGGATTGAGAATTTCGACCGGAACTTCGAGCTTGGCGGAAAGCTCTTTCGGGAGATTCGTCATTTTTGAACCGCCGCCGCAAAGCAGAATTTTTTCCACTTCCGTTCCGCCGTCTTCGCATGTGGCGCGGTAGAAATCGAAAGTTTTTTGAATTTCGAGCGCGATCAATTCCATCACGTTATCCATCAGCGGCTCGATTGATTTTTCTTCGGTTTCGCCGCCTTGCGCCGGTATTCCGCGCTTGACGGCTTCGGCTTGCTGAAAGCTGATGCCGAGACCGCGCTGCAAAACGTCGGTAAACTGGCTGCCGCCGGTCGTGATGTCGCGCGTGAAAAGCGAGCGCGTGCCGCGCACGATGTTAACGTTCATCGTCGAAGCGCCGATGTTTAAGAGCACAACGGTTTCGTTTTCGTTCGGCTCGTAGTTAACTTCGTAACAATTTTGGAGCGCGAAAGTGTCAACATCAACTACGACGGGGTGTTTTCCGGCAAGCTGCACGGCTTGTTTCAAATTATCAATCCGCTCGCGTTTGCAGGCGGCGATTAAAACTTGAATTGCGTCCGCCGTTTCGCCCGTGACGTGAAAATCGAGGCTGACATCCGCCAGATCATAAGGAATATGTTCTTCGGCATGCCAGTCAATTGATTCTTCGAGTTCTTCCCGGCTCATCGGCGGAACGGCGATGTTTTTTAAAATCACCGAGTGCCCGCTAACGCCCGTGACAACACGGTCGGATTTGATTTGATGGTCTTTGAAAATGCCTGTTATGGCTTCGGAAACTGCATTCAGCTCCATAATCTGACCGTCAACAATCGTTTCGGGCGGTAAATTTTCATAACCGAGACTGGTTAAACTCAAGCTCCCGATTTTGCCGTCAAGCTCGACGGCTTTAATAGAGCTAGAGCCGATGTCCAATCCGGCGACACCTTTTTTCTTGCCGAACATTTATTGCTCCTTGTGGTTTTTGCTAGATCAAATTTGTTGGCTTGCTTTGAAGAACAAATTCAGGACAACGTGAGGCTGGTTTTCGTTGCCAAAAACAAATTACCTTACTGCGGAAAGAAGTGTCAACAAGTTTTTACATCTTTTTGATATGTTTTTCACCGAGACGAACAAATATTCAATCAAATTGAACGACAGTTAAATAAATCCAATTATTTTCAGTTTAAAGATTTATCAAGCGGGTTTTGATATTTGATTTTAATAATTAGCGATCTGATTTTTTTGTATTTTTTCCCAATAACCGACATCAATCCATCGCCTGTGTTTAAAACCGATTTCGCGGAAATGTGCGACTTTTTCAAAACCGAATTTCTCATGCAGACGGATGCTGGCGTCATTTGGCAAAGCGATTCCGGCAACGATGGCGTGAATCGGTTTCGCTTTTAACTCGGCAAACAGATTTTCGTACAAAATCGTGCCGATGCCTTTTCCGTTGATTCCGTTTTTGATGTAAACCGAAACTTCAACCGAATGCCGATAGCCCGCGCGAGTTTTGTAACGTGAGGCGTAGGCGTAACCGATGATTTCGCCGTTTTCTTCGCCAATGAGAAACGGGTAATTTTCGAGAATTTCGGAAACGCGCCGCCGCATTTCCGATTCGTTTACCGTTTCGGTTTCAAAAGTAGAATGCGAGCTTTCGACGTAAAAATTATAAATTGCGGCAATCGGGGCGGCATCTTCCAAATTTGCCGTTCTAATTTTCATATTTTTTCAACTCGTTTTTGGCGACTGATTCGAGATGAACTTCATCGGGTCCATCAGCGATTCTCAAAGCACGCGCTTCCGCCCAATATTTGGCGAGCGGGAAATCCGGTGAAACGCCTGCGCCGCCAAATGTTTGAATCGCGCGGTCAACAATTTTCAATGCCGCGTTCGGAGCAACTACTTTTATCATCGCAATCTCGCTCCGCGCGGCTTTGTTTCCCGCCGCGTCCATTTTCCAGGCGGCTTTTAAAACCAGCAGACGTGCTTGTTCAAGCTCGATTCTGGCTTCGGCAATCCAATTTCTGATTGTTCCGTGTTCGGCTAAAGTTTTACCGAAAGCAACTCGCGTTTTCGCCCGTCGGCACATCAATTCCAGAGCGCGTTCAGCCAAACCAATCAAACGCATACAATGATGAATGCGTCCCGGACCAAGCCGACCTTGCGCGATTTCAAAACCGCGTCCTTCGCCGAGCAGCAGATTTTCTTTCGGTATGCGGACGTTTTCAAACGTGATTTCGGCGTGTCCGTGAGGCGCGTCATCGTAACCGAAAACGGTTAAAAGTCTTTCGATGCGGACGCCTTCAGCGTCGAGCGGAACGAGAACCATTGATTGCTGCAAATGTTTCGGGGCAGTTTCGTCGGTTTTGCCCATAAAAATCGCCAGCTTGCACCGGACATCGCCCGCGCCCGTCGTCCACCATTTTCTGCCGTTGACGACGTAATTGTCGCCGTCCGGTTTGATTGAGCTTTTGATGTTCGTGGCGTCGGACGATGCAACTTCAGGTTCGGTCATTGCAAAACACGAGCGGATTTCGCCGTTGAGCAAAGGCTTGAGCCAGGTTTCCTGTTGTTTGGGCGTGCCGTACTTCATAAGCACTTCCATATTTCCGGTGTCGGGTGCGGAACAATTGAAAACTTCCGACGACCAGAAAACTCTGCCCATCGTTTCGGCGAGCGGCGCATATTCGAGATTCGTCAGACCCGCGCCGAATCGCTCATCGGGCAAAAACAAATTCCAGAGATTTTCAGCTCTAGCCTTTTCCTTTAATTCTTCAATCAAAGGCAAAACTTTCCAGCGCTCGCCCTCGGCGACTTGTTTTTGATATTCGGCTTCGTTCGGATAAATGTTTTCCTCGAAAAATCGTTCGAGCCGGTTTTGCAGTTCGCGTGTTTTTTGTGAATAATCGAAATCCATTGCGCCGACATTTTGGCAAATACAAGCGAAAAAATAAACCCGGCAAAAAGAAATCTGTGATGCGCAGCGAAACAAAAACAGTCCGGCAAGGCGAGGAATTAAACGAAGCGAATCTTTCCGAGTTTTTGCGCGAGCAATTAAATTTAACGAGCGCGGAGATTGAAATCCGGCAATTTCCCGCCGGCAGCTCGAATCTGACTTATTCAGTCAAAATCGGCGCGGAAGAATTCGTTTTGCGCCGCCCGCCGTTTGGCAATCAGGTCAAAACAGCGCACGATATGAGCCGCGAGTTTCGCGTGCTGGAAAAATTGTCGAAAATTTATCAGCCCGCGCCTCGACCGCTTCTTTTCTGTCAGGACGAATCAATCACCGGCTCGGAATTTTATCTGATGGAAAGAAAACGCGGCGTCATTTTGCGTGGCGCTGTGCCTGAATTGCTGCAAAGCTCACCCGGATTGCAAAAAGCGGTTTGCGAAAGCTTTATTGATAATTTGGCGGCGCTGCATAATCTCGATTACAAACACGCAGGACTCGGCGATTTCGGAAAACCCGAAGGCTATGTCGAAAGACAAACAACGGGCTGGATTGAGCGCTATTTTCGCGCCAAAACCGACGAATGCCCGGAAATCGAATTTACAATCGAATGGCTGCGGGCGAATATTCCAGCAGCATCGAACAGAGCGGTTCTGGTTCACAACGATTACAAATTCGACAACGTGATGCTGGATCCTGATGATTTGACTCAAATCGTCGGCGTGCTGGATTGGGAAATGGCGACCGTCGGCGAGCCTCTGATGGATTTGGGAACAACGCTCGGTTATTGGATGGACAAACGCGCACCGGAATTTATGCTTTCGCAGCCGTTTAATCCCAGAATTTTGATGGAAAATTTCTCGCGCCGCGCGCTTGCCGAACGCTACTCGGAAAAAACGGGAGCTGATATTTCCAATCTCCTTTTTTATTACATTTTCGGCACGTTTAAAATCACCGTTATCGTCCAGCAAATTTATTATCGCTACCGTCGCGGCTTTACCAAAGACGAGCGTTTTGCGAATTTCAATCATTTCGTTGCCGCTCTCGGCAAAATTTCACGGCGAAGCATTGAAGCCGAACGCGAATGATAAATTCCGAATCTACCGAAGCAGACAGTCTTTAATAACCCTTCAAAAACCATTTTCGAGGGAGAATAATAAAAGCCAGCCCAATTAAAGTAACGGGCAAGATTAGCTGCGTAAGAAACATTTTTGTTAGTTTCCTTTTCAGAAATTCTTCACTGAATTAAATCTCAATTGAGTCAACGGTATTTTTGCCGTTTTGAGTTGTTAACTCTTATTTATCAACGCACCGAAAAGGTCTGAAAACTATCGTCAGCCGGTTGCTTTTGCAGGAATTTTTCTCGTTATTTGAGCGGAATCAAAGCGGGCGGAACGTCTAAGCTTCGGCTGTTGCATCAGGAAAAGCTGTACTCGTTAGAAGTTAAATGAAATGGTGAAAAGCAAATTGCTGCGGCGGCAATTTGGAGAGAATTTTTATTTACCCTTCTTTTTCGGTGGCGGCGGTTTTTGCAAACAAAACCGTTTTCACTCTCTCGCCGAGAGAAACAAGTCGGTCGGCGGTGGTTTTGTCATCGGTGATCGAATATCCAAAACCGACGCCCAAAATAAATGCGGCGACACCCAGACGAAAAGACAGCGAGCTTGTTTTTTTCAGTTTGCCCGATTTCAACATAACGAATTGCCCTCGAAAATGCGGAAAGAAATTTGAGGCTCAAGTTTTGCGCCTTTCCTTATTTAATGGCAACGAAAATGTGACGAATCGAGAAAAAGCTGTGACGAACCGTATCAAATTCAGGACAAATTCCCGAAAAGCTCCGGGAGGCGCTCACGGTAATTGCGGCTTAAATTAAGCTCCGTTCCGTTGCGTAGGATAACGGCGTAATCGCCGCCGAAAAGCGGGTGCAGTTCTTTGATGCGGTCAATCTGGACGAGAGTAGAGCGGTGAATGCGGAAAAACTTTTCCGGGTCGAGCTTGGCTTCGATTGACTGCATCGTTTCCCGAATCAAATGCGCGTCGCGCCCGACGTGGAGCTTTAAATAATTTCCGGCGGCTTCGATCCAGTCAATTTCTTCGGTTTTGATAAAAAACACTCGACCGGAGTTTTTGACGACAATGCGTTCGAGATATTTTTTGGCTTTTAAATTTTCGAGCAATGAAACTAACCGTTCGTCAATGTTCCCGGATTGTCGGGAGTTTTCAAGCTGCTCGCGGGCGTGGCGAACGGCGCGCTTGAAACGCTCGCGGCTGAAAGGCTTGAGAAGATAATCGAGCGCGTGAAATTCAAACGCTTGAATCGCGTATTTGTCGTAAGCGGTGGTAAAAACAATTGCCGGAATTTTGTTTTCCTCCAAAGCTCTCAAAACGTCGAAACCGTTCATCTCCGGCATTTGCACGTCGAGGAAAACCAAATCCGGCGTTTTTTCTTCGATTGCAGAGACCGCTTCCCTGCCGTTTCCCGCTTCGCCGACGATTTCAACGCCCGGTTCGTCGCGCAGGTGTCTGCGAACTCGCTCGCGCGCTAATGGCTCGTCGTCAACAATCAAAATTTTCATTTTTCCTCGTTCGAGCGAAAAGGAATTTGCAAATCAAGCCGCAAACCGCCGCCGTCGCGCGTCTGCAAGACGAAATTATGCTCCGCGCCGTAGAGATGTTTCAAACGGGCGCGCGTGTTTGAAAGTCCGACGCCTTCGCTCAGATTCGCCACGTCGCCGAATGGCACGCCAAGCCCGTCGTCGGCGACTTTTAAATTTAAATGCCCGTTTGCCCGGCTTGCGCCGATTTCGATGCAGCCGCCTTCGGCTCGCGGCGCGATGCCGTATTTGATGGCGTTTTCGACCAAAGGCTGCAAAATCATATTCGGCACGCGGGCGTCCAAAGCGTCGGACGAGATTTCGTATTTCACCTCCAAACGGTCGTGAAAACGCATCTGTTCGATTTCGAGATATTTGCCCAGAAACTCCAATTCCTGCTGAAGCGGAACTTCCTGAACGTCCAATTTATCGAGCGCAATCCGCAGCAAATCGCTCAAGCTCGCAATCATCTGCTCGGCTGCATCCGGGTCTTTGTAAACCAATTCGGAAATATTGTTAAGCGTGTTAAAGAGAAAATGCGGGTGAAGCTGGTTTTTTAAAACCTGAAGGCGAGATTGCGCAAGCTGATTTTCAAGCTGCGCGGCGCGCAATTCGCGCTCTTGATACATTCGATAATAATTAACGGCGTATTTGATTCCCAAAACAGCCCAGTAAATCGTCATCGAAAAATGCAGGTTGACGATCAGAAAAAAGCGATAAGCCTCTCCGAATGAAGCGAATTGGCGATTCGGCGGATAACCGAGCTTCGGCAAAACGAGCGCGTCAACCGCCAGTTGAACCGCCGAAAGCACCACGCTTGCGGCGATATGAACCAGCAAGCTTCGCCAAAAACGCCCGCGTTCAAACGAAAAACGGCGAGCCAGCCAGAAAATCACCGGCATCAGCGCAAACCACACATAACCCGAAAACAATTGCCACCCTAAGACCTGATAAACCGGTATGGGGCGCTGTGAAAGCTGATTCTGCAAAAGAAACTGGCTGGTAAAAAAGAATCCGCCGAGCGTCCAAATGCCGAAAATCATCAGCCATTTAAAAATTCTGTGCTGTTTAGAAAATTCCATCTGATACAACAAACTTCAATAATTTCGCTTGGTTCAATACGCACCAAACTCGAAAAGAGTTACAAATTCTTTCGCTTGATGCGCAGGCTGTTTTATGCGTTTCTTATCCTAAACGGAAATTAATTTACTTTTTTCCTCAGCGGAAAATGAGAAAACGAGCAAAACGACCAGCGTTGCCGACAGCCTGTACATAAAATATTCCTCTTTTAGAACTTCTTGAAACTAAGAAAAGCCGAATAGCTTAACGTGCGGAGAAACGAAGATGTTCCGAGAAACTGGATTTTTTAAATTTCATAATTCGCAATTGATTTTCAGCTTTTCCAGTAATTTTTGATTCTGGCGTCGAGCATCGGAAACGGCACATATTCGACGTTGCGCCCGGCAATCCGCAGTTTTTCGACCATACGAATCGCGGCGTCGGCGTTGCGCGTGTGAACGATGATGGTTGCGGCGGGCTGGATTTTCGGATTTTGGGCGAGCCAGAGAGCGATGGCGTAGCCGGTCATCTCGTCGTCGGTTTCCCCGTCGTAATGTTCGGGCAGCAAATCGTGGTCTAAAAAAACTCCGTCGTAATTGTTAGCCTGCAAATATTCCTTGGCTTCCACAACGGTTTCGGCGATGTCTAATTCGTCGTGTTCAAAACGCTTGCGAAACCAGCGGTGACGACGGCGGTCATCGTCGAGCAGAAAAATATAAATCGGATTGCGCCCCGCCGCCGTGTCAATAAAACCGAGACGATTTAATAAACCGCGCCAAATGCTCATAAAATCATTTATAATCAAAGTTGGCAGTTTCGCATATTTTTGTTGTTTGACAAAAGCCGGTCAAGTGAGAAAAAAGATTTTCGGTTTCTCAACTTGGTAAACGATTGAAAAATTGAGGCTCAACGGTTCTGTCCTGAAAGCGCGTTACGGAAATGTTAAATGGTTAGCGTCCAGCCTCGATTTTTACAGGATTTTATTTTGCAATTTTTTGCTTGAAACTTTGGCGGCTGGTGCTATAATCCGACATCAGATTTGGTAGTTCATTCACGGAGTCAATTTCTGACGGCTTTTCCGATGAATCAGGGTTCTAACGAGCACGGGTTTCTCGCAGTTCTATCGTAAATGGCAAAGGAACAACTTAAATTTCATCAGCTTTCGCTCGTCTCGAATCCTGAAGCAGAGCCGGAGTTTGACCGCTCCGAGTTTGCGGAAGATTACGGCGCGGAGGTCGAAGCCTGCGAGCGTTGTCACGGGACGGGAATGGAAATCGTGCCGCAGCGCGGCGCGCGCCCTTGCGAATGCCGGAAGCTCAAGTCTTATGAAAAGCTACTCGAAGCCGCGCGGATTCCGCGTCGTTATCTGAATTGCAGTTTCGACGGTTACCAAAGAAAAAATATGTCGCAGGGCAGAGCTTATCAGCTCGCTTTCGATCTGGCGCTGTCATATCCGAAAGTCGAGCGCGGCTTGCTTTTCACCGGCTCGGTGGGAGTCGGAAAAACGCATCTCGCGGTTTCGATTTTGCGGCTAATGCTCGAAAAAGGCGTGTCGTGTTTGTTCTACGAATTCGGCTCGCTGCTCAAAGAAATTCAAAATTCGTATAATTCCGTTTCAAAAACGTCCGAACTAAGCGTCCTTCAGCCGATTTTCGACACCGAAGTTTTAGTCCTGGACGAGCTTGGAGCGTCGAAACCGACCGATTGGGTGCGCGACACGATGATGTTTATCATCAACACGCGCTACAACGACAAAAAACTGACGATTTTCACGACCAATTATTTAGACAATCGCAGACGCGACACCGAAGAAACGCTCGAAGACCGAATCGGCGCTCGCCTTCGCTCGCGTCTCTACGAAATGTGTCAAACTCTTCACATCGAAGGCGAGGACTTTCGCAAATCTTTTGATAAATCGCCGAGTCGTAAACAATAAAACCGGAGATTAAATCTTAAAAAGAAAAAGGCTGGAGAATTAATTAATTCTCCAGCCTTTTTCTTTTTCTTCAACCGTTTACTTTGTGTAGTTCGCGGGAATCGGCGTGTCGCCCGCTTGTCCCCAGCCAACGCCGTTAAAGCCGGATGTCGTGGCGAGAACGTACCACGCTCCCGCGCTCGGTCGGAAAACGGCGGCGTCCAATCTGCGGTCGCCGTCGTAATCGCCGGGAACCGGAATATCACCTGCTTGTCCCCAAGGGATGGACGAGATTTCGCCCGTGAGAGTGCGAATATACCATGTTCCGTTGCGGAAAACGGCGGTTTCGTCAATTCCGTCGCCGTTATAATCGCCCGGCACGAGCGTGTCGGAGGAAACGCCCCAGTTAGCGGATAGAAACGTATTGCTGGAAGAAGTCAGGATATACCAGTTGCCGGCGCGGAAAACGGCAAGATCGGTTTTCGCGTCGTTGTCGTATTTACCCGCAACAGGTTTGTCTCCCGGGATGCCCCAAGCCTGGTAAATCGGCGTGCCGCCGCCCGTCGGGTAAACAGCCCACAAACCGTTGCGGAAAATCGCAAAGTCGTCTTTGCCGTCCCCGGTGTAATCAGCCGGAACCGGAATGTCGCCCGGCGCGCCCCAGTTTGCCGCATACATAGTGTTGTTCGAGCTTTGCATAACGTACCACGCGCCGCTGCGGAAAACGGCGGGGTCGGCTTTGCGGTCGCCGTCGAAATCGCCCGAAACCGGAATGTCGCTCGGAATCCCCCAGTTTACAGTGAAAAATTGGCTGTTTTGACTGCGAAGCTGATGCCAGGCGCCGTTGCGGAAAACCACACGGTCGGTTTTAGTGTCGCCGTCAAAATCGGCACGCGTGGTAAAGGCTGGCGGCGGAGGCGGCTCATCATTACACCTATAACTGTTAATGACCGCGATGTTGTCAATGTTCCAGCCCGTGTATGAAGCCCCTGGATTGCTGTTATCGTGTCCCATTCTCCATTTCAGTTGAATGGCAACGCCGCTCGCTGACGCCGGAAGCTGAATTGAAGTGGTGATATAGCCGTTTGAGTTTCCAGTCCAAATATTTCGTCCCGCAAGCGGGGTGCCGTACGCGGCACTGGTAACCGTACCGTTATAACCTCCGGCGAGAAACATCCCGCCAGCTTCCGTAATGTCCTTAAACGCGCCGCCGCTAATGCTGATTTCGAGCACGCCGCCGTCCCAGCCATTTTCGGTGTCATATTTATGGCGGAAATTCAAAATAGCGTCGGTCGAGTTCAAAGTAAATACCGGCGAAATCAAATCAGCACCGCCCGCTGTAGCCGGGTCCGGCGTGAAAGCAGAATTCGGAGCCGAATCGGGCGACGCGGTGACGGTTTTCCAGCCAATGTTTGAACCGATGACAGTTTGCGTCCAGCCCGCCGGAAGATTTGGAGCCGTTACCGCGTCAAAGTTTTGCTGAAAGCCGAAAACCGGCGCGCCGATTCTCAAAGTGCGAGTCACGACATTGGAGCCTGCGCTGCCATTGATATTAAAATTCAAGACCAAATTGCTGCCGCAGGCTATAGTGCCGGGAACGAGGTAATTCATTGTGCGCGTTACTGTCGCGCCGTTAGCGATATCGCCGTAATTGACGCTGGCGCCGCTATTGGCGCTGACCGTGACGGCGGTTATCGTGCTGCCGGTTGGATTAGTAACCGGAACCGTTAAAACGAGCGTTTCGCCCGGTTCGGCAAATCCGTCGCCGTCGCCGCCGGGCGCAGCGTCCGTAAACGAAAAATTGTTTGTCACGGAAACATTCGGCAAATCAAACGCTTCGGTAACCAGCGCTCCTATACTGGCATTTTGAATGCTCGCCGAATATCCCATTCCGCGAATGGCAAAGCCCTGCCAAACCAAAGCGACATCAAGGTCAGGATTCGGACCGTTTGCGGCAGCGGCGATAATTGAGTTGCGCGCATCCAACATTGTCGGACTAGACGGATCCAGTTTCATTCCATCAGTGACATACTGCAAAACGAGCCGCGTTCCTAAGCTGTGACCGTATTGTTGAATGAATTTGGCGCGAACTTCCCAAAGCGCGCTGCTCCAAATTTCGCCGGCATTGTGGATGTCGTCACATATCTGGTTGTTCGCCAACTGTCCGTGCTTGTAAGCGCTGATTGAATCAATGACCTCATTACAATTGGAGTTTAGATGTTTAAACGTAAGACCATTATGCGGACGATTGTTCGGTCCGCCGGTAAAAGCCATTACGGCTTTCGGGAAACGCCGAATTCCGTAATAATAATTTCCGCCAAAGCCGGTAACTCTTAAGTATGTTGAGTAGCCGGCTAAAGCATAAACGCCGTTAATTGGATCAGTCGTCTCGGAAAGCATCGAGAGGGCGTAAAAATCAGACCAGCCTTCGCCCATTGCCTGTCCCATACTGGAATTCAAACCGCTAGCGTTGCTATGCAAACGATTGGATAATCCGTGTGTCAGTTCGTGAACCATAATTTCCGCATCGGCTGTTCCATCGCGATCCGGGTTAGGTCCATTCCAGAGGTACATTTGCATTTTACCCCGACCTCCATCCGCTTCCGTTGTAAAGTTAGCATTGTTAAAAGTGGGATTATTGGGATCGGTATCCTGACCTTCAGCTAAAATTCGGTCGCCCGGTGCGCCTGAACCGGTAAAATTCTGGTGTTGGAAATTGCGAGCCGATTCGGTAAACCCTAAACGATATGTTTCGTCGTGAAAGCGATTGACGACGTAAAACATCTGAATCACGGCTCCGCGCTGAGCTTGCTGCGATACCGGATCATCAGCTATCGTTCCCGGCGTTCCCGGCGGCGGATTCCACATCGGCGATTCAAATATGCGATCCGGCGAACCTGTTATTACGTCATCAATGCCGTCCGGTTCGGCACGGTCGAGACCGGCTCGCACATTATTTCCCTCCGTTGCATTTGTATTATCGGTAATCCAGCCTTTTTGGTTGAAAGTGTAAGGCGCTTCGTTTCCAATTAGCGTCACGTTCGTGCGCGTTGCGGCGAAGCCCTGATTTCCAATTTCCGGATTAGTAGGTCCGGGCGAAAGCGGAGCGGGGCTGTCTAAGGATTTCAACAAGCTGGTCGTATTGGCATAAACGTTATAAGTCGCCGGCTGCGTTTGGTGGTTAGTCAGATTTTTGCGCCATAGCATCGTGCCGGTTTCGGCGTCAACAATCACGTAATAAGCCGCAGCTGATTCCCAAATCGAAACTCTCCACGCAGGTCGCGCCACGCCTGCTTCGGTCGGAAAATACATCTTCTCCGCAGTCGTCGCCCAATCGCCCGTTCCGAAAACAGCTTTCATTTCGGTCGAAGCGGCGTTTCTGGTCGCTTCTTCGTCTTTCATCGGTCGCGAAACTTGTTTAAAAGCCGCGCGAACAGCGTCTTCCGGCGAACCGAAATCAGAGGAAAGCGAGTTGTATTCCAAGCCGGGAGCGAGATTATTAATGACGCGGATGATTTCGCCGCGTTTGGTAAAACCGGCTTTCAGCTCGCCCTGGAAAACCGGAATGCCGTTTATTTCCTGCTCAAGATGAACGAATGAAAGCTCGCCGTTCGGGTTTGTGTAATCCGCCGTGACTTTTAAATTGTCAACCTGCGAATCTGTCACAGCCAGCAAATCGTTGTTCGTCTTGGCGAATGAGCGCAGATTGTCCGGTCGTTTGGCGGTTGAAGGCGCGGTCAACTTTGCAGATGCTCGCCCTAAACCGATTCGCGGAGCGATAATAGCGGCATTATCAAGCTCTTCGTTGTATTTAATTTCCAGCGAGGGAAAACGTTCGCGTAAAGCCTTTTCGTTCGCGACAATCTTCTCTTGATCCTCTGCCGCCGCCATTTCGGGCTTGCCGGACGCGGCGCGAAATTCGGCGCGCGCATTGAGGGCGGCAGCCGATTTATCCTTGCGAATATCGTAATTTTCGATTTTGGCACGTCCGTCGGGTTCTTGATTATCCTCGTTCGCCGTTGAACGAAACTGCGACGGAAGCACGGCGAGCGCGCCGATCAATCCGAGCGTTAAAAACGAAAGCAGAAGTCCTTTGCGCTCTTCTCGTAAGCCTGTCTTCATTATTGCTGTTACCTCACAACTTATTCACTTGGGAATTATTTTGCAGCGCGGTTTTTTATAAAGTTAAAACAATGCGCTTTTATTGATGATTTTGAACCGAACGGTTCTAAAAAGTTACTTGCCGCGTAAGTCAGATGCTGGTTCAAACGAAAATGAACGCCGCCGAATAATTTCCGGCATCTAAAATGACAATACTGAGAACAGCCTTAAGTTTCCAATTTGTCATTTTGGTCAGGTTAGGCAAGTGATTAAAATATTAACACACCGAAGGCAGCTTGTTCAATCCAAAAAAAGCGTTTTCCGCATTGTTTTCGCAACAAATTCTGCGGTAAAACAACGGCGGCTCTTTTGTTGTTCTTGAAACAAGCCTCCGTCGGAAAGAAAAATAAGTAATTTTCTAATGCCGGTTTTTTAAAATGCATTACTTAGAATTTAAGTTATAGCAGATAAAATAAGCCGCCCTATTAAAGGCGGCTTAAAATTTTAGTTTCGGAAAAAGGCTTAATGTTGTGTGACAAGAAACACATCCCACGCCCAGCGTCCGGCTTGCGCGCCGCGCGCATCCCAAACTTTTGCTCGATACCTGAATTGATTACCGAACTCGTCCGTGCGTTTAGATTCACGATAACGCAATTCCAATTTAGCTATTCCCAAATCCGGCAAGCCGTGCAGCTCGCTTGCTTCACTGATGCCGTTGTGATTTGTATCTTGCCACAAACGCAAATTGCTGAAAATCGCGTCCCGATTGTCAATCGCACCATCCGAATTACCGCCGCTGAAAGATTTGTCGTATTCAGCCAAAGCGAGAAAACCGTTCTTCTTCTCGCCTGCGGGCGGAGCAGGCTGCGGCGTGTAGTTGCCGAACAATTCTTTGCCGTCGTCAATCAAACCGTTTCCGTTGCGGTCGAGCGCCAGCCAAACATCGTCGGAATCAGCACGAGTCCAGGCGATTTGTTTTTTCCCGCCGTTACCTATGATGTCAAAACGAACTCCGCTTGCGACATCGGTCAGATTAAACCCATTACCCGCAATGTCTATCACAATTGGCGAAGAGCCTACGCATGGTCCGCCTTCTACAAGCACGCAGCATTCCTGGCACTTATCCCAGCGAAGACCGCCGCCATCGCACACTCCGGGAGGACCGTCGCAGGGCGTCGGCGAAGGCGTCGGTGTCGGGCTTGGCGGCGCACTGCAATCGGGGTCTTCATCATCCGTTAAACCATCGCAATCATCATCACGTGTATTCTGGCAAATACGCCCGGGTTCTTCGGGTCGTAGTTGACCTGTCTCAGGGTCTCTTAGTGGGATGAAAGCAGTTTCATCATCGCAGTCATTGCCGCCGCAGCTCGCCGCAATATATTCATCATCATCTTTGTCGCACTCGTCGTCACAATACTGTGTTTGTTTGCACGAATCATCGCGGCAGTTCGGCTTTTTATCGCAATCGTTATCCAAACCGTCGGAACATTCATACTCAAAGCCTGTCGCGCCCTCTTCGTGTCCGCTTGGAGTACATTCGTAGTCCACTTTAGATCCACAACCGATGAGATCCGTATCCCAAACCCAACCGCCGTTGCTGCATTGTATTGGAGTATATTTCGGAGTTGAACAAAAAAATCCGGGATCAGTGCAATACCAAGCCTCTATCCAGACATTTATATACTGATTAGGGTGAGGAACGGGACAACCGCCACTTTGATATGTTTTTAACTTTCTGCAATCTCCCGTACAACATCCTGAAGCGAGACTCGAAGAAAAATTGTTTTGAATAAGAGTTTGAAAATAATCGGAAGGATATGTTTTTAGATGTGCGTTATCTGGAAGCCACCAAAATTCGGAAGATTTTTCTCCGCAAGAAGGCTGTCCTCGCGGAGGTTTTAAGAAACCGGATAACAGGTTGTTTTGTTTTTCGTTATCAGGTTTTCGAGGTTTATTTTGAAAATCTTTTTCAGGATAAGGAAGTGCGCTTAACGTATGATAACCGGTTCCATCACCATAGCTAAGGTTGCTAAACCAAAGATTAAATTTCTTCGGTTTCGTGAAATTATACCTTTCTAACATTTTGCCGAACCCTTTGACCTGATTTTCGGGAACTTTTAGAACTATACTTTCGCCTTTTTTGAGTGAAGGATCATCCTCTTTTGCTAGTTTGTCCCAATCTTCAAATTCCAATCTTCCAAATCTCATATGTTCAGCGAAGTTTAAACCTCCGGTTTTCTCTACATCAGCAACTTCAAGAAAGAAATCTATATAATAGATGGGCTTATCGCTTTCATTGGTTATTTTCAATCTTAATTCGCGTAATATATCTTCTTTGTCAGCGTTTTCTATTTCTATTTTTAGCGGAAGATGCTTGGGGATTTTGTTGACTAGCTTAACAGGCTCATCATTATTTTGCCCTAATACATAAGCGACCTGTAAAAAGATAAGAAAAACAGAAAAGGCAGGAAACCTAAAAGAACAAAAACGTGGAAAACGGCGGTGACAAAATGTTTTCATATCTCTCTCCCACAAAAGACATTTAAATTGAAAAGCGGAGTGATGTTATCATCTTAATAATACAACTTCAACTTTTTTATTTTCTTACAAAAGAAATGCAAGATTTTTTCGCATCTAATTATTTTTAGATTTTACAGGCGAGCCATCCGATCCTTTTTCAGGATAAGGAAGTGCGCCTGTCGTATGATAGCCTGTTCCATCTCCATAATTTAGATCGCCAAAGATTAGTCTAAATTTTTTCGGTTTTAAAAAGCCATATCTTTCCGGCATACTATTGAAAAGTTTCACTTGACTCTCAAGAACTTTTAGAATTGTGCTTTCGCCATTCTTAAGCGGAACATCTTTTTCGTTTGCAAGCTCGTCCCAATCACCAAGTTTTTGCCTCCCAAACCATAAATTTACGGCGACGTTTAATCCTCCTGTTTTTTCAACATCAGCGACTTCAATGAAAAATCTGAGGTAATAAACAGGTTTCTCGCCTTCATTTGTTACTTTTATTCTTAACTCGCCTAACAAATCTTCTTTATCGGCATTTTCTATTTCTATTTTAAGCGGCAGATGTTTCGGAAGCTCATTGATAAGCTTAACAGGCTCATCCTGAGCCACAACTTTTATGCCTGCACAAAAACATAGAAAAATAATTGCAAGCAACATCGAGAAGAAATGATAAGCGGAAGTTTTTTGGTTGGACATCTGATTTCCCTTTCCAACTTTGGGTGTAATTTAGAAAAAGTAACAGTTAAAACAACGGAAATTAATAACTGTTTCTCGTTGGAAATGCCAAGATAATATGCCTTAAACCACTTAAAGTCAACAATTTTCTTGTTTATGAATTTGAAAAAGCAGGCATAAAACACAAAGTATTTCGATTTTCGGCAAAACCCGCGAATTTGCTTTAATGAATGGTGAAGATTATATGCGAATGATTTATCATAAACGCAGCTATAATTAAGATGGAAAAAATTTTCGGGCGCGACGGTCTCATCGCCAAAAATCACATGGAATACGAATATCGCGAAGGTCAAATCAAAATGGCGGAAGCCGTTTTGCGCGCCTTTGAAGAACGCCGTCACCTGATCGTCGAAGCAGGCACGGGAACGGGCAAAACTCTCGCCTATTTAGTTCCGGCAATCGCCTTTGCGCTCGCCGAAAAAAAGCGCGTCATCATCTCGACCGGAACGAAAAATCTGCAAGAGCAGTTGATGGAAAAAGACATTCCGTTTTTGCAGAAAATTCTTCCGAAAAAATTCACCGCCGCGTATATGAAAGGACGCGCCAACTACGTCTGCCTGCAAAAAACGAAAAAGGCTGAATTCACGCCGATTCTTTCGGGTTTGGACGACGTTGATTATTTTGAAGCCGTCAGCCATTGGTCGCGTCAATCAAACATCGGCGACCGCGCCGAGCTTGTGGATTTACCCGAAAATCTCTCGTTCTGGCGTTATATTGACGCGCGTTCGGAAACTTGTCTGGGGCAAAAATGCCCCGAATTCGAGCCGTGTTTTATCACCCGAATGCGCCAGCGAGCCTGCGATGCCGATATTGTCATTGTCAATCATCATCTTTTCTTCGCGGATTTGGCTTTGCGAGGCGATTCAAACTTCGGGCGCGTGCTGCCCGATTACGCCGCAGTCGTTTTCGACGAGGCGCATTTAATCGAAGACATCGCCGCCGATTATTTCGGCGCTCAGGTTTCAAATTATCAAATTGACGAATTAATCAGAGATGTCGGAAATCTCGCGTTTTCCGATGTCGAAACAAATCGCGATCTGGTCAAAATTTCGGGCAAAATCACGGGTTTTGCCGACCGCTTTTTCGCAGGTTTCCGTCGCGGCAGAGACGAAGACGGACGTTTTCCGATTGCGCCCGACACTTTTAAACAAACGCGCGGCGCGGAAATTCTGGTCACCGCGCAGGGCGAAGCGTTTGTCGCTTTGGATAAAGCTCTCGAAAGATTGGAAACCGCTTTGGACGCGATCAAAGACGCGCCCGCCGAAGTCGAAAGTCTGGTCAGACGCGCCAGACAAATTCGTTTCGATTTGGATTTTATTTGTTCGGGCGACGACGCGAAATTCGTTTACTGGCAGGAACGGCGCGGGCGCGGCACTTTCCTGCGCGCTTCGCCGATTGACGTTTCCGGTCTGCTGCAAGACAAGCTTTTCGAGAAAACCGAAGCCGCCGTTTTAACGAGCGCGACGCTTTCGACCGCCGGGAGCTTTAATTTCATCAAAGAACGGCTCGGACTCGAAGCCGAAAACACCGACGATTTAATCGCTCCTTCGTCGTTTGATTACGAAAAACAGGCGATTTTATATTTGCCGCCGCGAATGCCCGATCCGCGCTCGCCTGAATTTCTGCAAGTCGCGGCGGGCGAAATCATCAAAATTCTGGAAATCTCGGACGGACGCGCTTTTGTTCTGGCGACGAGCAACGCTTCGATGAACGCGCTTTACGAACGCATCGCGCCGCGTGTTGATTTTCCCTGTTTCGTGCAAGGCACAATGTCGAAAGCCGGACTTTTGGAGAAATTCCGCACAACGGAAAACGCCGTTTTATTTGCAACTTCTTCGTTCTGGCAAGGCGTTGACGTGCGCGGCGAGCAATTGTCGTGCGTGATTATTGACAAGCTGCCCTTTGCCGTCCCGACCGACCCGATTGTCGCCGCGCGCCAGCGATTTATTGATTCGACAGGCGGCTCCTCATTTTTTGAATATTCCGTGCCGCAAGCCGCGATTTCGCTCAAACAAGGTGTCGGGCGTTTGATTCGCAGCGCTTCGGACAAAGGCGTGATTGCGATTTTAGACCCGCGTTTAACGACGAAAGGTTACGGCAAAGTTTTCTTAAACAGCCTGCCGAGAATGCGAATCGCGCGAAACCTGGCGGAAGTCGAAGCAGTTTTCGGGACGAAACAGGAGGCGACAAATGTCACAAAATTTTGAAGAAACGTTTAAACGATTAAGAGAAATTTTCAAACCGCTCGAAAAAGATTTGGCGATCAAATTCGACGAGCCGGGGAAATATTATCTGCTCTCGAAAAAATTGAACGAAAAGAAACAGGAAATCTGGTTCGGCGGCGTGGAAATCAAAAAGAATTACGTCAGTTTTCACCTCGTTCCGCTTTACTTTTTCCCCGAATTGCTCGATGGCATTCCGCCTGAATTAAAAAAGCGTTTGACCGGAAAAGCGTGTTTCAATTTCAAGAGACCGGACGAAGCCGTTTTCGCCGATTTGGAAAATTTAACGAAAGCGAGTTTTGAGATGTTCAGGCAAAAAGAAATGATTTAAATATTAGTGATTTGCTATTCTTAAAAACAAATTAAATGAGGTTTTTATGAAGTTTAAAGTTTTGTGGCTATTTTCCGTTTTGTTTTTAACAATCTCGCTTGCTCAATCTGCCGCAGCACAGACTAACGACTCCAATGCTCAATCAACGGACAAAACCGAAAGAAAAGCCGAAGAGAAAGTTAAAGACAGACCGTTTAAAATCATCAAAAATTCATTTCCGCGCAATATTGGAGGAAACTGCGAGCAAGGCATTCTTGTTCGATTAAGAGTGACTTTTCACAGTTCGGCAAAAGTGACCGACGTTGAAGTTGCTTCAACTTCCGGCTGCGAGTATTTCGACCGCGCGTCTGTCGAGGCTGCGATGAAAATAAAATTTCAACCGGCGATTAAAAACGGCGAGGCGCAAACTACCGTAAAAGCTGTCCAATACACTTTTAGAAGGATATGAGCGGGATGTTTGAAGTGATGATTGAACGCAATTTTTCGAGCGCGCATCAGTTGCGCGGTTACAAGGGAAAATGCGAGAACCTTCACGGACACAATTATAAAATCGAGATTTACGCGCGCGGCGCGGAATTGAACAATATCGGTTTGCTCGTTGATTTCGGCGATTTGAAACAGGCGGCGGATGAGATTGTCAAATATTTGGATCACAGAAATCTCAACGATTTGCCGCCGTTTGATGAAGAATTGAATCCGTCGGCGGAAAATCTCGCCCGCTACATCCTCGAATACGTTGCTTCGCGCATTAATGATGACCGCGTGCAGGTTTACAAAGTGCGCTGCTACGAAACACCGACCAGTGTCGCTACTTATCAAATCAATTAAACTCTAAATTGTTAAAAAACTCGCTTGTGACAAATTTCTCTTGAGTTAAGCGTCCGCCTGTGTTACAATTTCTTCACTTAAACAAATCCCCCAAAATCCAGATACGACTAACTATTTGAGTCGCCGTTAATACGTTGCGCTATAGGTTTGTCTGCGATACGAATCGAGCAGTTATCGGACTTAAGTTTTTCTCAAGTAATCCGCAAGCGTGCTTTGAGATGATGTTCGTATTGTTGCCGGAAGTGTTCTTAATTGCCGACCTGAAGAGCGTTTATCGCTGATTGTTTTTTGCATTTGGTAAATGCAGGCGAGAATTTATAAGCGTGGTTGGAATCAATAGTGACAATGATTTGGCGGCTCGACGTAAAGCCGATTTAATTTAAATAATAAACAGTTTTTGAGGAAAGAATAAAAAAGATGAAAACCAGTTTTCCTTTGTTGTTTGATAAACGATGGCGCTCATTGCTCGTCGGGCTGCTCGTTCCCTGTTTGGTGGTTGTCGGTTTGAGCATTACCGGGATCACGAGAGCGGGCGAAAAAGGCGAGGTTAATTCGCAGAACAGCTTATCGCCGATTGACGATCCGAATTTTCCTAAAGAATTCGACGTTCGCGCCTTTCACGGAACCCCGCGCGAAACTAATTTAATCGACACCCCGAACGCAACGGCGCTGCCGCAGCCGACGGCGGTTCAACTGCGCGCTCTTAAGCGTTTGGGAAACGTGTTGGGCTTGCTAAAACAGGTGAGTCTGGGTGACTTAGTGGTGGACACTGACAAACTGCGGATCAGCTATAACGGTTTGACGGCGACGCCGCGACATATTTTCAACCGCAACGGTTACTTATCGCAGCCGAGCAATTTGCCGGCAGAAACGATTGCGCTCAACTTTATTAGTCAAAACCGCGCGCTTTTCCGCTTTACCGAAAACGATTTGAACAGTTTTAAATTAATCAGCCGCGCAGTTTCCGACACCGGAACGACGACTCTGGTTTTCAATCAACAGATTAACGGGAAAACGGTTTACCGGGGCGATGTGATGGTGAACGTCGCCAAAAACGGACAAATCATCAATGTCGGCGGCGAAAGCTATCCGAATTTGACCGTCGCCAATTCGCCGACAATTTCGGCATCGCAAGCCGTTCAAAACGCGGCGGCTGCGCTTGGCGTCAATAATTTTTCGCCGCAATCGCTCGGCAGCGCGCAGGTTTTAGTGACTTATGGGAATTTGACGCCGGAATACGTCGCGGGCGAAAAATTCAGCCGCGGCAGCTCCTTCGGCGACGATATTACCGTTTCGCAAGTGCTTTTCCCGATGGGCGCAACCGCTCGTCACGCTTACAAATTCACGCTCACAACGCCGCAATACAACGGTATGGTGTGGCAGCATTTCGTTGACGCGCAGACCGGCACGATCTTGCGCCGCCATAGCCTGACGGCTTTTCAATCTTTCGGACCTCCGGGAGGCGGCAACGGCGTCGGGCGGCGCGGAACTTATCGTCCCGACGTGCAAAATATGGTCGAGGGTTTTAACAGCGCGGGAACGGCGCAGGGCAAAACCGTTGACACAGTGCCGGTGATGCTTTCCGGTTATTTGGGTTTCGGTCGTTCGACGCGCACCGGAACGAATGCGGGCAATTATGTTTACACCGCGCCGACTTATGCAGGTAACTCTGGAGTTTTAGCTCGTGATGCCGGACGCGGGTTCAGATACGGTCAGGCTGTCGGGCGCATCGAATTCGGGCTGCCGTGGAATAACAATACGCCGCGCCCGACTTTTACGCACGCCGAGCTGCCGGGACTTCTCGGACAAATCACACGCGGTTTTCCCGATGCCGCCAATCCGACGAGCGCGTCGCCTTTCGGCTGGTTTTATCTTCCAACCGACAATTCTCAGCCTAATTCCGAAATCACCACGTCGAATGCAAATCGCACGACTACTCGTGCATTCGGCTACACAATATCTGCGGAGGCTGAGACGCGCAACAAGGTCAATTCCGCTAATTCGCCCGCAGGCAACGGAACTCAGCCGTTTTCGGCTGACCTGACGACGCTTCCGGGTATCGTTGAATTGCCGGACGGACGCGATCTCGCTTCGGTTTATCAATCGAAATACACGGAAGGCAACAACGTTCTAACTTCCGACGACCGCGCTGATGACGAGGAAACAACGCAGGGTATCAAAGGCTATTCGCCCAACCGTCAATTTACAGCCGGATATTTTGATTATCACGCCGCTTACGAATACGGCACCGCGAACGCCGCCACAAATGCGATTCCCGCGAGCGCTAACGCCGATGTTTACGGCGGAACGGTTTCGCTTTTCTACTTTAATAACGTTCTCCACGATTATTTGTACGAGATCGGCTTTACCGAGCAGTTCTGGAATTTCCAGATGGATAATTTCGGCAAAGGCGGCGCGGGCGGCGATTATGTGATCGCGCAGGCGCAAGACGCTTCCGGCACGGATAACGCCAATTTTTCAACGCCCGAAGACGGCACACCGTCTAAAATGCAAATGTATCTTTTCACCGAAAGCACTTTCCGCCGTTCGGACGGATCGTTTGATTTCGACGTGGTCGCTCACGAGCTTTATCACGGCGTTTCAAATCGTTCTGCGGGCAAAGGCGGAACGGGCTGTCTCGGCATTACGCTGGTCGGCGAAGCGGGCGGAATGGGCGAAGGCTGGGGCGATTTTATCGCCGCTTCGATGACCGACGATGACGTTGCGGGCGATTTTGTGACCGGACAATTGGACATCGGAATCCGTCGCCTGCCGATGACGAATTACCGCTGGTCTTATGGCGCGGTTGATAATCGAACGTTCGACGTGCGCCGCACAAATCCGGCAATTGGAACCACACCCGATTTGCAGAATCCAACGTCTCAAGCTAACCCGTTCGCGGTTCACTCCATTGGCGAACTGTGGTCTTCGACGCTCTGGGATATGCGCGAACTGCTGATTATGAAGCAGAAAGTGAACGGCGATTTTCCGGGCGTTTTCTTTGACGGAGATCGTCGTCTGGGCGGCGGCGCGACCTTTTATATCGGCGAGCGCCAGGTGACATCGAAAGACGCATTTCACCCGATTAATTATCGCCCGGAATTTAATTCGACTGTTCCGGCGACACTGCCGAACACGTTGCCGATTCCGAATATTCTGCCCGAACATTTTGTTCGTCCCGGTTTGATTGCGGCGGAAAACGCCGCCAACCCGAATCGCAACGGAGACTTGGCGACGGCTGTCGCCAATGCCGGACGACTCGCCGACCGGCTTGTCCTGCGCGGCTTACAGCTTGCTCCGTGCAATCCGTCGTTTGTCGAAATGCGAGACTCGATTCTGGCGGCTGACCGCGAAATTACGGGCGGCGAAAACCAAGCCATTATCTGGCGCGTTTTCGCGAGCCATGGCGTCGGAGAAGAAGCTCGCTCGACGGGCGGCACAGGCGGCACTGACGCCAATGGCGCAGCGCAAAGCGCGCCGACAGTTGTTGAAAACTTTGACGTTCCGGTTGATGTCGAAGAGTGCGAAACGGCGGGACCGCTTCCGGCTCCGACGTTCGCTTTGGCAAACAACGCGGCAAATTCGGTAACCGTCACGATTACCGCGCAAGCGGGCGCAGCGCAATACGTTATTGCACGCAGTTCAAATCAAAACGGACCGTTTACGACGATTGCGACCATTCCGGGTAATCAAACGACTTATACGGATACGGATAACGGCGATAACCTGACTTTGGTTAAAGATAAAACTTATTATTATCAGGTGCGCTCGGCTCGCAATTCGCTCTGCGTCGGCGTCGCGTCTGTTAACTCCGTAACAATCAACATCGGCAACCCGCCGAATCCGGCTCCGGTTTTCTCAGGCGCGGCGACGGTCGTTGATCCACGTCAAAACAATAAACTAATCATAAATTGGTCGCCTGCAACGTCGCTCAATCCGACCGCCGACATCGTTTACGACATTTATCGCGTCAACTCGATTACGACGGCAAGCGGTCAGGCAGACAGCACCACCGCACCGACGTTCGCGCCGACAGCCGCTAACCGCATCACGCCGGAAGCGGGAATCACCGGAACTTCGTACACCGACACCAATTCAACGCTCGGATTAACGCTCGGACAAGTGTATTACTACATTGTTCAGGCTCGCGACAAAAACAACAATAAAAAAGACACGTTCAACACCGGCAACACCGCTGCGAAATTCAGCGCGCCGACATCGAACGCGGTTACGGCAACGCCGTTTGCCATTGAAGATTTTGAAAACGCGACCGCCAATATTCGGTTCGCTCCGCCGCTGACAGATCAGGCGACCGCGAACAACACGACGCCCATCTGGCAGCGATTAACCGGCGCTCAAATGCTGGCTGAACAATCGCTTGCTCAAACGGCTGTGATGTTTGCGCCGAACATTGACGTTTTGCCGGAAACCGGCGGCGGAAACAGCGATTTTTCAGCCGTCGTCGGACCGTTGACGCTTTCGCCGACATCGGTGCTTGAATTCGATTCGCGTTTCGTCACCGAATTCGGGTTTGACGGCGGCGTGATGGAAGTCGCGCTCGGCGCGCCTGCCTTTAATTCGCAAGTCTATCCCGACAACGCGACGACTTACGACCTGAATTATTTCCTTATTGAAAACGGGTATCTCGGGAAATTGGACGGCACGCTCGCGGGTCCCGTTATTCTCTCGACGCTGCAAGGTCGTTACGCCTTTACCGGAACGAGAGACACCAAGCGGGTTCGCGCCGCGCTCGGCAACTTTGCTCCGGGCGGACAACTAAACCCCACGAATCAGTCGGTTTATCTGCGATTCCGAATGACTTCAGACCTCGGAACGTCGCCGGGCGCAGGCAGCGGCTGGTATATTGATAATCTCGTCATCAATAATTACAATCCGAGCCTCGATATAGCCGGTGTTGTCCGTTACGGAACTGATTCACAGAAACTTGTTCCGGGCGTATCCGTAGCCGTTACGTCAGGCTCGCCTTCCGTTTCTGCTAGGACAAATGCGGCGGGAGCTTACTTGCTAACAGGCTTAACGGCAGGCGAAGATTATACGGTTACTCCGACAAAAACCGGAGATGCAAACGGTATTTCTCCGTTTGACGCGACTATGGTGTTGCGCCACGTTGCAGCTAACGGACAGGGACCGAATGCCTTGAACGCAAATCAACAAATTGCCGCCGATACAAACGGCGATGGAAACATTTCTCCGTTTGATGCAACGCTCATTTTGCGTTATGTGGCTGCAAGCGGATCAAATGCCAATACCGGACAAACCGGCAATTGGAAGTTCGATCCGGTTTCTAAGCCGTATCAAGACTTAAGCGGCTCGTTCTTAAACGAGAACTACACCGCTATACTGCTCGGCGATATTAACGGGAACTGGGTACCAACCAATTCCCCTCCGACTGAGGCTGAGGAATCGGCTCGCCTGGAACAAACGGAAAACACCGGGGCGGAAAACGACGGCGAAACTATTGCCGCTGCGCGCCGCGTGAAAACCGACATTCAGGCGGAAACGTACGGCGCGCCGCTGCAAGTGTCGATCCCGACTGACATTTCCGCCGCGCCCGGCGACACTGTGCTAATTCCGATTATGATTGCTAACGACGCAAAAACGCGGATTTCCGGTTATGCGGTCGATGTCGAGTTCGATCCGAACGTCTTGCGCCCGGATTTTGCAAATCCGGTGGACACAAGCGACACGCTGACGTCGAGCAGCTTTTCCGTGTCCGCCGACGCCATAACCGCCGCCAACCGGATCGGTATCTCGGCTGCGGGCGGCGCGGCGCTTGTTAAAGGTTCGGGCACGCTCGTTAAGCTGCGGTTTAAGGTTGTCGGAACGCCAAACAGCGCTTCGAGCAGCGCGGCTTTAACACGGAATCGGTTGATGTTTGAAGACACGAGCGGCAGACGAGTCGCGGCGACAGCCAGCGACGGATTATTCACAATGGCACCGCGAGCAATCGGAACTAAACGCAGTTAAGCGGCTTTAAGTGAGGCTGCATTTAACCGCCAAGCAGTTATGAAGAATTCATTCAGCAATGTTTTCTTCAGGCTGCCTGGCGGTTTTGTTTCCAAAATTATTTTGCTTCGCAGCATTTTATACGGAAATAAAAAAGCGGATGTAACGCCGCCGTCCCTTCAGCGTTACATTTAATACACTTACCTTTTTATTTTCGTATAAAATCACAAATTGATTTGCCGAAGAAAAATTGGCAAATCCCGAATTCGTATTAATTATATAAAAAGTTGACGCTAACGGGTTTAGCTTATAAAGTTAGATTGTTCTCCGAGCAAATATTGTAGATTTTAAGTTAATTGATTTCTTTTATGAAAAACGCAATTTTTATTTCAATCGCGCTCATCACTCTTTTATCCGTCGCCGGAACGGCGCAAACAACAAACCGAATTTACGGCACCGTAAAAGACCCGAATGGAGCATCGCTGCCTGCGGCGACTGTTGTTCTGAGCAATAAAACCACTCAAACCGACCGCACCGCGAGCACGGATGCTAACGGAAATTTTGTTTTTGAAACTGTCGCGCCGGGTAATTACGTTTTACGGGTTTCGTCTCAGGGTTTTTCGCAGTTGACCATGCCCGTTCAAATCAAAGCGGGCGAGGCAAAATCTTTGGATGTAACGCTCGCCATCGAACAGCCGCAGGCGGTCGTGACGGCTGAAATCGGCAATGTCGTCGAGCGGCAAAACGTCTCGCAGGCGGTCAATCTCATCGGTGAGCAGAGAATCATGGAACGAGCCGAATCCGTTCTGGCGCAAGCCGCACAAGAAGAAGCGGGCGTTAATTTGCAGCGCACCAGTCCGACCCTCGGCAGCATTTTCGTGCGCGGACTTGTCGGCGGCAAAGTCAATGTTTTCGTGGACGGCGTGCGTTTCACTACGGGAGCGCAGCGCGGCGGAATCAATACGTTTTTCAATCTCAACGAGCCGACCGGGCTGCAATCAATCGAAATTTTGCGCGGTTCGAGCAGCGGCGTCTACGGCTCGGACGCGCTCGGCGGAACCGTTAGCTTAATCACAAAAAATCCGGTTCTCGGAGACAAAACGCCCGAATTTCACGGAGAATTTAACACCAATTTTAACAGCGCCGACCGCTCTTTCGGCGGCTCGACTCTGTTTAGCTACGGCACGCAGCGACTCGGCGGTTATGTCAATCTTGCCGCGCGGCGCATCAATACTATGCGCCCCGCGCGCGGGATTGATACGCATTCGGCGATAACTCGCTTTTTGGGTTTGCTGTCAAACATTACCGGGAAGGAACGTTTGCCCGACACCGCTTTTACGCAATACGGCGGCTCGGCGCGGCTCAATTTCTCGCCGCGCGAAGACCAGCAATTTGTTTTCAGTTATCAGCGCAGTCAGCAGGACGGCGGAAAGCGCTATGACCAACTGCTCGGCGGCGACGGCAATTTAATCGCCGATTTACGCAACTTGATGCTTGATTTCGGCTATGTCCGCTACGTTAAGCAAAAATTTTTCGGTTTCGACAGCATAAATTTAACGGCTTCCGTCAACAGCCAACGCGAAGAGCGCGTTAATCAAGGCGGACAAGGCGATCCGTTCGGCGGAATTACACACCAATACGAGCGAACGACGGCTACCGGTTTTTCGTTTTTCCTTGATAAAAATTTGCCGTACAGAAATTCGTTCCTTTTCGGCGGCGACATTTACCGCGAAAAAGTCAATTCTCCGGCTTACACTTTGAATCCGCGCACAAACGTTGCGACGCTTTCACGCCCGCGCATCCCCGACAATTCGCGCTATATTTTGGGCGGCGTTTTCGTGCAAAACGCATGGCAGGCAATTCCCGAACGACTTAGAATTTCCGGTTCTCTGCGTTATAACGTGGCGAGCTACAAAGTTCGCGCAGCGGATAGTCCGGTCGTTGCCGGTCTCAGATTGTGGAACGATGACAGCCTGCGCGTAGGAAATTTTTCGGGACGAATCGGTGCTGTCGTTAGAATTGTTGACCAGCTTCGACTCGCCGCCAGCTATGCTCGCGGCTTTCGCGCGCCGAACATCACCGATCTGGGAACTCTCGGATTAACCGGCGACGGTTTTGAAGTTGATTACACGGCGGCGAGCAATCTAGGCGGAACAATCGGAACGAACGCCGCGCGCGAGGCGATTTCGACCGGAATTCCGGTTTCACGCCAGCGTTCGGAAATTACCGACAACTACGATTTGAGCCTGCGTTACAGAAATCGGCGTTTTGAAACCGAAGCCACTGTTTTTCTGATTGATTTCCGCGACTCGATTACCAAACAGGCGCTGATTCTGCCGCAAGGCGCGGTCGGCAGATTTTTGGGCGACCAGCCGATCACGAGCCAGCTCGCCAACGGAGTCGTTTTCGTGCCGCTTTCGACAGCTCCGGTTTTAGTGCGAGCGAATTTCTCCGAAGCGCAGATTTACGGTTTTGAATACGAGCTGGAAGCGCGTTTGACCAACCAATTAAAGTTCACCGGCAATTACACTTATATTCGGGCAAAAGACAAGGCGACTGGTTTGCCGCCGAATATCGAAGGCGGAACTCCGCCGCCGACCGCATTTTTGAGTTTGCGGTACGATCCGGCTGGAAAGCCGTTTTGGGTTGAGTTTTATTCGACTCTCGCTTCTCGCCAAGGTCGTTTATCTTCGCTCGATCTGTCGGACAGAAGAACCGGGGCGACCCGCTCGCGGACGCAAATCGCCAATTTCATCCGGCGCGGCGCGTGCGTTCATGGTTTATCGGTTAACACAAGCGGAACCGGCTGCGGCAATGCTACGGGAAATTATATTTTGATTCCTACCGGTGAAACTATCACTCAAGTGCAAAATCGCGTTCTCGGCACAGCCGACGCTTTGCCGCTCTTCACAGCTTTGCCCGGCTATGGAATCATCAACTTGCGCGGCGCAATTCGTTTCGGTGAGAACTCGCAGATTTTTCTGGCGTTTGAAAACATTTTAGACCAGCCCTACCGCAACCCGAGCTGGGGCGTTGACGGACCGGGACGCAGCGTAACGGTTCGTTATCAATACAAATTTTAAAAAAACCGCGACGTGCGGAGAAAATCTTTCAATTTTGATTTTAATTCTCCGCGCCGTCGGAGAATGATTTATCTTGTTCCAGATATAAGGTTATTATCCCGAATGATTCTTGCTAATACAGTAATTTTGATTGTTATACGGAATAATTCGGGAATAATACACGGATTTGCGGTATTATCCCGAATCATTCCGGTCAATTATAAGTTATACGCTTCGTGGTAAAAATGAGCGTGATGCTTAATTCGTTTCAAAATAAAAAGGAAACTTCATGGAAAACCTAGACGCTTTTTTGGATAAATTTAGTGAAAGCGGCAGGCGTATATTAGAAGGTACGCTCGACGAAACGCGCCGCCGCGAGCAGAATCATATTTCACCCGAACATATTTTGTATATGCTGATGACAGAAGAAACCGATTTGTTTGATTCAACGATGCGCAATCTTTCATTAGACCCGCAGGACGTTCGACTTGCCGTTGAAAAACGACTTGAAAATAGCTATCCGTATATAGGCAAAGGTTTTCGCATCGCGCCCGATTCGATGGAAATTTTCAAATATTCAATAGACAAAGCGCATTCAAAAGGTCGTCGAACTATCGAAGCAAGCGATATGTGCTTTGTTTTTGCCACCGATAAATATAATTTGTTGGACGATATTTTGAAGAATCCTGACCTTCAGGATTCTGCATTTGGAAGAAGTATGTATTAGCCGTCTGATAGGCATTAGATTCCGATTGATTGCAATGAATAAGAAACTTAGAATTGCAAGCTGCCAATTTCCCGTCTCTTGTGATATTGCAAGCAATGCGAAGTTTATTCGTCGGTTTATGAAGAAAGCCGCCGAATCGGAAGCTGACATAATACATTTCCCGGAAACCGCTCTGTCTGGTTATGAGCGCACGGATTTCACGCCTTCAAGTAATGACAATTGGCAGCGCCTTGAAGAGCAAACGGAAGAGATTGCAAATCTGGCTGGAAAGCTGGG
>DASVTY010000107.1:0-39299 GCA_036387315.1 Pyrinomonadaceae bacterium
AAACGATGATGCATTCTTCGTTTGGATATGGCGAAGTAATGAGTGTGATTGAACCGCAGAAAATAGACGTTAAATTCGGAGACGGATTGCGTCGTTTGATTCATTCTCAGATTTAAGTCTTTTAGTTTTTTCTGATAAAAACAAATGGCGGCAGACTCTTTTCTAAATGTTTTCTGCAATAGTCATTAAATACAAATTCAAAGCGTCCGAAAACATTACTTTTTGGACGCTTTGAATTTGATTTTGTTTTAATTCAATTACGACAATCTTTATTGCTTGTCTCAAGAACAACTAGCATAATAACTTTGCTGGGGAAGCCGATTTGAAAACAACTCGTCTTAACGGATTTGACGGCAGGATTTGTCAGCGCGGTGGAAATCCCAAAGGCTTTTGCCAGTCAGAGTCACAAAAATAATCAAATTCCCTAAACACCCAACATAAAAATTATGAAAATTCCAGTGAAACGATTTAACGTCTTAAATTCCCCTTTTTTGCGTCGTGCCGGTTTGTGTTTTGTTTTTTTGCTTTGCTGTGCAGCAGCCGCGCTCGCCTGGTTTGCGCTGACTCAATCGGCGTTTGCTTTTTTAACGGGCGGAGAAAACACCAACGGCACAGTTTCGGCAATCTCGCCGCCGAATTTCAACAACAACGGCGGGAGCGGCACGATTAACGTGACGACTCAGGGCGAGTGGACGGCTTCCAGCAACGACGAGTGGATCACCGTTACGAACGGCGCAAACCAGGCGAACAACGGCATTGTCAGTTACACAGTCGCCCCGAACGACACGGGCGAGCCGCGTACCGGTTCAATCACCGTCGCCGGACAAGATTTCATCATTTATCAAGCCGGCTCCGGGCGCAGCATCGCCGGAACGATCCGTTACGGCATAAATAACACAAAAACCGTTTTCGGCGTGACTTTGGCTGCTGCGGGAGGATCCGATTTCTCAACGATGACAAGTCTCTCCGGCGCTTATCTGCTTCCAGGCTTGATAGAGGAAGAAAACTATACCGTGACGCCTAGCAAAACAACTGACGTTAACGGTATTACACCTTTTGACGCAACTATGATTCTGCGTCACGTTGCAACTAAGGGAGCGGGACCAAATGCTTTAGACGCAAATCAAAAAATTGCTGCTGACACAAACGGTGACGGAAGCATTTCTCCGTTTGATGCCACGCTGATTCTTCGCTATATAGCTGCTGGAGGATCGAATGCCAATACCGGACAAGTCGGCGCGTGGAAGTTTGAGCTGCCTTCCCGCACCTACAATAATTTAACGACCGATCCGACCGGGCAGGATTATACGGCGTTTCTGATCGGAGACGTTAACGGCGATTGGCAGTCGCCTGCGAATTTTGCCAGCGCGGCGTCCGCAACCCAAGAAACCGGACACAAGCAGTATTTGCCGTAGGTTGAGCTGTCTTTTTCAGGGAAAGTCGGAAAACAAATGGGCAATACCGAAACGATTCCCGTTTGGTTGACAAACTATTCGGGCGCTCGCGTTTCTTCGTTCGGCTTTGCTGTCACGTATAACGAGAAAATCCGCCAGCCGCCCGGTTTTGCGATAGAGACAACAGGGACGCTGGCGGAAGGCTGCGTGGTCACGTCAAACACTGATATTCCGGGCAGAATCGGCATAGCTGGCACCTGTCCTAACGGTGTTGCTGCGGCGGCTGGAAGTTTGCTCAAATTGCGCTTTACCGCTCCTTCAATTCCATCAAAAGGCGCTCTCTTACAGCTCGAACTTGCATTTTCGCAAACTCCGGTTATTGAAGATGATGAGGGCAATTTGATTTCGGTCGTAAAAACAAATTGAGTATTTGTTCATCTCTTTTGCGATTGATTTTAATCAACAGAATGCGCTCTGCATTCAGAGCGCATTCTTCTTTGTTTGCATATATAGGTCAGTATCATTTGCGACGGCGGGCGGGTGATTGCCAAAGTCCGGAGAAGGTGAATGTCTCAAAAACCTTAATTTTCGGACGCTTTGAATTTTCACCGTTTGCTTTAACATTCTTTTTGAAAATTACTAAGACGTTTCTGACTTCAGAGAATGCTTTCACTTCCGGTTTTTTGGAATGAAGGCAATGAATCGAGCGACTAACCGCTTTACCGGATAACGCCCCAAATCCTAAAAACTATCATTGTTTCCTGATATTTCAAGCAAACAATGTTTGTATAGCCCAAGTTGATACTTTCAGCTTGGGTTTTCCGCGTTATCAAATAGAATTCCGAATTTAAGGCAAAAGAAAGTTATGCAGGCAATTCTACCAGGCGCAAAGTCTTCCGAAAGCAAACAAACGACAAAGCTGCATTTGCGAATTACATTCGGCTATTTGCTGGCGCTGCTCGCATTGATGATTTGCTCGGGGGAATTGCACGAACAGGTTCACATCACAACCGGCTATTTCGTCTGCGGCGGCTACGGAGCGCGCGATTTTAATGTTTGGCGCACCGTTGAGCCTTGCGCCGCGCCGTCGCTGGCATTTCTGGCGACCCTTGCCGGACCGTTGCGGAGCTATCTGTTGATGTGGACGGGCGCGGGTTTGCTCGTCAAAGCAAAATCCGTCGCTTATCAAACAATCGGTTTTTCGCTCGTTTTTGCGCCTCTGCCGTTTGCACGAATTTTTACCGCCGTGATGGGCGGCGGAGACGAAAAAGTTGTTTTGCGCGCTTTGTCCGGCGGCGCGCTCGATGCAGTGACGGTGAAAATTTTAGCCGCCGTTCTGGTCACTGCAATTTGCCTGCCGCCGATTGTGATTGCGTGGCGCAAAATCGGCAACCGTTTTGCGATTTTATATCCAATCGGGTTTTCGGTTTTGCCGTTAATCGTTCTCGGCTTTTATGTTCTGACATTCTTAAACGGCTTGCTGGCAAACGGTTTTTTATCGTCGGTCGTGATTTTGGGAACTCCGACGCTGATTCTGCTGCATTTCGCGCTGATGGCGACGCTGCTCGCTTTTGGACGCAACCGGCTGCTCGAATTAAATCGAGATTACAAAGCGTCTTTTCACGGCTTAAAATAATGAAATTTGTATAATTCCAAATCTTGATTGAACAAAGCCTTACCAAACGTCGCTTTCAATCAAAGTTTCATAAGTGTCGGCTTTTCTGATTAATTCAACGCCGCCGTTTTCGCGGATCAAAACAGCCGCCGGCAGCGGGCGACCGTTATACGGAAACATCTGCGCGTAAGAATAAGCGCCGATGTTGAACAAAGCGAGAACTTCGCTCGGTCTGACGTTTTCCGGTAGCAAGCGATAATCAGGCAAACGGCGCGTGCCTTCGATGTCAAAATAAACGTCGCCTCCGTCGCACAAAGGTCCGGCGAGCTTATACGGAGTTTCGTGTTTTTCAGCGGCGCGGCTCGCCGAGATCAAATGGTAGTACCATTTATAGTTGTTCATCGAAAGCAGCAAATTGTAGCCCGCATCGGTCAAGAGCCATTCGTCATTTTGGATTTCCGATTCGGTTTGCATCAGCGGACGTGATTTTACGTTTCTGATAGTCGTCAGCAAAACTCCGGCATCAGCGATAACGCTTCTGCCCGGTTCGAGCAAAATTGTCAGATTTTCCAGTAAATGCAAAGCATCGGAACGTTCAGCCGCGCCTTTGACGACTCGCATCGCCGCCGTTAAAACTTCTGCCGGTTCTAAATCGGCGGCAAAAAGATTTTGTCTTTCTGCCGGCAAGCCCGAAAGATTCGCCGCGTCGAGCGCGTAATTGGTCGGAAAGCCGCCGCCAAGATTTAAATGTTCAAGCCGAATTCCTGTCTCTTCGTAAATTTCTTTTAAAACCTTAAACAGTTTCAGAAACGCTTCGGCGAACGGCGCGGCATCGGGCGTTTGCGAGCCTAAATGCAAATGAATTCCTCTAAGGTGAACAAACTCGGATTTTCCGAAACGACGGAAACACTCAAAAACTTCTGCGGAAAGCATTCCGAATTTCGAGGTCAGCATTGCGGTTTGCAAACCGTGCATTGTGTCGGTTTCGATTTCCGGCACAAGGCGTAAACTGACATTTGCCGGTTTGTTCAACCGACGACCCACTTTTTCGATTTGCTCGACTTCAAAAACCGAGTCGGCTTGAATCGCGTAAATTCCGGCTCGAATCGCGTCGGCGTGTTCGTCTTCGGTTTTGCTCGTTCCGTTAAAAATAATCTGATCGGGGCGAAAGCCGATTTTTAACGCTTTAAAAAGCTCGCCGCCGCTGTTGGTTTCAATGTCCGCGCCCGCTTCTTTGACGGCGCGCAAAATCGCCATATTCGAATTGGCTTTCGCCGCGTAACAAACTTTGAGCGGCAAACCGCCGAGTGCGGTTTCGGCGCGTTTTAAGCGCTCGACATTGTGCCGAATCCGCTGTTCGGAAAAAACATAAAGCGGCGATTGATACGACGAAACGAGTTCGAGCGCATCAACGCCGCCGATGGCGAGACGATTGTTTTTGATTTCGAGAAAACCCGGAATCGCCCAAGGCGGGCGATTAGCATTCAAATCTTGAGACATTTTGCCCTTCGCGTCGAATAAAATTGAACCTGCGGTTCGATTTTATTCTAACACTTCGTTTCTGTCGTTGTATTTTGAACGCGAGACGAAAGGCGGGAAAAAGTTAAATGCCGAGTCCGAGCGCATAATAAAGCATCATCAAAACCGCAACGACGACGAAAACAACGTTGTCGCCCAAAACTTCAAAAAAAGTTTCAACCAATAAATTAAATCTGCTGCGAATCTTTTCCATAAAACTCCGAATTAAAGGTGAAAAATTGCCCGCGCGTGATAAATCTTCAGAGTCCAAAATCTATTTTCAGACCGAAAATTCGTTTAATTTGAAATTGTTTTTGCTTTTTTGTCTCTCAGCGGGGAGCTACCGGACTTGAGCGTTTTGAAATTTCAAGTCTAGCGGGCTTGAAATCCATTTCGATTATGAACAAAAACGTGATGGAAAATCAAGCGTTAATAGAAAATTCGACAATTTACAGCGCGCGTCGGCTTCATCATTAACAATCAGGATTTGAAATCCGTTAAAGGTATCAAATCGCTTTCTGGAAAATTAACTTTTTCATTTGTAATCAAGCAGTCGGATTGTGCAGAAGCCGGAAATTTCTCCGATTGGACAATCATCACTGGCAAGCAAACGGTAAAAGTCGCTCCCAAACCTTCGCCCGGACTTTCGGCGCGAATTGTACCGCCGTGTAATTCGACGATGTGGCGCGTGATTGTCATTCCTAGTCCCAACCCGCCGTATCGGCGCGTTTTGGTATTGTCCTGTTGCCGGAAACGCTCAAAAATATAAGGCAGGAATTCCGCGCTGATGCCCAGTCCGGTATCGCTGACGCTGATTTCAACGCTTGAGTTAACGCGCTGTATCCGAACCTGCACGCGCCCGCCTTTAGGAGTGAATTTGATGGCGTTCGTCAGTAAATTCCATAAGACCTGCTGCAAACGGTCGGCGTCGCCGGAAACTATGCCTTTTGAATCCGGAATAAATTCCAGCCGGATATTTTTGGCATTTGCTGCGGGAGTGACGACATCAATCGCGGCTTCAATAACTTCGGATAAATCAATCTTTTGCACTTCGAGCCGCAGTTTGCCGGAAATAATGCGCGAAAAATCCAGTATGTCTTCAATCAACTGAGTTTGCATTTGCGCGTTGCGAAGAATCGTTTCAAGACCTTTCCGCCGCGTTTCGACAGGCATCCGCTCATCTTGCAGCATTCTCGCCCAACCGAAAATTGCGTTAAGCGGCGTCCGCAATTCGTGAGAAACGACCGACAGAAATTCGTCTTTCGCAAGCGTCGCGGCTTCGGCTTCTTTTTTCGCACGCAGAATTTCGTCTTCATATTGATTTCGCTGGCGAATTGCGATGAAAACACAATCATTGAACGTTTTATCTTCGCGTTCGTGACGAGCGGCATTAACCAGAACCGGAACTGATTCGCCGGTTTTCGAGCGCAAATCGAGATAAATTTCCTCGGCTTTGCCTTTGAGTTTTAAGAGCGGAAAGAAATGTGTCTGGTAAAAGATGCGTCCGGCGACCGAGAAGATTTTTTCAACGTGGAGCTTGAGCAATTCGCCGGGTTCATAGCCCAACAAATCAATCAGCGTCGCGTTTGCTTCGACGATTGAGCCGTCGTCGGCAAACACCAAAAAACCGCATGGCGCGTTGTTTAGTAATTTGTCCATACGCAGCTTTAGCGAAAATCAATGCCGAACAGTGTTTAGATAATTTTTAATAATCTCGACCGTTTCCTGCGGATGACTCATATGCGGGCAATGACCGCTCGCGTCCATTAAATTCAGAGTGCTTTCCGCCAGATTCTTATGCAAAAATTCGCCCACCGAGACAGGCGCAATCGCGTCGTCGGTCACCTGAATAATCAGCGAAGGCGTTTTCACCTTCGGCAAATCGGCGCGGTTGTCGGAATAAAACGTGGCTTCGGCAAACCGCCGCGCGATGCGCGGATCGGTCGAACAAAAACTTGATTCAAGCTCCTGACCGAGTTCCGGTCTATCGTCGTTTTTCATAATCACCGGCGCAAGAAAGCTCGCCCAGCCGATATAATTTTTGTCCATCATATCGAGCAAACCTTCAATATCTGCGCGGTCGAAACCGCCGACGTAATCCGGCGGATGATTGATATAACACGGCGACGGAACGACGAGAATCAGATTTTTAAAAAGCTCCGGTCTTTCGATTGCCGCCAGCACGCCGATCATACTGCTGACCGAATGACCGACAAAAATCACGTCTTCAAGCGCGAGCGCGTCGCAGATTTCCAGAACATCCTGCGCATAGCCCTGCAAATCGCCGTAACGTTCGGGTTTATACGCATTGGGATCGGATTTTCCCGAACCGACGTAATCAAATAAAACGATTTTGTAATCTTCTTCAAAATCCGGCGCGACAAACCGCCACATATTCTGGTCGCAGCCAAAACCATGCGCAAACAGAACAGGCTGCGTGCCTCTGCCGGAAACTCTGACGTTATTGCGTACGAGAATATTCTCAGCCATTTGGGAAAGTGTAAATTTATGCTTTGTTTATAGTTTACAACGTAAATAGTAACACATTCCCAAAGCTCTCATTAAAAGATTTTAAGGTCGGTTTCTCATACGAGTCTTATCTAAAGTGATTATAGAATCAGTGTAAGAATCAACAAGTCAGTACCACCTACACCTGCGTGATGGTTGATCTTTAGCTAGCTTTAACAATCTGCGTTTTTCGCAGAATTGCGCGACTTTTTTGATAACTTTAATTTGTGTACCAGCGAAAATTCGGCGTTTGCAGGCGCTTGATAGAACCCGTTTCGGTATCTCGAAGAATCAGAAAAATATCATAGCTCATAATCAAGCGCCGCAGTTCGGGATTCATCTCTTTATTGGTTCGCGCGTAATCGAAAAGTCCTCTTAAATCAATCACCGCGCCCGAAGCGTCCGCGAGCTTCGCCGCTTCCGAAGCAGTTCTAACGAGCGACTCAAATGCGCTTTTGCGGTAGTAATCGGCATCAACTCCCATATAAATGTGCAGCGATTTCCGGTCGTTGAAAATCGCAAGTTCCGACAGAAAATTGCCGAGAGAATATTGTTCCGTGCGTTCGGACAGACCGCGATAGAGATGCAGATGCCCAAACATTGCCACGACTTTTGGCAAACCCGCCTTTTCCGATTTTTGCGCTTCCCGGTAATACCGGGCGAAAAGCCATTTCATATTTGTCTCCCGCATCTTTCCCGATTCGTAAAAAACGGCGGTCGGAGGTCTCGGTTTGGCGGCGTACGGAGCGTAAATGCGATTGGAAAACGCAATCTGTTCAATGAGAAAATCGGCTTCGGAATTTTTCGCCGGTTTGAACGCCTCGCGCAAAGAAGCGAAATCTTCGGGTTTGGCGATTGCGACGAGATAATGAACGTTTTTCTGGAAACGCTCTTTTTCATATTCGAGCGCCGCGTCGAGCAGCTTCTGCGCTGCCGCCCGCGCCTGTTTGTTGGGCGCGATTTTAACGAGCTGGTCGTAAATGTGCGCCGCGCCGAAAACCTGATTCAATCCCCAAATCGCCTCTTTAGCCGTAGAAATTTTCCCGATCTCGCCAATCATTTGCATCTCGTCTTCCGTTGAGAGATGAAAAGCGTTCGGATAACGCAGAGCGAGATTTGTGACCGCTTCCGCGCCGCCGTTGCGCGCCGCTTCGGAGAGCATTTTTCCCCAAATCGGGTCTTCTTCGAGCGCCAGATAATTGAAATCGTATTTCTCGTGCAGCAGCCGAAACAACGCGCCACCGAATTGATGCACGGCACGTTTATTATGCTCTTCGCCAAGCGCGACAAACTGCACATCCCGAAGCGAAGAATCTATCAACTCCGCGCCTTTACCCGAAAGCTTGCCGTCCTCGATCCGAAACGGAAAAGCGCCGTTCGTTTGTAGCAATTGTTCAAACGAATTTGTCTGCGCATCGGCGAAAAAACAAAACGCACAAACAAACGCAAGACAACATAGCAATTTTATCAAGCTCATAATTTCTCCCGCGCCGAAACCGCTCGCGCCTTTGTACGGAGCAGGATAAATTAAAGTTTAATTCCTGTCGAATATAAGCGCTGGTTATAAAAATAATGTAGCTTATTGGCTAAACTCTCATTAAAGATTTTAAATTCGATTTTAACCAATCATTTTCGGGCGTTTTTGCAAAACGTAATATGATAAAATTAGGATATTTCTGAAATAAATATATGAAAATTACAACATTGGAAATTTCAAAAGTAGAGTTTGACAAAATTGATGAGTCAGAAAGAATTTTTTATATAATTATTGGACATTTGAGTAATGAAATAACAACTCTTGAAAAACTACTATTTTTGTCAATTACATTTTCTGATACTAACAAAACGTTAGGTAGCATCAACGCCTCACAATCGTTATTAATTGCAAGGTTAATTGCCGGAAAAGTTAGCGAAGGTTGGGAATTATTACAAAAAGCCTTTTTTGCCTCAAAAGTTTCAAAGGTAGTTGAGCCAGATCTGTCTGTAGAAGGGAGAAATGCATTAGCCGAATTAAAACGATACTTCGGCAAAGAAAATTTAATCAGAAAGCTCAGAAATGAATTTTCTTTTCATTATTCCCCAGAAAATGTAAGAAAACAGCTTCCTAGTGTAAAAGATATTGAAGAATTGGAGATTTGTGTTACGGAAAAAGATGAGCCTTTCTTCGTTTATTCAGAAGAACTAATAACCAAAGCCATTTTAGAAGAAATTGATAAAAGTGACTATGAAAAGGCATTGGATAAATTATTTGCCGAAATTATGAAAATTACTCGTAACTTCAGAATTTTTTGTGCGGAATCGGCAATTCTAATGATGCATAAATACAAAATTAGCCCGCCACATGTTGAAACAGATTTTCCAAGCCTACACTATAATAAGAAATTGGAAGTACCATTTTTGTTTAGTGATTACAAATAGTTTTGGATCAGATAATCGGCTTTTTAGATCTTTCAAAACAACTCCCATTGTATTATAACCGTAAGCTGCAAAGACAATATTGAGTTAATTATCGTAATAATACTGCACAATGAGGTGAGTTAATGCAAACGATTCAAATAGAAATTCCTGATGAAATCGCCCTCTTGATAAACACTTTCTCGCAGCCGAAAGAAGAATTTGTGTTGGAAGCGATTGAGGAAAAAATCAGACGCGAAAAAGGCAAAGTCAAACTAGCGGAACGGGGCATTAGCGAAGAGGAAGCGTTGACGCAGAGAGCGGCTTTTGCGACGTTTAGCGAAGATTGGGAAAGTCCTGAAATGGACGTTTATGATTTAATTGAGCTTTCCACGCCTACCGGAAAACAAAGCGGTTTGCTTTCCGATTCACTTATTGCAACAGACAATCTCGCTACTCTGCACGAAAAATTTATAGACAGAAAACTTGGAAGTTTGCCCGATTTGAACGAAGTCGAAAAAGCTTTGGCGCACACTTTAGGGCTGATTCTCAAAGATTAATCATTTAAAATCAACCGCCTTTGACATCTTCAACTTTCGCCGTCTTGTATTTCAAAATCAGAAGACTCGAAATATGGATGTGTTTACAAACCTCTTCAAAAATTCAAATTTCAAAAAAATTGTCATAAAACTGAATTCTTCTGTGTTATCTCTTTGAAGACATTTCAACGCGAGAGAGATTTTATGCTAAATAAAACTTCCAATTTAAAATTCGTTCTGTTTGTCGTTTTCGCGGTTTTTATCTCAAATGCTTTCGCAAATACGGATAAAAATATCGGAAAAATCACGGGCGAAGTGGACATCAATCTGAAGCAGGAAAAGATTTCCGCGAGGCTCAAATATGATTATGTTGCGGTCGGCGAGGTGCAACCGGAAATTAAGTTTTATCTCAGTGAGAATTTTAATGTCACAAAAGTTAAATGCGCTAGATGCAGCGCGTTTAAGTTTGACCCAAAGGCTCAACGGCTTCCGACTTTAACAATTTCGCTGGAAAAGCCTTTGCAAACGGGCGAACGGTTGCCGATTGAAATCGAGTATGACGGCGATCTCAAAGGGATGTATCACAAAGAGCATCGGTTTTTGGAGTTGGGGCTTGATTGGTTTTGGTATCCGGTTCATCCAAGTTTCAGCGGGTTTAATTTTCTTTACCGCTTGATAATCAAAACGGATGCGCCGGATTTTCAGCTTGCCGGAAATGGGCGCGCGGTGAAAAAAGGTAGAAACTGGCTGATCGAATCGAAAGCACCTGATTATGATATAGACCTTGTTTTAAGCGACAATCTTTCGTTCAAACGAGACGGCGAAAACGGTTATAACCTGCAAGTCGTGTCGAAAAATCTGCCCGAAGAAGTGTCTGCAACTCTGCTTGGAAACATCAGGGAAACGCTCGATTTTTATAATTCCACATTCGGCGCGAAAAATCCGCAGCGCGAAGTAACCGCCGTTATTCGCCCGTTCCCGGAAATCAGCGGGCAGGGCGGCTATTTTCGCAAAGGTTATTTTATTTTGCCGCGCATTGACGATGCGAAAAACCTTTTCTTTCCGGTCGCCCACGAACTCGCGCATAGCTGGTGGATCGGCGCGAATCAGCAAAATGCCTGGCTCAACGAAAGCTTTGCCGAATACAGCGCGATGCTTGCAACCCGAAAGCTAAAAGGCGCAGAGAGTTTTAATGAGGTTTTGGAGAAAAAGAAAAAGCTCAACCAAAATCTGCCGCCGATTTATGGCTTTGACCGAACTAAAAACCGCCAGCAAACGCCTCTGGTTTTATATGTCAAAGGCGCTTTGAAGCTGCACGAATTGGAAAGGGATTTGGGCGAAGCAAAGTTTTTGGAATTTCTGCAAAAAATGTCAGAAGCAAAGGTTGACGAAACGGATGAACTCATCGAATTTCTTGCCAAATTTTCATCGCGCGAAACGGCAGATAAATTTTTGGCAGCGTTGAAAGAGTAATTTTATACTTCAAGAGCGACTTTTTTTGCCGGATTCACAATTGGAATAGGCAATATTTTCAAAAAACGCTAGCCAGAAATGCGTTTAAAGGTTACATTTTGCGACGGAGGTAATGCCGGATGAAACACTTTTTTCGCAATAATGGGCTGTCGCTGGTGTTGTTCGCACTGTTCGCTTTTTCCCTCGTCGGACAGTATTTCACGGGCTACCACGAATACAACGAAGACAGGCGCGAACATCGCCTGCCTGCCGTCGGCTACGTCGAATATTTCGGCGAGGGGCATTTTATCGAGGCGGTTTTTGAAAATTGGGAAAGCGAATTTCTGCAAATGGGAATGTTCGTTTTGCTGACGGTTTTCCTGTTTCAGAAAGGCTCTGCCGAATCAAAAGACCCGGCGCGAATCGAACTTGTTGACGTTGTTCCGGCTGACGCCCGAAACCAAAAAGACGCGCCGTTTCCGGTGCGCCGCGGCGGCTGGATATTAAAACTTTACGAAAATTCACTCAGCCTGACATTCTTTCTGCTCTTCGCTGCGTCTTTCGTCCTTCATGCTTACGGCAGCGTCAAAGATTACAACCTGGAACAGCTCGCTCACGGCGAACAGCCGACATCGCTCATCGAATATCTCGGCACCTCGCGCTTCTGGTTTGAATCGTTCCAAAACTGGCAAAGCGAATTTCTCTCAATCGGCTTGATGGTCTTTCTCTCAATCTATCTCCGCCAAAAAGGATCGCCCGAATCCAAACCAGTTCACGCCGCCCACGATGAAACCGGCAAAGGCTGACGATAATCCAACTTATTAAATTGCATTATGCAAAGCTTTTCAAAGGTGATTCTAAGAATAATTAAAACCAACCGCCTTTGACGTCTTTCAAAACAACTTTCGCCGTATTGTAGCCGGAAGCGGCAAAAATTTAATATTTGAAATGAATCCGTTTGAAAATGTTTGAGGCAAAAAAAATGCCTTCGGCAACCGCCGAAGGCATTTGTCTTAAACATTGTAAATGCTCAAAAATTTAGTAGCGACCGCCACCGCGATTTCCACCGCCGCCATAGCCGCCGCGTCCGCCACCGCCGCCGGAACCGCCGCGATTTTCGCGCGGTTTGGCTTCGTTGACTAACAATGCGCGACCGTCAATTTCTTTGCCGTTGAGCGCGGTAATAGCGTTTTGCGCTTCTTCGTCGTTCGACATTTCGACAAACGCAAAGCCGCGTGAGCGTCCGGTGTCACGGTCTTCGATAATGTTGGTTGATTGAACCGTGCCGCTTGCGCCAAACATTTTTTCCAAATCTTCGGTTGTCGTATCGAAGGAAAGATTTCCGACGTAAAGTTTTGCTGACATAATAATAGTTACCTTTTCTTCCCCGCAGGGAAATTCAAAAGAAGCGTCGAATCGAGTGAACTTCGGAGAAAAACGGTCAACAACGAAGAATTTCGGTTTCGGATGCTCAAAAATTTCAAGAGCGACTTCTATAGTTATAAACGAACCTGCTCTCGAACTTATCCACAAACCGTCTTTGACGAGCGCATCAGCAATGATGCGAGAGAAGATTAACGCTTTGTATGATGCGCCCTTTTCCGCATAGTTGCAAACAAACTTTTTAATTTGTCGGTAATTGTTAAAACCAACCGCCTTTGGCATCTTTTAAAACAATTTTTGGAATGTATATTGACGGAGCCAAAGGCGAAATAGTTATCTTTATGCTCATTATAAGTAAAATCAGCACGATTTCGAGATAAAACAAACTTGCAGTATTATTAAAAATCAACAACCAATTTACATAACAAACATTAATTTATGAACAATTTCTTTCATTTAGCTTTTCCGGTGCGGGATTTGGAAGAGGCGCGGGCGTTCTACGGGCAGATTTTGCAGTGCGAAGAAGGCAGAAGCTCTTCGCATTGGATTGATTTTAGTTTGTACGGGCATCAAATCGTCACGCATCTCGCGCCGGCGGAAAATTTCAAAAAACATTACAACCACGTTGACGGCGATGAAGTCCCCGTACCGCATTTCGGGGTGATTTTGCCGATGGAAGAATGGCAGGCTCTGGCGGCGCGCCTGCGCGGTTTGAATGTCGAATTTATCATCGAACCGCATACCCGTTTTGCGGGTGAACCCGGCGAGCAGGCGACAATGTTTTTCCTCGATCCAAGCGGCAACGCGCTGGAATTTAAAGCCTTTGCGGATTTTTCGCAGATTTTCGCTAAATAGTTTGAACCGCCGAGACGGTGAGACGCAGAGTTAAAACAAAAGAGATTCTTTATTCTCTTTAAAAACTCTGCGTCTCACCGTATCGGCGGTGAAATTTAATGAGAAATAGCGCGGAAATTGTCATTATCGGCGGCGGAGTTGTCGGCGCGAGCGCGGCATTTCATTTAACCGAACGCGGCGCGAAAAATGTTTTGATTCTCGAACGCGAAGCGCGGCTTGGGCTTGGCTCGACCGGAAAGGCGACGGGCGGTGTTCGGGCGCAGTTTGAAACCGAAATCAATATCCGAATGTCGCTGTATTCGATTGATTTTTTCCGCAAATTTAATGAAATTACCGGCGTTGATTGTGGTTACGAGCCGCGCGGTTATTTGTTTTTCGCCACCGATGAAGCGCAGCTTGATTATCTGCGCCGCAGCTCTCAAAAACAAAAATCGCTTGGGCTGGGAACGGTCGAGATTGTTGATACGAAAACAATCGCCGAAATTGTGCCGGGAATGAATTGCGCGGATATTGTAGGCGGCAGTTTTTGTTCGACAGACGGTTTTATTGATCCGCTCGGCGTGCTGGAAGGCTTTGCGAAAAAAGCGACGGAAAACGGCGCGAAAATTGAATTTTCAACAACAGTTTCGGCAATCGAAACCGAAAACGGCAAAGTCAAATCCGTCGTGACAAATCGCGGCAGAATCGAAACCGAAAACGTCGTTTTAACGGCTGGCGCTTGGGCGCGGGAAATTGCCGAAACAGCCGGAATTGATTTGCCCGTCGAGCCTCTCAGAAGGCAAATCGTTTGGGTTGCGCGCCCAAACGATTTGCCCGCAAATCTGCCGATGGTGATTGACATCGGCTCGGGCTTTCATTTTCGTCCCGCCAAAAATTCGCGTAACGAAGTGCTTTTCGCATATCCCGACCGGGACGAAAAACCAACTTTTAAAATTGATTTTGACGAAGGATTCATTGCGAAAGTTTATGAAAAAGCGAAATTGCGCGCGCCTTTTCTCGCGGAAACTTCCGTTGTCAGAGAAAAATGCCGCGCGGGGCTTTATGAAAACACGCCCGATCATCACGCGATCATCGGCGGCTGCGAAATCGAAGGCTTATATTTTTGCAACGGTTTCAGCGGTCACGGCGTGATGCATTCACCGGCTTCGGGCAGAGCCGTCGCTGAAATCCTGCTCGATGGCGCGGCGAGCTTTATGGATGTTTCAATGCTTGATTTGAAGCGTTTCGGCGAAAATCGCCTGATTCACGAAACGTCTTTTATTTAAAACCTTTGCGCCCTTTGCGGTTTCCCTTAGCGTCCTTTGCGGTTAAGTTTTTCAGAATTAAATCGCAAAGAACGCTAAAATTTTCGCAAAGGGCGCAAAGATTGGTTTTCAAATATGAAATTACGTTTTACTTTATTTTTTCTCGTTTTAATTTCGTCCGTCGTTTCAATTAACGCTCAAAAAGCAAACAGATATATCGCCGTTACGATTGACGATTTGCCGGTCGTTTCAAAACAAAAGGATTTAAAAACGCGGCAGGAAATCACCCGCAAATTGCTCGGTCACATCAAAAAGGCAAAAATTCCGGCAATCGGTTTTGTCAACGAAGGCAAGCTTTATGCAAACGAAAAGCGTGTCGAAGCGGAAGTTGGTTTGCTGCGCCAATGGATTGATGCCGGACTCGAACTCGGCAATCACACTCGTTCGCATATGAATCTTCATGCAAATCCGCTCGAAAAGTACACGGAAGATATTTTAAAAGGCGAAATCGTGACAAAAGAGCTTCTAGCAGCGAAAAACAAACAGATTCGCTATTTTCGTCACCCGTATCTTTTTACCGGATTGGATTTGGAAACTAAACAAAAGCTCGGCGCTTTTTTAGCGCAGTATAATTACACAATCGCGCCCGTGACAATTGACAACGCCGATTGGATTTTTGCGCGCGCTTATGACAACGCGCTTGAGAAAAACGATAAAAAGCTGATGAAACAAATCGGTGACGCTTATGTGCCGTATCTCGATGCGAAAATGGATTATTGGGAGCGACAATCAATCAAGCTTTTAAACCGCGAACCGAAGCAAATCCTGCTGCTTCACGCCAATTCAATCAACGCCGATTATTTTGACGATGTTGCCGAAATGCTCAGAAAACGCGGTTATCAGTTTGTAACTCTGGAAAATGCGTTGACCGACGAAGCCTATAAATTGCCCGACACTTTCACGAAAAGAGCCGGAATTTCGTGGCTTCATCGCTGGGCTTTGGATAAAGGCAGAGAAAACGTTTTGCCGAACGAACCGAAAACGCCGGATTTTGTTTTAAAAGCGGCGGGCGTAGATTCCGAATAAAGGCTTGGCGTAAAAGGCTAAATTTACAAATGATAAAGCATTAAATAAACAATCACGCCCGACGCAGAAACGTAGAGCCAAATCGGGTAAGCGTAGCGGACAATTCGTTTGTGTCTGTCAAAACGGTTGGTGACCGCGAAAAACATTGCCCGCAAAACGAGCGGCAAAACGATCAGCGACAGCAAAACGTGCGTGATCAAAAAGAAGAAATAAACGTATCTGGAAAAACCTTCGCCGTTGTAACGGTTTGCCGGATTTGTCAGGTGATAAGTGACATAGCAAATTAAAAACAGCGCTCCGAGCGAAAACGCGCCGGTCATCGTCGCGCGGTGTAAATTGATTTTATTTTGACGGATAAAAATCAGCCCGGCGACGAGCAAAACCGTGGTCAAGCTGTTAATCGCGCCGATTACGTGCGACAGCGATCTCGTCCACTCGCCCAAATCCAATTTTGCCGGGAGTGCGAGCAAAACGGCGACGATTACCGGGACGACAACCGACAACAGATTTATCCAAAAAATTGATTTGTCGTTTGCTCTTTCGGCGGTTTGTGGGTTTATCATTTCCAAAAAGCGAGCAGAGCAAAGAGAACCAGCCAGAGTCCGTCCATCGAATGCCAATAAAGACCGACAACCGACGCTGCGGTTTGGCGTTTGAAAAGGCGTTCCGCATTCCGCGTCGGATTCCAAGCACGCAAAACCAGATAGCCGAGCGCGGCGATTCCGCCGATTAAGTGAAAAGCGTGAGCGGCGGTTAAAACATAGAAAAATCCGGCGTAAGGATTGCTCGACAGATAAACGCCGCGTCCGACGAGCGAAACCCACGAAAAAAGCTGCGAGGCGATGAACATTCCGCCGAGCGCCGTTGTCGCAACCAGCCAACGGCGAAACGACTCCTGATTTTCGTGATTTATCGCCACGCGCGCCAGTTCAAATGTGACACTGCTTGCCAAAATCAAAACCGTGCTGACGAAAATCGCAAAAGGTAAATCAAACGGTCGCCATTCCTGACTTTTGTTGACGGCGATAAAAATGTAGGCGCTGACCAGCCCGGCGAAGGTCATCATAATGACGAGCAAAACGAACCACATCATTATGCGGTATTTCGACGGAACAAATTGCTCTTCTTCCATTTGATTGCCGTTGTCGCGCCGGTCGCCTCCACCTCCGCCTCCGCCGCGTCTGCCGTTTCCGCCGTTTCCGCCTACACCAGATTTTCCGCCCAATCGCGTGCCGCGCAGCTTTCTTTCATCAATCTGCGGCTGTAGTTCCTTTGTCGTTCCCAGTTCGTACTTCATAAACCTACCTTGAACGCTTCGGGGAAGATTTAAGTCAAATTCGTCAACTCAAAGCCTTATTCAAAACCATCAATCCAAACAAAAGCGGCAGATACATTACAGAAACTTTTAACAGGCGGCGCGCCTTCTCATCAGATTTCGTCCGCGCGAAATCAATTCCCGCAAACAAAAACCAAGCGCCGAGAAGCGCCGCGCCAATCAAATAAAACAAGCCTGCCAAACCTAAAAAGAAAGGAGCAAGACTAATCAATAAAGTCAGAACGGCGAAAATCACGATTTGTTTAGCCGTGATTTTGCCCGCCGGTTCGACTACCGGAAGCATTAAAATTCCCGCGCGTTTATATTCGGCGCGATACATCCAGGCAATCGCCAGAAAATGCGGAAACTGCCACAAAAACAAAGTCCAAAACAACGCCCAAGCGCCGAGCGAAACTTCGTTGGCGGCAGCCGTCCAACCCATCAAAGGCGGCATCGCGCCCGGAAACGCGCCGATTAAAGTCGAAAGCGTCGTCCGCGTTTTGAGAGGCGTGTAAAGCAAAACGTAGCCGACGATGACGGTTAAACCCAAAATCGCGGTCAAAAAATTAACAAAAACAGCCAGATAAATTTCCGCCGCGAAACACAGCAAGATACCAAAAACAAGAGCTTGCGCCGAGCTTAATTTCCCGGAAGGCAGCGGACGAATCGCCGTCCGCTTCATCAGCAAATCAGTGTCGCGTTCGAGATATTGATTAAGCGTCGCCACGCCGAATGCCAGCAGCGCAATCGAAATCATCGAATTAAGGAAAAGCAGCCAATCGAAACGGTTTGCCGTGCCGAGATAAAATCCGGCGGCTGCCGTTATGACCAACATCAAAGCGATGCGCGGTTTTGTCAGCACAACATAAGCGGCGAGCTTTTCGCGTCCCGTTGTGGTTTGCGCTGCGGCTGTAATCGGTTGTTCTCTGATTTCTACGGCGATGTTTTCCATCAAAATTTGAGCTTTAAATTCGCGCTTCGATTCAGATTATAACGCCGCACAGAAAATTACCAAACTTCGGGGGCGCAAATTTAGTGCAAACTTTCACAAGATTTTTTGCTTCTCGATAAAAGAATTTCTAATTTTGCGGACGTGGCAAAATCAGAAACGCTGAGTTATCATTCTATCAGTCAGAACTCTCTTATTTTCAATTTATAGTTAATTTAATGTCTGTTGCAGAAGAGACAATCAAAAAGACCGAAGCGCAAACAATCGCGCCAAAGGCAAAACCTCGCGGAAAACCGATTATCAACCGCATTTTGGATGGTTTAAGCTCGGTCAGATTCGGCGTCGTTTTGCTCATTATTTTAACGCTGCTGTCAATCGTCGGAATGCTCGTCGTCCAGCAAAACGTTGACGGTTTTGACCGTTTTTACGCAGGAATGACTCCGGCGGAGAAGCTGGTTTATGAAAAGCTCGGCTTTTTCGATATTTATCACGCCTGGTATTTTAACCTGCTCCTGCTCGTGCTCTCGCTCAACATCGTGTTGGCTTCGATTGACCGTTTTCCGACCGCCTGGAATTACATCGTCAAACCGAAACTGGAAGCGACGCGGGCTTATCTGCTCAATCAGAATTTCAACGCGCGAATCGAATCGAGCGATAAAGCGCAAGTCGAACGGGTTTTTCGCAAACACGGTTTTAAACCGCGCGTGACGACGAAAGAAAACGGACGCACGGTGATTTTCGGGCAAAAAAATGTTTGGAATCGTTTGGGCGCTTATGTGGTTCATGTCGCGCTGTTGACCTTATTTTTAGGTCATTTCGTCGCACTGCAAACCGGATTTGATGCAACCGTGCGAATGATTCCCGGCGCGTCAACGAGCGAGATTCAGCGGCTTGACTATAATCTCGACAAAAAAGTGGAAACGCCGTTTCCGCTCCCGTTTACACTGATTTGCACGGACATCGAACAGAAGTTGATTGACCGTGACGGCTCAATCGAAGTCAATAACACGATGGATTGGGCGACGAGAATGCGAATTTCCGATCCGAGCTACGGCAATCGAGACGTGACGGTTTCGCTCAATCAGCCGTACACTTATCGAGGTTATCGCTTTTTCCAAGCGAGCGCCATTACGCAGGGCAGCGCGCGTTCGATGACTTTTCGTCTGACGCCCGAAAACGGCGGCGATCCTTTTAACGTCAATTTAAAGCGAAACGGTTCGACCACTCTGCCGGACGGAACGAAAATTGAATATCTGGCGTTTTTCCCTGATTTTACGTTAGTCGGGGGAAAACCCGATACGCGCTCGCCCGATTACAACAATCCGGCGGCGCAGACGCGCGTTACTTCGCCGACCGGCGAGCAAAAAACAGCCTATGTTTTCGCCCGCGATTTGCCGACCGGCGCGCCGGTCGGCGGGGCGGTTTTCGGGTACAAATACAAAATGGTTGATTTTGAAAAATCGCCGCTCGCCCACGTTTTGTCAATCAAATACGATCCGTTTTACGGTTCGATGATCGCCTGGTACTACGGCGGCGGATTGCTGATGCTGGCGCTCTGTATGGTGTTTTTCTTTTCGCATCAGCGCGTTTGGGCAATCGTCGAACCGACGGGCGAAACGATTTTGGGCGCGCACACAAACCGCAACGAAACGGCTTTTGCCGACAAGTTTGAAAGTATAAAAGTAGATTTGAACCACAGAGGCATAGAAGCACAGAGTTCATAACGTTTTGTTTATTCTCTGTTTCTCAGTGTTTCTGTGGTAAAAGGTAATTTAATAATGGACGCAACGCTTTCTTCCAAAATAATACATACGAACGAATCGAAACCGCTTCCGGCTTGGCGCGCATATCTTCCGGCGATTTTGGCGATTGCCGGTTCGTTTGCGGTGCTCGGTTTAAAACTGCAAATCGGAGAACGATTCATTTCCGACACTGCTCTGATGATGCTCGCGCTGGCATCGTATTTGATGGCGGCGATTTTTCAATTAACGAATCTTTACGCGCCTTCAAAAATGGCGGCGAGCGCCGGTTTGTGGCTCGGTGCGCTCGGAGTTTTCTTTAATTTTTCGAGCTGGCTCGTACGCTGGGTGGCTGCTTATGAACACGAAATCGCGGTTTTGCGCCAGAGCGGAAATCCCGAAACGCCCTGGATTTTCCGCTATATTCCGTTTTCAAATCTTTATGATTTAAGCCTCGCGTTCGCATTCGGCGCGGGCATTACGACGCTTTTACTCGCCAATCGCAAAAAATTTCAATTTCTGGCGGCTTTTTCGCTGCCGCTGGCGGCGTTGATTTTGACGCTCGCGCGGTTTATCGGCGGCGAGTTTGTTGATTTGCCGCCGGTTCTCGATTCTTACTGGCGACCGATTCACGTCGGCGTTGCGAGTTTAAGCTACGGCGTTGCGCTCGTCTGTTTTGCTGTCGCGGTAATTTATTTGCTCAAAGATCGAGTCAAACCCGAATCAATGGCGATCTGGTCTTCGGCTTTTGTGCTGCTCGTCGTCGGAACGATCAGCCGTTTTTCGATTTTCAGCGAAGCCGTTTATCGCGCCGGTCTGTTCGTTCCGAATCCGGCGGGAAACAAAAAACCGTTTTTAACTCCGTTTCGTCTCGACATTCCGTTTGTCGGCGAAATGCTCGTCGTCGCGGGAATTTTGTCATTTGCAACAATTGCGGCGTTTGCGTTTTACGTTTATCAAAACAATGAGCGAGCCAAAATAATCGGTCATTGGGCGTTGCGCGGGGCGTTTGTGGCGCAGATTTTGGCGATTGCGTTTTTGGTTTCGGGGGTTAAAAACACGACGGACGTTTTGCCGCGTCTCGAAGCTCAACTGCAAGCCGCGCCGCAGCAAATGCTTTACGCCGGACGCGCAATCGGCGAGCGTCAGGGCTTGCGAGCCGACGAATTGGCGCAAGTCACGCCGCAGCAATTTAACGAAGCGGCGCAGGCGTATTTGCAGCAAAGCGGGCAGCAAATGTTTTTGAGTCTAAACACAAATCCGGTCGAGTTGGCGGGATTGATTACGGCGCTTGCAGGAACGTTTTTCGTGCTGCTGTTCGGTTTTCGCACCGAAAAATTAAGAGAAGCTCTGCCGTCTCTCGAAACGCTTGACGGTTTAATGTACAAAACGGCGTGTCTGGCGTTTGCCGGAATTGCGATGCTGCTTATAACGGGCGCGATTTGGGCGAACGAAAGCTGGGGCAGACCCTGGGGCTGGGATTCAAAAGAAACCGGCGCGCTCGTCGCGTGGCTGACTTACGCGGCGTTTCTGCATACGAGAATCTCGCGCGGCTGGACGGGCAGAAGCTCGGCTTATTTTGCCGTCGTCGCGTTTTTGCTCGTGATTTTCACTTATCTCGGAGTCAGCTATCTGCTTCCGGGCTTACATTCTTACGCCTAAAAATTTAACCAATTAACGAACAAAAAGCGGCTCGCGTTTGAGTCGCTTTTTTGTTCGTTTCCGAACCGAACGGACCGTCGAATCCTGTTAATGTTTGAAAATACAAGAATTTAATTTTCAGGGGGGTTTATGAAAAATTTTCGGAATTACACAATCGTTTTGTTAGCATTTTTGACGCTTGCCTGGTCAAGCCAAAACGCCTTCGGGCAAAACAACAGAACCGCAACGAGTGGGGCGGAAGAATTCGCCGGAAGTATTATCAGCTATAACGGACCGCAGGTTGCGACGGCTTTTTTCAATCTGCGGCTAAATGGGCGAACGTCCGATGAGCAGTCGCGCCAGTATCTCAACGTTTTGAAAAACAGAGGACAAAGCAACGCTTTGGAAGCGATTCGCGACAACGATTTAGGCTCGTTTTCAATCGGAAACAATCTGGCGCGGACTTTAAACGTCGTGCGCGAATCAACCGTTGACGGTCAGCGCCGAATTTTCATCGTTTTTGAACGCTGGACTCAGTTTGCCGAACACCGTTTCGGCACGCGCTCGCTCGATTATCCGTTCGGCGTCATCGAGCTTTACATTGACCCGCGCACCGGCAAAGGCGAAGGCACTTACATCGCCGCCGCGCGCATCCGCTTTGACGACGATACTAAAACCAAACAGCAAACGGTCGAAATCGAAAACTTTGCCACATATCCGGCGCGTCTGACCAATGTCACAGTAAGCCGTTCGGGAAAATCTTAAATTAATTTTTAGGCAAACAAAGCCGCAAACGAATAGCTTGTTTCTGAAAAACAATTGTTCGTTTGCGGCTTTATATTTTCTTTTTTTTTCCGAACTGTTTTGCCAATACAACGCAAAACTGCCAGACTTTCTTCAAATGAGTCGCATCGAACGCTGTTGTTCGATTTTGGAGAAACGATTATGAAAAAAATATTTCTAATTTTGGTTTTAACTCTTTTGTTCGGAAGTTTCCGGCATGCATCGGCGCAAACCAGCCAACAAATAAAGCTCCGCGTTAACAATCAGAAAGCCGTTGCCGGCAGTAAACTGACGATTAAGTTTGTCTCTATCGTGGAGGAGTCGCGTTGTCCCGAAGGCGTCAACTGCATTCACGCAGGGAACGCCAAAATACAAATCAAAGTAGCAAAACGCGGCGGCGCGGCGAAAACTTTTGAATTAAATACAAACTTTGACCCAAACAGCATTTCATTTGAAGGTTATGAAATTAAACTGACGAATCTCGTCCCCGTGCCTAAAGAAAACATCAGAATCAATCGCAACGGTTACACGGCTAACTTGGTTATCGGTAAATCACGGAATTCCAAATAAATTTCTCAGGCGGGATGGGTAAATTCTCGGATGAATGCTCCGTTTCGCCGCTAAATTTGCGCTAATTCGTAACTTTTTGTTGAATCATAGGAATGGAAGAATCTGTAGAGATAAGTAACTTATCGCAGCCGGCTCTCGTAATGTCCGTCCGCCGCCGGTGGGCGGTAACGGCGGGAATTATGACCGGAATGTTTCTCGCCGCGCTGGAAGCGACCGTTGTTGGAACTGCGATGCCGACGGTAATTGCTTCGCTCGGCGGTCTAAATCATTATAGCTGGGTATTTTCGGCATATTTGATTACTTCGACGGTCACTGTGCCGGTCTGGGGAAAACTCTCAGACCTTTACGGGCGGAGAATAATTTATCAAATCGGAATTGCCGTTTTTCTGCTCGGATCAGTGCTTTCCGGCTTGTCCGGTTCAATGACGCAGCTCATTGTTTTCCGCGCCATTCAGGGTTTAGGCGCTGGCGCTCTCGTACCGCTCGGAATGACAATTATCGGCGACATTTTTACGCTCGAAGAACGGGCGCGAATGCAGGCATATTTTAGCGGCGTCTGGGGTTTTGCCAGCGTCGTCGGACCGATTGCGGGCGGATTTATCACCGATCAACTATCGTGGCGCTGGGTTTTTTATATCAACCTGCCAATCGGTTTGATCACTGCGCTTATTCTTGGGCTTTCTCTCAAAGAACCGAAAAGAACCGAACGCTCGGCGATTGATTATTTTGGAGCGGCACTTTTGATGACTTCAATTACGCTGCTAATGTTAGGCTTAGTCGAAAGCACGAGTCTTTCGTCGCTTTTAGCGCCACATAATCTCGCGCTTTTTGCCGGAGCGTTCGTGCTGGCAATTTTATTCTTCTTTGTCGAACACCGAGTTGCAGATCCGATTATTCCGTTCCAATTATTTCGCAATCGTGTCGTCTCGGTTTCAATTACAGTCGGATTTTTGGCTGGCGTGGCGATGTTTGGAGCAATTTCTTTTGTCCCGCTATTCGCGCAGGGCGCGCTCGGCGCATCGGCGACCGAAGCCGGTTCGCTGCTGACGCCTTTAATGTTGAGTTGGGTTGGAATGTCAATTATCGGCGGACGATTATTGCTCAAAATCGGTTACCGCATTACGGCTATCGTAGGTTTTATTTTTTTAACGCTCGGTTTTGTTTTTCTTTCGCTTTTTCAACCAAGCATGATGCGGTTGTGGCTCTACGTTGACTTGGTTTTAATCGGAGCCGGTCTCGGATTAACAATGCTGACGCTGTTGATCGCCGTGCAGCAAGCCGTTCCGCGGAATCAGCTTGGAATTGCCACCTCGCTCAATCAGTTTTCCCGTTCAATCGGCGGAGCTATCGGCGTTGCGGTAATGGGAGCGGTTCTTTCGGCTGGACTTGCAACGCAGTTGGGAGAATATGCGAGCAGGGAAAATAGCAGTTTATCAAGGGAACAAGCAGCCGCGCTTGCCTCAAATCCAAATGCTTTGATTGAGCCTTCCGCGCGAGCGGGACTTTCACCCGAAGCTTTTAACGCGCTTCAAAATGCAATGGCTGGAGCGATTCACAACGTCTTTTGGATTGGGACAGCGCTAGCGGCTTTAGCTCTTCTCGTCGCATTTTTCTTTCTTCCGCGAAAAGGAAACAAGACGATTGAGCCTCCGAGCGAAGAAAACTGCGGTGTTGCAACCGGCGAACGAATGATAATTGCCGAACTAACGACGATTGATCCCGAACACGAACCGTCGGGGAAATCTTATTGATAATTGCGACAATGTAGAGATGCGACGCATCGCATCTCTACCAATTTATATCCCGCCTTTACTATTCGCACACAGGGCTTTAACCATTGATTGCCGAATTTTATTTTTTCGCTTTCGCCATTAGCTCTTCGATTTCTTCCGCTTGTTTCGGGCATTTCGCGGTCAGATTGACGTTGCCGTCTTCAGTGACGAGAACATCGTCTTCAATGCGAACTCCGATGCCGCGATATTGGTCTGGAACGTCCTGCGCGTCCGGCGGAATGTAGAGTCCAGGCTCAACCGTTAAAACCATTCCCGGCTCAAACGGGCGCGAGTTTTTCGCCTGCTGATCGGCGAAGTAACGCCCGGCGTCGTGAACGTCCAGACCGAGATAATGCCCGACGCCGTGCATATAAAATTTCATAAACTCTTTTTTCTCGATTATTTCTTCCGTCTTGCCTTTCAAAAGTCCGAATTGAAGCATTTTCTCGGTCAAAAGCTGAATTGATAAATCCTGACGCTCTTTAACGGTCGTGCCTTTTTTCGTCGCTTCGACGCATTTGATTTGCACGTCCAGGACGGCATCGTAAATCTCGCGCTGCGGTTTGGTAAAACGCCCGTTGACCGGAAATGTGCGCGTGATGTCGGCGGCATAGCCTTGATATTCCGCGCCCGCGTCAACCAGCACCAAATCGCCGTCTCCAAGCGGCGCGTTGTTTTCGACGTAATGCAAAATCGTCGCGTTTTCGCCGCCGCCGATAATCGAGTTGTAAGAAACCCCGCTCCCGCCGCGCATTCGAAAATGATGCTCGATCAAAGCTTCGATTTCCGATTCGTTCATCCCCGGTTTTGTCCGCTCCATTGCCAAAATGTGTCCTTCGACCGTAATGTCCGCCGCCGTTTGCATAATCTCGATTTCGTCGGGCGTTTTGTGCAGCCGCATATCGCCGATAATTACCGTCGGATCAACAATCGTGTGCGGCGGATACGCGGTTTTCAAACGACTAAAACGCTGTTTCGACAAATAATCCAAAATCATTTGATCGAGCTTGCGGTCAACGCCGAATCGGTAATAGAGCTTTTCCACTCCGTTTAAAATCCTGGGCAATTCGGCGGCAAATTTCTCAATCGGCAGAGCTTTCTGTGCGCCGTAATTTTTCATCGCGCCTTCCGTACCTTGCCGCCGCCCGTACCATGTTTCCATCACGGGATCGCGCGGGCGAACAAAAAGCGTGAACGAATTGCGCTTGTTTGCCGGATTAATGACAGCAATCGCGTCCGGTTCGGGAAAGCCGGTTAGATAATAAAAATCCGGGTCTTGATGAAATTTAAATTCCGTGTCGTAAGCGCGCGTCTGTTCATGCGCCGCCGGAATAATCGCCACGGCGTCTTTGCCGATTTGCTGCATAAACTGTTGGAGCTGCGGTCGAATCATTTTCCAATGTTCCTTTTTGTTAAATGTAAAAATCAAATAAATCACAGACTGCCGGGCGAAAACAACCCGCACGAAGATTTTGCGGCGCACGTCAAAAACATTTTTCAGAAAATTTTTTGCAAGCCGTGCAAGTTTTTTGCAGCCGCCGCGTTCTTAAATTAATTTGGGAACAAAAAGCCGATGTTCGGCATCCTTAGCGACGAGCTAAAGAAACGGGCATCGGCTTTTAATTTCGGTTTAAAAGTCTAGCTTTCCGGGAACTAATTTTCATCCTGGCATCACGAAAGAATTGATAAAATTTCACTTATCTATTCTTCCTTTATTAAAACCGGATTTCAGATTTCAGAATTAAATTCAAAAAATATTCTTCCGTCGCTGAAACCTTTTAGCCGTCTCGCGCAACATAAAAAACGGCTAGCCAAAAAACAACAACTTTACAGCGAGGAAGAAATGAAAAAAACTCTCTTTGTTTTAGCCACTTTGTGGTTTTGGCTGGCGTTCGTCTTTTTTGCAAACGTCCAGGCGCAAACCGCAGCAACCGAAGGCACGCTTAGAGCCGTCGCGGAAGACGGAAAATTATTGGGCGATTGCCCGCTCAAACACACCGATGTCAAAGCCGAAATCTCCGGCTTTCTCGCCCGCGTTCGGGTAAGGCAGGAATTTGAAAACAATTTTGCAGACAAAATCGAAGCCGTTTACGTTTTCCCCCTTTCACAAAATGCAGCCGTTGATCAAATGACGATGCGTGTGGGCGAGCGCACGATTGCAGGGCGCATTATGAAAAAGGAAGAAGCCAAACAGGTTTACGAAACGGCGAAAACCGAAGGCAAAACCGCAGCTTTGTTAGATCAAAACCGCCCGAACATTTTCACTCAAGCGGTCGCCAATATTCTTCCCGGTGAAAAGATTACGGTTGAAATCAGCTATGTCGAAACTTTGAAATACGAAGACGGTTCTTACGAATTTGTGTTTCCGACCGTCGTTGCGCCGCGCTACAATCCTGCGCAAGTTGCAGATACCCATAGGATTTCCACTCCCATCGCCGCTACTCGCGCCGGTCACGACATTTCTATTGAAGTTAATTTAGACGCCGGAGTTCCTGTCGAAAACGTCGCGTCGAAAGTACACGAAATCGAATCGGCGATGCTTTCCGCCAGCCGTCGCGTCGTCAAACTCAAAAACGAAAAAGACATTCCGAATCGCGATTTTGTTCTGCGGTACGACGTTTCCGGCAAGAAAATCGCGGATGCGGTTTTGGCTCACCGCGACAAGCGCGGCGGGTTTTTCACGTTAATGCTCCAGCCGCCCGACACAATTTCTTATGAAGACGCGACGCCGAAGGAAATTGTTTTCGTTCTCGATACGTCGGGTTCGATGTCCGGTTTTCCGATTGAAAAAGCCAAAGAAGCGATGAGACGCGCGCTTGACGGGCTTCATCCGTTCGACACTTTTAATCTCATCACTTTTGCGGGCGAGACTCACGTTTTATTCGATAAACCCGTTCCGGCGAGCGTGGAAAACTTGAGAAAAGCGCAAGAGCTTTTGGATGGAACCGAAGGAAGCGGCGGAACCGAAATGATGACTGCGATTCGCGCCGCGTTCGCGCCTTCGGATTCTAACAGCCACATCCGAATCGTCTGTTTTATGACCGACGGACAGGTCGGCAACGAAGCGGAAATTATCGCCGAAGTGCAAAAGCATCGAAATGCCCGCGTGTTTTCTTTCGGCATCGGCGAATCGGTCAATCGTTTTCTGCTCGACAAAATCGCCGAAGAAGGTCGCGGCGAAGCCGCGTATGTTTCATTAACAGATGATGGCTCGGCGGCTGCCAAAAGATTTCACGAGCGCGTCCGCTCGCCGCTTTTAACGGACATCTCGATTGATTGGAACGGTTTGCCCGTCGCGGATGTTTACCCGAACAGAATCCTGGATTTGTTCGGCGCAAAACCGATTATTCTGCACGGCAGATTTACAAAGACGGCGAGCGGCACGATTCGTTTGAAAGGCAAAAGGTTTGGACAAGATTTTGTTCGCGAAATTCCGGTCGTGTTTCCCGAAAACGAAGCGCAGCACGATGTTTTGGCAACACTCTGGGCACGCACTCGCATTGACGATTTGATGTCGCAGGATTGGAACGGAATCCAAAAAGGAAAAGCCCGCAACGAAATGCAAAACACAATCACACAACTTGGACTCGAGTACAATTTGCTAACCCAATTTACGTCGTTTGTTGCGGTCGAGGACAGAATTGTCACTGACGGAAATCAGCCCGCGCGCCGTGTCGAAGTTCCTGTCGAAACTCCCGCGGGAACGAAAAAGGCTTACAAACAATGGCTGAACAAAGATGTTGCTTACATCGTTACCGAAGCGGAGAAAAAGGCGTTTACAAACACTGCCTCGGGCGGTGGCGGAGGAGGCGGAGGCGGAAATTCAGCGTCGCAGCCGAATAATGTGACAGCAACCGTCGAAGTAACGAGCGATTCCGCTACGACAGTTGATGCAACCGACACAAAAGTACAGACAACCGTGTCAGCAGAATCAATTCAAAGTTTGCCGATTAACGGCAGGCGAATTCAAACTTTGCCGAAAGGCGTTGACTTTACGAGCGCGCTGAAAAACGTTCCCGGAACTCGCGCCGAAGCTAATGCCGCCGGTTTTTCGATTGACGGCGCATCAGGTTCGGAAAACGTATTTATCATTGATGGTCAGGAAGTTAGCAACTTCCGCACCGGAGCATTAAATTCCGCCAATAGCGTTCGCGGCAGAGTCGAAGATTTAATCAAACCGGAATATACGGAAGCAGCAAAACGAGCGCGGGCTGCGGGAACTGTCAATGTTCGCGTTAAGATTGATGAAAGCGGCAAAGTCACCGAAGCAAAAGCCGTCTTTGGAAATCCGCTGCTCCGCGCCGCCGCTGAACAAGCTGCTCGCGAAACAAAATTTGCACCGGTGTCTGTCGCAGGTCGCGCCGTAAAAGTTATCGGAACTCTGGTTTACCGTTTCAAACGCGGAACGGGCGTTGATTCGATTTCCGCATTTGGAATGAGAGCCGTGCCTCAGTCACCTGCGGAAAAACGGTTGATCACAGTTGAATCCCGGCTTCATCCGAAAATCGCCGAGCTGCTGAAAAATCCGACCGCAAAAGCTGATTCTGCAAACGGCGGAAAAGCGGAAATTATCGTTCAGCTCAAAACGCTGAATCCGCAAACGATTGCGGTTTTAAAAACGCTTGGTCTCGAAATTTCGCGCGAACTGCCGAATTTAAAAGCGGTTGTCGGGAAAATTTCGACTTTAAAGCTGGCTGCTTTGGCTGAAATGAAATCTATCGTTTTTATCTCGCCCAAAATGGATTGAGATTTGCGGCTTGCGAGCCTGTAAGCGGCGATGAATACCGTTCTAATCGCCGCTTTCTTCATAATTTCCGCGAAGTTTTAAAACTTCGCGGATTTTTTGCCGTACAGCTTCTGATTTAAAGGGGTTGTGGAATCAATATCCGGTAAATCAGGTAACAGTCAGTACCGCGAACGGTAGTGAGCGGGTTTGTTAATTGACCCGCTCACTACCGTTCGCGGTACTGACTGATGCATTCATTCCTTTTTTTCTAAGGGGAAGAAATCAAATAAATTCAAAGTTTTGCTACAATTGTATTTGCGAACCTAACATCGTTTGAAATCGGTGAAGTTTTAAACCATTGTGAATTCGAGCCGTGTTAAAAGGGAGAAAATCTAATGGCTGCTATGCTGACATTCGATAAAACGAGCGAAAAGCGAACCGAGGAAATTGTTTCTTATAATCCGGCAACAGGCACGGAAATCGGGCACGTCCGAAATGCAAACAGAGAAGCGGTTTTTGCCGCTGTCGAAAAGGCTCGCGCGGCTTTTAAAATTTGGCGCGAGACTTCATTTGCCGAACGTAAACGAATTGTGTTGCAGGCGCGCGATGTTATTCTGTCAGAAATGGACGAAATCGCGCGGCTTATCTCCGAAGAAATGGGAAAGCCCGTAGCGGAAGCGTTTTCCACTGAAATCGCTCCGGTCTTGGATTTAATGCAGTATTTTGCCCGCAACACGCAGAAATTATTAAAACCGGAAAAAATCAACATCGGTCAATTAGCTTTTCTTGGGCGTTCTTCTCGAATCGTTTATCAACCACTCGGCGTTGTCGGAATTATCTCGCCTTGGAATTATCCGCTGGCTATTCCGCTCGGCGAGGTAACGATGGCTTTGATGGCTGGCAACTCTGTCGTTTTAAAACCGAGCGAGCTGACGCCTTTTGTCGGGTTGAAAATCGCCGAAGTTTTTCAAAAAGCCGGATTACCCGAAAACGTTTTACAAATCATCACGGGCGACGGAGGAACCGGCGCGGCTTTGGTCGAAGCGGGCGTGAGCAAAATTATGTTTACGGGCAGCGTCGCTACCGGAAAGAAAATTGCAGAAGCCGCCGCCAAAACTTTGACGCCGGTCGTGCTGGAACTGGGCGGAAAAGACCCGATGATTGTTCTGGAAGATGCAAATCTTGAGACTGCTGCGCAAGCAGCCGTCTGGGGCGCGTTTGCCAATTCGGGACAAACCTGCGCTTCGGTTGAGCGGCTTTACGTTCACGAAAAAATCGCACCGGAATTTGTCGGGAAAGTCGTCGAATTGACAAAAAAACTGCGGCAAAACATCGGCATTGAAAACGAGACGGAAATCGGCTCGATGGTTTCCCAAAAACAGCTCGAAACCGTTGAAAATCATGTCAGGGACGCTAAAGAAAATGGCGCGCAAATTTTAACCGGCGGGAAACGAAACGAGAATTTTTCCGGCGCTTTTTATGAACCTACGGTTTTAACCAATATTGACCATAGTTTTCGAGCAATTCGAGAGGAAACTTTCGGTCCGACATTGCCGATTATGACTTTTAAAACCGAGGACGAAGCCGTCAAACTGGCAAACGATTCCGAATTCGGCTTGACGGCGAGCGTTTGGACTAAAAATATCGAAAAGGGCAAACGAATTGCCGAAAAAATTGAAGCCGGAACCGTTACGGTGAACGAAGTCGTTTACACTCACGGCGTTGCGCAAACGCCCTGGGGCGGCGTCAAAAACAGCGGATACGGCAGAACGCACGGCAAAATGGGTTTGATGGAACTGGTCACGCCTCAGCATATTCACGTTAACCGCATTACGCAGATTCCCGATGTTTGGTGGTTCAATTATTCGCCGGACGCAGTTAATCTTTTTCGCGGTTTAGCCCGGCATTTTGCCGCCGGCTCGCTTTTCAGAACCGCGCGCGTTTTGCCGCAAATGCTCAAAAGAATAAAGGAACACCGTCGGAAATAATGCCCCTCAAACGCTATTTTTATCGCCGCGAACGATATTTCGCCAGCCTCAATGACAATCGTGCGGTGCGCCCGTTTGAGTGGGGGAAAGAATTTGCAGATGCAGCTTTTCTCTCCGATTCAAATGGCGCATCGCCAGCTTCGTTTTGGAAACATTACTCTGAAAATGCTGTGAAAAACAGCGACCGATTTTTCGCTTTGTCTGAAATCTCTGATTTAAAATTCGAGGCTCCGAATCTAACTTGGACAAGCCAAATCGAAACCCCTTCGCCCGAAAATAATGTTGCCCGCGCCCGCTTTTTTCCGGTTGATAAAAACCAAAAGAAAAAACGCGCGGTCGTCGTTTTGCCGCATTGGAACGCGCCGCCGGAAAGCTACTTTGCTTTGTCCAAAGTTTTAAACCGCATCGGAATCGCGGCTTTGCGTTTAACGCTGCCTTATCACGAAGAGCGCCGTCCACCGGAAACCAATCGCGCAGATTATCTGGTTAGCCCCAACATCGGGCGCACCTTGCAATCAATTCGACAAGCCGTTTTAGATACAAAAGCCGCAGTCGCTTGGCTAAAAACGCAGGGTTATGAAAGGGTTGGGATTGTCGGTACGAGTATCGGCTCGTGTACCGCTTTTCTGACGATGGTTCACAACGAGGATATAAATGTCGGAGTTTTTAACCACGTTTCGAGTTATGTAGGAGACGTTACTTGGCGCGGAATTTCAACGCAGCACGTTCGCCGAGGATTGGAAAATCACGTTTCGCTCGAAGAATTGCGCGAATTTTGGCTTCCTGTCAGCCCGGCTGCTTATTTTAAAAATTTAAAACATCAGCCGCCTCGCCGGATGCGATATATTTTTGCGCGTTATGATTTAACGTTTCCGATTGATTTATCGCGTCAAACCATTGCGGCATTCAAAAAACACGGCATCCGCCACGACAGAACCCTATTGCCCTGCGGACATTACACTTTGGGCGAAGCGCCGTGGGTTTATCTGGACGGGTGGAAAATCGTTTCTTATTTTCGCAGGCATTTGTAAAATCAAATGAAGATGCTCGACAAATTTATCAACAAACGCAAAAGCAACTGGCAGAGGCTCGAAGATTTATTGTCTCTGGTCGAATCGGCGACTTTGCGCGGTTTGAGCCGGGAAGAGATTCGAGAGCTTGGACAGCTTTACCGGCGCGCAGCTTCGGATTTAGCGATTGCGCGCGCCGAGTCGCGCGATCCAAAGCTGGTTAATTATTTGAATAGCTTGGTGATACGTGCTCACGGTCAGATTTATCGCGCGGAAAATCAGGGATTCGGTTTAATCAAAAATTTTTTCCTGCGCGATTTTCCTCAAACATTCCGAAAAACCTGGATTTTTACCGGAATTTCGTTTCTCACTTTTGCGCTTTCAGCGATTCTGGCATTTGCCGCAACCTGGCAAAATATTGATTTCGCCGAAACAATCGGCACTTATGATATTCGCTATGAAGTCGAGGACGAGCGGCGTTGGTGGCTTGAACTAAACAAAAGCAATCAAATCGGTTCGGCGGCAATTTTGACCAATAATATTATGGTCACGTTTTACGCTTTTTCTTACGGCGCTTTTTTCGCTCTCGGAACGCTCTATGTCATCGGGATGAACGGCGCTTTTTTGGGTTCGATTTTCGCCATCTGTTATCAGCTTAACCCGCCTTTTGGCAATGATTTGCTCTTTTTCGTCGTGGCTCACGGCGTGATTGAGCTTTCATGTATTTTCATTTGCGGCGGCGCTGGAATGATGATTGGTTACTCGATTCTCGTTCCAGGCGATTTATCGCGGATCGAGGCTCTGAAGAAAAGCGGCGTCGAAGCTGTTAAAGTCGTTGTCGGATGCGCTTTTTTGCTTGTGATTGCCGGAATTATCGAAGGCTTTGTTTCGCCTGCCGCAATTAACCCCGCCATCAAAGTCGGAATTGGTTTGACGACTGGAATCGCGATGTACTCTTATTTGCTTTTTGCCGGGCGCACTCGTGATTCACAGCAAACCGCGCTCTTTAACTCGTAGATATGTTTCAAGTAAAGATGGGGCGAGAGTTCGCCTCGTAACGTCTAATGCCAATCCGCCTTGCGTCTCGACGTTTTTTAGTGCCGTTTCTCTCTGAAATAAAATTTCTTCCGCAACTGATTGGGTAAAAAGACTTCTGGCAGAATTCGGTTCATCTTGCACGACCATTCGCAAATCTCTGTCGCCGATAGTCACAACAAGCGGTAAATGTCTGGGTCGCAATAATTTGAGAGAAGCAAGCAGCTCTTTTGAGCCTTCTTCATCAACCAAATCGGTTAAAATTACAACAAACGAGCGGCGCTTTACATTTGCAGAAATGAATTGAAACGCCCGCGGATATGAAGGCTCTACCATTTCAGGTTTCACGTCGTGGAGAGCTTCAAGTACTCCTTCAAATTGTTCGGTTCCTTTTTTGGGAGGAAGAAATTTCTTGATTCTACGCCCGAAAACTAAAATGCCGACGTTATCTCCGCCCCGTGCAGCGGCTGACATCAATGCGAGGGCTGCCTGAATAGCCGTGTCTAGCTTTGTCTCGTTTTCAATGCGTCCAGTCATCAAACGACCCGCATCCAACGCAATAATAACAGTTTGGTCGCGCTCGATTTGGTATTGACGGGTTACCAATTTGCCCCGCCGCGCAGTTGCTGTCCACGAAAGATGGCGTAGCTCGTCGCCGCGCACATAGTCCCGAAGTGACTCGAAATCCCTTCCCTCGCCGCGCAAAATAGCCCTGCGGTTGACCGCAACCAATGATTTTGCTCCTAGCGCCGCTAATTCGATTTCTCGTGCTCGCCGCATATTTGGATAAACTTTAACGGCTGTTTCGGTTTTTATTTCGCTCTGAACCCAAACTAAACCGAGACTTGATAAATGGCGGACAATTGTCTTTCCAAATTCAAAATGCCCCCGTTCCGTCGGTGTTAATCCATAAAAGAAATTTGCGGTAGTTTTTGGCGGGATTAATATAAATCCCTCTCTTTTACCCGTTAATTTCATTTCAGTCGGGTATTCGTCTTTTAAAATTACTCTGAAAGAATGGGAGCTGTTATTTTCGATTTTTAGATTTACTTCCGTTTCATCCCCAATTGCAAACCGCTTGTTAAATTCGCGTTGAATTGTTATTTCTGCGGGTAAACTGCTTATGCGACGATCTATCAGAGCCAGCAAAATTAAGAACAAATCAAATCCAAGAACAATCCATCTGATTTGCGGAAAATTCCATGAAAGTGAAAGAGCTATAAATCCGCAGCTTAGCCAAATAAAGAAGTATTTACTAAAAACAAAATTCATTTGATAGTTTTTTAGAATACCTCTATTAAATAATTCGACTTCGGTCTGACTTCCCCAATAATTACTGCATCCGAAAATTCGGAAATAAACCTTACGGCTCGCTCTTTTTCCAAACTTATTAAAAGTCCGCCCGCCGTCTGCGGATCAAATAGCGCGCTTTGTGTTTCACGTTTTACATTTTCATCAAAAAATATTGTTTTACCAACATACTTTCGGTTATTTATGTCTCCGCGAGTTAGCATTCCTTCTGAAATCAATTCTAAAACATCCGGTAATAGCGGCACTTTGTTTGAATCTATTTGAATTGTCACGTTACTTGCCAGCGCCATTTCAAATGTGTGTCCGAGCAAACCAAATCCGGTCACGTCAGTGCAGGAATTAACCCCGACTTTTTGCATTATCTCGGAAGGAATTCTAGCGGATTCAGTCATAGCTCGGATTGCAGCTTTGGCTGTTTTTTCCCTTGCGACTCCGCGTTTTACCGCGGTGTTGATTGCTCCGGTTCCAATTGGTTTGGTAATAATTAAAACGTCTCCGGCTTTTGCACCGGCGTTTGTAATAACTTTTTCAGGATGAATAAGACCGGTCACTGAGTAACCGAATTTAATTTCCTGATCGTCAACTGAATGCCCTCCAAGCACAACTACGGATTCTGCATTGAGGGCTTTTTGACCTCCGCTTAATATTTCACCCAGCACATCCCAATCGCCTTTTTGCGGGTAACAAACAATTGAAAGCGCCGTTAAAGGCTTTCCGCCCATTGCATAAATATCGTTAAGCGAGTTTATTGCCGCAATTCTTCCATAAATTTCAGGGTCATCCGCGACCGGCGTAAAAAAATCCACAGTTTGGACTAAAGCTGTTTCATCTGAAAGGCGAAAAACTCCCGCGTCGTCGGCAGTTTCATAGCCGACAATCACGTTTGTCATATCTTGCTTTGGCAGCAGGCTCAAAACTTGAGCCAAATCGCTTGGTGCGAGCTTTGCCACTCAACCGGCGCAGGAAACAGTTTCAGTTAAACGCTTTTTGTTCTCCATATAAAATTTAACTTGCCTTTTCCGTGAGCATTAAAAGTTGAAAAATTCTGTCTAAATCTGCTTCGCTATAATATTCAAATTCAATCTTTCCACCGGTTCCCCGTCCGTCCGGCGCAATTTTCACTTTTGTTCCGAATCTTCTTCGCAGTTTTTCTTCCGCTGCACGAACATTCGCGTCAAGGGCTTTTGATTTTCTTTCCTTTGAGATGGTTTTTTCGACGCTTTCGCCCGCTGCCACTCTCTTAATAGTTCGTTCGGTTTCACGCACCGAAAGTGACATCTCCATTATACTCCGGGCAACACGGCGTTGAGCTGCCTGATCGTCCACTCCAAGTAATGCACGAGCGTGACCTACGGTAATTTTTTCTTCCTCAACTAGTTTCTGAATATCTTCCGGCAAACGAAGCATTCTTAAATAATTTGCGATTAAAACTCTGTCTTTTCCGACCCGGTTAGCGACCATTTCCTGTGTCAAGCCTAGAGTTTTGATTAGTTTTTGATAAGCGCGAGCTTCTTCCATCGAATTAAGCTCGTGCCGTTGAATATTTTCAATTAGCGCTAGTTCAAGCAGCTTTTCGTCAGAAACTTCACGGATAACTGCCGGAATCTTTTTGAAACCTGCTTTTTGTGCGGCACGCCAGCGGCGTTCTCCGGCGACGATTTCATACTTATTATTTTTGTTCCGGCGCAGGATTATCGGCTGAATTATTCCATTTTCTTTGATAGATTGAGTTAACTCTCCGAGCCTTTCCTCATCAAATCTGGTGCGAGGCTGTTCTTTGTTCGGTTCAATTAAATCTATATCAATTTCGCGCAACTCTTCATTTGTACCGCGCTCATCTTCCGGCACTAATGCGCTTAAGCCTCTACCTAAAGCCATTTTTTTACTCATGACTTAAAATCTCCTTTGCTAACTGTAAATAACTTTCGGCGCCGCGTGATCGAATATCATAAAGAATAATCGGTTTTCCGTGACTTGGGGCTTCAGCCAGTCGAACATTTCTCGGAATAACGGTTTGCAATACCTGTTTCCCGTAAAAATCCCGTAAATCATTGGCTACTGCTGTCGAAAGATTAGTTCGCTCGTCATACATTGTCAAAAGCAAGCCCTCGATTATAAGCTGGGGATTTAATCCGCGGCGCAGTCGGGCTAGTGTATCAAATAATTCGGTAACTCCTTCGAGCGCAAAATATTCACATTGAATCGGAACTAAAAGTGAATCAGCCGCAGTTAAGCCGTTAAGTGTAAGTAGGCTTAGCGAAGGCGGGCAATCAATAATAATATAATCGTATTTATCTTTTAAAGGCTGTAAAACCTCTCTAAGGCGATATTCTCTGCGCACTGCATCAACCAACTCAATCTCCGCCCCTGCTAAGTTTTTATCAGAGGGTAAGACCCACAGCAGAGGTAATTCAGTAGGTTGAATTGCGTTTTCCGGCGGGTCATTTAAAACTAAAGCGTGATACAAGCTCCGGCGTTTTATACCGCGCTCAATTCCCGCGCCAGAACTGGCGTTTGCCTGCGGATCTGCGTCAACAAGCAATACCTTTTTTTCTTCAACTGCTAGAGCTGCGGCTAGATTAACGGCTGTGGTTGTTTTTCCAACTCCGCCCTTTTGATTGGCGACGGCAATGATTTTTCCCATTCTATAAATTTCCCGCTTCTGTATTTTAGCGTTTGCCTCGAAAAACTAACATATTTTGAAGTTTTTTACACTTCTGCATATTTATATCTGAAAGATTACATAGTCTTTTATCTGTTATTCTAAAAACTATCACGAAATTTCTTTGAGACGGCAAATAGTGATTAGGAAATAAATATACATCCTTTTTTCAAATAAGGCAGTAATTCAATTAAATTTAATCTCTGAAGCGATGTTTCACGTTTTACAATTTTCAATAATTGAAAATTGTAAAACGTGAAACATTGAAAACAAATCAAGCAACTTTTTTATCAGAAGCCGATAAATGAACAAGAAGAGTGGAAAGAGCTGAATGAGTAATCCCGGGAATTTTACGTGCCTGACCGAAAGTTTGCGGGCGCGACCTTTGCAAACGTTCAATCATTTCGTATGAAAGCCCGCTTATCTTATGAAACTCAAAAGTGTCGGGAACTCGCAAAGAATCGTGCCGATTGACTCTGTTGTTAATATTTTGCTGGCTTTCGATATATCCCTTGTAAATAGAATCGGCAATAACCGAATCCAGTTCCGTTTTTTTAGTAGTTGTTCTCAAATCGTTTGGCAAAAGCCGGAAAATAAGTTCCGAATCAACGTTGGGTCTTTGAGCGAGTTGTGCCAAAGTAAACGAGTCCCCCAAATCACTGTTCAAAAACTGAGAAGCGGTTGCATAAACAACATCTGAACGTTTGAAACGAATGTTATTAATGGTATTGGAGAGAACAGCCATTCGCTCACGCCGCTGATGAAAGCGTTCCCAACAATTGTCGCCGACAAGACCGATCTCACGACCTTTCTGTGAAAGCCTCAAGTCAGCGTTATCGTGTCTTAAAGTCAAACGAGCCTCGGCACGGGAAGTAAAAATCCGGTAAGGTTCATCAACACCGTGCTGAAGTAAATCATCAATTAGTACGCCGATATACGCTTCATCCCGACGTAAACGAAACTCATTTCTACAGAAAACTTGCTGTGCCGCGTTAATTCCCGCCATTAAACCCTGACAAGCCGCTTCCTCATACCCGGTTGTACCGTTTATTTGTCCGGCAAAAAACAAACCTTTGACGGAAATTGTTTCCATTGTGGGTTGAAGCTGTCGCGGATCAACAAAATCGTACTCGATAGCATAACCGGGGCGGATAATACGAGCGTTTTCCATCCCCGGAATCATTCGCACCAATTCCTGCTGTAAATCGGATGGCAGCGAAGTCGAAAAACCATTTAAATAAACTTCGTTAGTATGATGCCCCTCCGGTTCTAAAAAAAGCTGATGCCGGTTTTTATCTGCAAATTTTACGACTTTATCTTCAATCGAAGGACAATAACGCGGACCGATGCCTTTGATTTTGCCCGAATAAAGAGGCGATTGATGAAGATTTTCACGAATTTTATTATGCAAATCTTCCCCCGTATAACCGATATAACAGGTTATTTGCGGTTGCTCGATTTTATCCGTCGCAAATGAAAAAGCGACAGGATTATCATCGGCTGGTTGCGGTTCAAAAGCGTCCCAATCAATAGTTCTCCCATCGAGCCTCGGTGGAGTTCCGGTTTTTAACCGTCCAACGGGAAATCCGAGTCTTTTCAAACTTTCCGCCAATTCGATAGATGCAGGCTCACCGGCGCGACCGGCGGAAAAAGTGCGGCGTCCTGTATGAATTGTGCCGTTTAGAAAAGTGCCGGTTGCAACAACAACGGCGCGCGCTGCAAATTTTCGGGTATCTTGCAATTCAACGCCCAAAATTTTGTTATCTTTAACAATAAAATCAATAACAATGCCTTGCCGCAAATGCAGATT
>DASVTY010000108.1:0-27873 GCA_036387315.1 Pyrinomonadaceae bacterium
CGCCGCCGCGCTCGAAACGAATATCGGAACCGTAAAATCGCGGATCGCTCGCGGACGAGAGGAACTGAAACGTAAGTTACAACGTTCTTTGTAAATCAGTAATAAGTAACAGGTAATCAGTAATTAGATATTTTAAAACTAATTACTGATTACTGAATACTGATTACTAAAAGGCATAGTTGACCCGCCCCGGCTCACTTTTGAAACACAATCGGTGCCACGAAGGGTCGAAGTGACGAAATGTGATTCGGGGAAGCGTCAAGGCGAAAGCGGAATTGCCGGATTGATCTTTTGAAACGTGACCAGCAACATCACGTTAATGTTTATCCGACAAAGCCGCAAATTTCGCTGACCGCCAACCGGAACGAAACGTTGTTCTTCGCTTGTTTTTAAAGCAGCGAAAAACAGCCGGGGTCGGTCAGCTATGCTTCGCCGGTCGAGAGTCCGGCGAGTCTGGCGAGTCCGGTGAGTTTGGAAGAATTGAAATCTTTTCGACTCATCAGACTCATCAGACTCGCCAGACTCGCCAGACTAATAATGAATTGTCAGGAATTTCGCTCAAATCTTTCGCTGTACGTTGATGATGTTTTTGAAACGTCTTCGGCGGCGGCAGTTCGCGCTTTGTGCGACGAGCATTTGCACGGCTGCCCGCTTTGCCGTGCGGATGTCGCCGATTTGCGCGTGTTAAAAAGCAGTCTCTCGGCAATTCGCCGTCCAGCCGTTTCGCCGGATTTTACCGATTCGCTGCGCCGAGCCGTTGCCACCGAATTGATTGCGCAAAAGGCGATTCGGAAAACGAATTCGGAAAAAAACGACTGGCGCGGCTGGCTTGAATTCAACTTAATGCCTTACGCCATCGGAACTGTGGCTTCGGTTTTCTTGTTTATGATGATGTTTGCCGCTCTTCACACGGCAATGACGACTTTCCGAAATTTGAATATTCACCTTGCATCGGTCGGACAAAGCTCAACAACTGTTTTCGCAGCCGGGACAACCAAAATTTACGATACGGGCTTGCCTTATTCGCCCGCCGATTATGCTGCTCTGCGTTCGCCGCACGCTTTGGAATCGCCTTCTTTAAATCCGAAAGGCTCGCTCGTTTCTTTCACTTCGTCGCTGATGCGCGGCGAGGTTGACGAAGGCGCGGTGATTGTCGTCGCCGATGTTTTCGGAAACGGTTTGGCGCACGTTGCCGGGGTTCTCGAAGCGCCGGACGATCCGAACAAATTGGAGGAGCTTGAAAAGATTCTTAATAACGAACCTGTTTTCGTTCCCGCATCATACGACAAACGACCGGAAAACCTGCGCGTCGTGTTGATGATTCAAAAAGTCAACGTCAGCGGTGAGACGGACAAAAAAGAAAGTCTGAACTCAAAGAAGTTCTAAAAAAAGGAGAATTGAAGGTAAGTCAAGAACTTTCAATTCTCCTTTGAATTATTGTAGTTGTGCGAACACCGCTGGATAACTGATAAAAACTTACAACATTTGCCCTAAAATGATTTGTTCGGAGGAAAATGCGGTTAAATCATTTCTTCTGATTTTTGGGAAGATTCGTTTTTAACCAATATTTAAAATCACTTGCGCAGCTAATCGCCGTGCCGCTAATGTTAACTTTATCTGTCGGAGTCGGGACTCTAACAACCCAAAGATCAAGAGAAGATGTTTGTCGGCTTATCGGCTGATTCGAGATAATTTCATACCTGTTACCATCTATTTCGAAAGTGACAAAGTTACCTTCGAGCTTTCCGATTTTTTGGAAATCATAGCCATCAAGCGGCTCTACCGAAGCTATAAACCAGCCTTTTTGCGGAAGGTGAAAGGCTAAAACCTCGCCCGAACCACATGCGCCTTTAGATTCAATAACAGATTTGCCATTCTCGTTGACTATTGTGTTTCCTAATTGAAGCGCGATTTTCTCTTTTGAATCGGATTGAGCCGCAGCTATTGATGAGAATATGGTTAATAGCACGAAAACAAGACGGATTTTCATATACGCTCCTATGCGCAATCATCATACTCGAAAATGAAATAAAAAACTAACTCTAATTTTTCGCCGCAGTATATCCGGCGCGGGTTAAAGCGATGCGTTTGCCGCGTTTGGCGTCGTCGGCAATTTGGACGCGAATCGCGCGATAGCTGCCGTCGCGTTTTTCATTCGTCGGCTGATAGCTCAAAATATACTGCATTCGCAGTTCGTTGTTGATGTCGCGCGCAATTTGCGCCAACTCGCTGACCGAATTCGGAAAATACGATTTGCCGCCGGTTTCTTTCGCCATTCTTTCGAGCAAAGAAGTCGCTTTGCCTTTGTCGCTCTTGCCGAACAGACTCTTATCCGTCCCAAGCTCGTTGACGAAACCAATCGTGTAAATCTGCACATCAGCCTCGCGCAATTTGGCGAAAAGCTGTTCTTCTTTGTAATAACTGGCGCGGTCTTCGCCATCGGTGACGAGAATCAAAGCGCGGCGCTTGCGGTCTTCGCGTTTGGCTGATTTTTCGTATTCGGCGGCTTTATCTGCGGCGAGCATCACGGCGTCAATAATCGCCGTCGAGCCGCCTTCGATGTAAAGCTCGTCGAGCGTTTCTTTGAGAGCGGTTTTGTCCTTCGTCCAGTCCTGTTTTTCCTCGATTTTATCCGAGCTGACAAAACGAATAATAAAGGCTTCGTCTTCGGGTTTATTGGCGTCAACCAGAATTTTTCCGGCTTCGATAACTTTCTCCAGTTGCGAGCGAAGCGAACCCGAATTATCAATCAACATTCCATAATTAACCGGAACTTCTTCTTTGATAACGGTTTCGACTTTCTGCGCCACGCCGTCTTCAAAAACTTTGAATTCTTCCGGGCGAACATCGCCGAGCGGGCGACCGTTTCGATCAACAACGCGGACGTTTAAGCTGACGATGTTGCTTTCAATTACAAGGTCTCCGGGGTCTTCCTCAACCGGCGGCGGAGTCGGCGAAGTTTTCGGCGCTGTTTGAGGCGGATTTGAAGGCGTAATGACGGGCGGCGTCGTTGTCGGAGTCGCTTTTGCTGCGGCTTGGCGCGGGCGCGAATTGCTGTTGTCCTGCGCGTTTGAAACAAACGGCAAGCCGAAAATCGCAAACATTACAATCGCGCCAAAAAAAACGACCCAGAAATTAATCTTTGTATTTCCAAGTTTCATTGCAAATCTCTTTTTATCACTGAAATCGGGAGAGCCGCAAAAAAAATCTTACTTTTGCGGCTCATTTTGATTCCGTCGGCGGTTCTCGTGTTTGCCGCGATTTACCGCCCCGGCAATTTATCCAAACTTTAATCGCGCGGGGCGACGGTGGCAAAATAGCCTTCGCGCGTGCGGACGAAGAGTTTAGGCAAACCGCGCGGCGGTTTTACTTTGACTTTTAATTTGTGCCATTTGCCGTCGTTGTTAAAATTTTCCGGGCGAAAACCGATTGAATATTGATGTCGAAGCTCAAGCGCGATGCGCTCGAAAATCTCATCCATTTCGGCGTTCGTCTTGGGATAAAACGACGAGCCGCCCGTCACCGAGCTTAATTCGTCAAGATACGCCTGTCCCATCATTCCAAGCCCGCTGTTGTCGCCGCCGCCCAAAATGCCGATTGAATAAAGCGTGACATCCGATTCTTTGATCTGTTTTTTGACATCGTTAAAAGTGTAGCGGGAATTATTATCCTGCCCGTCGCTGATGAGAATAATGGCGCGTTTCTGGTGCGCTCCGCGCGTGACTCTCTCCGTCCCCAAATAAACGGCGTCGTAAAGCGCCGTGTTGTCTTTCGCTTGAACAAGCTGCAATTTGCTCAAAACGGCTTCTCCGTCGCGCGTGCGGTCGAGCAGAAGCTGAGCGCGTTTGTTAAAGGCAATCAAAAAATATTCGTCGCGCGGATGGCTCGTTTGAATAAATTTTCCGAGAGCTTCGCGCGCGCGGTTGAGCTTGTCGCCTTTCATCGAACCGGAGACGTCGAAAACAATTCCGACCGAAACCGGCGCGTCGTCGTCGCTGAAAAATTCGATTTCCTGTTTTTCGTCGTCGTCGAGAATCGTGAAAGCGTTTTTCTTTAAACCGGAAACATAGCGTCCGAAATTATCGGTGACGGTTACATTTAAGGTGATGAGGTCTTCGTTAATAATGAGTGTTTCTTTGTTATCGAGAACTTTCGGTGGCGGTGTCGGTGTCGGTTTTTGTGCAAAAGCGGTTGACGCGAGGACGAAAACAAGCATCAAACCGAGCAGCTTGAGAGAGACTTTGGCTGAATTCATAAATAAACCTCTTGTTCGGAGCGGAAAATTAGCTAAGACAATTTAGATTGTTTGCCGCTTCATTTTAGTTGTTTCAAGCATAGCTATTTTTCGCTCCGGCATTTGTTTTTGCAACTTTCATTTTGCGCGGCGCGTGTAAAGGAAAGCGACGCTTCGGCTGATGTTATACTCAAAGCGGCGATTTTAAAAGAAAATTCTTTCGATTATTGAGCAATTTTTAAGTTAGAAAAATGGCAGAATTTGTTTGTCGTCTGGGAACTCCTTCAGGCGAGATTGTGACACGAACGGTTGAAGCGAACGCGGCAAGCGATGCGCGCGCTCATCTCGAAAAGGAAGGCTATCGCGTTTTTGCGATTTCGTCCGGCGAATCGGAGTTCGGCTCGTCGCTGCCTTTTGTCGGCAGCAATCGCGCGAAAGCCGTCAAACCGGCGGATTTTCTGCTCTTTAATCAACAAATCGCCGCTCTTTTAAAAGCCGGAATTCCGGTTTTACAGGCGGTTTCGATGCTCCGCCGCCGCGCCGCCAGCCCGCGGATGCGCGACGTTTTGGGCGAGGTCGAAGAAAAAATTCGCGGCGGCACGGCTTTGAGCGAAGCGTTTGAACAGCAGCGGATTTTTCCGCGCATTTATACGGCTTCGATTTTGGCGGGCGAGCGTTCCGGCGCTTTGGACGACGTTTTGGCGCGTTATGTTAATTATTTGCGCCGCAGCGTGCAAATCAAACGAAAAGTGCGCGGCGCGCTCGCGTACCCGATTTTTCTGCTCGCGGCGTCAATCTTCATGGTTTTGTTTTTGAGCGTTTACGTCGTGCCGAAAATGGCGACTCTTTTTTCGGGCATTACGGCTGGGCGTTCGCTTCCGCTTCTCACGCGCGTCGTCGTTTCGATTTCAAACGCCGTCGCAGGCAATTTCTGGTGGGTTTTCCCGTTGGCGATTGCGACAATCGCCGGGCTTTATTTTTGGTCGCGGACGGAAGGCGGCAGGCTTTTCTTTGACAGGCTTTTTCTCAAGCTCCCGCTGATCGGAAATCTGATTGTGCAAATGACGACTGCGCAGGTCTCGCGCTCGATGGCGACGCTGCTCGCGGGCGGAATTACAGTGCCGGAATCATGGGAAATTGCATCAGAGTCTGTGACGAACCGCGAATTGCGCCGCCGCAGCCGTTCGGTTTTGTCTTCCGTCAGAGAAGGTCAAACGCTGACCGACAGTTTGGAAAACGCCGCCTGGCTGCCGCCGCTCGCGCTCGATATGATCGGAATCGGCGAGCGTTCGGGCAGTTTGCGCGAAATGCTCGACGAAGTTTCCAGCTTTTACGACGCCGAAGCCGAAGTCAGGATGGAGCAATTAACGACTCTGCTCGAACCAATTATTCTGGTCGTCATGGGCAGCTTCGTGATTATGATTTTGCTGGCTATTTATATGCCGATTATTCAAACGATTTCCGCGCCCGCCGGGGGAAGAACACATTAAAAAAACAAAATGAGTCCAAACGGAAAAAACAACACCACCGCGACTGCGGTTCTCGAAAACGAGCCGCCCGAAATAATTGAAGCCAAGCGGCTCGCAATGCGTTACCGCCTGCCTTACGTTGACCTTCATCCGACCGATGAAAAATCGCCGATTGATTACGCGCTGCTCGCGGAAATCCCGGTTGATTCGATGCTCAAAAACCATTTCGTTCCGCTCCGGCGCGAAGGTCGGAATCTGCATCTGGCGATGGCTGACCCGACCAATTTCGAGCAATTGGACGAGCTGGAAGCCGCTCTCAAGGCGCGTATCGTGCCGTATGTGGCGACTGCCGGGGCGATTGAAGCCGTGTTGAAAAAAGGCGACGCGACGCAGCGCGTGATGCAGGAAGCGGCGTCATCGTTCAAGATTTCGCTCGTCAAAGAAACCGAAACCGGCGAAGAAGTTTTAGACCTCGACCGTCTGGCGACGGATTCGGATATGTCGCCGATTATCAAATTGGTGGACACCATCGTTTATAACTCGATGGAATCGCGCGCATCGGATATTCACATCGAAGCGGGCGACCGCGAAATGACCGTTAAATTCCGCATTGACGGCGCGCTTTATCAAAAAGTTGATCCGATTGACATCGCTTATCACCAAACGCTCGTGTCGCGTATCAAAGTTATGTCCGAGCTTGATATTGCCGAGCGCCGCGTGCCGCAGGACGGGCGTTTTCGCGTCAAATACAAAGGTCGCACGGTTGACTTCCGCGTTTCGATTATTCCTTCGGTTTACGGCGAAAACTGCGTTATTCGTATTCTCGATAAAGAACAAATCTCGGAAGAATTTAAAAATTTAAGTCTTGATGTCGTCGGTTTTGCCGAAGACGATGTGACGCGGTTTCGCCGCTATATCAAAGAGCCTTACGGAATGGTTTTGGTAACGGGACCGACCGGATCGGGTAAAACGACGACGCTTTACGGCGCTTTGAACGAAATTCGCAACTCGGAAGACAAAATCATCACGATTGAAGACCCGGTCGAATACGTTCTGAACGGAATTATGCAGATTCCGGTCAACGAGAAAAAAGGTTTAACGTTTGCGCGCGGTTTGCGCTCGATCTTGCGTCACGACCCGGATAAAGTGATGGTCGGTGAAATCCGCGATACCGAAACCGCGCAGATTGCGATTCAGTCGGCGCTCACCGGACACCTTGTTTTTACTACAGTTCACGCGAACAACGTGATTGACGTTATCGGGCGATTTTTGAATATGGGCGTCGAGCCGTACAATTTCGTTTCGGCTCTCAATTGCGTGCTGGCGCAGCGTCTTCTTCGCCTGTTATGCGCGGTTTGCAAACGCGATTACAAACCGAGCGAACAGGATTTTCTGGATTCGGGTTTAAAACCCGATTTATATCAAAATCAAACATTTTACCGCGCCATCGGCTGCGACGCCTGCAATCACACGGGTTATCGCGGGCGAACGGCGATTCACGAGCTTTTGGATATGTCCGACAACATCCGCGAGATGATTGTCGAGCGCCGACCGGGTTCGGAAATCCGCCGCGCCGCCGAAGCCGAAGGATTGCAAAGCTTGCGCCATTCGGCTTTGAGAAAAGTTTTCGCCGGTCTTTCGACTCTCCACGAAATCAACCGCGTAACTTTTGTCGAAGAAGTAAAATAAGCAATTACGAATTACGAATTACGAATTATTGACTGGATTTTTGATTAAAAAAACAAATTCCTTCGTTCGTAATTCGTAATGTTCAATTCGTAATTGATAGAATGTTTTCGGTGAGTTCCGGCAATTTTTTGCGGAACTTCAAACCTGCTTTGGCGTGTAAGCTGACAGTCGCGCCCGTGCGGTCTTTAATTTCAAAAACAAACGTCTTGGAAACGAATATGAAAATCTCTACATTTTTGCGTTCTTTTGCGGCTTTCGCCTTGATTTTTTGTCTCTGGACAACCCCGATGGTTGCTTTGGCTGGCGACAAAGGCGAGAAAAATTTTAAACAGGGTATGAAATACGAGGAAGCCGGGCAATGGGATAAAGCCGCCGAAGAATTTGCCCTCGCGCTCGCGGCGAAACCGAAAAACACCGAATATCGCCTGCATTATCAGCGCGCTTTGTTCAACGCTTCGCAAATGATGATGCAGCGCGGGCGGACGCTCGCCGAGCAGAAAGATTTCGTCGGCGCATACAACGCTTTTCGTCAGGCTTACGGTTACGATCCGGTCAACGAGCTGGCGAAATCCGAAATGGACAGAATGCTCCGGCTGCAAAAAGAAGCAATCGAAGGCAAACCGCAAACAAATGACAAAAACACGCCGGACGCTTCGCCGGGTAACATTCCGAACATTGTCAACGGCGTGAAAGTCGTGCCGACCGCCTACACAGCCGGCGGCGCCCCCGCCGTTCCGGTCCCGGTTCCGCAGGAAATCGAACAGCTCCGCGACATCAAATACACGAAAGTTGATTTGAGAACGGCTATCAAAGAATTGGCTGCGGCGCTTGAGCTAAACGTTTTGTTCGACAAAGAAATCAGCCGCTCGCCGCGCGATGTGACGATTGAACTCAAAAACGTCACGACCGCGCAGGCGCTCGATTATATTTTCCTGCAAGAAGGTTTGTTTTTCCAAAAAGTCGGCAAACGCTCGATTCTCGTCGCCGACCAAAACCGTCGCCAGCAATTCCAGCAATTGGTCTTGAGAACTTTTTATCTCGCCAACGCTAAACCCGACGACGTGAAACAAGTTTTGCTGCAAGCGATTCCGCCGCAGCCGGGCAGACCGCCGACGACCGCTATCGTTGACAAAGACACCAACAGCATCACCGTCCGCGATACGAGCGAAAACATCAAGCTGATCGCCAATCTCGTCAGAGCGCTCGACAAAGACCGCGCTGAAGTCGTGATGGACGTAAACATTTATGAAGTTTCTAAAACCGATTTGCTGCGTCTCGGCAATCAAATCGGAACCGAAGCTGCTTTAGGGAATTTGGGCGGCACGACCGCCGGAAAAGTCGGCATCGGCGAAGGCGGCTCGATTTTCGGGCGTGCCGTAACGACCGGAGCGACGGCGGCAGCAGGCATTCCATCGGCAATCGGCGCGGCACTGTTGCTTCCCGCAATGCAATTACAGGCGTTTCAGTCTAAGAGCAATACGAAATTGCTGGCTTCGACTCAGGTTCACGCTTTTAACAACGAAGAATCTCAAGCTCGAATCGGTCAGCGCGTTCCGGTGCAAACCGCGCAGGTTTATGGTTATTCGCAAACTCAGCCGGGACAGGGATCACAGGGAGCGTTCGGCTCGAACGGCTACCCGGTTATCAATTACGAGCAAGTCGGTTTGACTTTGAAATTTACGCCGATTGTTTTCCCTAATCAGGATGTGCAGGTGAAAATGTCAATTGAGTCAAAAGATGTTTTGAATAACACTTTGACACCGACTTTCACCGAGCGTTCTATTTCCGGCACCGCGCGCATTCAAAATAACCGCACAATGATGCTCGCCTCCGTAGCGCAGGATAATCAGAGCAACGGGCGTCAGGGTTTGCCGCTCTTAGGTTTGATTCCGATTCTCGGCAGATTTTTTACCGCCCCGGTTAAAAACAATAATCAAACCGATATTGTGATTGCAGTCACGCCGCGAGTTTTGCGCGCGCCCGCGATTTTGCCGGAAGACGAATTGGAACAGCCGACCGGCAGCATCGCCGTTCCGACGAACAGCTCGCTCGCCGATATGATTAATCGCGAGAATCAGGAAGATCAGCTTGCCGCCGCACGTCGTTTGACCAACAACGTCTCGGTGCAGTTGCCCGATGCTCCCGCCGACACAGCGGCAGCGCCCGGTTACGTTCCGGCAAACAATGCTCCCGCGAAGAATCCGCCCGCCGCGATGAACCCGACTTTGAATCAGGTTTCCGCTCCGGCGACGGATAATAAACCGAACGAGACGTTGCCGACTATTCAGCCGAAACCGATTGATACAACGGTGAAAACTTTAACGGTTTCGCCGACGGTTGACGAAGAAAAACCGAAAGAAGCGACGCCGGACAAACCGTAGCGAAAATTACGAATTTCAAATTACGAATTACGAATTTGAGAAAAACTTAAATTTATAATTCGTAATTTGATTCGAATTTAAGAAGTGATTCAGCGAACTGCAAAAATCAAAAAGCAAACGGGGTTTACCCTCGTCGAGCTGGTCGTAACGCTCGTCGTGTTGTCAATTCTCGCGCTCGGGACGATTCCGCTCGTGCAGAACTCGGTGCGGCGTCAGAAAGAACAGCGTTTACGCGAGACTTTGCGCGAGATTCGACAGGCGATTGACGAGTTTCACCGCGACGCGGGCGGCGCTTGCAGCACTCCGCAGCAAGCGCAGTTTGCAACGGCGGGTTTTGATCCGCGAACTCGCGTGATGATTTCCGATTGCAAGATTTTTGAAGTTGACAATATAGACCGTTATCCGCCGACGCTCGAAACATTAGTTGAAGGCGTGAACGTTAAACCCCGTTCCGGGCAGATTTTACCCGGCTCGCAAGGCGGCAGACCGTTTGACAATCCAAGCGGCGCGACGGGTAACAAAGCGGACGGAGCGACGGGCAGCAGCGTCACCGACGAAAAGAAAAAGATTTATTTACGCGGCGGCGAGCTTCCGATTGACCCGATTACGGGAAAAGCCGATTGGCAAATTCGCTCGTGTTATCAAGACAAAGACGCGACCGATTGGGACAACATCAACGTTTTCGACGTTCGCTCCTCCGCCGATGGCGAGGCGCTCGACGGCACGAAATACAGCGATTTTTAAATTTGTTCGTTGATCGTCGCTCGTTGTTCGTTGCAAATCGTCTGAGCATGTTCTCGGTTTAAATTAAAATGCTTCTTAATCGAGAAAAACAACGAACGACGATCAACGAACCACGAACAAATTCTGATTTTAGATTTGCGATTTTAGATTGAAATCAGCAAGGCGAGTTTAAAAACAATGAAAAATCCGAAATCCGAAATCCGAAATCCGAAATCCCAGCGCGGTTTTACCTTGCTGGAACTGATGATTGTGCTGTTTGTGATCGTCATTTTGGCTTCGATTGCGATTCCGCAATATCAGAAAACGATTCAGCATGCCCGCGAAACCGTTTTAAAAGATAATCTTTATCAAATGCGGAAAATGATCAGCCAATATTCGGCTGACAAAGGAAAGCTGCCGCCTTCGCTCGACGCGCTCGTCGAAGCCGGTTACGTCAAAGAACTTCCGATTGATCCGATGACCGACCAACCCGATTGGGAAGCCGAAATGGGCGAAGACCCGAATCTAACCCAGGGCGAACAAGGCGTCATCAACGTCCGCAGCAGCTCGACCGAACCATCGCTCGACGGCAAGGCTTATAACGAATTTTAATTGGTTCGTTGTTCGTCGTTCGTTGTTCGTTGCAAAAAGCAATCAACAACGAACGACGAACAACGAACGACGAACCAATGTTTAATAAATTAACTCAACCGCATTTTCCGCGCGCCGCCGCCGGTTTGAGACGCGAAAGCGTTTCGGTCGTCAGTCTCGGACGCTCCGGGCGAGCTTTTTCTTTGCGTCGCGCGGCGACGGTCGAACTGGCGTCCGACGTTTTGCATCCGAGTTTTGACGAAGCCAACATTTTACAGCCCGACGAATTGCTCGCGGCTTTGCGCGAAGCGGCTGGCGAAGCAGGTTTGCAGACGCAAAAACGCTGGTCGGTCAGTTTACCCGCAGATTCCGCTCGAATGAGCCTTTTGACGCTCGAAACCGAGCCGAAAACGCAAAAAGAACGCGAAGAGATTTTGAATTGGAAAGCCGAACGCACATTCGGCTCCCCACCGGAAGAATTGCGGCTGGCATTTCAACCGCTCGCGCCGGATGCAAGCAAACGCTCGCGTTATTTTGCGGTCGCCGTCAGGCTTGATGTTTTGGGCGAATATGAGGAATTGTTTGAAAATCTGGGTTGGAATGTCGGATTGATTTTGCCGCGCCATTTGAGCGAAATGCAATGGCTGATGATGTCCGCAAAAGCCCGGACAAACGGCGACTCGTTGCTCGTCAGCTCGCAGGCGGACGGTTTTACCGCGCTGCTGCTTCATAATCAGCAGCCTGCGATTGTGCGCTCGATATTGTGCGAGCCGGGCGAGCGCGAAGACGAGCTTTATCGCTTGCTGCTTTATTACCGCGACCGTTTGGCGGGCGAGAACTCAGCGCTCGATAAATTTCTCGTTATCGGCGAAGGCTTTGGCGAAGACCGTCTGGAAGAAATCTCCAACGAAACGCTCGGTCACGATTTGCGCGCGCTCCACGCCGCCGATGTCGGGCTGTTATTCCCGGAAAATGAAATGCGTTTTGAAGACATAGCCGCGCCCGCCGCGCTTGCCAGTCTCGCTTTGCGCTAGAAGGCGTTAAAATTTCAGTTGCGCGAATCGCTTTTGTTTTGTAATTCTCAAAACAAAAGCGATTCGCAATTTCGAGAGAAAAATAATGCACTACTACAATGAAGAAGATTTGGCGCGTTTCAGCGAAATCGGGCGCGAGCGCCCGGATTTGTTCGAGAAATTTATGGCTTGGTACGCCGCGTGTCAGGAAGACGGCGCTTTATCGAAACGCGAAAAAGCGTTGATCGGTTTAGCCGTTTCGGTCGTCGTGCAATGCCCTTATTGCATTGACGCTTACACAAATTCGTGTCTCGAAAACGGCTCGAATCAGGAACAAATGACCGAAGCGATTCATCTCGCCTCGGCAATTCGCGGCGGCGCAAGTCTCATTCACGGAATACAATCGCACAACGCTCACGACAAAGTTTCAATGTAATCAATGACATCTGCGGCGGTACAAATAACAAGGCGCGACGGCACGAGCATTTTTCCGCATTCGCCAATCGGTTTTGACGAAAAATTGTTGAAACACGGTTTGGAATTGCGTTCGGCTGCGATTGATACTTTGCAGATTAATGTCGGAAAGCTCTGCAATCAAGCCTGCAAACATTGTCACGTTGACGCTTCGCCGACCAGAACCGAAATTATGCGGCGGGAAATCGTCGAGGCGTGTCTGGACGTTTTGCGGAAGTTTAAAATTCCGACATTGGACATTACGGGCGGCGCGCCCGAATTGAATCCGCATTTTCGTTATCTTGTCACCGAAGCCGGAAAATTGGGTACGAATGTTATGGTTCGACATAACTTAACCGTAATGTTTGAAGAAAATCAGATGGATTTGCCCGAATTTTTCGCCGAACACGCGGTCGAAGTCGTTTCGAGCCTGCCGTATTTTTTGCCGAATCAAACAGACGCGCAGCGGGGCGCGGGAGTTTTTGAAAAATCAATCGAGGCAATCAGAAAATTAAATGCGGTCGGATATGGATTTGATGAAAGCGGGCTTGTTTTAAATCTGGTTTACAATCCGACCGGAGCGTTTTTGCCGCCTGCTCAAAGCGCGATTGAAGCCGATTTTAAAAGGGAATTAAAAGCGCGTTACGATGTTTATTTCAACAATCTTTACACGATAACAAATATGCCGGTCGCGCGTTTTCTAGATTATTTGCGGCGCTCCGGCAACGAAGAGCGTTATCTGACGAAGCTCGTCAACGCTTTTAATCCGGGAACAATCGCGGGCTTGATGTGCCGAAATTTACTCAGCGTTGATTGGACGGGAAAACTATTTGACTGCGATTTTAATCAAATGCTTGAAATTCCGGTTGACCAGCAATTGCCGCAGACAATTTTCGATTTTACGCCGGAAAAATTTATCAATCGAAAAATCAAAACAGCCGCGCATTGTTTCGGCTGTACAGCCGGAGCGGGTTCAAGCTGCGGCGGCACAGTCGCTTGAGCGGTTTGTGCGACAAAAATCGTTCAATTTACAATTTAGCCTGAAACTTTCCTCCAAACGTTTCCGTAGAAAACATTGCCGTTATGACTGCAAAAACAATAGCTCTGAAAAATTTGCGCGAATTTGCCGACTCCGAATTGATTGCCACGAGCCTCGCCGGGCGCGAGGACAGTTTTGAGGAGCTTGTCCGCCGCTATCAGCGACCGATTACCGCTTACGTTTATCGAATGACGAACGATTACGACGCGGCGCTGGACGTTTCGCAGGAGATTTTTATCAAGGTTTACAACTCGCTCGCGCGCTACAAAACCGAATTTAAATTTTCGACCTGGATTTACAAGATCGCGCGCAACGCGGCGATTGATTATCTGCGGCGTAATTCAAACGGTGAATGCTCGCTCGATTTGGAATTCGAAGACGAAACTTTCGAGCGCCCGATTGAAAGCAAACTCGCGTCGCCCGAAGTCGAGCGCGAGCGCAGCGAATGGCGCGGCGAAATTCAAAAAGTCGTGCAAAAACTGCCCGCCGCTTATCGCGAATTGATATTGCTCCGACACTCGCAGGATTTGAGTTACGATGAAATCGCGGAAATTATGAATCTGCCGCTCGGAACGGTGAAAAATCGTCTTTTTCGCGCGCGCGAGCTGATGCGAGATTTGCTGGTCGAACGCGGAATCACCGGGGTTTAAGAATTTGAGATTTGAGATTTGAAAAACAAACTGAAATCAAAAATCAAAAATTAAATGGAAAAAGCGAATTCAAAAAACTGCTCGCAAACAAGCGAAATCGCCGCTTATCTGGACGGCGAGCTTGCCGCCGAAGCCGAAATCTCGTTTGAGCGGCACATCGCCGGTTGCGGAATTTGCAGCGAGCGGCTCAACGAGCAAAAACGGCTTTTGTGCGCTTTGGATTTTGCTTTTGAAGACGAAAAAGCGTTTGAATTGCCGAAAGATTTTGTTAAAACCGTCGCAATTCGCGCCGAATCCGATGTCTCAGGTTTAAACTCCAAAGAAGAGCGACGCCGCGCTTTCGTTATTACCGCTTTGCTTTTCGCGGCTGGCGTTTTGTTCGGCGTCGTGAGCAAAAAGCTCGGTGTTTTTGAAGCCGCGTTTGCCCAAATTAAAGTTTTGCTCGCCGTGTTTTGGCGAGCTTTTTCGCGGCAGTTTGCAAACGAAATCGTGTTTTCCGCGTTTCTTGTTTTTTCGCTTTTGATTTTTACGATTGCCGCTTTGTCGGTTTTACTCAGAAAATATCGCCGCGCTTGATTCTTTTTTAACAAAAGTGAGTTTTTTAGCCGAAAACCAAATCAACACAAACGCGCCGCTGCTCAAAAAATGGCAGTGGCTTTTTGCTTTGCTCGTTGTTTTGCAATCGGCTTTTTGCGCGTTCGGACAGCAAACGGTAATCAATCCGCCGGATGAATCAAACGCGCTTATTGTAGCTGAAACTGCGGAATTGGACGTTTTCGGTTTTGGAAAAACGGTAATTGTTCGCGGCACGGTGAAAAAAGGCGTGATGGCTTTTGGCGGCGATGTCATTGTCGAAGGCAGAGTCGAAGGCGACGTGGCGACAATCGGCGGCTCGGTTTATCAACGCCCGGATTCTTACATCGGCGGCGATGTCGTCATCATCGGCGGCGCATACAATCACGGCAAAACCGCTCCCGGACGAAATCCCGAAAGCCAAACCGTGATGTACGCCGGTTATGAAAACGAGCTGCGCGAGGCTATGCAAAATCCTGCTTCGCTCGCCGCGCCGGACTTTTCCGCCTGGTATTTCGTTCAGCGCATTTTGGCTGTGTTATTCTGGTTCATCGTATCGCTCGTTTTAACGACGATTTCGCCGGGCGCAATCAGTCGCGCAATTACCAGACTGAATTTATCCGGTCTGAGAATTGCAGTTGTCGGTGCCCTGGTGATGTTGTTTTCAACTCTGATTGTCGGGTTCGGACTCGGAGCTTTGCCGACGCCAATCGGGATATTAGCGAGCGCGATGACGACGGTTTTGCTGTTTCTGGCTTACACTTTCGGGCGCGTCGTCGTCCAAGCCGCGACCGGAAAATACATTTATAAACGTCTTTTCGGAGAACATCATAAACGCTCTGAATCAACGTCTTTGCTGCTCGGCACCTGTTTTTGGGTTTTTGTTCTCTCGCTCCCTTATTTATGGGCTTTCGCTTTTATCGGTTTAATAATCGTCAGCCTGGGACTTGTTTTAACCGCACAGCGTCCGTTCGATTGGCGAAATAATTGAGTAACTCCGGCATCTTACTGGCGTTACTTTTTGAAATTCTAAAATAAATTCCAAAAAGTTGTAACCGAATGTCTAATTGGCGTGTCTAAATGTCTGTCAGCAACTGACAAATCTTTCATTCAGATTTGAAAATTTATTTCTCTTGTTTGTTAATAATCCGCCGTTGCGCACGTTTATATATATGGATGACGACGCGCAACTTTTAACGGTTCTGGGGCGTATTAAAAACGTCTTACATTCGCACGCAAAAGGAAAAATATTAATATGCGAAAAATTTTATTGTCTTTATTTTTAACGCTCGGCGTTTTTGCCCTGGCTTTTTCCGCTCAGGCGCAAACCGGCGCAGCTCAAAAATCTTCGGTAGTGCAGGGCGATGTCGTAGCGATTGATGCGGCGAATAATAAAATCGCGCTTAAAACAAAAGACGGCGACATTTCTTTAACGATTGACGCCAAAACCGTTTACAAGCGCATGACGCCGGAGAATCCGGCGGATTTGAAATCCGCGACTCCCGCCGCGCTTTCGGACATTGCAGCCGGTGATAAAGTTGCCGCCGTCGGCATTTTGTCGGACGACAAAAAATCGCTCGCGCCGACGCGCAGCGTTTATTTGATGACGCAAGCCGACATCTCCAAAAAACAGCAAACCGAGCAACAAAAATGGGCAAGCGGAGTTGTCGGGCGCGTTACGGCGATCAATCCGGCGACAAATGAAATTACGATTGCTCCTCGCGGCGCAGTTCCAGCCAACCAAACAGTTACAGTAGCCGTCAGCGATAAAACACAATATCGCCGTTACGCGCCGAACTCAGTCAAGTTCAGCGACGCTAAAATGAGCAATCTCGCCGAATTGAAAGTCGGCGACCAGCTTCGGGCGCGCGGCGAAAAAACGCCGGACGGCATACGCGTGACAGCCGAAGAAATTATTTCCGGCTCGTTCAAAATGGTTGCCGGAACAATCACGGCAATTGATATTGCCAAAAACGAAATTACGGTCAAAGAAGCAAATACAAACAAAACAGTAGTAGTAGAAGTTAATAACGGCACGCTCCTCAGACGTTTTCCGCCTGAAATGGCGCAGCGTCTGGCAATGGCTCAAGCGATGCGCGCCAGCGGACAAATGCCGCAGGGAATGCCGATGGGCGGCGGAAACGCCGGAGGACAACAGCCGCGCCCGGCTAATCCGAACGGCGGAGAGCAAGGCGCAGGAGGAGCGGGCGGCGGTGGCGGTATGCGTCAGAGCGGCGGTGATGTTGACCAAATGCTCGAGCGTCTTCCGGCTCTGACTTTAACCGAATTGAAAGTTGGTGATGCGATTGCCGCTTCCAGCACCGCCGGAGCATCTCCCGACCGCGTGACCGCAATTAAATTCGTTGCCGGCATTGAGCCGTTTTTGAATCCCCCGCAAATTCCGGGGCAAAGCCCGCGACCGCAAGCCGCAGCGCCTTCGATTAACATTCCGGGACTCGACGGCATCGGCGCGCCGTAAATTTAAAGGATGAAGGCGGAAGGATGAAGGATGAAATTGCCTTTCGTCTTTCCGCCGTTTTTTATTTTCACTTTTTATCTAAAAATATTATGAGAGTTTTATACGCATTTATCTTAACTTTAACCTTTTCGAGCGCGGCTGTTTTCGCGCAGGGAAGCGGAATCATTGCCGGGCAGGTGGTTGACTCGGTCGGCGCTATTGTTCCAAACGCGAATGTCACTGTTACAAACAGCGGCGGTTTCGAGCGCACCGCAACTTCGAGTGAAAGCGGACAATTTATCTTTACCGGAATTCCTGCCGGAACTTACACAATTCGCGTAGCAACGACAAATTTTGCGGTTTATGAAAATACCGAAGTCGTGGTTGCTTCGGGTCAGCGTCAGGAATTGATAATCACTCTGACGCCAGCCGAAGTTCAAGCGGAAGTGCAGATTACAAATGAAAATCAGGTCAACACCGACCCGATTAATAATCAAAGCGCCACGGTTTTAAAGGGCGCGGATTTGGAAGCTCTGCCGGAAGACCCCGATGAATTGGCGGCGGCTTTGCAGGCTTTGGCAGGACCGGGCGCGGGACCGAACGGGGGACAATTTTACATTGACGGTTTTTCCGGCGGACGCCTGCCGCCGCGCGAAGCGATTCGGGAAATTCGCGTCAACCAAAATCCGTTTTCATCCGAATTTGACCGTCCCGGTTTCGGGCGTGTCGAGATTTTGACCAAGCCCGGCGCTGACAAATTTCGCGGTCAGGCTTTCTTTAATTTCAACGACGAGAGCCTGAACTCGCGCAATCCGTTCGCGCGCACCCGCGCGCCGTCGCAAACCCGTTTTTACGGCGGAAATCTTTCCGGTCCGATTATCAAAAACAAGGCTTCATTTTTCCTAGACGTTGATCGCCGAGAGTTTGACGACAACGCCGTCATCAACGCGACGATTCTCGACCAGAGCTTGAATCCGACGCTGTTTACGCAGTCGCTCGTCGTGCCGACTCGCCGGTTTTCGATTAGCCCGCGTTTTGATTACGCCATTAACGAGCGCAACACTTTGATTGCGCGTTACAGCTTTCAGCGCAGCAAGTCGGAGAACCGCGGCGTCAACGAATTTTCTTTGCCGAGCAGAGCTTTTAACAACCAAAACACCGACCAGAATTTTCAATTTACCGAGACGATGATTCTTTCGCCGACCGCGATCAACGAAACCAGATTTCAATACAATCGCAGCCGCAGCGAGCAGCAAGGCGACAATTCGATTCCGGGGATAAACGTTTCCGGTTCGTTTAACGGCGGCGGCAGCAGCGTCGGTTTGAGCTTTAACCACGAAGACCGTTTCGAGCTGCAAAATTACACGACTTTAGCTCTTAACACGCACAGTCTTAAATTCGGCGCGCGTCTGCGTCACGTTTCGCTTAAAGACCGCTCGGAAAGCAATTTTGCGGGAACGTTCACGTTTGCCGGAGTTCCCGGAGGGCTGTCTTCGATTGAGCAATACCGTCAAGCGATTTTGGGCAGTGCTCGTCCCTCGCAGTTTACGATTACGGCGGGCGATCCGCTGGCGACGATTAAGCAAACCGATTTCAGTCTTTTTCTCAATGACGATTGGCGCGTTTCGCCCAAATTCACTTTAAGCTACGGTGTGCGTTACGAAGCGCAAACCAACGTCAGCAACAATTTCAATCTTGCTCCGCGCGTCGGATTTGCTTATTCGCCGGGCGCGGGCGGCGCGCGTCCCCCGAAAACAGTGTTTCGCGGAGGTTTCGGTATTTTCTACGACCGCATTTCGGAAAATCTGAGCTTGCAGGAAAATCGCTTTAACGGGCAAAATCAGGTTCAATATTTTGTCAGCGACGCGGCTCTGCTCAGCCAGCCGATTTTCAGTTTGAACGGAGTGACAAATGTTCCGACCGCCGCGCAGGTTGCCGCTTTAGTTCCCGGCAGCAGCGTGGTTCGCCGTCTTGCCGAAGACATTCGTTCGCCTTATACAATGCAATCCGCATTGAGCGTCGAACGACAGCTTCCTCTCCGCACAACTTTGTCATTTACATTTTTGTCAACCAGAACGCAGGATTTGCTGCGAACTCGTAACATCAATGCGCCGGTTTGTCCGCCGACCGTTGTTTGTCCAACCGGCGCGGCGGCAAACGCTTTGCGTCCCGACCCGACGCTCGGCAACATTTATCAATTCGAGTCAACCGGCAAATTCGTGCAAAACCAATTTCTGGTTAATTTAAATACCAGACTCAATCCGAATGTCCAGTTTTTTATTAATTATGGTTTGAGCAAAGCCAAATCGGACGTTGATGGCGGCGGCGGTTTTGCCGGATTCGGCGGCGGCGGTTTCGGCGGCGCATCAGCCGGAAGCTCCCCGTTTTACAGCTATGATTTGAGCGGCGAATACGGAGATGCGGCTCAAGACGTGCGACATTCGGTGTTCGTTCGCGGTTCGTTCGGTTTGCCGTGGGGAATACGTGCAAATCCTTTTATCGTTTTCCGCACAGCTTCGCCGTTTAACATTATCACCGGCGTTGACAGCAACCGAGACTCGCTGTTTACCGAACGTCCGACCTTCGCTCAGTTAAGCGCTCGCTGCAACCAGCTCGGATTGACCAATTCATTCTGCGACATCAGCGATGCTGCCGATCCGAATGCGATTATTCCGCGTAATTATGGACGCGGCGCTAACTTTTTCAGCGCTAATATGAATTTGACTAAAACAATCAGTTTTGGCGGCTCGCGCGAAACTGCCGCAGCCAATACGCCGGCTCAGGGACAAACAGCAACAACCGGCGGCGGTCGCGGAGCTGCCGGAATTCCGGGAGCGGCAGGCGGTGGTCGTCGCGGCGGACCCAATGGCGGAGGCGGTCGAGGCGGGCAAGGCGGCGGTGGAGCTTTCGGTCAAGGCGGCGCGCGCAACGACAAGCCGTATAACCTGACTTTGGGCGTGCAAATCAGCAATATATTTAATCGAACAAATTTCGGCAGCCCGATTAACAATCTCAGCTCGCCGCGTTTCGGCGGATACAACACGGTTGCCAGATTCGGTTTTGGCGGCGGCGGAAGCAATGCCGGAAATCGCCAGGTTCAGCTTCAACTCAGATTCAGCTTCTAAAAGCAGTCTCGAAAACACTATAAGTTAAAGCGCCTTTTACGTGCGACAAAGAAAGTCACGTAAAAGGCGCTTTAACTTATAGAAAAGCCAAAAGTATTTAGTCGGCAATCTGTTTTTGGGACGAATTACAAAAAACCGGAAACAATGCTTCATCGTTTGGCGTAATTTTTAGTCGAGTGCCAAAGTTCGTTCGAGGTATTTTTTCACCCCAAAAGCTAAAGGAGATTTATGAAGCAAGCAGTGTTAATTCTTTGCCTTGCGGCAACGACCGCTTTAACCGTTAACGCGCAGCAGGACAAATCAAAAGCGCCGGAAGCGACCGCCGCGACAAAAGTTGTAATGATAAAAGCGGACGCCGCTCCGCTCGATCTCGCCAAAGCCGCAATTGCGGCGCACGGCGGCGATAAATTTAAAGCGGCAAAAAGCATCATCCAGCGAGGCTCGGTCGAAGCAACTGCGCCCGGTTCGGCGCAGGCGGTTCCGGCGGCTTACGCCGTTGTCACCAAAGGCGATAGATTCCGTTTTGAAATCACTTCGCAGTTTTTCAACTTTCTGCAAATCTTCGACGGCGAACAACTCTACAGTTCGATTGCGCGTTTCGACGTGCCGCCGCTCAATAAAATGGGATTCATTTTATTGACCAGAGCCGAGGAAAAAGGCTACACGGTTTCAGCGCTGCCCGACAAAAAGAAGCGGCGCGGATTTCGCATTTCCTCGCCCGACGGCTATTCTTCGGATTACTACATTGATCCGGCGAACGGGCAAGTGTTGAGCTATGAAGCCAAATTCACGGTTGAGGGCAGAGAAATCACAACAGCGGTCGAAAACGATAAGTTTCGAGATGTCAGCGGAGTTTTGATACCGGAAAAATATTCGCAGCGTTTGCAGCTTGGAGCAAATACTTTTTACGCCAGCTTTAAAGCCAAAGAGATTTTGGTTAATTCCGAAATCGCGGACGACGTTTTTGTGATGAAGTAAAAACAGGACGAATTAAAGCAAAAAAGGGAAGGCGTTAAAACCTTCCCTTTTATTTTGGGCAAATATGCGGACGTTTCCTCAAACGTGCATTATTTCCGTTTCTTTGTGTTTCATCAGCTCGTCAATTTTGGCGATGTAGCTGTTCGTTAATTTTTGCACCTGATCCAAACCGTCGCGCTCGTTGTCTTCGGAAATCTGCTTATCTTTGAGCATTTTCTTGAGCTTCTCGTTTGCATCGCGGCGAACGTTGCGGACGGCGGTGCGATGGTCTTCCGCAAATTCGTGAACCTGTTTCGCCATTTGTTTGCGGCGTTCTTCGGTCAGCGGCGGAATCGGGACGCGGACGGTTTTGCCGTCGCTTGACGGATTCAACCCCAAATCCGAGTTGCGAATCGCTTTTTCAATCGCGCCCGTCTGACTCGTGTCCCAGGGCTGAACCATCAACAATTGCGGTTCGGGAACCGAAATCGAAGCCATTTGACTAAGCGGCGTCGGCGTTCCGTAATAATCAACCTGAACGCTGTCCAAAATTCCGACTGTCGCGCGCCCCGTGCGGATATTCGCCAGTTTGCGTTTAAAATCCTCGACCGCTCCTTCCATTCGCGGTTTTGTTTCTTTGATTACGTTTTCAATCATAAATTTAATCAGTAATTAATAGCTGATAATTACCTTTTCATTATTAATTATCAGCTATCCGTTAACTAAGGTTCCAATTTGTAAATCGCCGTTGACGGCGCGAATTATATTACCCGATTCTTTCATATTGAACACCAGAATCGGCAGCTTGTTTTCGCGGCAAAGCGAAATCGCCGAAGTATCCATTACGTTTAACTGCTTTTCGATGACTTCCTGATAACTGACTGTTTCGTAGCGCGTCGCGGTTTCGTCTTTCATCGGATCGGCGGAATAAATTCCGTCAACTTTTGTTGCTTTCATCAAGACTTCGGCGCGGATTTCGAGCGCGCGCAAAGCGGCTGCCGAATCGGTCGTAAAATACGGATTTCCGGTTCCGGCGGCGAAAATCACGACGCGCTTTTTCTCAAGATGCCGGATAGCGCGGCGGCGAATAAACGGTTCGGCGAGCTGCGGAATATCAATCGCCGACATCACGCGCGTAAAGATTCCGACTTTTTCGCAGGCGTCCTGCAACACGACCGCATTCATTACGGTGGCGAGCATTCCGATATAATCGGCGCTCGAACGATCCATATTTCCGGCGGATTTTGAAACGCCGCGAAAGATATTGCCGCCGCCGACGACAATCGCCGTCTCGACGCCCAGATCGTAAATCGCTCTAACTTGCTGGGCGACCGAGCGCGCGACTTCCGTGTCAATGCCGTAATTTTGACCGCCCATCAGAGCTTCGCCCGACAGTTTAAGTAAAATTCGATTGTAAGCCGGTTTGGCGGCTTCCATTCGCGCTGCCTCTTGAACCATAAAAATATTCTGCTGATATTAAAACACAAAAAAGGCGGAGACAATTTCTCCGCCGGAATAATTTGAAATGTTATTGATTTCCGCCCGCCAGCGACGCCACTTCGGCTGCGAAATCATCGGCTTTTTTCTCCAAGCCTTCGCCCATTTTGTAGCGCGTAAAACGGCGAACCGTGATGTTTTCTTTAATCGAGCCGACTTTCTCCGCGACCAATTCGCCGACGGTTTTCGACGGGTCTTTGACGAACGGTTGTTCGAGCAGCACATTTTCTTCGTAATATTTATTCAAACGACCTTCGACGATTTTTGAAATTACGTCAGCCGGTTTGTTAGCGTTTTTCGGATCGTTCTTAAGCTGTTCGCTTGTAATTTCCCGTTCTTTATCGAGAATATCCTGCGGCACTTCTTCCCGCCGAACATAAGTCGGAGTCGCAGCCGCAATGTGCATTGCAATGTCTTTGACAAGCTGTGTAAAATCCTCGCCGCGAGCGACGAAATCCGATTCGCAGTTGACTTCGACGAGAACGCCCACTTTGCCGCCCATATGAATGTATGAACCGACAACGCCTTCAGCCGTTACGCGACCGGCTTTTTTACCGGCTGTCGCCATTCCTTTTTTGCGAAGAATCTCAATCGCCTGGTCTTCGCTGCCGTTTGCTTCGACCAGCGCCGCTTTAACGTCGGTCATTCCGGCACCTGTTTTCTCGCGCAGCGCTTTAATTGCCGCCATTGTAATTTCTGCCATTTATAATATCTCCCTTATTGATAACAAAATAAAACGATATTCTAACAAATTAACATTGATTTGTCAGAGTAATAACGAAACGGCGACACGCGCCGGGACAAGAAAAAGCAGCCCCGAAACGAAAGTTGAGGACTGCGTTTTCAAACTGAGTTTTCAAATTCTTTAATGCGGTTGACTCCAAGCCGCCGCGCCCGGACCCGGATATTTCTGCGCTTCGGCATTGTCATCACCGCGTTCCGGTTGGACGCTGAAGCTATCGGGTTCAGCTTGATTCACATCCATTTCTTCGCGCGACAATTCGAGCGTTCCGCTTTGCGAATTAACTTCCGCGCCCGGAGCCGGATATTCGTCAGCCGAACGCACGGGCTGGACATTCAATCCTGAAACCGCCGCAGCCATACCGTCTTCCGCTTCGGTCGAAATAACTCCGCCTTCGGTGCCGACTTGCTGACCTTCTAAAACCGCGTCTGCGATGCGCGCGGCGAAAAGGCGAATCGCGCGAAGCGCATCGTCGTTGCCCGGAATTACGTGGTCAATTCCTTCGGGCGAGCAATTCGTGTCAACGACAGCCCAAACCGGTATGCCCAGGCGATTAGCTTCGGCGACGGCGATTTCTTCTTTTTTCACGTCAATGATAAAAAGCGCGTCCGGCAAGCGGTTCATCGTTTTGATGCCCGCGAGGTTTTTGTTCAGGCTCTCGTGTTCGCGGTCAAGCTCAAGTCGTTCTTTTTTGGTAAAGCTCTCGTAGCGTCCGTCTTCGCGCATCGCTTCGATTTCTTTTAATCGTTTGATTGATTTTTGGACGGTTTGAAAATTCGTCAAAAGCCCGCCGAGCCAGCGATTGTTGATGTAATATTGTCCGGCGCGTTCGGCTTCTTCTTTGATGGCGTCCTGCGCTTGTCGTTTGGTGCCGACAAAAAGAATCGTGCGGTTGGGTTTTTCCGTAATAAACTCCTGCATCGCGCCGATGGCGTCGCGAAAGAGCTTTTGGGTTTTTTGCAGGTCAATGATGTAAATTCCATTGCGCTCGCCGTAAATGTATTCCTTCATTTTCGGATTCCAACGGCGAACCTGGTGACCAAAGTGAACTCCGGCTTCGAGGAGTTCTTTCATCGTAACTGTAGGCAAAATAAATCTCCTTAACTTATTGGTTTTGTGTACTCGCCGCAATCAACCGGAAAGAAACCAATCGCGTCTTGCGGCAATGGATTAAAGACAAAGAGAGTGAAAAGTTTGTTTTCACTCTCCAACAAAAATTAGCGTTTCGAAAACTGGAAGCGTTTGCGTGCGCCCTTTTGACCGTATTTCTTACGTTCTTTCTGGCGCGGGTCGCGGGTGACGAGTCCGGCTTTTTTCAAAGTCGGGCGTAAATCGCCGTTAAATTCCATTAACGCGCGCACAATTCCGTGACGAACCGCTCCGGCTTGCCCGGCGACCCCGCCGCCGTCAACGTTCACGAGAATGTCGAATTTGTTCGCCGAATCGGTCATCCGCAATGGTTGGCGGATAATCATTTGCAGAGCTTCGTTCGGGAAGTATTCTTTAAACGGGCGTTTATTAACGAAAATTTTGCCCGAACCCGGACGCAAATAAACTCGCGCCGTCGCGGTTTTACGTCTTCCTGTTCCGTAATATTGAATTTCAACTGCCATAAAAATTATCTGGTTTCAATTTCGAGCGGCTGCGGATTTTGCGCATGGTGTTTGTGCGTGGCGTCGGCGTAAACGTGCAGTTTTTTGACCATCGCCTTTCCGAGCTTGGTTTTCGGGAGCATTCCTTTGACCGCCAGCTCGATAACTCTTTCCGGGTGTTTGGCGAATTGGTCTTTGACCGAAATCGAGCGCAGACCGCCGGGATAGAGCGTATGATGATGATAAACTTTTTGCTCGGCTTTCGAGCCTTTGAAAATAGCTTGTCGCGCGTTGACGACAACAACGTGGTCGCCCAAATCCAAAAACGGCGTAAACTGCGGGTTGTTTTTGCCCGACAAAATGCGTGCGATTTCGGTTGCCAGACGCCCAACGGTTTTGCCCGCCGCATCAACGACGTACCATTTGCGATTTTCAGCCAGCGTTTTACCGCTCGGAATAAATGTACTCATAACAATCGGTTCCGTAAAAAAAGAAATTCGCATTGAAAGCGAACGGAAAGAATACCGAACCAAACGGTTGTTTGTCAAGTCAAAGCATTATTGGGTAGTGCCCCAATGGTGTGGTGCCAACAGCTAAGAGTTTTCGGCGGATAGAAAAGGTAATTTAAAAGTGTCTCATAAGCCATACGTTTTTGGGATTTTAGAAATGAGACGATTTATGAGACAAAAGGCTAGAATCGGAGAATCGTGTTTTCGCCCTTAAAAACAAAGGATTCAACAATTTAAAGTGTCTCAAAAACGGTTACTTATGAGACACTTTTTCTGTGTCCCAAAAAGGGGCGTTTTTGGGACACTTCTTTAAACAGCGGAAAAGGAGAAGCGCCGAATTTATTATTCGGCGCTTCTCCTTTTTTCAGTATGCCGCCTGCCTTGACGCTCTAGCCAAACTTGTCTATTCATTATCTGCCGTAAATACTTGCAGTGATTTGCCTAAGTTGTCGAAGTTGTGGCTAAGAACATTAACGCTTGAGAATTTATATTTCTTGTGGGTGATATTTACCGTGTAATCCTGATTACTTTTAACCGTTAAGTGAAAATATCCGAATTGATTTGATGTTACAGTAATAGCTTCTTCCCCTCCCAAAAACGCAACCCGCGCGCCGCTAACGGGTTTGTTATTAGCCGTTACAACCTGTCCGCTCACTTTTCTATATTCGACTTGCTGCGGAGCGTGGGCACCTTGGAAAATTGTGAAAACCTGTCCTTCAACGGTAATAGTTCCTTCTCTTGCGGCTCCGGTGTTTGGCTGAATTATGTAGTTGATTCTCATTGATCCGCTTCCAGACGGAGTTTGAACGGTTATCCAGTTAGCATTGCTCGTAGCTCTCCAATTACATAGGTATTGCGTGTTGATTTTGAAGTTCGCGCTTACGCCTATAGGTGGGGATTGAATGCTTGTTGGATCTATGGTGTAAGTGCAAGCAACCGTCCCATATTGCTCAAAAATAATTTTCGGGTCTTGTTCCGGTGGAGTATCCAAAATATCAATAGTAATCGAGCCTATCCTCGCCTCGCCCGTGTTTGGTTCAATTTCATACCTTACACGGCTTGACTCATAGCCCGTACCGGTGAAATCTACTTTTATCCAGGAATTATTACTTACTACTTGGTAAGAACAACGGTAGTAGAGATTTAGAAAATTTGTTGCCCCGGCTGCGCTTATCAAGCCGCCGGGTGAAAGTGTGCCTTGGCTGCAATAAGGTTCTTGCTTAACGTTAAAAATCTTGTTTTCTACTTTGATTTGTCCCCAGCGAGCCTCGTTACGGTTTGGATTAGGAATCAGTGAATAATTAACGGTTCCGCTCCCGATGCCGCTGGCACCGGATGTTACCGTTATCCAGGAGTCATTGCTAATGGCAACCCACGTACATCCCGGTTGAGTTGTAACGTTAAAACTGGAGGAAAAGGCACCGCCGTGACCTACGCCGACTTCGGGGACAACGGTATAAGTACAATTCGATTGTGCGCTAATATTAAAACTAAGAAATACAAATAAACAAAACAACAATACTATCGAAGACTTCATAAATTTCTCCCGACCTTAAACTAAAAGAACTTGGATTTTGAATATGCTTTTGCAGGCGTAGGGATAATAAACTAAAAGTGCTGCTCTGTAAAATATAAACGTAAGGGATTGAGTTAAATTACCATTGGAATACATCCGATTCAGAGAATCAGTCTCAAAAACGTTCCTTTATGAGACATTTTTGATGCTCTTTTATTATCTCAAAAAGGATCGTTTTTGAGACACATTCTTAGTATAGCAATACAAGGTTAGGACACTACCCATTATTGGTTGCTTGTTTCTTGGTTAGGGCTAAGTTTTTCGATAAGATTGTTTCTATATAAAATGGAGTAACCGGGACTTATAAAATCCCGGTTACTCCATTTTTGAACGATTTGCATCGGCAGATTTATTGTTTTGCGCTCTTCTTCCGGTCGACCGGCATGAACGAACCGTTTACGGCTGATGAAGAAACTTTGTTTCCAAAATTGTCTTCAAACGTGCCGCCTTCCTGCGAAGTCGTCTCAAAGTTTAATGCGCTTGCCGAATCGTTTATTGTTCCGACAACTCTAAAACGAAGATAAACGAGCGCTCCGGAATCCGCAACGACATTGTTTACAGTAGTTGCCGCAACTCCGAGACGACCGGATGTCGCCGTATCG
>DASVTY010000109.1:0-42192 GCA_036387315.1 Pyrinomonadaceae bacterium
AGGCGTGAACCGGTGGATTAACGTCGCCGAAATTCCATTCGTAAGCGGGAAGCTGACCGTTCGGGTGCTGATACCATTCGCGCAGCAGCGAAATCAATAGCCGCTTGGCAAATTCCGAATCAACAATCGCCAGCGGAATGCAGTGGAAAGCCAAATCCCAAGCCGCATACCACGGATACTCCCACTTGTCGGGCATCGAAATCACGTCGGCGTTGTTCAAATGCCGCCAATCTTTGTTGCGCCCTTTTTTTCTGATTTCGGGCGGCGCGGGCTGCGCCGGATCGCCGACAAGCCACTGATTTACGTCGAAATGATAAAACTGCTTCGACCAGATCATTCCGCCGAGCGATTGGCGCAAAACGCTTTTCGCATCGTCTGATAAATTGTCGGGCGTAATCGAACGGTAAAATTCGTCGGCTTCCTGTTTTCTCTGCTGCAAAGTCTGTTCGGCGAGAAGCGCAAAATGCGTACGTTCGCGGCGAATCAAAGGCTCTTTTGTCAGGAGTAAATAAATTGATTTACTCTCGCCCGCTTCGATATTAAATTCATAATGCGCGGCGGCTTTCGTCCCGAAATGCGCCGCATTAACCGCGTCTGAATCTCCGTTAACGATTACATCGTTAATGCCGTCTTTGGCAAAACCGGATTTGTTTTCAGCGTTGTAAAGTTTTTTGAGATTCGTTTCGTTTTCGCAAAACAATAGCGACGGCTTTTCCGCCGCGTAAAGCAAATATTCGCCGATTTTTTCTCCGCTGGTTTTTATGACAGAAAGATTGTCGTCTGATTCGAGTTTTTCGAGACGAGGCTTTTTTGCATCCGTCGTCCAAGACCAATCGTTGCGAAACCAAACATGGGGCAAAATATGAAGCGGCGCGTTTCGGTCGCCGCGATTAAACGCTTCGATTTTGACGAAAACGGTTTCCGCCGAAAATTTAGCGTATTCGACGAAAACATCGAAATAACGATTTTGGTCAAAAACTCCAGTTTCTAATAATTCAAATTCCGCGTCCCCTTTGCCGCGCCTGCGCGTTTCTTCCAGAAGTTGTTGATAAGGAAATTCGGTTTGCGGATATTTGTAGAGAAACTTGGCGTAAGATGCGGTCGGCGTCGCGTCCAGATAAAAATAATATTCTTTTACGTCTTCGCCATGATTGCCTTGATTGCCTGTCACGCCAAACAGACGTTCTTTCAAAATCGCGTCTCGCTCGTTCCATAAACTCACGGCAAAACATAAGCGCTGATTGCGGTCGCAAAAACCGGCGATTCCGTCTTCATTCCAGCGATATGTCCGAAGATGCGAGTGTTCAAACGGAAAATATTCCCAAGCCGCGCCGTCGGAAGAATAATCTTCGCGAACGGTTCCCCAAGCGCGTTCGCTCAGATAAGTTCCCCATTTTTTCCACAATCGAAGCCCGGCGCGCGATTCTTCGAGCCGCTGTTCTTCCGCGTTCAATTCGATTTCTCCTGCAATTTCGGACAAAATAAAAACAGTTTCCGTGAGTCTGACACAACAAACTAAAAAACGTCCAGAAAATTTAGAGGGGTAGAAGGTTAGTGTGCGTGGCAGAAACGCGACCGTGAGGGAGCATGCGTTGAAACACACTTCCTCACGGTCGCGTTTCTGCCACGCACATCCAAATACAAATAAAGTCTCGTCTTGTTGCCCAAACCGGGCAACAAGACGAGACTTTGAAGAGTTGTCAACTTTTTACCGAAATTCGCTTTTTAAGCGGCGTTTTTTGTAACTATTTTTTCTTCGGCTGCAAGCCCGTTTTGCGCTTCGGCGGGTATGTTGCCGTTGGAATAATTTTCTGCTTGCGCCGTTGCGGCGTGGCGTTTGTCCATTTCGGCTTTTTGTCTGACCATACTGCAATTTCCTTCAAAAATCGCGCCCTGTTCGATGCTCAAGGAAGGAGTTTGAATGTTGCCGACAACTTTCGCCGTGCGTCCAAGCTCGACGCGCTCCGTCGCGACGACATCGCCATTGACGATTCCGTGAATGACAGCAGCAGCCACCGTGACGTTTGCATCAAGCTGACCGCCCGTGCCGACGATCAAAGTGCCTGTGTCGGACGAAACGATTCCCGTCAGATGACCGTCAACGCGGAGCATCGCTTTAAAACTGGTTTCTCCGGTCAAAGTAGTGCCGCTCCCGACAAAACCGCTCAAACGCCCTTCTTTAATGTCGCGCGCCATTGATTCGCTGTCGGTCATCGCGCCCTTTTGCGCCGACGCGGTTTCAAACGACGGGCGAAACGAAGCCGTTTCGGACATTTGCGGCGTGTAGCCGAAAGATTGATTCGGGGTTGAAAAGTCTTTTTGAGGCGCTTCGGATTTCATCGGTTCGGGTTTTGAGCTGTTGCTTCTGCCCATTCTAATCATAATTTAGCTGTCTCCTTTGGGGTTTTTCGACGGTTAACGGGACGCTTTTGTGACAAAAGCGTTTTTTATTACCACGTTTGCGGACCCGTCTGTCTGAATTTTGATTTTTAGGAAAGACGCGCTGAACGTTTGTGTTTGGCAAATTTCCCGGTTGCGTCGTTCATCATAAATATTTTATCGCAGGTTGTCCAGACTTGGCACGAATGTTTTTGCTGTGCAATGCTGTTAATGGAAGGATTTATCAGAAATTGTTTGTAGAAAGTAAAGTTAAAACCAAATTGCTCCGCCAAATGGGCGAGGCAATCAAAGATTTTTCGATGATTGAAGACGGCGACCGCGTGATGGTCTGCTTATCGGGCGGCAAGGACAGCTACACCTTGCTCGATTTGCTGCTCGACGTGCAAAAACGCGCGCCCGTTCGGTTCGACATTTTCGCCGTTAATCTCGACCAGAAACAGCCGGGTTTTCCAGAACACATTTTGCCCGATTATTTAAGCTCGCTCGGCGTTCCGTTTCGCATTGTCGAAGAAGATACTTATTCGACCGTCACCCGGCTCGTGCCTGAAGGCAAAACCTTTTGCTCGGTTTGTTCGAGATTAAGAAGAGGAATTTTGTATCGCACGGCGCTGGAAGAAGGCTGCACCAAAATCGCGCTCGGACATCATTCCGACGATATTATTTCGACGTTTCTTTTGAACATCTTTTTCGTCGGACAATTAAAAGCGATGCCGCCGACTCTACGTTCGGACGACCGCAAAAATACGGTCATTCGACCGCTCGCTTATTGCCGCGAAAAAGACATCGCTAAATTTGCTGCGGAAAAAGAGTTTCCGATTATTCCGTGCAATTTGTGCGGCTCGCAGCCGAATCTGAAACGCGCTCGCGTCAAACGTTTGATAAACGAATTGGAAAAAGAAATTCCACATGTTCGCGCTTCGATTATGACCGCTCTCGGCAACGTCAATCCGGCGCATCTGCTCGATACGGATTTGTACGATTACAAAAACTTTCGCTCGCTGCTCAAAGAAGCCGGGACTCTGCACGGCAGCGTGCAGGACGAACTCGACGCAGTTTTCAATCACTCCGAACCGCAATTTAATCCTGCCGGTTTGGTGCAGTTAAATTAAAACGCTGTAAGAACGCCGAAAATAAAAAGAGAGGTTTTATAAAACCTCTCTTTTTATTTTTTTTAGATTCGGGCAATGAATTATTTGTTTCGCCCAAAGACTTTATTATCAATTGCGACGTTGTGTTTGACTTCTTTGAGAATTGTCACTGTATCACCGTTGCCGACGTTTGAATTGACCATCCGAAAAGGAACCTTGATGCCGTCAACCGTGCGGTAATCGCTGTAAGTTTCGGTGTAGGGCAAATCAACGCCGCGCGTCGAAGATGAAACGACCGATTCGAGCTTGATCGGCAAAAACGTTTTTGTTGAAAAATAAATTGTGTCTTTGTTGCCTTTTTCCGGCTCGAAAACGACAACATAAGCTTCTTCGTCGCCGACTTTAGCCATCGGTTTCATCTCGGTTTTTTTATAATTTGTTTTCCAGTTCGTCAGACCGTAAAAATCAGCGCTGATTCTAGCGTCTTCCAGGCTTTTCCCCGTAGCTTTTTCAAACGTCGAAAAACTGGCTTCTTCGCCGCCTTCCGTGCCGTTGAAATATTCGTAAGCGGTGGCAATCGGTTTCCCGACTGCGGTAAAAGTTGATTCGGTCGCAGTCAGATTCGGCGCTTTGGCGTATTGCGTTCCATAACCTTTGATGCCCTGATGTACGAAATCGAGTTCGTATTTAACGACTCTTGAGTTTAGTTTTCGCCAGTTTGCTTCACCGCCGATAGCTTCAATGACTTTCGGCATTAATTCGTCAATCGTTATTTGCGGAGCGCTCGCTGCGGCGGCTTTTGCTTCGCCCTGCCGGTTAAAGGCGGCGTCGCCCTGCGGCTGAACCAGAATGATTCCGACGAGTTTTCCCTGCGCGTCGCGTCTGGCTTTGACGCTGTATTCATCGGGCAAACCCGGCGAACTGAAAATATCTTTCGCCTTTTCGCGCAGCTCGTACGGCGATTGTCCTCCGACGACGAGCGAAACTTTGCCGTCTTTTTCCACTACTTCAACGGTTGACGACGGATTTTTCTCGTTTTCATATTTTCCGACAAGCTCTTTCACCGAAGCGCCAGCCGGAGCTATTTCGAGCTTGGCGTCCGCTTTAACCCTCGGGAGCGTGTAATTGCCTTGCGGTTGTTCGAGATAAGCCTCCGCATCGCGGAAAGTGATAAAAAATCCGTCCGGCGCGCCGCTCAATTTATATTTTCTGCCGCTGACGTTTTCCAGAGTGTAATTCGGCTGACCGGGAACGAGCGCCACCAGCTTGCCGTCTTTCATCACGACTTCCACATCGAATCCGGCTGCTTCAAAGCGATACTTGCCGACTTCCGAAACCGCTTTAACAACCGCCGTTTGCGCGGTCGCTTCGGTTTGCGGCTTGCCGATTAAATTTTCCCAAACAACGGACATCATTCCCGCCGGAAGCGGCGAAGCCGAAACATTTGTCAGAATGACGAAACCCGTTTTCTTTTCGGGAACCATCGCTACGAGCGCGTTAAAACCGTCAATATTGCCGCCGTGCTGGACGACTTTCATTCCGTTCCATTCCTGTAAAAACCAGCCCAAACCGTAATTGACTTTGCCGTTCGGCGCGATTTTCATTTGCGGTTTGGTAAGCTCTGCAAAAGCGGCTTCGGAAACAAGACGCTTGCCGTTCACCGCCCCGCCGTTAAGCATAAATTTGAGCCAATTTGCCATATCGCGGGCGCTTGAATTTATCGCTCCGGCGGGCGTCATTGTCGGGAAATTGCGAAAAGGCTTTTTGATGGTTTCTTTGGTGTCCGAATTAAATTCGTAGCCGAACGAGTAATCTTTCGATTTTTCCATTTCGGGAATCGAGATATTCGAGTTTGTCATTCCGAGCGGTTTCAGGATTCTGGTTTCGACAAACCGCTCCCAAGGCATTTTTTGCGTTTGTGCGACAATTTCGCCCGCCGCCGTAAACATCACGTTTTGATATTGAAATTTTTCCCGGAACTTTGCGTTCGGCTTGGCTTCTCCGGCAACCCTAATAATGTCTTCGCGGCTTAATTTCCCGGTAATCCAGGCTAAGTCCGTGCGATTTAAACCCGAACCGTGCGAAAGCAAATCGCGAATCGTAATTTTAGAATCAATTTCCGGGTCGTTGATTTTGAAATAAGAAAGATATTTTTTCGGCGAATCATCCAGATTCAATTTGCCTTCGTCCTGCGACATCATTACGGACAAACCGGTAAACGCCTTTGTTGAGGAACCGATTGCAAACTGCGTATCGGGCGTAACGGCGATTTTGTTTTCAAAGTCCTTGTAGCCAAGTCCTTTAAGATAAATAATTTGGTCGTCTTTGACGATGACAATTGATAAACCGGGAATACCGAGTTCGTTGCGGCGCGTTTCAAGTTTTTCTTCAATTTTAGCGAGCGCCGCCGCATATTCTGTTGCGACAATCGCAGAACCGATTTGCGCCGGTTTAGCGGCGGTTTGCGCCGAAGTCGAAACCGGCAGCGAAACGGCAAAAAGGGCGAACGCCAGCCACAGAGCGGCGACGGAACTGGCAAAGTATTTGTTTTTCATAAAATTAAACCTCAAACTTCGGGAAGGTAATCTAACTCGTCGGTTTATTTTACGACTGCCGAAACCAGAAGGTTTCTTACGGCGAAAACGACTTTATCGGAAAAGTTTTCCACATGTGGAAAACTTTTTATAAGTTGAAAGTTTCGTTTATTTGATTAGAATTGGCGATGAGGTACGCGACAAATGGTTTTGCCGAAATTTAAAGCTCAAATCAGCGTCGAAGAATATCTCGAAAGCGAAAAAAACAGTCCGGTCAGACGCGAATATTTTTACGGCGAAGTTTACGCGATGGCTGGCGCGACCGACAATCACAATCGAATTGTCGTGGAAATGGCAACCTTGTTAAATATGCATTTAAGAGGCTCGCGCTGCGAACCGTTTGTCAGAGATATAAAAGTTCGGGTGAACCTAAACGTTTATTATTATCCCGACATTCTCGTTTCCTGCGAGGAAAATCCTGAAGACGCGCATTTTCGCAATAAGCCGATTTTGATTGTCGAAGTTACTTCGGATTCGACCAGAGAAATCGAGCGCCGCGAAAAACGAGCCGCTTATTTGCAGATGCCGAGCATTCAGGAATATGTCATTGTCGAGCAGAAAAAAATGCTCGTCGAGATTCATCGCCGCCAGCCCGACGGCAGATGGCTGACGCATTTTTACAATCGTCCCGAAGAAGAATTTGAATTCGTTTCAATTGATTTAAAAATGTCCGTTGCCGAAATCTATCGCCGCGTCTCTTTTTAGTAAAAACTAATCGGCGAGCGGCGACATTTCCCTTAATTTCCACACGATTTCCGGCAAAATCTGTAAAGTCGTTTCGATTTCTTCTTCGGTCGTATAACGTGACAACGAAAAGCGAATCGAACCCATTGCTTCTCGATATGGAACGTTCATCGCGCGCAAAACGGTCGAGGCTTCGTGCGTTTCCGCGTTGCAGGCTGAGCCGGTCGAAACGCAAATTCCTTTTTCGTCCAAATGCGCCAAAATTGATTCGCCTTCGACTCCCGCGAAAGAAATGTTGGCGGTGTTCGGCAGACGGTTTTCCCGGTTGCCGTTTAAACGAGAAAATGGAAAAATCTTCAAAATTTCGTTTTCCAAACAATCTCGCAAAGTTCTCATTTTCGGCAGCGCTTCATAATTTTTAATCAACTCGCAAGCCGCTCCCAAAGCGACAACTTGCGAAACGGCTTCAGTTCCCGCACGTCGCGCGTTTTCCTGATTTCCGCCGATAAAAAACGATGGCAGATCAATGCCTTTTCGCACGAAAAGCGCGCCGACGCCTTTCGGAGCGTGAAATTTGTGACCGGAAATCGAAAGCAAATCAATTTCGGTTTCTTTCAGATTAACGGGGACTTTTCCGACGGCATTGACAGCGTCGCAATGAATTAGCGCGTCGCTGTTTTCTTTAACTATCCGCGCAATTTCCGCGACCGGAAACAAAACCCCGGTTTCGTTGTTGGCGAGCATCGCCGACACAATCGCCGTGTCGTCGGTTAAAGCCTCGCGCAATCGGTCTAAATCGAGCAAGCCTGTTTCGTCAACATCAAGTAACGTAATTCGGCATCCGCGCCGTTCCAATTTTTGGCATAGTTTGAGAACGGCTTCGTGTTCGACGGCGGTGGTGATGATGTGTTTTTTATCCGGCTGCATTTCGAGCGCGCCCAGAATCGCCCAATTATTCGATTCCGTGCCGCACGAAGTGAAAACGATTTCGCTCGTTTCGGATGCGCCAAGCGTTTCGGCGATTTGTTCGCGCGCTCGTTCGACGGCTTTGCGGCTTTCGCGTCCGAGTCGGTGAGACGAGGACGGATTGCCGTAAAAATCGGATAAAAACGGCTGCATCGCCGCCACAACTTCGGGCGCGACGCGGGTTGTCGCGTTGTTGTCGAGATAAATCATATAAATTTTATTTTTCGCAAAATTAAACCGAAAAAAAATACCAAAAATTACTATGCAAAATTGCGTCTTGCGAGTACAATAACCGATGAAAAATCCCCTTTCAAAAACGAGGGAAAACTCTCTGATTTCGGTCACTTAAAGTTTTTTAGAGGTAAACGGTGACATTCTTAAAAATAACCGATGCGAGCGGGCGCGAGTGGGAGCAGGAGCTGCAACCGCGCCGGACGTACAGCATCGGGCGCGCGCCGGATAATCAAATCGTTCTACACGACCCGCGCGCATCGCGCCGTCACGCGCAAATTCGCTGGAGCGAAACCGCCGGATTTATTGTCATTGACGGTTACGAAGTCAACGGCGAAACGCGGCGCTCGGTCAATAAAGTTTTTGTCAACGGTCAGCCGCAGCTTGAAAAAACGCTTGTTAGCGGCGACCAGATTTTAGTCGGCGGAAGCCGGCTCGTTTTCGTTTACCCGAACGGAGGTTCGGGCGAGCTGCTCTTTGAAGACAAACCGCTCGGCAACACGCAGTTTTTAATGTCGGCGGAAGATGTAATGCAAAGCGTCAGCCGCCCGCGCATTCCGCAATTCAGCAACGCGCCGAAAGGCGAAATCGAAGAGTTGCGCCGCAAAGCGCAAATCCTCGGTCTGCTCTACGAAATGAGCAAAACGCTAGGCTCGGTTTTCGATTTGAAAACGCTGTTCGCCAAAGCGACCGAAATCGTTTTTGAAGTTACGCCCGCCGACCGCGCCGTTGCGATGTTGGCAAACGAAAAAGGCGAATTAAAACCAATTGCGTCGAAAACACGCGACGAAAGCTTGCGCGTTTTAACAGACCGATTGCCGGTCAGCCGAACCGTAACGCGCAAAGCGATGACCGATAAAATGGCGATTTTATCGCAGGATGCGCGGCAAGACGCACAATTTTCCGGCTCGGAATCAATCGTTTCGCAGGGAGTCCGCTCGACGATTTGCGCGCCGCTCGTTGCTGAATCGGGCGTTCACGGCGTGATTTACGCAGACAGGCTCGATCCGTTCGCCGCTTTTTCTGAAGATGATTTAGCTTTAATCAGCGCGATTGCGGCGCAAACAGCCGTCGCCGTAGAAACCGCGCGGGCGCACGAACGGCTCGCCCGCGAAGAAGTCGCCCGCGCCAATTACGGCAGATTTTTGCCGCCGTTTGTGGTTCAAAAGTTGCTGGAAAATCCCGAGTCGTTTACACTCGGCGGAACGAATCAGCTAATCACCGTTTTGTTTGCGGATATTCGCGGATTCAGTCGAATCGCCGAGCGCGAGCGCCCGGAAAAGATAGTCAGGCTTTTGAACCGATTTTTTTCCGAAATGACCGAAATCGTTTTCGCGCACGGCGGAACGCTTGATAAATACATCGGCGACGAAATAATGTCGCTTTTCGGCGCTCCAACCGTCACGCCTGACGATGCGTCTAATGCCGTGAGTGCGGCGATTGAAATGCAAAAACGCTTGATCGAGCTAAACGTCGAATTGAAAACCGACGGTTTCGAGCAAATTGGAGTCGGCATAGGACTTCATACGGGCGAGGCAATTGTCGGTTATGTCGGTTCGGAACGTCGTTCCGAATACACGGCAATCGGCGACACGGTAAATTTGGCGTCCAGATTGCAAGCAAATGCCCTCGCCGGGCAAATTTTGCTGAGCGGCGTCACGGCACAGTCAGTTGCCGGCAAATTTTCGCTTCTCCCGCGAACGCCGATTACGGTTAAAAATCGCGTGCAGCCGGTGCCGCTTTTTGAGGTGAATTGGAATTAAAAATAGCATTTAAATATGAGTCAACAATCGAGAACTATGTCTGCCCCCTCTCTAACTTCGGGTGAAAAACCGAAGCCTTCCGGTTCGTCGTTTTTCAGCAAAACTTCGTCTTTTCTCGGCTTAGGCGCTCTGCGCAATCTGGTCACCGATTCGATTGCGATTGATATGGGAACTTCGAGCACGATTGTCGCCGTGTCGGGACGCGATGTCGTTCTTGACGAGCCGTCCGTAATCGCCGTTAACGAACTGACCAACGAGATTATCGCCTATGGCTCGGAAGCCGCGAGTATGCGCGGGCGGGAGCCGCGCGATGTCAAGATCATCGCTCCGCTCGTCGGCGGCGTGGTCGCCGATTTTGAGCGCACCCGGCAAATGCTTTCGTATTTTGTCGGAGAAGCGCGAAGCGGCGTTTCGCAGTTCTCGCGGCGCGCTCTGATCAGCGTCATTTCCGAAATCACGCACGTCGAGCAGCGAGCGATTCTAAATGCGGTTGAAAGCGCGCATATCGGCAAAGTGATGATGATGGAAGAAGGTTTGGCGGCGGCGTTCGGCGCAGGCATCAGCCCGCGTGACAGGCGGGCGGCGGCGGTTGTCGATATGGGCGCCAGCACCACAAACATTGCCGTTATCGCCAACGGCTCGGTTGTTCATTCGCGCTCGGAACGTATCGGCAGCAACGACATCAACTCGGCGCTCGTCAATCATATTCGCAAAAATCGCGGTTTAACAATCGGCGACGAAACCGCCGAAAAACTCAAGCTCGAATTTGTCAGCGCCACAGTTCCGAAAGATTTGGCTCAGGAATTTACGGCGCGCGGGCGCGATGTGCAAACAGGCAGTCCGGGCGCCGTAGAAGTGACGACGGGCGAGCTTTATCCGGTGGTCGAAGGAATCGTGCGCCGCATCAGCAACTTTATCAATCAGTCTTTGACCGAGCTTCCGGCAGAAGTTTCAGCCGATATTTACGAGCGCGGCATTATCATGACGGGCGGCGGCGCGCTCTTTAACAATCTGGACACTTACCTGCGCGCGCAAACAAAGCTGCCGATTACCATCGCCGACGAACCGCGCTATGCAACCGTTCGCGGTTTGCTGTTGATGTTTGAAGAACCGCTTTTGCTGCGCCGCGTCGCTCGCAACGAACCGCATTTATTGCAGGACGCTGATATTTCTTTTGAAACCTAATCGGCGAATAGTGAATCGTAAATCGTGAATCGAAGTTGAGATTATGTAAAAATTCAATTTCGATTCACGATTCAGTATTTACGATTCACTAAAAAAGATGTCAATTACAGGTTTTTTCAAACAGCAAATCGAAATCGCCCGTGTTCTCGGAATCCCCGTGCGGATAGATTACCGCTGGTTTTTCGTCTTTGTTTTGATGATGTGGCTGACGGCGGCGAATATTCCGAAGGAATTCGGGCTTGCTCCGTTTGCAGCGCTGATGCTCGGCGCTTTAACGACCATTGCGTTTTTTCTTTCGATTTTCGGTCACGAACTGGCGCACGCGATTGCGGCGCGGCTCGAAGGAATTGACACGCGCGAAATAGTTTTACACCCATTTGGCGGACTTGCGCGGCTGGCGCACGAACCCGACACTCCTCGCGCCGAATTTCGCATTGCGATTGCCGGACCTGCGGCGAGCTTTTTAATCGGCATTCTTTTTCTGATTGCGACTTTAATCAGCGACCGAGCCGGAGTCGGCATTGCCGCCGCGCTCTTCTTTCTGCTTTTTTTTGGCAACGTCCTGCTCGCAATTTTTAATCTTTTTCCCGGTTATCCGCTCGACGGCGGGCGCGTTTTGCGGGCGTTTTTGTGGAAACAGGGTTACGATTTAAACGAGGCGACGAGATTTACCGGACGCTGCGGACAATTGATCGCTCTCGCTCTCGTCGCTTTCGGTATATTTGTCGCGCTCTGGCGCGGCGATCTTTTCACCGGATTGTGGACGGTTCTGGTCGGTTTGTTTTTGCTCGATGCGGCAGTCGGAATTGTCGGACACACTTTAAAAATCGAAAAAGTCACGGTCGCGGAAGTGATGACGCCGCCGGTTTCAATCAAACCGGAAACGACTGTCAGCCAGTTCGTTGACCATACTTTGCAACTGCATCGCTACACGGCGTTTCCCGTTGCGCTCGATAAACGGCTGTACGGAATTTTAATGCTCGAAGATTTGAAAAAACTGCCGCGCTCGAATTGGCATAAAACCTTTATTCGTGATGTAATGCGCCCGATCAACGAAGACCTTTTCGTCTCGCCCGCCGTCCGATTGAACGATGCGCGCGAGCTGATGAAAGAAAACGGCGCCGGCGCGCTCGCAGTGGTTGATGAACGCGGTTTTCTGATCGGATTCTTACAACCGGGCAAAATACGTAAAAAAGTCTAGAGAGTCTAGAGTCTAGAGTCTGGAGAGTCAATTTGAATTTGATTTTTCAGACTCTCTGGACTCTCTGGACTCTCTGGACTCTCTGGACTCTTGACTATTTTCCTAACAGGTTTCCCCGGCTTTATCGCCGGGCGTCTTGTCGAAAAGCTGGCGCGTTTCGATACTCGCTTTTTTCTACTCGTGCAGCCCGCTTTTTTAGAAAAAGCGCAGCAGGAATGCGAGAGAATCGCCGCCGCAACCGCAACGCCGCTCGAAAATTTTTATTTATTTGAAGGCGACATCACCGAAGAAAATCTGGGATTGTCGTCAGAAGATTTGGAATTTATCAAACGCGAAGCTTCGGACGTTTTTCATCTCGCCGCCGTTTACGATTTAGCCGTCGAGCGCGATTTGGCGATGCGCGTCAACGTCGAAGGCACGCGAAATGTGAACACGCTCGTTCGACAAATCGAGAATCCGAATCGCTACAACTACATTTCGACCTGTTATGTTGCCGGAAAAAGAACCGGCGTTATTCTCGAAACCGAATTAGAACACGACGCGGGATTTCGCAATTTTTATGAGGAAACGAAATATCTCGCCGAGCTGGAAGTCGAAAAATTGCGAACCGAATTGCCGGTCACGATTTATCGCCCGTCGGTCGTCGTGGGTGATTCACGCACGGGCGAAACGCAAAAATACGACGGAATTTATTATCTGATTCTATATCTCAAAAAGTTCCCTTCGGTTCTCTCGCTTTTCAATATCGGCAACGAGCGCGTCCGGCTTAATCTCGTCCCGGTTGATTTCGTCGTCGAAGCAATCGCCGCACTGTCGAAAGACGAAAGCGCATGGGGCAAAACTTTTCAAATCGCCGATCCGAATCCATTAACGACGCGCGCGCTTTTCGACGCAATTTCGGAAAAATTAACCCGCCGCAAATCCGCCGTTACAGTTCCCGCCGGACTGGTCGAGTCATCACTCAATTTGTCGGTGTCACCCAAAATAACGGGCTTGCCGACGATTGCCGTGCCGTATTTTTTCATCGAACAAACTTACGACACCAGCCTTGCGAGCGAGTTCCTTGCCTCGCACAAAATCGCCTGTCCGTCGTTTCCCGCTTACGTCAATAATTTGATTGATTTTGTCGAGAAAAATCCTAGTTTGTAACGCATATTTGAAACTCAAAAACGCAAAAAAGAGCGCAAATAAAATAATCTGCGCTCTTTTTTTCCATCTCCGCGCTTGATCTTACTTAACTGTCGGACAGTTTAACGTTGAATTATCTTTTTTGGTGTCGAGCCGCCGGATTCTGCCGTCAACTTGCGGCGCAATCGGTGTTTTTGAAGCAGCGATGGCGGCGCGCAGGATTTCGTTATCTTTTCTGGCTTGTCCGGGCGCGGTCAGGATTTTGGCGTTTTTGAACACTTCGTATCCGTCGCCGCCTTCTTGAATGTATTTCGTCAGTGCGAGCGTGTAAGTTTTTTCCCTTTCGAGCGGTTTGCCGTTAACGGAAATTTCAATGATTCTCGCACCGGCGGGGCGCGAGGCGTCAAAGGCATAACGGATGCCGGAAACTTGCGGAAAACGACCGGGTTCATTGTCTTCGGCGGCGCGTGCGACGCCGTGTTCCAAGGCTTGACGCAGAGTTACGGCGGAGACTTCGATTTTGACGACCTCGTTGCCGAACGGCAGAATCGAAAGCACGTCGCGCTCGGTTAAAACGCCGGGTTCAAAATTCAAATCGGCGCGAATCGAGCCGCCGTTGACTAAAGCGGCGTCCGCTCCCGTTGCGGCGCGAAAAACATCGCCGACCAGATTGCCGACATTTGTTTCGCGCTGCCGGTTATCAGCCGAGAGAGCATTTAATCGAACGCCGGTTTCGCCGACTTTGACCGACAGTTTGGCGATCAAATCCTTGTATTTGTCCGTAATGGCGGCAAATTCGGGCGCGTCCGCAATTGATTGATTGACCGGAATGATTTCCCAATCCATATTTTCCAGTTTTCCGGTTTGGCGGTTGATGTTGAGATTGAATTTGCCCATTTCGCGGGCGTCCGCGGTCATTTTGAAAATTGGCGTACCGTTTGATGAAGACTGCAAAAGCGTGTGTTCGTGACCGCCCAAAATCAAATCAAACTCGGCGCATTTCGCCAATTCTTTATCTTCCGCCATTGATAAATGAGTCAAACCGACGACGACGTTTGCGCCTTGTTTCCTGATTTCCGGCACGATTCGTTTTGCCGTCTCGCAAAAACCTGTAAGCTGCACGCTCGCGCCCGGTTTTGAAGTGGTTTGCGTTTCCGGCAAAACCAGACCGATGATGCCGATTTTTACTCCGCCCATTTCGCGAATCACAAACGGCGGCGTGTCGGCAAAAGTTTTTCCGGTCGTTTTGTCCAAAACATTCGCGCCGAGCCAGACGAATTTCGATTCGCTCATTCGCTGCCGCAGGGTGTCGGGACCGAAATCGAATTCGTGATTGCCGAGAACGGCGTAATCAAGTCCGACCGTGTTCCAGGCGTCAATCATCTGCGAGCCTTTGTAAGTGATTGATTCGACCGAAGGCGAAATCGTATCGCCGCCCATCAGAAAAAGCGTGTTCGGATTTTCTTTGACCGCTTGTTTTTTGAGCGTCAAAAGACGCGCGAGACCGCCGCGCGCGCCGCCTTCGACCGGAACGAATTGATAAACGTCGTTGACGTGAAGCAGAGTAATTCGCGTCGGCGCATCGCAAGCCGGATTGCTCGTCTGTTGAGCGAAAACGGAAAACGAGCCGAGCCAAAACGAGACGAACAGAAAAACAGCGGTTTTGAATTTTTGTGATTTCATAAAATTTCGCAGAAATTGTGTTTGCGATTATACTCATCGGCGGTTTTTTGGGCTACAAAGCATTCGAGATTTAGAAAAAAAGTTTCACGTAAAGGTGCAATGAAAAGAATGAAAAATTTTTTCGCGGTTTTGTTTTTAATTGTTTGCGGGGCGCAGATTTATTTCGCGCAAAATTTACCGAAGCCGGAGCGCGAATTTCGCGCCGCCTGGATTGCGACCGTTGATAACATTGATTTTCCATCTTCAAAAAAACTGACCGTTGAGCAGCAAAAAGCCGAAATCGTTAAAATTTTAGACTTTGCCAAAGAATTAAAATTAAATGCCGTCGTCTTTCAAGTTCGCCCGCACGCCGACGCTTTTTACCCTTCAAAGATCGAGCCTTGGTCGGAATATTTGACCGGAAAAAACGGGGTCGCGCCGCAGCCTTTTTATGATCCGCTCGCGTTTGTCGTCGAAGAAGCGCATCGGCGCGGAATTCTGGTTCACGCCTGGTTTAATCCGTATCGCGCGTGGCATCCGGCGGCGAAAGGCGGAGCGGCGGCAAATCATATTTCCAAAACCAGACCGGATTTGGTCAGAAAATACGGCAAATATTTGTGGCTCGATCCGACCGAACGGGAAGTTCAAAAACTTTCCGCCGATGTAATCGCGGATGTCGTCCGGCGCTATGACGTAGACGGCGCGCATTTTGACGATTATTTTTATCCCTACCCGGAAAAAGACGCTGCCGGAAACCGAATCGAGTTTCCCGACGATAAAAACTGGCAAAAATATAAAAACGCGGGCGGACGATTAAGCCGCGATGATTGGCGGCGCAAAAATGTTGACGATTTTATTCAAAGAGTCTCGGTTGAAATCAAAAAAATCAAGCCGGATGTGATGTTCGGCGTTTCGCCGTTTGGCATTTGGCAGCCGATGCCGGAAAGAAATATCGCGGGATTTAACGCTTACGCCGAGCTTTACGCCGATGCGCGAAAATGGTTTCAGGCGGGCTGGGTTGATTATCTCGCGCCGCAGCTTTACTGGGAAACGACGAGAAAAAATTTGGAATATCCGGTTTTGCTCGATTGGTGGCAAGAGCAAAATAAATTAAAACGCCACTTGTGGACTGGAGTCGCGGCGTATCGCGCCGACCGATACACGGGCGCGGAAATCGTCAAACAAATCGAAATTTCCAGACAAAAATTAAACGAGAATGCCGGAAACATTTTTTTCAGCTTTAAATCTCTGCAAAAAAATCTGGGCGGCGTTGCTGACGAAATTCGGCAAAAAGCCTATCGGCGAGAAGCTTTGATTCCCCAATCGCCCTGGCTAAAACAGGCGAAACCGCTCGCGCCCGCCGTTCAAATTTCACAAAGCGATGGGAAAATTACGGTAAAATGGCAGGAAAAAGGAAACCGGCGAGCGTTTTGGTTTGTCGCTTACGCGAAAGATGCGAACGGCTGGAGCTATTCAATTCTGCCGCAAACCGGGAAAAGCATCGTTTTGTCAGCAAACAGAAAAATCAGCACAATTGCCATCGCGAGCATTGATAGATTAGGTAATGAATCGAAAATACAATTAATTCCTGTAAATTAAATTATTTCCCTTGTTGTCAAGATAAGAAAAAATGGTTTTTGCTGGGAGCGCGGATGTCCACATCCGCAATGAGCGTGAAAGCGCGAAAATTCATCGTGCAATCCGTTTGCTTGCAGCAAACGTGCGGATGTGGACATCCGCGCTCCCAGCTTTTGTGTCTTTATTTGATTTCCAAATGAGTTCGAGCTTCCCAGAATTCGGGGAAAAATCGTTTGTCGAGCGTTTTGCGTAAATAACCCGCGCCTTCCGAACCGCCCGTGCCTTGTTTCGCGCCGAGCATTCTTTCGACCATCAGAACGTGGTTGTTGCGCCAGATGGCAATCATTTTGTCGTGTTCCATCAGAGTTTCCTGCAATTCAAAAAGCTCGGCTTGTTGCTCATAAGCCGACAGAATTTCGACAACCGCATTAACGCGCCCTTCGTGGGAAGAAACGTCGAAACCGTGTTCGGCGAGCTTTTCAAAAAACAAATCGTAAAGCGAAGGCTCGCCAAAACGTTTTTGCAGCCGCTCGAAGGCAAATTCCTCATGCCTAAAACTTTCCAAAACGCGCTCGCTTTTTGCGCCCGACGCAAACTCGATTTCGCGGAACTGCGACGATTGAAAACCGCTCGCGGGGTTTAATTGATTGCGGAACAGCAGAAAATCGTGCGGCGTCATTGTTTCGAGAATGACAAGCTGGCTGGCGAGAATCGTTTCGATTTCATTGACGCGGCGCAAAGAGCGAGTCGCCAGAAAAAGCCGGTTTTCCTTTATTTTGTCGAGCGCGCGGTCAATTTCGTGCAGAATTTGTTTGAACCACAGCTCGTAAGTTTGGTGAATGACGATGAACAGCAATTCGTCGTGCTGCGCCGGACACGAAAGACAGTTCTGCAAATCGGTCAGTTCCCTGACTTTGAGATATTTGTTGTATGAAAGGGGCGCGCCTTCGCCGCCGTAATTATCGCTCATTTGGTTTCGCTTTGCGGCTGATTTTTCAAACAATCTTCCTGCTTGTTTTGTACGCTACTCGGCGTCGTTTAATCAAGTTGACCGAAAAAACGACTTTTTCGGCAATAACGCTTGACAGCCCGCCCGGTTTTGCATAGCATCAAGCGTCGTTTGCACCCGAGTCAGCCAAAATCAGCTCTTTTCCTTTGAGTTGACGGCAAAAAAACGCGGAATGAAGTTTTATAATTTCCCAAAAATCTGTGCTGGATGAAATCGCTTTTTTAACCAAAAGCCGCCCTCTTCGTCCGCCGCAGGTTTTTCGACTCGCGCAGATGCACTTTTAGAAAAAACGCGCCCGCGACAGCGGCGAGAGCGTTTTGAAACTCAACAAATTTAATTTTCAGCTCAACGAAGGCGAAATCTTTGCCCCGCAAAAGCGCCTAAATTTAGCAGATTTTCACTACAATCAACAGGAGTAATTAAAATGGACGCAAGCAAAATGACAGGCAAGGTTAAATGGTTCAATAACTCAAAAGGCTACGGTTTTATCGAGTTTCCCGGCGAAATGGATATTTTTGTTCATTACAGCTCGATTAAGGAAGACGGTTATAAAACGTTGGCGCAAGACCAATTAGTCGAATTTGAAGTAACTCACGGACCGAAAGGACCGCAAGCCGAAAACGTCAGAAAAGTTCGGGTTTAAAAGCAATTTCCGGCGAAAATAAAACGCCTTCAAAGTTTTTAGCCGAAAACTCCGAAGGCGTTTTATTTTCTTTTTTTAAACAAAAAACCGACTGTGTTATTCGTCGTTTGCGGCGCGCGCTTTGAAAACCACGCGGTCGTTGTCAACACCGACTTCAAACTGGATTTGTTTGCACTCGTTGTTTTGTTTGAAACGGGCGATTTGAGTTGCGAGCTGTCGCTGAAAGCTGGAAAAAGATAAATCGTCAACCGATTTGTCGCATTTTTGTTTGGCTTGAACCAGCGCGTCGTAGATTTTTCGTGTCGTTTCCGTATCCCGCTCGACATCGCTGCACACAAAACGATTTAAATTCTCTTTTCTGTCTTCTTCCCGATTCTGCATCGAACGCATCGCCGCCGCAGCGCGGTTTCCCGCTCCGCCTTCTTCGCGCCCCTGCAACGTTCGCCGCCACAATTCTTTAAACGCCGTGTAGCGCGCCATAATTGAATTAAAAAGATAACGCTGTGCGAAAGTCAGCGAACGCTCGTCGCTCAAACGCTTAATCATCGTTTCGACGCGGTTTTTCGTATCGTAAGGCGCGCGTTTAGTGCCGCCGTTGAAAAAAATGTCGAACTCGATTTTCAAACGCCGGATGTCTTCTTCCAAAAACGCGAGCTGCTGGTCAATGCTGACAACTTCGTCGCGCCCCAAATTTTTCTTCGCCAGATTTCCGGCTTGCCGGGCAAATTTATTATCGCGAATGGACATTGTGATTTTTAACCTTTAATTGCTTAGATATGAAGGAAACAACGATTTCTCTCAAAACAATAAAATCGCTAAACGAGGCGAAATACCACAAAAATCGGAAAATTTTCCGGGAAAATTGAAATTGCTTTTTCCCGGCTCGAAGAATTAGGATGTCGGCAATGAGCGAGGAATCGAAAACAAATTCGCTGCTGCGCCGACTGCCTTCGGTTGACGCCCTTTTAAAAACCGAAACCGCGCGGACTTTTTCGCAAAGCGCCGGATTAAAACGCGCAACCGAAACGGTGCGTACCGCGATTGAAGATTTGCGCGCCGGGTTAGTTAGCAGCGAATCAAACATTGATGCGAGCCGCGAAAGCCTTTTAGAGCTTGCCGAAAAGCAGTTGGCGGAAAAGATTGAAAATCTGAATCGCCGGAAATTTCAGCGCGTTATCAACGCGACCGGCGTCGTCATTCACACAAATTTGGGACGCGCGCCGCTTGCCGACGCCGCAAAAAAAGCAATCTCGGAAACGGCTGCGGGTTACTGCACGCTCGAATACGATTTGGAAACGGGCGAGCGCGGGCGGCGCGGGCGACCGGCGGAAGAATTATTGCGCGAATTGACCGGAGCGGAAGCCGCTTTGATCGTTAATAATTGCGCGGCGGCTGCCTTTTTGGTTTTGTCCGAATTCGGCAAAGATGGCGAGACAATCGTTTCGCGCGGCGAGCTGGTCGAAATCGGCGGCGATTTTCGCATTCCCGATGTGATGGCGCAATCGGGAACAAAACTTATCGAAGTCGGCACGACGAATCGCACGAAAATACGGGATTTTGAACAAGCAGTTACCGAAAACACTAAACTGCTTGTTCGCATTCACCCTTCAAATTTTCGCATCGTCGGTTTTACGGCGATGCCGAGCTTGAGCGAATTGGCGAATTTGGCGCGCGCGAAAGATTTGATTTTGTATGAAGACGCGGGAAGCGGCGCGCTCGTTGATTTGAGCCGTTTCGGTTTGAACGATGAACCTGTAATTTCCGAATCAATCCGGGCTGGCGCCGATGTCGTCACATTTAGCGGCGATAAATTATTGGGCGGCGCGCAAGCCGGAATCATTGTCGGGCGCGAAAAACTCATCGAACGAATGCGGAAAAATCCGCTTTATCGCGCCTTGCGAATTGATAAAATCGTTTACGCCGCCCTCGCCGCAACGCTCGAAATTTACCGAAACGAAAAACATTTCGCCGAAATTCCGGTTTTACGAATGCTCTCGCAAACGAAAGAAGATATAGAAAAACGAGCCGAGAGATTTATCGCTAAAGCGGAAGATTTCGTAATTCGTAATGTTCAATTTGAAATTGTTGCAGGCGTTTCGGCAATCGGCGGAGGCAGTGCACCGCTTGCGCGGTTGGAAACGGTTTTGATTTCCATTCAACACGACCGGCTTTCAGCCGAGGAAGTGGAAAGCGCCTTGCGTAAAAATTCGCCGCCGATTATCGCTCGGATTGCCGAAGACAGAGTTTTGCTCGATTTGCGAACGGTTCTCGAATCGGAAGAAGAAGAAATCGCATCTGCACTCATCAAGATTTTGAGACAAACAGCATTAGCCGGGAAATGAAAAAGGCAAACTATCAACTGTCAACTCTGAACTGTAAACTATCATGCAAAGAAATAAAGATTGTCTGCAAAACAGTTTACAGTTCAGAGTTGACAGTTGACAGTGGCGGCAGAATCTCTCCTGTTTTGTAAAGGCGTTGGCAAAAATAATCTCCTTTCGTCGCCGCAAAAATTGTCTCTCGAATGTTGACAAACTCTGGTAAACTCTACTTGCCGTCGGGACGACTCGGGTTCACGGCGGCAGCATAATAAATTCGTTTGATTAAAAAAACAAAGCGAGCGGCGAAGGCTAACTTCCCTCAAGCAAATTGCATCAAACAAGGTTGCCGGAGAAGTTGGCTCGATAAAACGTCAAGTTCCCTAGTTTCTTCCGCCCTCGGCGGCGGGAGCGTTTGAAAGAGGTTTTAAAACAGTTATGCAGCAGCAAGACGGCAACAACAAAAATTTCAGCATCACCGAACGACTCAAGGCTTTGCGAGAAGAACGCGAATCGTTGCGCTGGCAAGGCACGTTTCAGGAATATTTCGAGCTTGTCACGCAAAATCCACGCCTGGCTCAGCTCTCACACGCCCGCGTCAACGAAATGATTCACTTTGCGGGAGTCGAAAAAATCAACGAAGGCTCGCGCGACGAACTCGCTAAATACAATTTTTTCGCCGAAGACCTTTACGGGATTGAAGAATCAATCGCCAAAATCGTCGAATATTTTAAATCGGCGGCGCAGCGTCTCGAAGTCCGCAAACGCATTCTGCTTTTGATGGGACCGGTCGGCGGCGGTAAATCAACGATTGTCACTTTGATTAAACGCGGTCTCGAAGAATGGACTAAATCGGAGCAGGGCGCGGTTTACGGCATCAAAGGCTGTCCGATGCACGAAGACCCGCTGCACTTGATCCCGCACGAGCTTCGCCCGGAAATCGAGCGACTTTACGGCATTTATATCGAAGGCGATTTATGTCCGCATTGTTCCTATGAATTGCTCCACAATACGGGCGGGCGTCACGAAGACGTGATGGTCGAGCGCATTGTCTTTAGCGAAAAAGACCGCACCGGAATCGGAACTTTCGCGCCTTCCGACCCGAAATCGCAGGATATTACAGAATTAACCGGCTCGATTGATCTTTCGACAATTGGCGAAGTCGGCGTCGAATCAGACCCGCGCGCTTATCGTTTCGACGGCGAATTGAACATCGCCAATCGCGGCGTGATGGAATTTATCGAAATGCTCAAATGCGACGAGAAGTTCCTTTACTCGCTACTTACGCTTTCACAAGAGCAAAACATCAAAACCGGGCGTTTTGCGATGATCTACGCCGATGAAGTGATTCTCTCGCACACGAACGAAAACGAATATGCGGCGTTTGTCGGCAATCGCAAATCCGAAGCTCTGCAAGACCGCATTATCCTTGTCAGAGTTCCTTACAACCTGAAGGTTTCGCAGGAAGAACGCATCTACGACAAGCTGCTGCGTCAATCCGAAGCCTTGAGAAATATTCACATCGCGCCGAACGCTTTGAAAGTCGCGGCAATGTTTGCCGTAATGTCGCGTTTGGAAGAACCGAAACGCGCCAACGTGGACATCGTCAAAAAGATGAAGCTCTACGACGGCGAAGAAGTTGACGGTTACAAATCGAAAGACGTGCGCGAGTTGAAAGATGAAACAGTCCGCGAGGGAATGGACGGAATCTCTCCGCGCTATATTATCAATCGTCTTTCGGGCGCTTTGGTCAAAGACGGCGTGACCTGCATCAATCCGATTGATGCCTTGCGCGCCATCAAAGACGGTTTTGAACAGCACACCGGAATTTCTTCCGAACAGCGCGAGCGTTATTTGAATTTAATCGCCTCGGCGCGCAAAGAATACGACGAACTTGCGAAAACCGAAGTGCAGCGCGCTTTCGTCTATTCGTTCGAGGAAATGGCGGTCACGATTTGCAACAATTATCTCGATAACGTCGAGGCATACTGCAACAAAGACCGAATTAAAGACCCGATTACCGAAGAAGAGATGGAGCCGGATGAACAGCTTATGCGTTCAATCGAACAGCAAATCGGCATTTCGGAAAACGCGAAAAACACTTTCCGTCAGGAAATTTTGATTCGCATTTCTTCTTTCGCGCGCAAAGGCAAACCCTTTGAGTACAAATCGCACGACCGTTTGAAAGAAGCGATTGAGAAGAAAATCTTCGCCGATTTGAAAGATGTGGTGAAAATCACGACTTCGACCAAGACGCCCGACCCGGATCAGCTTCGCCGAATCAACGAAGTCGTTGACCGGCTGGTCAGCGAACACGGCTATTGTCCGGTTTGCGCCAACGAGCTTTTAACTTACGTCGGCACTTTGTTGTCGCGGTAAAATTCAAGTGAGCAGTAAGCGGTGAGCAGTGAGCAGATTTTTTGACTGCTCACTGCTCACCGCTTACTGCTCACTTTTGATTGTATGAAAAAACGATATTTGATGGCTGGAATCGGCGGACTCGCGGGCGCGGCGGTGGCTTACAAATTAATCAGCCGCCCGCGTGAAACCGATTGGGAAACTTACGCCAAACAAATCCATCACCCGGAAAATTCTCGTTTCACGGAAATTGACGGGCTGCGAATTCATTATCAGGAATTCGGCGAAACTTCGGGCAAACCTTTGATTTTGATTCACGGTTACAGCGCTTCGACTTATACGTGGAGCTTTGCCGCGCCGCTTTTCGCGTCGAAAGGTTTTCGCGTTTTTGTCGTTGATTTAATCGGTTTCGGGCTTTCGGAAAAACCCGCGTGGAGCGATTACACGATTGATTCGCAAGCCAGAATGATCGTCCGGTTTATGAACCGCGTAGGCATTGGGCAAGCCGCGCTCGTCGGCAGCAGCTACGGCGGCGCGATTGCTTTGTCCATCGCTTTGGATAACCCGGAACGAGTCGGAAAACTCGTTTTGTCGGGCGCGGTTTGCAACGACGAAATCAGGAACTTGCCTTTAACCAGACTCGCTACAACGCCTTTTGTCGGCGAAATGATGACCCCGTTTTTGACCTCATCGAAAACCTACGTTCGGGCGCGGATGCGAAATTCATTCGGCAAGTCGAATCATCATTTGATTGACGACACGCGGCTAACTTCCGTAATGCAGCCGCTGCAAGCCGCCGATTCGCATCGCTCTTTGCTTTTGACTTTAAAAAACTGGCATGCCACCCGTTTAGAGCGCGACGCGAAAAACGTGACACAGCCGACTTTGCTTTTATGGGGCGAAGACGACCGCACGGTTCCGCTTCGCAACGGCAGATTTCTGCATCGCGAGATTCCGAATTCCAGATTGATTGTTTTCAAAAACTGCGGTCACGTTCCGCACGAAGAATACACGAGCGAGTTTGTTCAACTCGTCACGGATTTTGCAGGTGCAAAAGATGAATCGCAAGACCTTTTGGAGTTATAAATTATGTCCGTCCAACGCAACGATTGGTCACTTCAGCGCAAAGGAATTATTGATCAGGATCGCCACAAAGAGCGCGTTAAGGAAGCCGTTCGCAAAAACTTAGGCTCGATTGTCTCGAACGAAGGAATTATTATGTCCGACGGCAAACGAACCGTGAAAGTTCCGATTCGAGAGCTGGACGAATTTAAATTTCGCTACGATTACAAAAAGAAAAAACACGTCGGGCAGGGCGACGGCAAAACGAAAGTCGGCGACGTAATCGGGCGCGAAGGACAGCAGGGACAAGGTTCCGGTTCGGGCGAAGCCGGAAATTCGGGCGGCGGCGAATATTACGAAGCCGAAGTCAACATTGACGAGCTTGCCGCGCTGATTTTTGAAGATTTGAATTTGCCGTTTTTAGAAGAACGCAATCAAAAAGCCGTCCCGACGCGAACGACCAGATTTAACGAAATCCGCAAAACCGGCGTGATGGCAAACCTCGACAAACGCCGGATGATTATGGAAAACATCCGCCGCAACGCACGCGAAACCGGCAAAACAAAATTCGGGAACGTCAAAAAAGACGATCTTCGTTTTAAAACCTGGGAAGAAGAAATCCGCTACGAATCAAGCGCCGTCGTGATAGCAATGATGGACGTTTCAGGCTCAATGACCGAATTTAAGAAATACATCGCGCGCTCGTTTTATTTCTGGATGGTCAGATTTTTGCGGACGAAATACGATAACGTCGAAATCGTGTTCATCTCGCATCACACTGAAGCAAAGGAAGTTACGGAAGAACAGTTTTTCACGCAAGGCGAATCGGGCGGCACAGTCGTTTCTTCAGCTTATCAATTAGCTTTGGAGATTATCAAAAAACGTTACAATCCTTCTGATTGGAATATTTACCCGTTTCATTTCTCCGACGGCGACAATTATTATTCGGACAACGAAGAAGCCGTCCGGTTGGCGGACGAATTGATTAAAACCTGCAATTTGTTCGGTTACGGCGAAATCGGAGACGAAGGATTTCCCGGTTTCCGGCGTCCGAACGGCGCGCTGCTTTCGGTTTTTAACGAGCGTCTGAAAAACAAAGAACGTTTTATCGGCGTCCGAATCGAAGAAAAAGAAGACGTTTATCCGGCTTTGAAAGAGTTTTTCGGAAAGCGCGAGATTGCAGTTTGATTTTTTGAGAAAAGCGGTGGCAGATAAAAACATTTCTTTAGAAATTCCCTGGCAGTGAATCAAAATTCTATTTCCGAAAGAAAAAATCCGACGCGGCGCAAATCGTTGATTTTTCGCGGCAAAGCTGCGCTGCTGCAAGCGAGGCGCGGCTGGCAAAATCTGTTTGACCGGAAAGTAAAACGATTTTCGGCGGCTGATGAATTCGAAAATTGGAGCGTCGTCGCCGAATCGAAAACGGCTTTGTGGACGGAAGTGAGCGCGGCGGAGCGTTTTTTGGTCGCCGGAAAGATTCAGAATTTGCGGCTCGCTGCACGGAAAATAAACGGATTGGAGATTCCGGCAAACGAGATTTTTAGCTTTTGGGCGCACGTCGGCAGAACTACGAGGCGCAAAGGTTTTATCGCCGGGCGCGAATTGCGCGAAGGCTGTCTTATTCCGAGCGTCGGCGGCGGTTTGTGCCAGCTTTCAAACGCGCTTTATGACGCGGCTTTGCAAGCCGGTTTTGAAATCGTCGAACGGCACCCGCATACGCAAATCGTCGCCGGTTCGCTCGCCGAAGCCGGGCGCGATGCGACGGTTTTTTGGAATTACGTTGATTTGCGTTTCAAGTCTGCCGCCGCGTTTCGCATTGAAGCCAAGTTGAGCACAAATCATCTATCCGTCAGATTTCGGAGCGCAACGAAACCGGAAAAAATAATTCAAATTGCGGCTTTCGGGAAAAACAAATCGCTTAAAACTCGAAATTCGGAAGCGGAAAATGTCGGAAGCTGCGCGACTTGCGGAATCGAAAGCTGTTTTCGCAGTTTGAAGCCGGAAGCGAATCTCGATTTCGGGCGCGCGCCGTTTTTGCTTGACGAGTTTTCGCCGGAATTTGACCGATACGTCAGCGAAACAAAAACGGCGAAAGATTTTTTGTTGCTGCCGATTGACGGCAAGCGGTTTAGAAAAGCGAATTATGCTTGGACGACCGATGGTTTCGCCGCCGCGAAGCAGAGTTTTTTGATAACTTTGCTTCGTTCGTACAAATCCCGCAAGCTCGCCGCGCAAGGCGCGAAGCGCCAATTAAATTTACTGGCGATGTCGGAAAAACTTGCCCTTGATTATGCTCGAAAATTAACTTTCGACCAGATGCACATTGTCGTGCAGCAAAATCTGCTCCCGTTTTTGTGGCGCGGCGGACATTTGGGCGGCAGAACTTTCGATGTTTTGATGACTGCGCTGCCGATGGGCGAATTACAAAAACGGCTCGATTTTGCCTGCGCGCTGCATCCCGAAAGCAAAACGCTGGGCGATTTTCGCGCCGAACAATCTTTAATCGAAGCCGAAACGGAAGCATTACGGGCGGCGCGAAAAATCGTGACGCCGCACACCGAAGTTGCCGGATTGTTTCCCGAAAAAGCGGAGCTTTTGGCGTGGCAATTGCCGCTCACGAAAGTTTCTGAAAAACGTCAAAACGAAAAATACACAATTGTTTTTCCGGCTTCGACGGTCGGTCGCAAAGGCGCTTATGAACTGCGCGAAGCGTTGCGCGGTCTGGACGTAAAATTGATTATCCTCGGCGCGGAGCTTGAAGGAACAGATTTTTGGCGCGGATTTGAAGTCGAAAAAGGAACGAGCGACAGCATCGAAACGGCTGATCTGGTCGTTTTGCCTGCCTTTGTCGAACACAAACCGCGTCGCTTGCTGCAAGCCATCGCGCATCGCGTTCCGGTTATTGCTTCTAAAGCCTGCGGCGTTGAAACAATCGCGGGCGTAACTAATATTGAAATCGGCGACGCGAATTCGTTGCGTAGGGAAATCGAAAAAGTGATTTTCGTCGAGGTTTATCCGGGTTTGAAAGAGTTTGTCGGCAAGCGCGAGATTTCGGTTTAAAAATAAAACTACTGTTGCTGCGCTAACGGCAATCGCCATTGCTGCGGCACACAAAACGCAATAAAAATTAAAATCGTGTGAAACGGATAAAAAAAAGCGAGTAGAAAACTCGCTTTTTTTATTTTTAGGAAACATTATTGGGCTTTGAATCGTTTGAAAAAGTTTCGATTATGAACAAAGGGGCAGAATTACAACAAAACGAGTCAAATGGGGCGTGGTCAATCTTAAAAGAAGCCGTGCGCGGTTCGGAGCGCGATTTTACGACGGGTTCAATCGGTCTGGCGATATTTTTGCTCGCCGTGCCGATGATTCTGGAAATGGTGATGGAGAGCTTGTTCGCGATTGTGGACATTTTCTTTGTCGCGCATCTCGGAGCTGATTCAGTTGCCGTCGTCGGAATCACCGAAGCGATGATGGCGATTGTCTATGCCGTGGCTTTTGGTCTGGCAATCGGCGCGACGGCGACCGTAGCGCGACGTATCGGCGAGAAAAACACCGAAGAAGCGGCGCGCACGGCGACTCACGTTCTCTATCTCGGTCTTGTCGTTTCGATTTTGATGAGCATCGTCGGCGTAATATTCGCTCCATATTTGCTCGCCGCGCTCGGCGCGGAACCGGAAGTCATCGCCGAAGGCACGACATTTACGCGCATTATGCTCGGCGGAAACGCTGTCGTTGTTTTTATTTTTCTGCTCAACGCGATTTTTCGCGGCGCGGGCGATGCGGCGATTGCGATGCGGGTTTTGTGGCTGGCAAACGCTCTGAATATCGTTCTTGCGCCGTGTTTTATTTACGGCAGCGACATTTTCGCTTTTTTGGGCATCGGCGCGCCGCAGTGGTTGATTGATAACTGGATTTTTCCGCGAATGGGCGTCACGGGCGCGGCAGTCGGAACGACAATCGGGCGCGGCGTCGGAGTTTTGTACGCCGCCTGGTGTTTGTTCGGCAAAGGCGGGCGAATCACGATTCTGCCCGAAAGCTGGCGTTTTGACGGCTCTTTGTTGTGGAAACTGGCGAAACTTTCCTCAACCGCCGTTTTGCAGTTTACGATTGCGACGGCAAGCTGGAGCGCCTTGGTGCGCGTCGTTGCGGGATTCGGCAGCGAAGCGATTGCGGGTTATGTAATCGGTTTGCGCGTGATTATGTTTGCGCTGCTGCCCGCACTCGGTCTGAGCAATGCGGCGGCAACTCTCGTCGGGCAAAATCTGGGCGCGGGAAAACCCGAAAGAGCCGAAAAAGCGGTTTGGAAAGCCGCATTTTTCAACGCCGCATTTTATGGCGCAATCGGTTTGATTTTTATCTTTTTCGCTCACCAAATCGTGTCTATTTTTACCAACGAGCCGCCCGTTATCGCTTACGGCAACGATTGTCTGCGGATTGTCGCTTACGGCTTTTTGTTTTACGGTTTCGGAATGGTTCTCGAAACTTCATTCAACGGCGCGGGCGATACTTGGACGCCGACTTATTTAAATCTGTTCATCTTTTGGCTATTCGAGATTCCGCTCGCTTATCTGCTGGCGTATCATTTCGATCTCGGTCCAAACGGCGTTTTTTGGGCGATCACAATTGCCTTTTCGCTTCTCGCCGTCGCCAGCGCGATTCTTTTCCGGCGCGGAAAATGGAAAACCAAGACGGTTTAATTAACCATCCGCTCCGTGATACAGAGAATTTTAAGTTAAATTTCTTTAACTTCTCTGTGTCTCTGTGTCTCTGTGGTTTAATTATCATGTGAAGTTGATTGATTTTCCCAATCCGCACACGCACCGTTTTTCCGACTGGATTTTGTTCGGCAATTATTATTACGATGCGAGCGATATAATTCATTTCGGCGGCAAAATGACGGTGGAAAATCTGCGGCGCGCTTATCGCAAAGGCATTTTTCCGTGGCATATTGACGGTTTGCCGCTGCCCTGGTTTTGCCCGGAGCGGCGGGCGATTTTAGAGTTTGCGGAATTGCACATTCCGAAAAGTTTGGAGCGCGAGCGACGAAAAACGCGGTTTGAATTTACGATTGACCGCGCTTTCCCCCAAGTCATCGAAAACTGCGCCCGCGTGAAAAGAAATCAAGAGGCGGGAACCTGGATAACCTCAGATTTTATCGGCGCTTATATCGAATTGCACGAAGCGGGAGACGCGCACAGCGTCGAGGTTTGGGAAAGCGGAGAATTAGTCGGCGGGCTTTACGGAGTTGATGCGGGCGGCGTGTTTTGCGGCGAGAGTATGTTTCATTTGCGCTCGAACGCTTCAAAGCTCGCGCTGCTTTTTTTAATCGAACATCTTCAAACGCGCGGCGCAGATTGGCTCGACGCACAAGTGATGACTCCGCATCTTTCGGTTTTAGGTGCGCGGGAAATTTCTCGCAACACCTTTTTAACCAGACTAGAGCAAACTCAAGCCAAAGGTTTACAATTGTTTTAAAACAGTTATCGAGGAAATATGAATCGGCGTAATTTTTTATTAACGGCTGCGGCGGCAACCAGCAGTTTGATGTTTTCCGGTTTTGCGCGCAGAGCGGAAATCTTTGCTGAAAACGGAAGTCTGAAAAATTTAAAAGCCGCCGGATTCGGCGAGCTAATTCCGACGGCTGCCAAAAATACGGGCGAGACGATTCTCGCTTTGCCAAAAGGTTTTGAATATACGGTCGTCGGGAAAAAAGGCGATGTAATGAAAGACGGACGACCGACGCCGCGTCTGCACGACGGAATGTCGGCATTTGATGTCAAAGGCGAATTGCGGCTCATTCGCAATCACGAGGTCAGCAACAAAACGCCGCAGCCCGACATTTCAATCGGCGCGTCGAATCATTACGATGAAGCGGCTGGCGGCGGGACAACAACGCTTGTCATTAATCCGAAAACTCGTCTTATCGAACGCGATTTTGTTTCCTTGAGCGGAACTTTGGTTAACTGCGCGGGCGGGCGAACGCCTTGGGGAAGCTGGATTTCGTGCGAGGAAACGGCGCTCGGAAAAACGGAAATTACCGTTAACGGCAAAAAACAGGGCGGTTTTCAAAAGCCGCACGGTTATTGTTTTGAAGTTTCGGCTTCGGCAGACAACAATTTGCCGCCCGTGCCGCTCACGGCAATGGGGCGTTTTTGTCACGAAGCGATTGCAATTGACGATAAGGGAATCGTTTATTTGACGGAAGACCCACTGAATTATGGAATCGAAGCCGGTTTTTACCGATTCATTCCGAAGAAAGCAAATCGTCTTGTTGAAGGCGGCACTTTGCAGATGCTCGCGGTCAAAAATCGCCCGAATCTCGATATGCGGAAAGGGCGCAAAATCGGAGAAGCTTTCGACGCGGTTTGGGTAACGATTGACAATCCGAACCCGGAAGAAGCGGACGTTGACGAAGTAGCGGTTTACAAACAGGGAAAAGCAAAAGGCGGCGCGGCATTCGTCAAGCTCGAAGGCTGTTTTGCCGACCGCAATCGCGTTTATTTTGTCTCGTCAAAAGGCGGCGACAACGGCGGCGGGCAAATCTGGCTTTATGAAAGAAAAAATCGTGACGAAGGGCATTTGACTCTGCTCTTTGAATCGCCCGACCGCGAGCTGCTCGATATGCCCGACAACATCTGCACGCATCCGAAAAGCCGCCTGCTGTTTATGTGTGAAGACAGCAATTATCTCGGTCAACTATTATCGCCCAGCAATTACGTGAGGATTTTAACGCCCGATGGCAAAGTCGCCGATTTCGCCAAAAATATTGTGCCGAAATTGGAATCGAGCGAGTTTGCCGGAGCGACTTTCAGCCGCGACGGAAAGACTTTCTTTGTCAATCTGCAATCCGTCGGCGTAACTTTGGCGATTTGGGGCGATTGGGAAAAATTTAGAAGTTAGAACTACGGAAATCAATTACGAATTACAAATTACAAATTACGAATTGTAGAATATTTTAAAAATCATTAATTCGTAATTCGTAATTGTTAATTCGTAATTGATTATTCGTGTTCTGCGGTGAAGAGCCGTAAGATTTCCAGACCTTCGCGCGAGCGCGGGTCAATCGTGCGAAGATGGCGGCGACCTTGCATTTCCCAGATCGCGGTGACGTGTCCGTCTTTTTGCACGGCGTTGTAAGTTACTTCTTCTTCAGGTGGTTTCTCCGCTGTATCTGCGGTTTCGCCGCCGTTTTGTTCGGGCGCGGTTTCAGTGGCAGTTTCGGTTGCTGCCGCGTTTTCATTTTCCATTGTAAAAAATCTCCTTCTAAAATTTGTTTATTAATTGCAAGAATTTTTGCACACGCGCCGCCGTGCAAGCAAGGAAGGGGCGGTTTCTTTACGATTTTTAAAACTTTCGTTTAAGTTAAGAAAAGTTGAAACGCCGAGACGCCGAGAAATTAAAGATAGAAAAGAGAAGTTCGAGTGAGAAGCCGCTAGATTTTCTCAATTCTTTTCTAAAAAAACTCGGCGTCTCGGCGTTGAAAAATCCATCCGTGAATTCAGATTTTAAAAGTAGGAAGTGACTAAATAAGCGCCGCTGTGATATTTTCGGCGGAAGAAAAGAAAATTTAAATGTTTAGACCACAGGAGATTCTCAGAAAAAAACGCGACGGCGGGAGTTTGACTGAAAAGGAAATCGCCAATTTCGTCGGCGGCGTAACCGACGGACGCTGGGCTGATTATCAGATTTCCGCTCTGTTGATGGCTTGTTTTACGCGCGGGTTGAATTCTGATGAACAGGCGTTTTTGACCGGAGCGATGCTGCATTCGGGCGATGTTCTGGATTTTTCCGACATCGAAGCGCCGAAAGCCGATAAACATTCAACGGGCGGCGTCGGCGACAAAACTTCCTTGATAATTGCGCCGCTCGCGGCGGCTTGCGGCATCGCTGTCCCGATGATCTCCGGGCGCGGACTCGGACACACCGGCGGGACGCTCGACAAGCTCGAATCCATTAAGGGTTACAACGTCAATCTTTCGCTCGAAGAATTTAAAAAAATCGTTCGCTCGCACGGTTTTGCGATGTGCGGTCAAACGCCGGAAATCGCTCCGGCGGACAAAAAACTTTACGCTTTGCGCGATGCGACCTCTACGGTTGAATATATTCCGCTAATTGTCGCTTCGATTATGTCGAAAAAGCTGGCGGAAGGTTTGGACGCGCTCGTTTTGGACGTGAAAACCGGGAGCGGCGCGTTTATGACCGAATTTGAAGACTCCTGCGCGCTCGGCAAAGCGATGGCGGAAACTGGTTACGCCTGCCGCGTCAAAACGCAGGCGGTCGTCACGGATATGAATCAGCCGCTCGGAAAATATGTCGGCAACGCGCTCGAAGTTTACGAATGCATCAAGATTTTGCGCGGCGAAATGGAAACGGGATTTGAAGCGACGCTGGAATTGTCGCTCGATTTAACGGCGCGAATGCTGTCGCTGACAAAAATAGCGGTTAATTTGAAAAACGCCAGAAAGATTTGCGAAGAAAAATTGCGCGACGGCTCTGCGCTCGAAAAATTCCGCCAAAATATCGAAATTCAAGGCGGCGACGCAAAAGTTGCCGATGAACCTGAACGCTTACTTGAGCGCAATCTGCTGCAAATTCCGGTCAAAGCCGCTCAATCGGGTTTTATCACGGCGGTTGACGTGCGGGCGGTCGGCGAAGCCGTCAGCGCAATCGGTGGCGGGCGTATCAAAGTCGAAGATCGAATTGATTTCGGAGTCGGTTTCGCCTGCGAGAAGAAAATCGGCGATGAAATAAAAACGGACGAGACGCTCGGCATTTTGTATTGCCGCGACAACGCGCAAGCCGCGCGGGCGGGCGAAACTTTGCTGAAAGCGTTTCAAATCGGCGAAGAACCCGCCGCTCCCCTCAGTTTGATCAAAGCCAGTATTCCGTAAACTCAAAATATGAACGTTAAAATTGCTATTTTATTTCTTTTAATTACCGTCAGCCTCGTCGGCTGGGGAATTTACGTCTTTCAGCGGCTGACGATACCCGAAACGACAATGGCGGAAATCAAAAGCGCGTTTCCGGCAGACTCTTACCAGATTTTTTTAAACAGCAGCAAATTGACGCTTTACGCGCTCAAACCCGAACGGCAAACGGAAGCATCGGAAAATTTTCAGGGTTATCAGATTTCGGGAAAAACCGAAATTGACACCGTTCAGCATCAGAAAGACGTGAAAGGCGCTTTTATCCGCGGAATGGCTGGTGCAGAACCTGCGGCTTGTTTTAATCCGCATCACGCATTAAGAGCCGTCGGCGACAATGGAAAAATTGTTGATGTCGCTATAAGCTTTGAATGCGGAAAGTTTGTCGTTTATTCTGACGGCGCAAGCAGCGAAGGCGGCGTTAAAGCCGAAGACCTCGAAGCGCCGTTCGATCAAATTTTACGAAATGCCGGAATTGAAACTGCGAAATAATTTTATGAAATCAAAATTCTTTTTCATCGCTTTTATCTGTTTGATTTGTGCGGTAATTTTCTCGTCGGCTTGTTCGACTGGGCAAATTTTGGCTGAAGAAAAAGGAAAAACGCGGGTCGGAATTGTGTTCGACATTGGCGGCAAAGACGACCGCTCCTTTAACGCGGCGGCTTGGGAAGGCGTCGTGCGCGCGCAGAAAGAGCTTGGAGCAGTCGTGCGCGATGTCGAACCGGGAACGCCGAACAATATCGAACCGGCGATGCGCGCATTTGCCGAACGCGGTTACGATCTCGTGATTGGCGTCGGTTTCGCGCAAGGTCCGATTATGGAACGAGTCGCGCGCGATTATCCGAACATTCATTTTGCGATTGTTGATGGCGTGATTCTGGACGAAAAAGGCAAACCGCTGCCAAATGTCGCTTCGCTCATTTTCCGCGAACACGAAGGCTCGTATCTCGTCGGAATGCTCGCCGCGAAAAAATCCAAAACCGGCGTCGTCGGTTTTCTGGGCGGAATGGATATTCCGCTGATTCACCGTTTTGAAACCGGCTACGAAGAAGGCGCGCGCAGCGTTAATCCGAACATCCGCGTCGCAGATTCCTACGTCGGCGTGACGGACGCGGCGTGGAACAATCCGGGCAAAGGCAAGGAACTCGCGCTCTCAATGATGTCAAAAGGCGCGGATGTGATTTTCACTGCCGCCGGAAACTCGGGTTTGGGAGTTTTTGACGCCGTGGAGCAAGCCGGAAAAGACGAAAACGGACAGGCGCGCGCTTTTGTCATCGGCGTTGATTCAAACCAGAATATGCTCAAACCCGGTTTTGTTTTAACGAGCATGGTCAAGCGCGTTGATAATGCGGTTTTCGATGTCGTCAAAGAAGTGCAGGCGGGCAAATTTAACGGCGGTTTCCACGTTTTCGGGCTGGACAAAGACGGCGTCGCTTACGCAATGGACGAACACAACAAATCTTTAATCACGCCCGAAGAGATTCAGAAAATCGAAGAAGCTAAAGGCAAAATCATCGCCGGAGAAATCAAAGTTACCGACGCGATGGCGAAATAATAAGGTAAGACGCAAATGAAGACTTTAAACTTCTTTTTGATACTAATTGTAGTTGTTTGTTTTGGAACAACAATCAAAGTTTCAGCACAAAATTCAAATAAACAAGTGAAATTTGAAGGCGAGTGGAATTGGGCTGTTTATGGAAAGAATAAAAGTCAAATGCCGCCGGATTTTCGTGATGATCCCGCGTTCAAGATAGAAGATGTGCCGCAAGATGCGCTTGATATATCAATTGAACGAAAAGGTAGTAAAATCATTGGTACTCTTACATCCTTATCACAGTTTAATGCATATATTGACGACACAAAATTTAGAGGCATTATTAAAGACAATATTGCGGAAATTAAATTAAAAAGTAACTTTGGCGGAACAGTCGTTGTTGAATTGAAAATTGAGGGTGACAATCTTTATTGGAAAAAGATTTCACAAAAAGGAGAAAATTGGTTGCCGACTGAAGTCGCGTTGCGGCGTCTCGGTAAGAATGAATTCCCACCTTATTACAAAAGAGAAATTACAGGAAAACCAATCCAGTAATAATGTGCTTTGTTGCAAAGAAAAAATGCTCGAATTAAAAAACATTACAAAACGCTTCGGAAATGTCACGGCAAATAATGACGTTTCAATAAAAATCGAAAAAGGTACGATTCACGCGATTGTCGGCGAAAACGGCGCGGGCAAATCTACGGCGATGCGCGTCGCTTATGGCTTTTACACGCCGGACGCGGGCGAGATTTTGGTTGACGGTGAAACCGTGAAGATTCGCTCGCCGCACGATGCGATCCGGCAGGGAATCGGGATGGTGCATCAGCATTTTATGCTTGTTGACACGTTGACCGTCGCCGAAAATATCATTTTGGGAGCGGAAACGGGCGGTGCGGCGAATCTCGATTTGAATGAAGCGAAACAGAAAATCCGTCGGCTTTCCGAAGAATTCCGTTTGTCGGTAAACGCGGACGCCGTGATTGAAAATCTTTCGGTCGGGCAACAGCAAAGAGTCGAGCTTTTAAAGGCGCTTTACCGCGAGGCGCAGATTTTGATTCTGGACGAGCCGACCGCCGTTTTGACTCCGCCGGAAGTCGTAGAATTTTTCCAGATTTTGCGCGGAATGCGCGAGCAGGGCAAAACAATCGTCATCATCACGCACAAATTAGACGAGGTTTTAGCGATTTCAGACCGCGTAACCGTGATGCGCGACGGGAAAACGGTCGGCGAAGTTAAAACGAGCGAAACGAACGCGAAAGAATTGGCGCGAATGATTGTCGGGCGCGACGTGCTTTTGCGCGTCGAAAAATCAGCGGCAAATCCCACCGAAGCTGTTTTAAAAGTTGAAAATCTGAAAGTTTCCGGCGCGGGCGAAAATCACCGGCTTAAAAATGTCTCATTCGAAGTGCGCGCGGGCGAGATTGTCGGAATTGCCGGAGTCGAAGGAAACGGGCAGACCGAATTGATAGAAGCGATTGCGGGTTTAGTTTCGCCCGCGCATCTGAGCGGCAAAATCGAATTTCAAGGCAAAAATATTGCGAATTTAAACGCGAGGAAACGCAAAAATCTCGGGATCGCTCACATTCCGGAAGATCGTCACCGGCGCGGTTTGCTGCTCGATTTCGATTTGGCGGAAAACTCGATTCTGGGAACGCATTACTCAAAACCGATTTCGACCGATTCCGGCTTTTTGAGTTTTGCCGCCATCGGAAACAAAATCAATCACATCGTTAAAAACTTTGACGTGCGTCCGGCAAACAGGGCTTTGCCCGCGCGAACTCTTTCCGGCGGCAACCAGCAAAAACTTGTGATCGGGCGTGAGTTTGATTTAAATCCGAAGCTGCTGCTCGTTTCGCAGCCGACGCGCGGCGTTGATATCGGCGCAATCGAATTTATTCACCGCAAGCTGATTGAATTGCGCGACGCGGGCAGCGCGATTTTGCTGGTTTCGGCAGAGCTTGAGGAAGTAATGTCTTTGTCGGATCGGATTTTGGTAATTCACGACGGCTCGATTGTCGGAGAAATGGAAGCCGCCACAGCAAATGTCGAGGAAATCGGTTTGATGATGACCGGCGGTACAAATCAAAAATAGCAAAGTTTTTGCGGCGGCATTGAAAAGTGAGAAAATGTCGTTTGCGAAAGGAGTTTTCTGCAAATGCAAACAATCGATGCGATTTACGAAAACGGAGTTTTGCGCCCCATTCAGCATTTCAAAATGGAAGAAGGGCGGCGCGTTAAATTAACTGTCGAAGAATATGACGGAAACGAAAATGACAGCGCCGCAAGTTTTCTGGATATTGCTCAAGACACCGGACTTCCGCGAGATTATGCAGCGAATATTGACCATTATCTTTACGGTTTACCAAAACAAACCGAGACTTATCTAAAAAAGCTCTCAAAACGAGTTTTTAAGATAGGGAGAGAAAAAAGATGCGAGTTTTAATACCTTGTTTGTTGTTGCTGGTAATATCGGCGGTCGTTTTCTTGTTTACGCCGTCAACTTCAAGAGGTCTTTTTTATGCCCTGATTGGAGTTTTAGCCGCCGTCTCGTATTATCTCGGTCAAACCGAGCAACGCGGGTCAAAGCGGGGCGTCACCGTCGCCGCCGGCGCGGTTTTTCTTTTGGTGCTCGGTCTTTTTCTTTTTTCCTAAATCAAAACAAAAAAAGGTTTAGTCGAATTATTCGGAGTCCGGCTATTTTTTTCTGTAATTTTTGCCGGATACGAGCGAAAATTCGGTTGATTTAACCACAAGAACAAACCTGTGTAATTGCAATCAGGACAAAGCACCGTATTCGAGAAAGTCTGATTCGTCAAACTTCTTTAAATTTTAACCCATTTTGAAAAACCTTCTGACGGCGGCGAAAATTCCGGCGTGGTCGCGTTCGACTTCTCCGGGCTGCCGTTCGGCGGAAGAGTTCAGCAAAGCGCGGCGTTCGGCGACCGCCCGGCTCAACGATTCGACGAGATACGGGTTGTCCACGAAAAGTTTTTTGACCGCCTCGTGTCCGATTTCAAAGACTTCGGTTTCTTCAACCGCGACGACTGTTGCCGAGCGCGGCTCGCCGGTCAGCAGAGCCATTTCGCCGAAAAATTTTCCTTCAGTTAAAGTCGCCAAAACGCGCGGTTTGTTTGCCGCGCCGTTGCCGCCCGACTCTTCTGGAAGCTGAACCGAGACGCTGCCGCGATTGATGACAAACATCGTCTCGCCCGCGTCGCCCGCGTGGATAATAGTCTCGCCCGGCGCAAACACTCGGCGCAGAGTTTCTTTGGCGAGCTGCATCGTTTCTTCGTCATTTAAAGGCTCGAAAATTTCGATAGCCGATAACCGCTCGAAAACCGGGTAGGCTTCGTCCTCGACCTTGGCTTTGCGCGCGCGGCGTTTGATGTAGAGAGTTTGCGTCGGGTAAGCAAAATTGATGTTTTCGCGCAGAAAGGCGTACCAGATGCGTTTGCGGACGAGCGCATCGGTATCGTTGTGTTTGGCATAATCGTCGAGCCAATATTTAACTTCCCAATCAATTCCGCTTGCACCCAAATCGCGGATTCGGACGATGGGTTTGATTTTTTGCGAGACGTTTTCGGCTTCCCGGACGGCTTCGCGGACGACGTGAATTGTTTTGGTCGGCGAATCGGTGTAAAGCGTGTTGAAGAAAACGAGGCGGGCGTTTAAATTATCGCGCGGCGCGACCTCAAAAGTTTCTCTGCCGAGATTCGTATTGCTGATAATCAGCAGTTTGTTTTGAAACGTGCGGATTTTCAATCCGCGCCACGTCACCATTTCGACGACGCCTTTGCCTTTGTTCGGAATATTTATCACATCGCCGACTGCAAACGGCTGGTCGGCTTGAAGCGAAAGTCCGGCGAATAAATTGCCGAGCGTGTCCTGCAAAGCGAGACCTAAAATGACGCCCAAAATCGCGCTCGTCGTAAAAACTGCGGCGAGATCAATATTCGGATACTGCGATTTAAAAATGATAAAAAAGGCGACGAGATAAACCGTAATCGAAAAAATGTTGCGAATCAGAATGGAAGTTCGCTTGCCTCTTTTGGCGTCAAAAGCCGACGTGAAAACAATCGAGGTGAAAATTCTGACGATGACGACGACGAGCGACATCCAGAGCAGGACTTTTAAAAGCCGCAAAAAAGTGTCGAAAGTATCGAGCGCCATTTTTCGAGATATTCCTTCATCGAAAAACTCGGCGGTGCGCTCGACTAAAAAAGGCGCGGCGATGTTAACGGCGATGATTACCGCAATGGTTAATGCCAGCGGGACGAGCCACGCCAGCAGACGGCTTTTGGCGGAAGTCGGCATCAGAAAATCAAATTATAAACGGTCAATCCGAGCAGCGACAGCGAAAGCGTCGAAGTCACGATTGTTACCGCAATTGCAGCTAGATTCAGCCATCGGTTGTTGGCAAATTCCCCCATAATTTCGCGTTTGTTGACGAGCAGTAAAATCGCCACGAGCAGCACGGGCAGCAGCAAACCGTTGATGCATTGCGTAAACAGCAAAAGCTGAATCTGCGGAATGTTCGGAACGAGCGCGACCGAGCCGCCTATGATGATTAAGGTCGTAAAAATCCCCAGAAAAATCGGCGCTTCGCGAAAGCTGTGCGACAAGCCTTTTTCAAAACCGAGCGCTTCGCTCAAGCTGTAAGCCGTCGCGAGCGGCAGCACGCCCATCGCCAGCATCGCCGCGCCGAATAATCCGACGGCGAACAGCACTTTAGCATAATTTCCGGCAACCGGCGCGAGCGCGGCGGCAGCGGTTGCCGCCGAATCAATTTCGCGGACGCCTTGTACATTCAGCGTCGCGGCGGTTGAAATAACGATAAATGCGGCAATCATCATTGCGAAAAGCGTTCCGACAATAACATCAGCGCGCGCCAGATTGATGTCGTCCTTGTCCATTCCCTTTTCGACCACCGACGACTGCACAAAAACCTGCATAAACGGCGTAATCGTCGTGCCGATAGTGGCGACAATCATAAAAAGATAGCCAGCCTCAAAAGTTATGCTCGGCGTGACAAAGCCTTCGGCAACCGCCGACCAATTCGGGCGCGCAAGAAAAGCCGACGCGACGTAACACAAAAAAACGAGCGACATCGCCAGAAAAACCTGCTCGACGCGCTTTTGCGTTCCCCGCACGACCAGCCACCAAATCAAGCTTGCGGTCAGCGGAACAGTGACATAACGCGGAATGCCGAATAATTCGGACGCCTGCGCGATGCCGACAAATTCGGAAATGATAACGCCTAGGTTGGCGATGAGCAGAGCGAGCATCACCAGCGCCGTCCAGCGCACGCCGAATTGCTCGCGGATTAAATCAGCCAAACCTTTGCCCGTCACGACGCCCATCCGCGCGCACATTTCCTGAACGACAATTAAACTGAGCAGCATCGGCGTAAAAATCCAGAGCAAGCCGTATCCGTAAGCCGCGCCGACAGTCGAGTAAGTGGCAATTCCGCTGGCGTCGTTTCCGGCGTTCGCCGCGATAATTCCGGGACCGAGAATGGCGAGATAAGCAACGAAAGCGCGCTTTGCGGCAAAGCGGCTGCCGACGCGATGCGCGCTTTGCCGCAATTGCGATTTGGCTTTTTCGATTGCAGTTTCCGCTTCCGCCACTTTCAGTTAATCTCCGTCAGTTAAAAGGTCAAAGGCGACTATAAAGAGTTTGCGGCGAAAAGTTCAAGCGAGACGGAATTCGTCGGGCAAAGTAAAAGCGCGACTCGAAGCCGGAGACCGGCGAGTCGCGCTTTTCGGCAGGCGGATTGTAGCGGGCTGGAAAAGAACGGGCGGGGAAAAAGCGGGTTATCGTTTTTCATCTCGGATCGCGTTTGCCGCGACCGGCGAGAAATAAAATCTGCCGAATGTTTGCAATGTGTTCGGGTTAAAGCGGCGGCGCGCGCCGCATTTTATGCAAACTCGGTAACTGTCGTTCAGGCTCGAAAACGGGCGGCTCAATTGCCGGTGATGACAGCCGAACAACGAAGCTATAATTCCGACAGGATTTTCTTTCGCCGCGTTTTGTGATTTTCGTGTTTCGTTCGAATGTTCTCGCATAAATCTTTGTTTTAAATCGTTGTTCTCAATCACTCATCGCGACAGACGCGGTGCCTGCCGAGATTTTGCGGATGTTTGTAAAAAAAAGAAAAACGGGCGAAGAAGAGCTTCGCCCGCAGAAGTCTTAGTCTAATTGTTCTCAGAAATTAACCGTTTGAAACTAAACGCAGATTGCCGCGGCGGATTGATTCGCGGTGAGCAATTGATTTGAGATTTGAGGAGTTGATGCAATTTGCAACTTCGCTCGCCGGAACCGGCTGCGAAAATAAAAATCCTTGTCCGAAATCGCAATTCATCTGGCGGAGCTGTTCGAGTTGTTCGAGCGTTTCGATTCCTTCGGCGACCACGCGCATTTGCATATTTCGCGCCAGAGCGATAATTGCGCGAACGATTTCCGCGCCGTCCGATTCTTCGCTCATTCGGGTGATGAACGAGCGGTCAATTTTTAAAGTCGAAATCGGAAATTCGTGTAAATAGCTGAGCGACGAATAGCCGGTGCCGAAATCGTCGAGCGCAATCGAAACGCCGATTCGGCTCAATTCTTTTAATACGCGCGCCGTGTTTTTCAGATTCTTCGCCATTGCGCTTTCGGTAATCTCAAGCTGCAGGCAAGCGGCGTTCAGCCCGGTTTCACGTAAAATACGGCGGACGTTTTCGACCAAGCCGTTTTGAGCGAATTGTCTGGTCGAGACGTTGACGCTGATTGTTATTTCGGGATTGACTAAACCGGATTTTTGCCATTCGCGCATCTGGCGGCAGCTTTCCGCCAGTATCCAACTGTCAATCTGATTTATCAAACCGTTTTCTTCGGCGAGCGGGACAAACTCCGAAGGCATTAAAACCCCGAAAACCGGATGATTCCAGCGAGCGAGGGCTTCAAAACTACAGATTTCATCGGTATCGAGACATTGCACGGGCTGATAATGAACCATCAATTCGCCGCGTTCCGCAGCGCGCCGCAAATCGTTCGCCAGACGCAGCAGGCGGCTTGCGTTGGCATACATTTCCTGATCGAAAACGACGTAACAGCCTTTTCCGCGCGCTTTCGCCTGATACATTGCGGCGTCGGCGTCGCGCAAAATTTCGCTCGTATCCGCGTAAGCGATTTCGCTCGTAGCAATTCCGATGCTCGTGCCGATAAAAATCTCCTGACCGGCAAGCTCAAACGGGTCGCTCAATCGCTGCTTAATGCGCTCGGCGACGCGCACCGCCTGACTAATGTCGGGCAAATCTTCCAGAAGAATCGTAAATTCGTCGCCGCCCAGACGCGCCACCGTGTCGCGCCCGCGCAGGCATTCGAGCAGACGCGCCGCCGTGCCTTTGAGCAAATCGTCGCCGACGACGTGACCTAAAGAATCGTTGACGAGCTTGAAGCCGTCCAGATCGAGAAACAAAACCGCAATCAATTTGCCCGTTTCCTTGCTCCGCTCCAGCGCCTGTTCGAGCTTTCGCGTGTAAGAAGCGCGATTCGGCAGCCCGGTCAGCGCGTCGTGGGAGGCGTCGTGTCGGAGCTTGTCTTCGGCGTTTTTGCGGAGCGTCACGTCTTGAGTTTGAAAAATCAGGTGTTTGACCGAATTTTGCGCGTCGCCGGCGGTCGAAGCGCTCAAAAGCGCCCAAACTTCTTTTTCGTCCCGTCTGATCAGCCGCACTTCCATCTGACAAGCCGGAAACTCGCCTGCCAGCAGACCTTCGATTTTCGCTTCGAGCGGGGGCAGATCGCTTTCGTGAACGATTGATTGGTAATTAGATTGGAGCAAATCGCTCTCGTCTCGTCCGAGCAGCTCGCTCAAACT